>NKPT01000003.1 GCA_002254845.1 Chloracidobacterium sp. CP2_5A | reverse complement strand
GTCTTAGAGGAGTAATAAATGATAAGCAAAATAATAAATTAGATAATAAAATAATTCCGATGAAAGAGATACTTAGCGGATAGTTTAAAGACGCTTTTATCGCTTCTTCTTGATTGGTCAGAGCTCTAATTGCCAAAAGCCCGAAGCTTATGCCGACGAATAGCAAGAACAGCCAGATAACGGCGCAGAGAATCATAGATCGCTTTTGATAAGTATGCAGAGATTAGCTGAAATTTGCATTCGCCGTCCAGTTTTCGCCACGATGCTCATTGTGGCGATCACAGTTGCTGGCGTTTTTGGTTACACAACGCTGGGAATTGATCAATTTCCAAGTGTCGACTTTCCGGTTGTCACCGTGACGATTGCTAATCCCGGCGCTTCAGCGGCGGAAATTGAGCGCGACATTACCGAAAAAGTCGAATCGGCTGTCAACGCCATCAGCGGCGTCAAGGAAGTTCGCTCGTCTTCCGTGGAAGGCGTCTCGCAGGTCAACATTCAGTTTTCGCTCAACAAGAGCTTCGACGTCGCCGCTCAGGAAGTCAGGGACAAGGTGAATCTCGTCATTCCGGAACTGCCCCGAACCATCGAGCCGCCGACCGTCCAGAAGTTTGAAACCAACGCCTCGCCGGTCATTCGGCTAGCGGTCGCGTCGCCGCGCCCGCTCGTTGAAACGACGCGCATCGCTCGCCGCGACGTCAAGGAGCGGCTTGAAACGCTCGATGGCGCGGGGCGCGTCTCGCTGCTTGGCGGCGCGCGGCGCGAAATTCGCGTTACGCTCGATCCGCTTCGTCTGCGGGCGTACGCGCTGACGCCATCCGAGGTCGCGGCCGCCGTCCAGCGCCAGAATCAGGACGCTCCCGCCGGAACGCTGGAGCAGGGCGCGCGCGAGACTGCGCTCCGGGCGCCGGGCAAGCTAAGCGACGCCGCGGCGCTGCGCCGGCTTCCGATCGCTTACCGGAGCGCCCACCCTATCCGTTTAGAAGACGTGGCGCAAATCGAGGAAGGCGTGCAACCGCCCCGGACCATCACCGCGCTGGATGGGCGCCCGGCGGTCATCGTGCAGGTGTCAAAGCGCGCCGGCGGCAACGCCGTGGCGCTCGCCGGGCTGGTCAAGGCGGAGCTGGCTGAAATTCGCGCGGCGCTGCCGCCGGACGTAACGATTACCGAAGTCGGCGACAAGTCGGTTTTTATTGGAGCCGCCGTCAACGATGTCAAAACGCATCTCATCGAAGGCAGCCTGCTAGCCTGCCTAGTCGTGCTGGTTTTTCTGCGGCGGGCGGGGCTGACGCTCATCGCGGCCCTGGCCATTCCCGCGTCAGTCATTGGCGCGTTTGGCGTCATGGCGGGGCTGGGCTACACGCTCGACACAATTACGCTGCTGGCGCTGACGCTCATGGTTGGCGTTGTGATTGACGACGCCATCGTGGTGCTGGAAAACATCGAGCGATTCATTCGCGAGAAGGGCTACGCGCCCTTTGACGCCGCCGTGGAAGCGACGCGCGAGATTGGGTTGGCGGTGCTGGCGACGACGCTTTCGCTGCTGGCCGTCTTTCTGCCGACTGCCTTTATGGGCGGCATTGTCGGGAGGTTTCTCGCGCCGTTTGGCGTCACGGCGTCGGCGGCGGTCGCCATCTCGATGCTGGTGTCCTTCACGCTGACGCCCATGCTCTGCGCCCGAACGCTCTCCGCCGGCCACGCCGCGCAGCCAGCCGCCGATGGCTGGATGACGCGCGGCTACGTCCGGCTCGTCGCCTGGGCGGCGCGGCGGCGCGGTCTGGTGGCGCTGGCGTGCGTCGGCGTCGCGGCTTCGGTCGTCCCGCTCTTCGCCGTCATCGGGAAGGATTTCATTCCGCAGGATGACGAATCGCAGTTTGAAGTGACGCTGCGCGCGCCGGAAGGCTCGTCGCTGGCGGCAACCGCGCTGCTTGCGGAGCGCATTGCCGCCGATCTCCGCGCGCTGCCGGGCGTGGCGCATACGCTGACGACAGCCGGCAGCGGCGATCCGCCCGTCGCCTCGCGCGCCTATATCTATGTCAAGCTCGCGCCGCTTGGCGACCGCGCCGCCGCGCAGGCTCAGTTGGTCGCGCAGGCGCGCGAGCGGCTGAAAGGCTACGCCGACCAGGCGCGGTCAAGCGTGCAGCCCATCAGCCCGTTTCAGGGCGGCGGCTATGAAAACGCGACCATTCAGTACGTCTTGCGCGGCCCCGATCTTGACCGGCTCGCGGCTTACGCGGGGGCGCTGATGAACGGCATGCGGGCGATGGAGGGCGTGACGGATGTCAACTCGACGCTCGTCCTCGGCGCGCCGGAACTGCGCCTCATCGCGGATCGCGCCCGCGCCGCCGACTTAGGCGTGACGGTCGAAGACGTGGCGACGACGCTCAATATCCTTGTTGCCGGCCTGGAAATCGGGACGCTGGCGGAAGCCGCCGCCGATGCGGCCGACCAGCCGCGCCTCCGTCTCCGCGCATCGAGCGCGTTTCGCAGCCTGCCGGAGCGGCTGGGCGACATCGCCGTGCCGACCATCAAGGGCGAAACCGTCCCGCTGGCGAGCGTCGTCCGCTTTGAGGAAGGGCAAGGCCCCGTGGCGATCGAGCGCCTCAACCGTCAGCGGTATGTCACCGTGCTGGCCAACGTGGCGCCCGGCTCGTCGCTGTCCGAGGCGACCGAGCGCATTGACGCCGCCTTCAACGCCCTGGAGCTCGCGCCCGGCTATGAGCGCGTCTTCGCCGGCGACGCCAAAGACGCGGCGGAGTCGGCCTATTACTTCGCGCTTGCGTTCGCGCTGACGTTCATCTTTATGTATGTCGTCCTAGCCGCGCAGTTTGAGTCCTTCATTCATCCGGTGACGGTTTTGCTGACGCTGCCGCTGGCGCTGCCCTTTGGGTTGCTTTCGCTCCTCATCGCTGGACAGTCAGTCAACCTGTTTGTTGGGCTGGGCGTGATGGTGCTCTTCGCGGTCGTCAAGAAAAACGCCATTTTGCAGATTGATCACATGAACGGCCTGCGCCGGGCCGGATGGTCGCGCGACGCGGCGATTGTGCAGGCGAACCGCGACCGGCTGCGCCCAATTCTGATGACGACGCTAGCGTTTGTGGCCGGAATGTGTCCGCTGGCGTTTTCGCAAGGGCCTGGCGCAAGCACGAACCGCTCCATTTCCGTGCTGGTCATTGGCGGGCAGAGCCTCTGCCTGTTGCTGACGCTGCTGGCCGTGCCGGCGTTTTACGCGCTGTTTGACGACGCGGGCGCGTGGCTGTCCCGGCTTTGGGCGCCGTGGCGGCCGGCGCGCGCCGCGAAGTCGTCCGCCGAGCCGTCCAGCCAGTCCGCCGCTGGCGATTGATCGCTTCACGGCAAAAAACGGCGAAAAACGAGAAAAGGAATGCCGCCATGGACTATCGCTTACCGTCCGTCGCTGCGACGATCGCCCTGCTGGCTGCGCCCGCTTTAGCGCAGCAACCGCCGCCCCGCCGCCTGCCGCTTCCGGGGATTGTCTACCCGCTGGGGAGCAGCCCGTCGCCCCGGACGCTGTCGCCGGCGCGCGCCGTGGAGCTGGCGCTGGCTGCCGAGACTGCCGTCCAACTGGCGGCCGAGCGGCGGGAAGAAGCCCGCGGCCGCGCCCTTGAGGCTCGCGCGGCGCTGCTTCCCAGCTTGAGCGGGACGGCGACGCGCGCCAGCAACGCCATCAACTTGGCCGCCCAGGGTCTGAGCGGCTTTGCGCCGGGGCTGTCTTCAGTCATCGTCTTCGACACCTTCGACGCGCGCCTACAGCTCGCGCAGCGGCTTTTTGACTGGTCGGCCATCCAGCGTTACCGCGCCGGGCAGACCGCCCGCCGCGCCGCCGAGCTGGAAGCCCGGCTTGTGCGGCGACAAGTGACAGGCGAGGTCCTGCTGGCTTACTTGGGCGCTCTTCGCGCTCAAGCCGTAATGACGGCGGCGGAGCGCGAAATTGGCGCGGCGCGGGCGCTCGTCGCGCTGACGCAGGAGCAACGGGCGGTCGGGCTGGCGACGCAACTGGACGTGATTCGCGCCGGCGTCCGGCTGGCGGAGGAAGAGGCGCGGCGCGCGCAGGCGGTGGCCGACCTGGAGCAGGCTCAGGCCCGACTGCGTCGGCTCATGGCTTTGCCGCCCGAGGCCGAGCTGACGCTCACGGGCGAGTTGCGGTTCGTGCCGAGCGCCGCGCCGGATGCGCCGACCGCACTGGCCGCCGCGCAACGCGACCGGTTAGAGGCGGAGCTGGCGCAAGTCCAGCGCGAAGCCGTCTTGCAGGAGCAATCCGCCGTCGCCGCCGAACAGTGGCCTTCGGTTGAGGTCTTTGCCGACTACGGCGTGACCGGCGTTCGCCCAAATCGCTTCGCGCTGCCGACGCGGACGTTCGGCGCGCGCGTCAATGTGCCAATTTTTAACGGCGGCGCGACGTTTGGGCGGCTCGTCGCCGAGAAAAGCCGCGCGCGCCAAAGCGCGCTGCAAGTCGCTGACGCCCGCCGTCAGATCGAGCAGGATGTCAGGCTGGCGCTAGCGCTTTTGTCAGCGGCGGCCGAGCAGGTCTCAGCCGCCGAGCAGACCGTGACGCTGGCGCAGCGCGAAGCCGAGCTGGCTGAAGAGCGATTTGCGGCGGGCGTCGCCGACAACCTAGAGGTCGTCCGCGCGCAGGCGGCGCTGAGTCAGGCTCGGACGGCGCGGGTGCAGGCGCTGGCGCAGCACGTCGCGGCGCGTATCAATCTGGCGCTGGCGCTGGGCGCGATTGAACAGTTTCAGTGGTGACGGGCGCGTTGGGCCTGTGCTAGCGTCTCTCCGCTAGCGCATCGCCAAAATGCTGAGGAGGAGCCACCATGAAGTGTCCGGCCTGTGGCTTTGAAAATCTGCCTGGCGCGGAAGCCTGCGAGGCGTGCGGCTCGGACCTGACGACCGTTGAGGCGGGCGAGTCGGAGCTGCCGATTCAGCAGGCGCTTGCCGAAGATACGATTGATCGTCTCTTCCCCTATCCGCCGATTACGGTTGAAGTCGGCGCCTCCATTGCCGTGACGCTGCGCGCCATGCAGGAAAAGCGGTTTGGCTGCGCGATGGTGGTTCGCAACGGGAAGCTGGTCGGCATCGTCACCGAGCGCGATATGCTCTACAAGGTGGCCAACCGCGTCACGAAACTGGAGTCCACGCCAGTCGACACGATTATGACGCCCAATCCGGGCGTGGTGCGGCATGGGGATACGCTCGCCAAGGCGCTCAACTTGATGGCGATGCATAAGTACCGGCACGTGCCCATCGTGGACGATGAGGAAAAGCCGCTCGGCTTTCTCTCGTCGAAAGGCATTTTCAAGTATCTCTGCCAGCACGCGCTCCCCGCCGCGTAGGGCGGGGATGGCTGATGACGCCCGAAGCTGACGCCCGAAGCGCGGGCGGTCGCGCCTGACGCCAACCGCCTCTGGTCGCCGGGTGGCGGATGGTCGCTAGGCTGGCTCGTCAAGCGCGCTCGGGCGTCGTCATCCGCGCCGCCCCGATCGCTACGCTTCGCCTGGAAGCGCGCTAGCTCCGGCGCTGGAGCCGCGCGCCGACCACGGCGATGTCGTCCAGTTGGGCTTCGCCTGCGCGGAAGATGGTCAGCGTCTGCGAAATCAGTCGCGCTTGCTCCGCTGCCGGCAAGCTGACCGCCCGCTGAAAGAGCGCCGCTGCCCGCCGCGAGCCAAACCGCTCCCCGGTTGGGCTTTTCTGGTCGGTCAGCCCGTCGGTCGCCAGGTAGAGCATCGCGCCGGCGGCGTAGCCAATCGTCTGCTGCGTAAAGCTTCGGCGCGCTTCGCGCTGACGGCCGCCGATGGATTTCACATCGCCCTTGATGACGGCGAGCTCGCCTGTCGGAGCGACAAGGTGCAGCCGGAAACGGGCTCCCGAAAACAAGACCCGCCCGACCGCGCGCTCGATGCGGCACAGGCCGATGTCCATGCCGTCTTGCGCCGCTTGAGCGCCAGCGTCTTGTTGTTGCAGGGCTTGCCGGACGCCCAAGTGCAATCGCTCCAGCAAGGCGGCCGGCTCGGCGACGCCTTCCTGGACGATCTGATTCAAGAGCGTCACGCCAATCATCGACATCAGCGCGCCCGATACGCCATGCCCGGTGCAGTCGCCAACAGCCAGCAGCGTCGTCTCCGCGTCAAGCGCATAAACCCAGTAAAAATCCCCGGACACAATGTCGCGCGGCGCATAGATGACCCAGGCCTCGCCCAGCGCCGCCGCGAGCTGCTCGGCGCGCGGCAAAAGCGCCCGCTGAATCCGCTCGGCGTAGTGCAGGTTGTCCAGAATCGCATGGTTTTTAGCCTCGATTTCATCTCGTTGCGCCCGCAACGCCTCCTGCTGGCGGTAAATCTCGGCGGTGCGCGCCGCGACTGTGTCTTCCAAGCGCTGCGCCAAGCGGCGCAGCGCGGCAAGCCGCCACCGGATGCCCCCGGCGGTCAGGCCAAGCGCCGCGAGCGCGTAGGCGGCGTAGGCGAGGCGCGTCCTGTACCAGGGCGCGGGAATGACAAAGCGCGCCTCGGCGGTGGCGGCGCTGGGCGAGCCGTCTTTGTTGAACGCGCGGACGCGAAAGACATACTCGCCCGGCGCAAGGCCCGTGAAGTAGACCGTCCGACGCGAGCCGGCGTTTTGCCACGCGTCACTCAGCCCGCCAAGCTGATAAGCGAAGGTCACTTGGTCGGGCGCGAGGAAGCTCAAGCCCGCGTAGCGAATCTCGACCGTCTGCGTATGTGTCGGCAGCGCCCCCGCTTCAATCGTCCGTCCGTCAGCCGCCAGGCGCTCAATCCACACCGGCGGCGGGACGGCGTTGTAGGGCAGCTTGTCGGGATGGATGACGGCGACGCCGTTGGCGGTCGGAAACCACAGCCCGCCGTCGCCGGCCTGACAGCCAGCCGGCTGGCGACTGCCGTTGCCTTCGGCGTCGCGCATGCCGTCGTGGAGACCGAACGCCCGACACGTCACTTTGGGGATTCGCCCGTCGGCGCAGGCGATGAGCTGCTCGACCGGGACGCAAAAGATCCCCAGGTTGGACGCCATCCAGAAGCGGTTGCGCGCGTCGGCGAAAATCACGTGGATGTTGTCGTCAAAGAGTCCGTGACGGGCGGTCAGCGCCGTGAACCGGTTGTCGGCGAAGCGCGCCAGCCCGCCGGCGGTGCCGATCCACAGGTCGCCGTTCGGCGCTTGGTAAAAGCACTTGACGTTGAGGTTGGGCAGCCCATCGTTCGTCGTAAACAGGGTAAAGCTTTGCCCCCGGCGGCGCGCTAGCCCGCGATTCGTGCCGATCCACAGGTTGCCGGCGCGGTCGCGGGCGATGGCCAAAACCTGGGCGTCGGGAACGGGGTAGCCGTCCGCCGTCGTGAGCTGTTTGAACTTGCCGTCGGCGAAGCGACACAGCGTCGCGCCCGCGCCGAGCAAGAGGCTTCCGTCGGGCTCTTCGTAAATGACGCGCACCGGGACGCCGGTCAGTCCGGCGGCTGGGCCATAAGTCGTGAAGCGGTCGCCTGTCTTGCGCGTCAGACCGGCCGATGAGCCAATCCATAAGGCGCCGGCGCGATCTTCATGCAGCGCCAGCGCCTCGTCCGTTGGCAGCCCGCGGCGACGGTTCCAAGTGGCGACAACCTTGCCGTTCTCGAGGCGCGACAGCCCCCCGTCGCCCGTGCCGACCCAGATCGTTCCAGCGCGATCGCGGAGGAGGGGATAGGCGTAGCGTCCAAGGAGGCCTTCCGGCTCGCCGATGGGCGTTACGGCGCCGTCGTAAAAGCAGTACAGCCCGCGCCCCGTGCCCACCCACAGCTCGCGCTCGCGTCCGATCAGCAGGCACAGGGCTTGCTCGTGGACGCCAAACGGCGCGACATCCACGCCGGGGTGCGGCGGCGGCGCGAATCGCTCAACGGTTTCGCCGCGCAGCCGCGCCAGGCCGCGGTTGGGCGTGGTGACCCACAAGTTGCCGTCCGGGTCTTCCTTGATGTCGCCAATGGGGCCGGCGACATCGCTTGGCGAAAAGTCATCAGCCGCCGCGCGTCGGCAAAAGAGTCGGGTTTGCGTCCCGGCCCAGAGCCGCCCAGCGCGGTCTTCGTAAAGAGCTTGAACGACCTCGCGGCGCAGGCCGACGATTTCAATCCGGCCTTGCTGAAGCCGCGCCAGCCCGTCATGGGTGCCGATCCAGAGGGCGCCTTGCCGGTCGAGCGTCAGCGCGGCGATCCGCCCGTCCGGGAGTCCGTCGGCGACCGCGTAGCGCGTAAACCTTGCCCCGTCAAAAGCGATGAGTCCGCCCAGGGTGCCAATCCACAACTTTCCATCCCGATCCGCGACAAGGGCGTTGATGACGTCGTCGGGAAGGCCTTCGTCCGCCGAGAAGCGCCGCCATCGTCCCTGATCATAGCGCACGATCCCGCCGCCCCGGACGCCGCCGCTGCTGAAGAAGCGGTCGCCGCCCGTGCCGATCCAGAGCGCTCCGGAGGCGTCTTCGCACAGGGCCGTGATGCGATTGTTGACGAAGATAGGCGTGTTTTGGCGGTTGAAGACGGTGAAGCCAACCCCGTCAAAGCGCGCCAGCCCCTCGTGCGTGCCAACCCAGAGGTAGCCATCGCGGGTTTGCGCTATCGTGAAAATGGCGCTCAGCGGAAGCCCGTCGCGTCCCGTCCAGACTTGCCGCACGTATTGCGTCAGCGCCTTGCTCGGGTCGAGCGCGCGGGCGCTGCCGACGCTACACAGGATGACGCTGAGCAGCCAGAGCGACCAGCGGAGCCGGCGCGGAAGAGGGAGTCTCAAGGGTAGCATGCGGGCTCATAAGTATGGCTCGCGCGTCGCGAGCCTGCGCCAAGCCTAGCGCAGTTCCAGTCCGAATGCATAGGCGAAGCCTGAGCGCCCGTTTGGAAACGACGACGCGCCTTCTGGCGCGGAGGCGCGGCGCGAGGGATGTTCGCCGCGCCGTCCATTTTAGGTATCTTGTTTTAGTACCTTTTGGCGCCTCCGCCCCGAATCGCCCCTGCCATGAGCCATTCCAGCGCCTCGGAAGACCCCATTGCCGCGTGGCTTGCCGGCCGCCTGCCCGCCGCCGCCGCCGCCGCCCTGCTCGCCCAACTCGCGCCTGAAACGGCGACCTTTGAGCAATTCGCCGCCCTCGTCGCGGCCGTCGCGGCGACGGCCCGGCCGCTGCCTGAAGTCGCCGGCGATGTGTTCGATTGTTGCGGCACGGGCGGCAGCGGGCGCCCGCATTTCAACGTCTCGACAACCGTCGCCTTCGTTCTCGCGGCGGGCGGCGTCCGGGTCGTGAAGTTCGGCAACCGGGCGGCTACGAGCGCGAGCGGCAGCTTCGACCTGCTCGAGCGGCTTGGCGTCCCGGTCGAATGCCCGCTGGAGCGGCTGCCTGGCTTGCTTGAAGCGACAAGCCTGGCGTTTCTCTACGCGCCGCAGTGCTACCCGGCGCTGAAGTCGGTCGCGGCGGCGCGGCGACGATTTGGGCGTCCGACGCTGTTCAACTACATCGGCCCGCTTCTGCACCCGCTGCGCCCGGCGCGCCGACTGGTTGGCGTTTCCCATCCGCGCATGCAGGCCTTTATCGCGCAATGGCTGGCAGCGGACTCGCGCCTCCAGCGGGCTATAGTCGTCCGCGGCGACGACCATAGCGACGAGCTTGCGCCGCGGGGCGCGTCCGTCATCTATGACGTGACGCCCCGGCGCGTCAGCAAATACCCCTGGGTTTCCGCCGAGGTCGCGGCGGCGGCGGGCGCGCCCGACTACGCGCCGGAAACCAATGTCGAGCTATTCTGGCGCATCGTCACGAGCGCCGACGCCGCTTCGCTCGCCTACCACGGCGTCCGGCTCAACGCCGGGCTGGGCTTTGTCGCGGCTGGGCGAGCGGCGACCGTGGCGGAAGGCGCGGCGCTCGCCGCCGAGTTGCTGGCCAGCGGGCGCGTCAAGCGCCAAGTCGAAGCCTTCCTCGCCTGCGTCCGAGCGTCTTGACGGAGACAGGCAAGATGCCCCGCGCGCCCGGGGCGATGGCGCTCAGCGGCCGGCAATCGGGCATTGTTGTGTTATCTAAACACTTCTCCGTATTATTCTAGCGTTTCTCCAGCGCGCCCAAGCGCGAATCACGTCTGAAGAAAGCTCTCGCTCGTTATGGCCGAAACCGGCTACAAGGCGCGGCTGCGCGACCTGTTTGGCAAGGATTGGCGCGACGCCATTCTCACGGGCGATTACCCCGCCGCTGTGCCGTGCTCGATTCAGGACGTTGACCTCGCGGCTGTCCTGCCGACCGTGTTTTATCTCTTTCGCTTTGGACGGCGACGCGGGCGCGGGCGCTTTGCCGAAGTCTTTGGCGAGCGGGCGACGGCGGAGCAGGTGGTCGAGCGCCTGGCCGCCAGCTCGCACTGCTGGGGATTTGACGATGAGCTGACGCGCAGCATCCTCGGCGACCTGCTGCTGGGCTTTTGCCTTGAAAACCGCGACCGCTCGGAGCGCAAGGACGCGCCCATCCAGCGGGCGCTGCCGACTCACTACTTCGCCAGCTGGCTCGATCTGCCGCCTGACAGCGGCGACCTGCAATACGTGCCGGAGATGCTCGTTGCGCTCCTCGCCAATCAGCCCGGGCCGGTGATCGAGCCAACCGCCGCCGACCTGCCGACGCCCTTTCCGGTTGGCGCTCGGTTTCGCGAGAATCTGCTGCTGAAGCCGTTTCTGGCCGGCGTGACCGTCGCCGGCCCAGCGGGCAGCCTGACTGCTGACCAGTTTGACGAAAGCGCGTCGGTGGCGCTCCCGGAATGGCTGATGATCCGCCTGGCCGGACTGCTGGAGCAAGCGCCCAGCCCGCTGACCGGCAAGTTCGCGCCGATCGTCAATCAGCGACCGTTGGCGGCGCGCGTGGCGGATCTCTTTCGCGCCGATCTGGAAGCCTTCTTGGCGGCCTACGGCGAGACCATGCCGCGCGGCGTCCTGCTGAGCCTGCTCGAAGCCGCGTTGGCCGTCGGCATGACGACGATCCTGACGAGTACCGCGTCCCTGCTCCTCCAATGGGCGGAGCAGGGACGGCTTCCTGCCAAGGACGACCAGCGCGCGCTGCCGCTCTTTCTGGACGCCTCAAACGGCCACGATCAGGGGCTGCGCAAAGCCTCAGGGAAAATCATGGATGAAGCCGTCAAGCGGATGGCCGACCTGCCGGCGATCCTGATGGCTCTGCGCTTGCTTGATTACGAAGCGCGTCATGACGCGACGCTGCGCGACCAACTGCCGCCGGGCGCGCCCGACGGGCATGACCGAATCAACTTCCTGGGCGATATCCGGCTTGGGCGGGCGCCGGGCGCATCGCGCCTGCTCGATGCGCTGGAGAGCAAGGCTCTGCGGGTTGCCGAGGCTTGGCAGGAAGACAACCCGGCGCTGGCGAGAAAGCTGACCGCGCCCATGTCGCCGTCAATGCGCGTCATGACGCTGGCGCAGGCGCTGGTCGAGTTGCGCGGCGCGAAGCAGGCCGGCAAGTGGCTCGAGCTCTTTGACTCGTGCCTGCTGTGCGACCATCCGCGCGGTCTGGCTGTTAAGCGCGCGGCTGCCGGCGCGCGCAAGCCGGCCCGCGACCAGCGCCTGACGCCGTTGACCGATGGCGTCCTGGATTATCTCGCGCACCTCTGGGTCGCCCGCGCCGAGCGGGCGGCTAGCCCGGCGACGCTCGCCGGCTTTCTGGACGCTTTGCGCGACAACTACGGGTTTTGCGTGGCGGCGTCGCCTGATGGCGCGACGCTGTCGTCCAAGCTGCTCGATCAAAATCGGCAGCGCCTGGAAGCGCGCCTGCGCGATCTTGGTTTGTTGGCGAGCGTCAGCGACGCCGAGGCGATGAAGCTCATCCAGGCGCGCTTCCCGGTCGCGGCAGCGGTTGACGCCATCGGAGGGCGCGGGTGATGTTACGTCCGCTAACCGCCATCAGCGACTGGAGTGCCGCCCATGCCCAATGCCTCGCGGAAGCCTTCAGGAGGCTGATGAAAAAGGCGCGCCCGGGCAAGGTGTATTTCGTCCGCAACCCGCCGCCGGACGTGCTGCACCGATTGCCGAGCGACGACCTCTTTTGCGAGGCCCTGGAAGCCGATGGCTGGCAGACGTTTCGCGTCGCCGATCAGAACGACCCGCGCCTGCGCGCCATCACGTCCGACCGAGCGGTAGCCATCCGCGAAGCCAAGCGGCAGGCGGTCGTCTTTCTGGTGGATACCGAAAGAGCCGGTCCTGGCATGGATGGCATCTACAGCGCCGGCGCGGAGCTGCGTGAAGACGAGTTGTTTGAAAAAGCCTGCGAGCGGGCGCTGAAAGCGATTGACGACCAGTTTCATCCAAGTCTCAAGCGCGTTCTGAACTTTGCCAAAAAGCGGGCTTCGTATCAGTCGAGCTGGTTTCGCTTTGACTTTCTGGCGCGCCTGGTCGGCTCTCCCGAGCAATGGCCGGAATACCTCTGGCTGCTGGGGCTGTGGCCCTGCGCGGCGACGCGACTGGCGAAAGTCAAGCGGAGAGCTGACGAGGACCAGCTGCTCGCGGCGTCGGCGGCGCTCGCGGACGCCCTGCTCGGCGTCAGCGGCCCGCGCCTTCCCCTCGAAGCGCGCCTGGCGCAGGCTGGCGTCCGCGCCGCGCCTGAAACCCTTACGGCGCTGGAGACCTTCCTTGACGAGTGCGGACGGCGACCAACCGAGGAAAACCTTCGGAGCTTAGGCAAGCGCCCGGATTTGTGGCTTGGGACGCTTGACCTGGCGCCGCTGAGCGATCAGTTAGAGACGATTGAGCTGGTCAGCTGGCGCGCCGCGCGCGGCGGTCCCGGCGCGCCGCCGCTCAAGTGGTCGGGTCTCCGGCTCGACCCCGCGGATCAGTCGCTGATGTGGGCCGTTGACCCCGAAGCTGACGACGCGCCGCCGCTGACGGTGAAGTGGCGACCGATGCCGGCGCCGCGCGAGCCGGGGAGCCTCCAGTATCGGGTCGCCATCGTCAGCGATCTGGGCGAGACGCTGGCCGAGCGCGAGGTGACGCACGGGGGCAAGGCCGAGGAAAAAGCCGCCTTTACGGCCGACGATCTGTCGTTGGAAGCGTCCGCTTGGCTCTTGGCAAAAATCGTTGTGCAGGCCAAAGACAAGCGGGGGGAAAGCGAGCCGTTTTGGATTCGCCCGGGCCGCGTTGAAAGCGTCGAGGAAAGCCGGTCTTCCGTTCGCCGCCTGCGCGCGTTGAGCGAAGGCTTGATTGAGCTGGCTGACGCGGCCGCGGTCGCCGGGACGCTCGACAACGTCGCGCTGGACGAGACGGCGGGGCAGACAACGCTCGCCATCCATCGTGGCCGGCGCTTTCGGGTCAGCGTCCCGGCGCTGTTCCGCGAAGTGGCGCGGCTGTGGCGCGACCATCACGCCGAAGAGCTGGGCCGGTGGCGGCTGCCAACGCTCGCTTCCGGGCGCTGGGCGAGCAAAGTCGAGTTCATCCGCTTCTCGCCGAATATCAACGCGCCAATGAAGCTCTGGCATCGCGCCTGCCGCGCCAGCGGGGCCTTGGCGGCCTACGCGGGCCGCGTCGGTCTGTCCGGTCTGTGCTACGTCGCGGGCGGGCCGTCGGCGCAAGTCATCGGCGACTATCTCGACGCTTGGGGCGACCTGCTGGGAGCGGTTGCCGCGCAGCGGGAAAGCGCAAGCGCGCCGCTGCCGCTGGCCGGAACAATTGAAGTCTGCGCGCAAGACGGGCGCGTCATCGGTTTGATCGTTCCGCCGACGCACCCGCTGCGCCTCGCGTGGCTGGCGGCCTATGACGCGCTGCTGTTTCACGCCCGATGGACCGAAGGCGCTTCGGCCGAGGCGGTTCGCAGCGAGTTTCGCGTTCTCGATGGCGCCTGGTTTCCGGCTTGGCTGCCAGGCGTCGGCGATGCGCCGGCCTTTGTCTTCGCCGACGCGCTGGGCTTTCACGCCGTCGCCATGACGCGCGCCGATGCGGCCGAGCCGAAAGCCGATACCCTACGGCTGGCGCGGGCGTTGGAAAATCAAGAGCGACTGGAGGACGAAACGTTGCCCTCGTTTTTTGGGCGGCGCGCTTTCGAGCGCCTGGGCGCGGAAATCAAAGCTTACGCCGATGGGCATCCGTATCAGCGACGGCTGCGCGTTCACGCCGTTCGCGCCGGAGATGGTCTCGCCCTGGCCCGCGCCCTAGGCTGGGCGCGCGCGGCGGATGAAGCCGCCGCAGCCAAAGCCGCCGCAGCTCGACCCGACAAAGCGCCGCTTTCCTTCACGCTTGAGCTCTACGCCCCGGCCGGCGAGCCCACGCCTGACGGCGGCTTTCTCGACCAAATGACGGCCCGCCGCCGCGCGCGTGGCCGGGCGGCCGTCCTGGCTGAAGACCGCTGGATGATGGAAGCGCAACCCGGAACCGGAAGCCGCCCGCAGCCCAATTTTCAGTGGGCGCAGCGTCCGGCGGCGCTGCCGGAAACGCCGGCCCACCTGGGCGTCGCGTTTGACGCCTTCGCGGTGGCTGTCACAGCGGCGACGCGCCCGCCCCTGAAGGGGGACGCCTGGCCGCTCTACGGCTTGCTTTCGGGCCTGATTCGGACGTATCGCCCGTCGCCGACGCCCGTTTGGGAAGCGTTTTTGCCGAATGCGGAAAAAGTCGCCACGCATCCGGCCGAAGACCTGCATACGCAGCGCCTGCAACGACTTCAGCAAAGCCTTGAGGGGTGGCTGGCGATGGCGCGGCCGGGCCTGTCGTCCGCGCTGCGCGCCACGCTCACGCCCGAGGGGAGAGCCGAGCTTGAGCGTCTGCATACGCTATGCGATTGGGTGGTGACGCTTGACCGCTTCGCCGGCGTGGAGTACTTCGATCACCCGAAGGCGCATCCGGACGTTTACGAAACCTATGTGATTGACTGCCTGCCGGAGCGGGACGATTTGGGCGACGCGCGAATTGTGGTCTCAACCGCGCTCGCCGCGGAAGTCGCGGAGTTGCTAGGCAGCCTGCTCAAGCGCGCCGGGTTGCCGGAAGGCGCGGCCGCGGCGCAATTTCTCCTGGAACGCTTGAAGGCGCTGAGCCGGCGACTGCCGATTCGGCTGGCGGGCGCGCATCCGCCGGCGCAGGAGCTGCTGGCGCTGGCCTATGCGGCGGACTACTGCGCCACGGCCGCCGCCGCCGATCCCTGCTGGGTATCGTTGCGCAGCGGCTTTCTCGCGCCGCTCGATGATATCCGCGACTTGCTCCCCGCGTCAGTCCGGCTGAAAGCTGAGCGACCGGAGCGCCGGGCGGATTTCCTTTACGTGTCGCTGGGCTCTGACGGCCGTTTGCAGATACGCATCATCGAGGTCAAGTGCCGGCGCAACTTGGCGAGCTTTTCGGACGAGGGGCTGGATGCGCTGCTGTCCGAGGTTCGGGCGCAGGTTGAAGAGACCCGTCAACGCTTTCGCGCCTGTTATCTCGATGACAAGCTGCCTAAGTCGTTTCGAGCGCTGCGTCAGGCGCGGCTTTTGCGCGTCCTGAAGTTCTATGCCGACAAAGCTGCGCGGCACCATCTGGACGCCGCCGCTTATGACGCCCTCTGCCAAGCGCTGGATTGGGCGCTCGGCGCGGCCGGGGAGGATGTCTTTGACCTGCCCGAGGGAGCTGACCGGGGATGGATCTTTTGCCCGACCGTTGCCAGCGCGCATCCGGTGGAGCTGTCGCGCGTGAAAGGCTCGCCTGGCTGGCCGGTGCCGACTTTTCGCTTTGGGCCAGTCCCGCTGAAAGCCGCGGCCGCCGTCGCCGAGCCGGGCCGCAAGCCGGCGCCGCCGCCCCCAGGCCGCGCCAACGCGGATATCCGGTTGGGCTACGCGTCCGATGGGCGGCCTGTCAACTGGCGGCTGACCATTCGGGGCAACCCGCACTTGCTGGTGGCTGGCTTGCCCGGCATGGGCAAAACCACCTGCTTGGTCAACATTGCGCGCCAGATGCAGGCGCAGGGCGTCTGCCCCATCGTGTTCTCCTACGCGCCGGATTTCGACGAGAAGCTCGCGGCAGGCGCGGACGGCGCGGATTTCATCGACGTCGGGCGGCTAGATTTCAACCCGCTGGAAGTGGTCGACCGCGAGACGCCGCGCGCTTACGTCCACGTCGCCGGCGTGATCAAAGACATTTTCGCGGCGATTTATCCAGACTTGGGCGATATCCAGCTCAGCGCGCTGCGCAAGGCGATTGTGGAAAGCTTTGAAGCGGCCGGCTGGAGCGAGTCGGCGACGGGGGAGACGCCCCCGTTCGGGGGCTTTGTCGAGATTCTCCGCCGGACGCCGCGCCCTGACGTCAGCCTGCGCAGCCTGCTGGCGCGGCTCGATGAGCTATGGGATTACGGCTTTTTTGAGGCGCTGTCGGCTGAAAAGCCGCAGAGCTTGTGGACGCGCCGCCGTCCGGTGATCGTGCCCCTCCACCGACAGCCGGTCGCGGCGCTGCAAACGGGGCTAGCGACGCTGGCGTTATATAAGCTTTACAAGGATATGTTTCAGCGCGGCCTGGCCGCGGGGATTACGCATGCGCTCATTTTTGACGAGGCCCATCGAGCGCGCCGCTTGGCGCTGATTCCAACGATGGCGAAGGAGTGCCGCAAGTACGGCGTTTCGCTCGTCCTGGCATCGCAGGAAGCGCGGGATTTCGACCCCGGCTTGTTTTCGGCCATTGGGCAGCAACTTGTGTTGCGCGTCAATGAACCCGACGCCAGGGCGCTGACCCAAAACGCGGCCTCGTCGGGGCGACAGCGCGCGCTGGCCGACGAGTTGAAATCGCTGCCGAAGTTTGAGGCGGTTTACTTTGGCGAGGAAGGGAAGGCGACGCGCTGCCGGTTGCTCGACGCCGCTGGGACGCCGCAATCAGATTAACGGCCTAACGATTAACGGCCTAACGACCAGGCGGAGAACCCATGACTTCTGAACGTAAGCCGCGGCGATTGAAGTGGCTCAGCGAGGTCCAGCAGGCCTATGCCGGGTCGCGGCGCGGCAACCGCGAAACCCACGGGCTGGATACCGATTTCGCCCGCCAGACCTACGTGCCGACCGGGCTCGAGGAAGAGCTGAAAGCGGCAATTTTGAAGCGGCGCTACCGGCTGGCGGTGCTCTGCGGCAATGCCGGCGACGGCAAGACGGCCCTGCTTCAGCGGCTTGCCCTCCTGCTAGGTCACGCCGAAACGCGCCCCCAAACCGGTCCGGTGACGCTCCGACCGGCAGGCGGGCCGCTCATCGAGATGAACTTGGACGGCTCGTCCGCTTGGGATGACCGCTCCTCCGACGCGGCGCTGGACGACTTCCTCGCGCCGTTTGCCAACGGCCAGGCGCCGGCCGAGGATATCGCTCGGCTGCTCGCCATCAACGATGGTCGCCTGCTGGAGTGGGCCGCGCAGCGACACACGCCGCTGGCCGCCACCTTGCGCGCCTTGCTGGAGGGCCGCCCGACCGACGCGCCCCACATCGCCTTCATCCATTTGAACCGGCGAGCGTTGGTTGGGTCATTCGCCTTGGACGGCGCCTTGGACACAAGCTTTTTGGACGCCCTGGCGGATCAGCTCTACGGTGGCAATCAGGCCAGCCAGATTTGGTCAAAGTGTCATGGTTGCGCGGGTCAGCCCCGCTGCGAGGCTTTTCGCGCCGCGCGCTTGTTCGGGCCGGCGAATCTGCCGGGCGCCGCCGCCGCCGAGCGCCGCCAACTGGCCCGGCGGCGGCTCTACGCGGCGCTTCAGGCAGTGCATTTACGGGGCGAGTCGCATATCGCCATCCGCGACCTGCGCGGGGCGCTGGCGTACATCCTTTTTGGCACGGCGTCCTGCGACGCCTACTGCCAGGAAAAGCCCTACCCGCCCTACTGGGAGCGGGCGTTCAGCGCGACGACGCCCTATCGCCAGGGCCGCCTGTTGGAAGAGCTGAGCCTGTTTGACCCGGCGCTTGAGGCGGACGCGCGGCTTGACCGGGCGCTGCTCAAGCAGGTGCGGCAGGGGTTTGCGCGGGACCTCGCGGATGCGCGGCGACGAGCGTACTTCGAGTGGACAGACGCCGAAGCGGCCCACGCCGGAGGCCCTGGCGCTCGGCTCGATGTCGCGCGCGGTCGGCATCTTGACTGGCTGCGCCGCCTGCCCTTTCTTTCTGAAGTGGAAAAGCGGGAACTGCTGAGGCGCTTGTGCCACGGGCTGTCGCGGGTCGAGTCGTTGCCGGCGGTCGCTTACGCGCGCGCCGGCGCGGTTCCGCTGCGGCTCTCGCCGCGCGCGCCGACTGAAACGGTTTTTTGGGTTGAAGCGCGGCTGACTGACTTCCGCCTCGAAGCCGACTTACAACCGACCGCCCTGCTCGACGCCGATAATCCCGGCCGGCGCGGGCTGCACCGGCAGGCCTTTTTGACGCATCGCTCGTCGCAGGGCGGCGAGTCGCGCTTGTCGATAAACGCGGATTTGTTTCACGTCTTGCTGGAGCTGGATTGGGGCTATCGCCTGAGCGCGGCGACGATGGACGAAACCTTCGCGCATCTGACCCTGTTCATCGAGCGATTGATTCGGGCGCAGGCGGGCGAAATTTACGCCTGGCATCCGCTGCGCGCGTCCGCCGTGTACCGGCTGGAGCTGCATACGCGGGATTTGGGCTGGAGTCCGCACCAGCGCTTGACCATTGCGCCGGTTGGGGCATGATGCGTGGGGGGTACGCTCAGAAGGGGCATCACGGCGATGGAAAACCGCGCGAATCGCCTGTTGGTCATTGGGGCCGGCCCAACGGGACTGGTCGTGGCGCGGGCGCTCAAGCAGGCCGCCCTGCCGTATGACCAAGTGGACGCCGATGAGGATGTCGGGGGCAATTGGCGGCATGGCGTCTATGCGACGGCGCACATCATTTCGTCGCGCAAGACCACGTCGTTTCCCGAATACCCGATGCCCGAGCGCTACCCGGATTTTCCCAGCCGCGCCCAGATGTTGGCTTACCTGAGCGACTATGCCCGCCATTTCGGGCTGCGCGAAAGCATCGAGTTTCGGCGCGAAGCGACCCTCGCGACGCCGCTTGAGGACTGGTCGTGGCGCGTTCGATTCGCCGATGGGGCCGAGCGGCGCTACAAGGGCGTCGTGGTGTGCAACGGCCATCACTGGGATCGGCGCTTTCCTGACTATCCGGTCCGCTTCGCGGGCGAGTGGATGCATTCCAAGGACTACCAGCGGCCCGACCAGTTGGTCGGGAAGCGGGTGCTGGTCATTGGCGGCGGCAACTCGGCCTGCGACATCGCTTCGGAAGCCGCGCGCGTCGCTGTCTGTAGCCATCTCAGCCTGCGGCGCGGCTATTGGTTTTTACCCAAGACGATGTTCGGCATCCCGACGGTGGAAATCATGCGCGGGTGGCTGCCCGTGCCGGCGCAGCGCCTCCTGCTGCGCGCCTTGCTGCGCGTCATTGTCGGGCGCTATACGCAGTATGGCCTGCCGGAGCCGGATCACAACATCTTCGAGCGCCACCCGACGGTCAACTCGGAGCTGCTCCATTATCTTAAGCACGGACGCATTCAGCCGCGGCCCGACGTTGCGCGCTTCGACGGGCGGACCGCGCATTTCGCTGACGGGACGGCCGACGACTACGACTTGGTCATCTGCGCGACGGGCTTCCACGTAAGCTTTCCGTTTTTGCCGCCGGGGCTGGTGACGGTCAAAGGCAGCGTGGCGCAGCTTTATGCCGGGCTCGTGCCGCCGCGCACGCGGAATCTCTACATTTTCGGCACGACGCAGCCGCGCTATGGCTTTGGCCCGCTGGCGAGTCCGGCGGCAGATTTGCTCGCCCGCCTCATTCGCCTACAGGATGAAATGACCTTGCCGTTGAGCGTCGTGTTTGAAGCGAGCGGGGAAAAGCTGCCGACGACGCATCTGGTTGATCCGCACGCGGCGCTGCGGCGCATGTGGCTGGCGCAACGGCTGCTTCCGCTGCTGGCGCGCAAGGAGCGGCGGCTACGCGCGCGCGCCGCGACCCTTCCGCTCTGGACGCCGCCCCAAACCGTCTAAGATCGCCCCGCGGGCGATGTTCGGTCGCGCCGCCCGCGCCGCTGGGCCAACCTGGCGCCCGGGCTGTCGCGGGGCAGCGCGCCATGGGGATGGCGCGGCGCCTCCGCGAAAAGCGCCGCTAACGGCCAAGCCGCAGAAAGTTGGCCAGGATTTTGCCGCCTTCCGGCGTCCCGATGGATTCCGGGTGAAACTGAACGCCATACACTGGCAGCTCCCGGTGCGCGACGGCCATCGCCAGCCCATCGTCGCTGGCGCGGGCCGTGACGGTCAAACAGTCCGGCAGCGTCGCCTCGTCCGCGATGAGCGAATGGTAACGCATTGCCGAGAAGCGTTTCGGCAGTCCCTCAAAAAGCGGCGAGTCCGCCGTCAGGACAATTTCGGAGGCTTTTCCGTGAACAATCCGCGGGGCGCAGACAACGCGCCCGCCATAAGCCGCTGCAATCCCCTGGTGTCCCAGGCAGACGCCCAGAATCGGGACGGCGAGCGTCGCGGCGGCGTTGAGGATGTCCCGACAAACGCCGAAATCGCGCGGGTTGTCGGGACGCCCCGGCCCCGGCGACAACACAATCCGCGTTGGTTGCCACGCGCCCAGCGTCGGCAAATCCGCCGCGTCATTGCGGACGACGACGACCTCCTCGGTCGTTTGCATCTGAAGCATCTGGTAGAGGTTGAAGGTGAACGAATCGTAGTTGTCAACAATGATCAGCATGGCGAACGGATGCAGGATGCGAGATTTCCGCCAGATGCAGCGCCGTGATGACGCTGCGCGCCTTGTTGCGCGTTTCGTCGGCTTCCAGTTGCGGCTGCGAGTCAAAAACGACGCCGGCGCCGGCGTTGACGTGGGCAACGCCGTCTTGGAGAAGCGCCGAGCGAATCGCAATGGCGCTATCGGCCTGCCCGGCAAAGTCAATGTAGCCCACCATCCCGGCGTAAAGGCCGCGCCGTTCGGGCTCGAGCTGAGCTAGCAGCTCCATGGCGCGGATTTTCGGCGCGCCGGTCACCGTCCCGCGCGGAAAGCAACTCCGCATCGCGTCAAAAGCTGTCAGTCCGGGTCGCAGTCGTCCGGTGACATCCGTGGCGAGGTGCATGACGTGGGTGTAGCGCGCGATCCGCGCGATTTCTCCAACCGCTACCGTGCCGACTGCGGCAATCCGTCCGACATCGTTGCGCGCCAAATCAACCAGCATCCGGTGTTCGGCGAGCTCCTTTTCGTCGGCGCGTAGCGCCGTGGCCAGCCGCTCGTCCTCTTCGGGCGTTTCGCCACGCGGGCGCGTGCCGGCCAGGGCGCGCAACGTCACTACGCCATCCCGCGCGGCGACAAAGGTTTCCGGCGATGAGCCGATGTAGGTAAAGCCGGGCCCGCCCGTGAAGCGTCCGAACTTGAGACAGTAGGCGTAAGGCGAAGGATTGAGCGCCACCAGCGCCCGGTAAATGTTGAAGGGCGCGGCGGTCACGCGCCGCGAAAAGCGCCGCGAGGGAACAATCTGAAACGCCTCGCCGGCGGCGATGTAGTCCCGACAGCGTTCAACCAGCGCCGCAAACGCCGCGTCATCCAGCGTCGTGTCAACATCGGCGAAAACATCGCGTCCGCGCAGCGCGTCCGCGGCGTCGCGCAGCGGCGGCAGGGGCGTCCGGCGGCGCGTCCGCTCGTAAACCTGTTCCACGATGGCGTCGCCGCCGTAGGACACAATGTGCAGCTTGCGGTACAGGTGGTCAAAGACGACAAATGTGTCGTAGAGACCGAAGCAGCCGTCCGGCGCGGCGTAGGGCGCGGTCGGTTGCAGGGGAATGTTGGCGAGCGTCGCCGTCGCGCCATAACCCAAGTAGCCGACAAAGCCGCCGCAGAAAGGCAGCGTCGGCAGCGCCTGGCGCTGGTCGGCGACGAGAGCGCTTTCGCGCTCGAGCAGCTCGCGTAAAAACCGCAGCGGGTCATTAGTTTGGGTGTGTCGCTCGGTTTGACGGCACAGGTCGTAAACCGTCACGCGCTCGCCGTAAAACGCCGTCACCAGGCGCGGCTCGATGCCGATGATGGAATACCGCGCCAGGCGCGCGTCGCCTTCCGCGCTTTCAAGCAGGAAAGCGACGTCCGAGCCGGCGGCCAGCTCATTGTAAAGCGCCGCCGGCGTGACGGCGTCCGAGAGGACCGTCAGAAAGCTCATGCCGCGCGCTCCATCGGGTAAGGCAGTCGGCGTCCCACGGCTTGCGCGACGGCCGCCGTTTCGGCGACAAGCTGCGCCAGATCATCCAGCGACAGCGCCTGCGCCGCGTCCGAAACCGACTGTTCCGGCGCGGGATGGCATTCCACGATGAGACCGTCGGCGCCGACGGCGACCGCCGCCCGCGCCGCCGGCAGCACCAAGTCGCGGCGTCCGGTGGCATGACTTGGATCGACGATGACCGGCAGGTGCGTCAGGCGCTTGAGCAGCGCGACCGCGCCAAGGTCCAGAACGTTGCGCGTCGCCGGGTCGAAGCTCCGAATCCCGCGCTCGCAGAGGATGACCTGCGCGTTGCCCCCCGCGAGGATGTATTCCGCCGCGCCGAGGAATTCCTCGATGGTCGCGGCCAGCCCGCGCTTGAGAAGAACTGGCTTGCGCGCCTGCCCCAGAGCTTTCAGCAGCTCGAAGTTCTGCATGTTGCGCGAGCCGACCTGAAAGCAGTCAAACACTTCGTAGGCGCTTTCGAGCTGGGCGACCGACATTACCTCGCTGACTACGCCTAGGCCGTACGCCCGCTTCACGCTGCCGAGCAGCTCAAGCCCTTCATCCTGCAAGCCCTGAAAGCTATAGGGCGAGGTGCGCGGCTTGTAGACGCCGGCGCGCAGCAGGCGAACGCCAAGCGATGCGAGCGACTCCGCGACGGCGCAAAGTTGAGCTTCGGATTCGGCGGCGCAGGGGCCGGCAATGAGAACAAGCGGCTGCTCCCCAACGGGGACGCCCGCGATGGCGACGGTTGTGTGATGCGACGGAGAGCTTCGGCGAGCAAGCATCGTGGCGTTTCCTCACGGTTGAAAAAATGACCAAAAACAAAGCCGCCGACCTCCTAGCTTGGGAAGGTCGGCGGCTCTAAAAAAGCTGGCGGAGCGTTGGCTCAGTGGTCAATCGCGCGCGCCGGCCGGCCGGTCGAAGCCTTCCCGGAGGGGCTCCGCCAGTACCAATAGCCGCTAAACGTAAAGCTGCGCGCGTGCATAAAAACGACGAAAGAGGAAAAACTGGGCGCGACCTTAGCTTGTTTGCCGTCAGGTTGGCAAGGCTTTTGTGAAGCCGAGGGCGCGACAGGCGGCTTGATATACGGTTTCCGGCGTCACGCCGGCCAGGCAGCGGTGGTCAATCGGGCATTCCTTGAGCAGGCAGGGCGCGCAGGGAACGAGCTTGCGGACAATCCGCGCGGTCGGCGAAAAGGGCGAAATCTGATCGGGATCGGTCGGGCCGAAGATGGTTACCAGGGGACGGTCGAGCGCCGCCGCAATGTAGGCCGGCCCGGTATCATTGCTAATGACCGCGGCGCAGCGCGATAAAAACGCCACGCTCTCGCGGAGCGAGAGCGCGCCGGCCAGGACGGTCGCCCGCGCGGGGCGGCGCATCGCCTGGCGGATGGACTCGCACAGCGGGCGCTCGTCGGGCGCGCCGACCAGAAACAGCTCCAGGTCGGCATGGTCGGCTAGGCGGTCGAGCAAGTCCGTAAACGACGTCGGCGCCCACTGCTTGGCGCGGCTGTTGACCGCGCCGGGGACGACGGCGACCGGACGGGCGCTTTGCCCCAGGTTGGGGAGCTTGGCGTCGAGCGCGGCGACAGCGGACGGCGCGACCGGAAGACGATAGTCGAGGGCTTCATAGTTGACCTGGGTTGTTCCGGTCAGGCGGGCTTCCAGCTGCGCCACCAGATCGAGGTAGTAGTAAATCTGATGCTTGCGGCGCGTCGCCGGCGTGATGGGAACAGCCTCCGTCAGGAGCCACCGGCGCGCTTCGGTGGCGAAGCCGATGCGGCGCGGAATGCGCGCCGCAAAGGCGAGGGCGGCGGACTCGAAAGCGTTTTGGAAGAGAATGGCGGCGTCAAAGCGGCGGGCGCGCAGCTTGGCGACGCCGGAAAGGAAAGATTCCTCGCGGCTGTCGTAAAGCAGCAGGTCGTCGGCCAACGGCGTATCCGCGAAGAGATCGGCGACCCACGGCCGCGCCATCAGCGTCAGGCGCGCGTCCGGGAAGACGCGCCGCAGCTCGCGCAGGGCGGGCAAAGTCATGATGCTGTCGCCAACCCAGTTGACGCCGCGAGCCAGCAGTCGGTGAACCATAGCGTTTCCTAGGGAAAAGAATTCGGACCGGGCGTCGTCATCGGGTCGCTCCTGGGCGCCGCAGCTCGCGCGCGGCAGGCAAGGCTATGCCGGCGGCGCCAGCCAGGCTTGCGCCGCCGCCCGAACAGGCGCTGGAAAAGGCCGCGCGAGAAAGCTTTACGACGGATCGTACCCCAGGTTGGGCCGCAGCCAGCGTTCAACTTCCGCCACCGACCATCGCTTCCGCGCGGCGTAATCCTCGACTTGATCGCGCCCAAGCGGACCGACGGCAAAGTAATGCGCGTCAGGATGGGCGAAATACAGCCCGCTGACCGAGCTCGCCGGCCACATGGCGCAGCTTTCCGTCAGCCGGACGCCGGCGTTTTCCTCCGCGCCCAGCAGCGCGAACAGCGTCCGCTTTTCCGTGTGATCCGGCGACGCCGGATAGCCCGGCGCGGGGCGAATCCCGCGGTACTGTTCCCGAATGAGGTCTTCACGGCTCAGCTTTTCCGCGCGGCCATAGCCCCACAGGTCGCGAGCCCGCTTGTGGGCCAGCTCGGCGAAGGCTTCCGCTAGCCGGTCGGCCAGCGCCTTCGCCATAATTGAGCTGTAGTCGTCGTGGTCCGCGTCGAATTCGGCGCAGAGCTCATCCAGCCCCAGCCCGGCCGTCACAGCGAAGCCGCCGATGTAGTCGGCGACGCCGGTCGCCTTGGGGGCGACGAAATCCGCTAGCGCAAGGTTGGGCTTGCCGTCCGAGCGCTCGACCTGCTGCCGCAGCGTATGGAAGACCGTCAGGACCTCCGTCCGACTTTCGTCCGCGTAGAGTTCGATGTCGTCGCCAACGGCATTCGCCGGAAAGAGACCAAAAACGCCGCGCGGCTGAAGCCGCTTTCCTTCCGCGATGCGTTCCAGGAGGCATTGGGCGTCGTCGAAGAGCTCGCGGGCGCGTTCGCCCGCCACCGGATCGTCAAAAATCTTCGGATACCGCCCGCGCAGCTCCCACGTGTGGAAAAATGGCGACCAGTCAATGTACGGTATCAGCGCGTCAAGCGTCACGTCGTCAAGCGTCATCACGCCGAGTTGCTCCGGGACGGCGACGGTTTCGGCATCAAATCGCGCCGCCAGCCGCCGCGCCCGCGCCTCTGTCAGCGTCAGCAGCCGTCGGCGGTCCAGCTTTGCCTGATGCTCGGCGCGCAGCGCGTCCTGCTCGCGCTGATTCGCGGCCGCGAACGCGGCGCGCTGCTCATCGCTTGTCAGCGCGCCGACGACGCCGACGGCGCGCGAGGCGTCGAGGACATGAACGGTCGTGCCGCTGTAGGCCGGCGCGATTTTGACGGCCGTATGGATCTTCGAGGTCGTCGCGCCGCCGATGAGCAACGGCAGGGTGAAGCCCTGTTCGGTCATGGCCTTGGCCACGTGAGCCATCTCGTCCAGCGACGGCGTAATCAGCCCGCTTAGCCCGATGATGTCCGCCTGATGCTCGCGCGCCTTGGCCAGAATGACATCGCAGGGCTGCATGACGCCCAGATCAATGACCTCGTAGTTGTTACAGCCGAGCACGACGCCGACGATGTTTTTGCCGATGTCGTGTACGTCGCCCTTGACTGTCGCCAGCAAGACTTTTTTGCGCCGGCCGGGGCCGTTGCCGTTGGGCGCCGCCTGTTTTTCGGCTTCCAAGTAGGGCAGCAGAACGGCGACGGCCTTTTTCATGACGCGCGCCGACTTGACGACCTGCGGCAGAAACATTTTGCCCGCGCCAAAGAGGTCGCCGACAACGTTCATGCCGTCCATGAGCGGCCCTTCGATGACGGCGAGCGGCGAGCCGCACTTTTGACGGGCCTCCTCGACATCCGTCTCGATGTAATCCGCGTTGCCCTTGATGAGCGCGTGCTTGAGCCGCTCCTCGACGCTTTCCTGCCGCCACGCTTCATCCTTGACCGCGGCTTTGCCCGTCCCTTTGACCAGCTCGGCGAAGGCGATGAGGCGTTCCGTCGCGTCCGGGCGACGGTTGAGCGTCACATCCTCGACGAGTTCCAGCAAGTCGGGCGGAATCTCGTCATAAACGGCGAGTTGACCGGCGTTGACGATGCCCATGTCCATCCCGGCCCGGATGGCGTGGTAGAGAAAGACCGAGTGCATGGCTTCGCGGACGACGTTGTTGCCGCGAAACGCGAACGACAGGTTGCTGACGCCGCCGGAAACCTTGCAGCCAGGGAGCGTTTGCTTGATGACGCGCGTCGCCTCGATGAATTCCACGGCGTAGTTGGCATGTTCCTCAATGCCGGTCGCAATCGCCAGAATGTTCGGGTCGAAAATGATGTCTTCGGGCGGGAAGCCGACTTTTTCGGTCAGGATGCGGTACGCCCGCGTAAGGATTTCAATTTTGCGCGCCGCCGTATCCGCCTGTCCGATTTCGTCAAAGGCCATGACGACCACCGCTGCGCCGTAGCGCCGAATCCGCCGGGCCTGTTCAATAAAAACGGCCTCCCCTTCCTTGAGGCTGATGGAGTTGACGACGCATTTGCCCTGGACGCGCTTCAAGCCGGCTTCGATAACGTGAAACTTCGAGCTGTCAATGACGATCGGGACGCGCGCAATGTCGGGATCGGCGACGACGAGGTTGAGAAAGCGTGTCATGGCGCGCTCAGCGTCGAGCAGTCCCTCGTCCATGTTCACGTCAATCATCTGCGCGCCGTTGGCGACTTGCTGCCGGGCGATGGCCAAGGCGTCTTCGTAGCGGTCGGCGCGGATCAGTTCGGCGAATTTGGACGAGCCGGTCACGTTGGTTCGCTCGCCAATGTTGACGAAATTGGTTTCCGGTCGAATGACCAGCGCTTCCAGCCCGCTCAAGCGGGTGTAGCGTTCCGGCGTCGGCGGTCGGCGCGGGGCGAAGCCGGCGACAGCTTCCGCGATCGCGGCAATGTGCTTGGGCGTTGTGCCGCAGCAGCCGCCCGCGATGTTGAGCCACCCGCGCCGGGCGAAATCGCGCAGCAGCTCGCCCATGATGTCAGGCGTCTGATCAAAGCCGCCGAAGACGTTGGGCAGCCCGGCGTTGGGATAGCAAACCAGATAAAACGGCGATTTCTCGGCCAGCTCTTCCACGTGCGGGCGCATCTCGGCCGCGCCAAAGCCGCAGTTCATCCCCAGCGCGAGCAGCGGCGCATGTTGCACCGAGATGAGGAAAGCCTCGATGGTCTGCCCGGAGAGCGTCCGCCCGCTGGCGTCGGCGACGGTCACGGACGCGATGACCGGAACGCGCCGCCCGCGCCGCTCAAAAACTTCCTCGATGGCAAAGAGCGCGGCCTTGAGGTTGAGCGTGTCGAAGGTGGTTTCAGGCAAAAGCAAGTCCGCTCCGCCGTCGAGCAGCCCTTCGGCCTGCTCGGCGTAGGCGGCGACAAGTTCGTCAAAGGTCGTCCCGCGCGCGCCAGGGTCATTGACATCCGGCGAGATGGAGGCCGTTTTATTGGTTGGGCCTAACGCCCCGGCGACGAAGCGCGGCCGCGACGAGTCTTTCTTAAGGAAAGCGTCCACGGCGCGCCGCGCGCACTGGGCCGCCGCGACGTTGAGTTCGTAAGACAGGTCTTCCAGCCCGTAATCCGCCTGTGAAATGCGCTGGGCGTTGAAACTGTTGGTTTCAATGATGTCCGCGCCGGCTTCAAGGTAGGCGCGATGAATGGCTTCAATGATGTCGGGGCGGGTTAGGGACAGCAGATCATTGTTGCCCTTGAGGTCATGCGAGTGATCGGCGAATCGCTCGCCGCGATAGTCGGCTTCTTGGAGCTGATAGGACTGAATCATCGTCCCCATCGCGCCGTCGAGGACGAGAATGCGTTCGCGGAGAGTTTGCTCGAGCAAGTGATTGGACGAATAAGGCATGAGGGAAGACAGCGCCGCGGGGGCGCGCGAAGCGACCTGGGGCTGAGAAGGCGGGGAGTCTAACCGGTTGCGCCGCCTTCGGCTAGTCGGATTGTCCAACCGAAACGGCCCGCGCTCCAGCTCCGCCGCCAAGCTCTAGCGGCCTCCGTCCCTGAGGTCGCCGGCAATAAGCCGCCCCGAAGGCTGAGTCGAGCGCGCGCGGCGCTTGCGCCAGAGCTTCCGCTGCGAACAGAGCCGACAGGCGAGCGGCCAGTCGCGCGCGAAGTTCGGCGCAGCGACGCGGGGCATTGAGCGGAATGTCGCTGGACTGGCGCCAGTCCAATACGCTCCAGTCCGGGGGCAGGGCGTCCGGATCGGCAATCGGCGGGCGCGCCGGCGTGGCGACGACGTGGCCCTCTTCGCTCAGGAACGCAAGCCCGCGAATATCGTGGCGCCCCTGCCTCAAGGAAGGAAAATGACGGACGCTCGCGCTCAAGCGAGCGGCGCAAGCCGCGGGGACGCCAAGCGGCGGCGTTCTCGCTCTTCATCCAAGTTGCCTTGCCGCGCAGGGCCAGTTGGGAAATTTTGAGTCTGGTTTCAGGTTCTTGAGCGCGCGATAGGTTGTCGCTGTCCGGCAAGACCCGGCTTTGGGCCACTTTGGGCTACAACTTTGGGCTACAGCGGGCGTAGAGCGCTTTTCAGGCGCGTTCCGCGGGGGTACGCTGCGGGAAGCGTGACGCGACCCCCGTCACCACCGTCCGCCATGAGGAGGCATGCTGTTTATGCTTCGTCTGCCCACGCGAGAGCGCGTTTTGTCCGAGCTGGACGCCCTTGTTCAACAGGGATCGCTGCTTTGTCAAGCGACCGCTAACGGGAATGTGCGCGTCTTGGCCGGTCTGCTCGGTCCGGCCTACCGCGGCCTCATTCAGAAGCGCGGTAAGCGCGCAGGCGCCACCGCCCTGCCGGTTGGCTATCCGGCCAATTTTGACTGGCGCTACGAGCGCAATCAGCCCGAAATTCGACGGCTCGCGGAAGCCGCCAAAGCCGCGCAGTGGAATGCGACCGCTGACCTAAACTGGAACCAGTCAGTTGACCCTCATGACCCGACGGTTGAGTTGCTCCCTGAGAAGTTTCATCCGGCATACTGGCTGCCGCTGTGGGCGAAGCTGACCGAGCGGGAGCGCCGCGCGCAGGTTCACGCCCTGACCAGTTGGCTTTTGAGCCAGTTTCTGCATGGCGAGCAGGGAGCGCTCTACGCCGCCGCGTTGACGACCACGGCCGTGCCGTGGCTAGACGCCAAGCTTTACGGCGGGACGCAGGTGATGGATGAAAGCCGCCACGTCGAGGCGTTTCATGCCTACCTGACGACGAAACTCGAAAAACTCTACGACATCAACGACAACCTCTACGTCGTCATTGACGCCCTCATGACGGATTCGCGCTGGGATGTGAAGTTTTTGGGGATGCAGATCATGATCGAGGGTCTGGCGCTGGGGGCGTTCACGACGCTGCGTCAGCTTTCGGGCGAGCCGCTGCTGCGCGACTTGCTCAAGATGGTCATCACCGATGAAGCCCGGCATGTGCACTTCGGCGTCCTCGCGCTGGGCGAGTTCTACCTGAAGGAAGTCAGCGAGCGCGAGCGCCGCGATCGCGAGGACTGGGCTTTTGAAATGGCCGTGCTGCTGCGCAATCGCTTTCTGCTGCACGAAATCTACGACGAGCATTTCGCCCACCGGATTCGCCGGTCGCAATGGAACCGACTGGTGCTGCATTCGGACATGATGGCGATGTTCCGGCGCACGATGTTCCGGCGCATCGTCCCCAATCTGAAACGGATTGGCTTGCTCAGCGACCGCATTCGCCCCCATTACGCCCAACTCGGTTTGCTGGCCTTTGAAAACGAGCGCGCCGCGCCGGAGCTGACGGCGCAGGATCTGCTCAACGATGCGTAGCGACCAACTCGCTTAGCCCATCTTCAAACGTCACGGTCGGGTCATAGCCCAGAACGCGCTGGGCCTTGTCAATATTGGCCAGCGAATGGGCGATATCGCCCGGCCGGGGCGGGGCGTGCCTTGGCTCAAGGCTGGTTCCGAGCAACCGGTTGAGCTGTTCCACCAGGAGGGCGATTGAGATCCGGCGACCGCAGGCGATGTTGAACACATCGCCTTGAAAGCGCCCAGAGGCCGTCATGGCCAACAGATTGGCCGCCACCACGTTGGCGACGGGCGTAAAATCGCGCGTCGCCGTTCCGTCGCCGTAAATGGTTGGGTGCTGGCCGCTCGCCATGACGGCGACAAACTTGGCGATGACGCCGGCGTACTGATTGGTCGGGTCCTGCCGCGGACCGAAGACATTGAAGTAACGCAAGCACAGCGTCTCCATGCCGGACAACGCCGCATAAGCCGCCATGTACCCTTCGCCCGCCAGCTTGGTCGCCGCGTAGGGGCTGAGCGGACGGGGCGGCATCGTCTCGACCTTGGGCAGCGTCGGCGTGTCGCCATAAACGCTCGATGATGAGGCGTAAATGACGCGGCGCGCGCCGGCGCGCGCCGCCGCATGAAGCAGCGTCAGCGTCGCCACTTCGCCGCACCGCTGCGAGGCGAACGGGTTCAGCACCGAGCGCGGCACGCTCGGCAGCGCCGCCTGATGAAACACCGCCTCGACGCCCGCGACGGCGCGCGCCGCCACCGCCGGATCCTCGAGCGCGCCCTCGATGAACTCAATATCCTGAGCGACAGCCGCCAGGTTAAGTCGGAAGCCGGTGCTGAGGTTGTCCACGACGCGCACTCGATGGCCGTCGCGGACGAGCCGTTCCGCGATGTGGCTTCCGATGAAGCCCGCGCCGCCGGTGACAAGACAGCGGACGCTCATGCGCGCCTCCCGACCACGGCATAGAGCGGATCGCCCCCGCCGGGGCTGCGGTCAAGCGTCTGGATGTCGCGCCAGAGGCCAGCCGCTTGAAGGCACCCTTCAACCAGCCGGCAGCGTTGAGGGTCGTTAAGCGTTAGCCAGATGGCGATGGCCTTGGTCGGAAAGCAGCGGTTGGAAAACGTGATGACGAGCGGCCCGCCGGGACGCAAAACGCGCCCGATGTCGCGCAGGACGGCGACCGGATTGGTCAGGTAATCCACCGAGACGCACAGTCCCGCGGCGTCCAGGCTGGCATCCGCAAGGGGTAGCCGCGGGTCGGCGTTCAGGTCGTGAACGAGCCGCCGGGTCAAGCGCGGATTGGCGGCGAGTTCGGCGGCGTTCATCCCAATCCCGACCACCTCGCGATAGCCGACTTCCTCGGGCAAATGGCTGACCCAGCTTGAGCAGACATCCAGAATGCCGCCGCCGGGCGGGAAAAGCTCGCGGTAAAGCTGCGTGACCGCGGCTATCGCTCCGGCGTCAATGTGCGTGACGAAGCGCGGCGCGGCGTAAAACCAGGCGTCTGGCGTTTCATCCCAGCGCCGAAACGCTTCCGGCGGCAACTGCGCGATGTCAAGCATAAGCGCTTACCTTCGCAAGCCCAGAATTTCGATGACCGGACGCTCGAAAGTTCCCGTCACGCGGACGGGGACGATCTGTCGCTCGCCTAGCGCATCCAGCAGCGGCAGCGTTCCGCCTCCGGTCAGAAACGTCAGCGGAAACTGGAGGTCAAAGTCAATCCGCGAGGGACGCTCAGCCAGCGAAATCGTCCCCTGTCCCGTGACCTGTCGCTCTTTCTCAAGATCGCAGGTCAGTCCGCTGAGCTTGACGGTCGTTCCTTCCAGCGCGAAGCGAAATGCCAACTGCTGAAACGCCAGCCCTTCGTCGGCCGCCGGCGGCGCGGCCGGCGCCGATGGCGCGCCCAGCCATCGCTCGCGCAACGGGCTCAGATCAAAGCCGCCAATCCGCGCCGGGAGCGAAGGCGCTTCCATCACGCGCCCAATCGTTCCCGGTCGGACGCGAGTCAGGCGACCGTTGCGAAGCGCCGCGTCGCCAGAGCCGCCGAGGTCTTCAAAGGCTTGCTTCTCGTAGGCGTACTGTCCGGTGACGTCCAGCCGAAACGTTCCTGCGCCAACCGCGGCAGGCTTCTCCGGCGGACTGGTCAGTTGTTCAACCGCGATGTCCGCCAGTCGCCCTGTGACGGCAAAGCCGAGTCGCGCCGGCTCAAAGGTTAGGCGGATGGCGGCAGCGTCCAGCGCGCCGCCCAGCCAGGCGGCGGTTGTTCGCCCCAGCGCGACTTCGCGCCCCGCGACGCGCCCTTCCGTTTCCAGGCGCTCAAAAGCGAGCGGGGTATTCGTCCACTGCAGCCGGCTGTTTCGCACCTGGAGTCGCTCAATGGCGAGCGCCTCGTCCGCTTTGCCGGTTGGCGCGTCGGCGCGGACCCACAGCGTCATGACCGCTGATTCGGCTTGAGACAAGCGCCGCGCCGCCGCGCTCGCCGCGCCGCTCGCCAGCCGGAGATCGGCTTCGGTCACCGTCAAGTGGGTGAAAGACGGGCGACGGCGGAAAAGATCAAGCCAGCCAATGCCAAACTCGGCGCGGCGAATGACGCCGGCAAGGCGGTCGTCGGGTCGGTTTTGTCCCAGCGTGACATCTTGGATGGCAACCGTGAGCGGAAGAAACGACGTCGCCTGCGCGTTGGCGATGCGAACCGGCGCGCTAAGCGCCTGTCCCAGCAGGCTTTCTAGACGAGGGATGAGCCATCCGCTTGGAATCAGCCGCGGCGCGGCGAAGAGAAGCGAAAACAACAGCGGCGGGATGACCGCCCCGACCAGCGCCAGCCGCCGCCAGCGGCGCGACGCCGAAGAACCCGGCTGTGGCTTAGCGGCTGACATCGGCTTCAGCCTCGGCCTTGAGCCGCGCCAGGGCCATGTCCGCCGCGACCTGTTCCGCCGCTTTGCGACTTGGGCCGCGTCCTTCGCCAAGCAGGCGCCCCTCGATCGAGGCGGTAACGTAAAAGGTCGGCTGGTGCGACTGCCCTTCAACCGCGACGGTCTCGTAGTTCGGCAGCGGCCGCCGATGGAGGCGCAGCCAGTCCTGAAGCGCGGTTTTGGCGTCGAGCGCGGCGATGCGCGCAAAATCGAGCGCGGCGATATCCTCGGCGAAAATTTTTCGCGTCGCCTGCGTGGCGACCGCGATGCCGCCGTCGAGATAGAGCGCCGCGACCACGGCCTCAAAAGCGTTTTCGAGAATGGTTTGCTTGAGGCGACCGCCCTGCTGCTCCTCATTGCGTCCGATGCGCAGGGCTTCGCCAAGCCCAATGCGCTCCGCGGCGCGGGCTAACTGAGCCGATGCCGCTAAGTGCCCCTTGGCTTTGGCCAGCTCGCCCTCGCTGGCGCTTGGGAACTGTTCCACGAGCCACGCGCAGAGAATGAAACCCAGCACAGCGTCGCCGAGAAACTCCAGACGCTCGTTGTGCGGGGCGGGCGGATGTTCCGCGGCGTAGGATCGATGCGTGATGGCTTCCGCGAGCAGCTCGCGCCGCGCGAACGAATGGCCCAGCTTGCTTTCAAGCTGAGCCATTTGAGCGTTGAACGCTTGACCGCCGCGCTTCATCGGTTGTCACCACGCGCTGCCCGGAGCGAAGCCCGCTCCAGCTTATGGCTGGCAGCTTGACTTGAAGCTCGCCGCATAATCGGCCAGCCCGTCTTTATTGCCGTCATTCCAAATCTCGTAGGCGTCTTCAAGCTCCTTGCGGGCGCTGGCGACCACGGCTTTGTAGGCGTCCTTATTGGGCGACGCCTCGGCGACGAGGATGCCGCGGGCGAAAAATTCAGACGCCTTCTTGGCTTCGTCCTTGGCTGCTTGCAAAAGCTCCCGCCCTTTTTCCCCGGACTGCGTTTCGGCGTCCATCTTATTGAAGACTTGAGCTTTCTCGTCGTACCGCGCATTGTGGATTTGTCCCAGCAGGAAGTACGCGTCGGGGTAGGCGTCACACTTCGCCTCGATAGCCGCCAGCAGCGATTTTTCGGCGTCCTCGCTGCGCTTAGCCGTAAAGTGGGCGAGCCCCTGAAGGCGATAGAAATAAGCGATGAAGCCTGGCTTGACCTTATCCCACGTCGTGGACTTGGCGTCATACAGCATCGCCTCGCTCTTGTTTTCCTCCACCACCAGCCGGAGCGATTTGGTCGCGTATTTCGCGGCCTCAGCCCATTCCGCCGCCGCGGCCGCCGAAACGCCTTTCTTGAGAGCCTTGCTTTCCGCCAGCGCCGTCAACTGAAAGGCGAAGTACAAGTCGGTTTCGGGCACGGCTGCGACATACTCATCCGCAATTTTGGTGGCATTCGCCAAGTCGCCGGCTTCCTTGTAGCGCGTGAAAAGCGAGTAGCGGGCGGCGTTGACTTGTCCCTGCACGTACTTCACATAGGTTGGCGTCGGGTTGGCCTCAAAGAAAGCGCGCGCCATCTCAAGCTTTTTGACAGGGTCCTGCTCGGCTTCGATTTTTTTATAGTCATCGTACTCTTTGCGCTGCTTGGCGGCGTTATCTTGTTCAGGCGCCACCCAAGCTTCGCGAGCGATAGCGGCGGGACTGAGCGGCCCTGCGGCTAGCGCAAGACTCAGGACGGCAATCGAAACAGTCTTCATGGCAACTTAGGGTCTCCTTGAAAGTGGTTCAATGGATGGGGTTAGCGGGCCGGCCGCGCGGCAAGCGGCGCTCCGAATTAGGACGCGTCGGAAGCCGTCTAAAGCCGCTTAGTGCGGAAATCCAACGAAGCCTTGATGCTGACAAGCCGTCTTGGGTTTGTCAAACGACGGTCAAGGTGAAAGAGCAGCCGCTTCCGACCAGCGTCCACGCTTACCGATGAATCGGGGTTGACGCGCAACGGCGGTGATGTATAACGCGCGCTGCTCACGTATGCGCTCCTCGAGCTTAGCATGCTTCAACCAAGGAGAATCCAACTATGGCCTCTGTGCGCGTTCCATACAGTAAAGAAGATGACTATGCCGATGAAATCATTCGGCAGCGGCAGGACTTGGTTCAGCAGCGGACTGGCGAGCCGCTCCAGCACGTCAACCGCTATTCCTTCGACCCGCATGTATGTCGCGGCAATGTCGAAAGCTTTATTGGCGTCGCGCAGGTGCCGATTGGCCTGGCCGGGCCGCTTCTCATCCATGGCGAGCATGCGCAGGGCGAGTTTCTCGTGCCGCTGGCGACTTCGGAAGGGACGCTCGTGGCGAGCTACAACCGCGGCATGAAAACGCTGACGATGGCCGGCGGCGTGCTCTGCACGGTCTCAGCCGATCAAATGCAGCGCGCCCCGGTGTTTATTTTCCAGAACGCCCGCGACGCCCGCGATTTTGCCAAGTGGCTGCGTGAAAACTTCGATCAGGTCAAGGCGGCGGCCGAGTCCACGACGCGGGTCGGCAAGCTGCTCAATATTGAGTTTTACCAGTCGAACAAATTTCTCTACACGCGCTTCAACTACGCAACGGGCGACGCCGCCGGGCAGAACATGGTTGGGCGCGCCACCTATGTCGCCTGCCAGTGGATTGTGCAAAACCACGGCAAGGTCGTCCGGTGGTTTTTGGAGTCGAACTTCGCCACGGATAAAAAAGCCTCGCAAATCAACAGCATCATGACGCGGGGCAAGCGCGTCACGGCGGAAGCGACCATCCCCGGCGACTTGCTGCGGGAGGTCATGCGCACCTCGCCGGAGTCGCTGCATTATCACTTCCAGGTGCAGTCCATTGGGGGGTTCCTGTCCGGCGTCAACAACAACGGCGCGCACTCGGCCAATGGCGTGACGGCGATGTTCATCGCGACGGGGCAGGATGTGGCCAACGTATCGGAGTCGTCGGCCGCCATTCTCTACTGCGAGCGCACGCCGGAAGACGCGCTCTATCTTTCCATCACGATCCCGTCCCTCATCGTGGCGACCTATGGCGGCGGGACCTCGCTGCCGACTCAGAAAGAGTGTCTAAAGCTGCTTGGCTGCGACGGCCCCGGCAACGTCAATAAGCTTGCCGAAATCGTGGCGGCGGTCGTTCTGGCGGGCGAGCTTTCGCTGGCTTCGGCCATTAGCTCCCACGACTGGGTATCGAGCCATGAGCAATACGGGCGCAACCGGTAACTCCTCGGCTGCCGCCATATCCATTTTCCAAAGCGAGCGAGTCAGGCGGGCCGGCTCGGCGCGCCGCGACTTGCTCTAGAGCCTGAGCGAGCTGTCTATGAGCGAGTCACCACTGTCTGTTTTTCCCGCCGGTGCCGACCCGGCGTCGCTGAGCTCGGCGCGGTTTGGGTTGGCGGCGCATCTCGGCATTGAGTTTACCGAGGTGACGCCGACGTTTCTGCGGGCGCGCATGCCAGTTGATGAACGGACAAAGCAGCCCTTTGGACTGCTGCACGGCGGCGCTTCCGTCGCGCTGGCGGAGACCCTTGGCAGCGTTGCGTCGCACCTCGTGTCGCCGGAGCGCATGATTGTCGGGCTGGAAATCAACGCCAACCACATTCGCGCGGTTCGCGACGGCTACGTCCACGGGACGGTGGCGGCGCTGCACATTGGCTCAAGCACGCACGTCTGGGACATCAAAATCCGCGATGACGATGGGCGGCTGGCGTGCGCGAGTCGTCTCACCATTGCCGTGCTCAATCGGCCAACGCCGCCGCCCTTGGCCTGACTCAAGCTTGGGGCGGCGCTCCCGATTTCAAACGTAGAAGCTCAAACGTAACACCGCGCGGCCAAGCCAGGCTGCGCCGGCGATCGCGCTCGTCGCCCGCGGCCGGCCTGTTCGCTTGTCACTTGCCTTATGCCAAAGAAAACCAAAGCCCAAAAGCTTCGCGCGCAACAGCGGCAGTCCCGCGGCCCGCAGCCCGCGGCCGCTTCCGCGACTGCCGCGGCCGCGCCCCGCATGGTCTGGGGGCGTTATGCGGGACTTCGCTTCCTGCTTCAGGCGATACCGGATGAGGCTGACTCCCTGGATGTCGCCCTGCTGTGTATTGATGAAATCCGCGACGGCATCATCAAGGTCTTTTTCGAGCGATTGACGGCGGATGCGCTCAGCCGGCGATTGGACGAAGCGCCCTTTCGCTGGCTGCCGGCCGACAAGATTCAGGCGGCGCGCGTGATCGCTTACGGCAAGCGCATCAACGAATACATCGAGAAGCCGCCTCCCGATAACTTCACGGACTTCATCGCTCGGTTTGACGACTTGCCGACTGTATCGCTGCCGCCAGGCGCGTTTTTCTGCCCGGTATCGGACGATCCGCTGCCCAGCGTTTACACGGAGCAAATCAAGAAAAACGCGCTTGGCGGCGTGGACGCTTACTACATCTCCGACCGGGCGCAGAAAAAGCAGCTTGGCGCGCGCCACCCGCGCTATGCGCTGCCGAGCCACGTTCGATATCGGACGGCGCTGATGGAGTCGGAGCGCTTGACCTTGTGTCCGCCGGGCTGGGACACGCCCACGCGGGCCATCCCGCTGGAAGGCATCGAAGACGCTGTCGGGCTGGCGATGACGCAGGATTTAACGCGCGGCGCGACGTTTTCCATCGAGCGCCATATCGCTGACGCCGCCGCGCCCAATCCTTCCATCGCGGACGCCGACGTCGAGCAGGCGCTGGCTATGGCGCTCGCGGCGACGGCTTCCGCGGCTGAGATTCCGCTTGAGCATGACTTGCCGGCGGTCGCTTTCATTCTTCAGGCGATTGATGAAGGCGTCGCTTTGTGTCGGCAGATTCACCGCGAGAATGTCGAGCGCGAAATGGATGCCGCCATCGTGACCCGCGCCCTTGAAGCCTGTTTGCAAACGCTGCGCCGCCGACGCGGCGGCGCGCCAGGGCCGCGCGCCTATATTGAACACTTGGCGCTGACGCTGGGCTGAGACGCTGCGCTGACCGCGACTTCGGGGGCGACGGCGAGGAATTGTTGAAAAGCGTTGACTTTGAGGTCCCGCAAGCGCACAACTAAAGGCGTCCCGGATGCGTCGCGGGCGCGCCACAAGCCCGCCTCCGCGACAGCGGCTCGCGAGGGTTTGTTATGAAACGCGAATCATACTTGTTGTCCAATGGTCGAGGCCTTGTCTTGACTGACCGTAAGCTCTGGCTGACGCGCAACGGCGAGCTATTGGATGTTCTAAAGTCGCTGATCGCCGTCGGCTTCGCGACGGTTTCCTTTGTGACCACGATGGCGGCGGCGGCTGGGTTGGCGCAGGGTTTCTCGCCGGACCGGCTCATTGTGCTCGTCGCGGGCGTCGCCGGGCTTTACACGACGTGGCTGCTGTTCCGGCGCGCAATGGGCGCGATTGCCGGGCTGCCGGAGTTGGTCGTCGAGCGATCCGGCGACCGCCTATATGTTTTTGGCGAAGCCTATGATGCATCCGCGACGCGCTTCTTCGGCGCGTGGGGCGTGATCGGGGTTCGCCGGGGCGGCGAAGAGCTTCCGCTGCTGAACGACCTTGACGCGGATGAGGCCGCCTCGCTGGCGACGCATCTCAACGCGACGCTGCTGGGCGATCTGCTCGGGGGCGCGCTTGCGCCAGCCGCGGCCCGCGACCAGATCGCCACGGCGTAGCTCAGCGGCCGCTCCTGAGGCGGCCGAGCCGAAAGTTGCCGGCCGCCTAGCAATCCAAGAGGCAAGGAATTGCCAAAAGTAATGTTTCTCACATAGCATCCGTCCGCAACTGGCGACGCGCCTCGCCAGTCGCCTATTGTAGTGCCATCCCACCCTGGAGCGCGGCGGATGCTCAAGCAGCGCCGGACGTTGCGGAACATGTCTCTTGAACGCATCATTCGTGATTGGAAAGTCCGTCACCTGGAACCTTCGCGCCCGGTTATCGTCGCGCCGGAGACCTCGCTGGCTGAAACCATAAAAGCTATGATGGCGGAGCGCGCCGGCTACGCTTTTGTTGGCGAGGAAGGGCGCTTGCTGGGCATCGTGACTGAGCGGGACTACCTGCTCAAGGTCATTGGCCTGGGCGTTAGCTATGACGCTCCGGCAAAGAGCGTGATGACGCCTAACCCAACGGTGATTCACGAAGACGCCACGATTGTCGAAGCCATGCGCCTGATGGATGCCGGGAACTACCGGCACTTGCCGGTGCTGGATACGGACGGCGGCATTCTCGGCGTGATTTCCACGCGGCACATTATCAGCTTCATTGTCGAGCATTTCCCGCAGGATGTTGTCAACCTCCCGCCAAAACTTGATCAGAAGAGCCTCACGGTCGAGGGCGGCTGAAACTCATCGCCCGCCGCCGCTCCCACGCCGTCTAGTTGGGTCCCCGCGGGCCGCTTGAGCCCATTGTGAACCAGAACCCCTTTTTGAAAAGGCTTCAGAAACGCTCGGAGCATAACCCGATGTCATCCACAGCCATTCTTGGCAATACCGAAGAAAAGATTCAGGAAGTGACCTCTGTCACCGTTCGCTTCGCGGGCGACTCCGGCGACGGCATGCAGTTGACCGGCACGCAGTTCACCAACACGGCCGCGCTGCTGGGCAACGACATCAGCACGCTGCCTGATTTTCCGGCTGAAATTCGCGCCCCGCAGGGCAGTCTGCCGGGGGTGTCGGGCTTTCAGGTCAACTTTTCAAGCATGGACATTCGCACGCCGGGAGACGAGCCGGATGTTCTCGTGGCTATGAACCCGGCCGCGCTCAAGGTCAACTTGCCGGACCTGCATGAGGGCGGCATTCTCATCGTCAACGAAAACGAGTTTATCAAGAGCAACCTCGACAAGGCGGGCTATGCCTCGAATCCGCTGACGGACGGCTCGCTTAAGGGCTACCGGCTCATCTCGATTCCCATCACTGATCTGACCTACAACGCGCTGACCGAAATCGAGATGACCAAGCGCAACAAGGAGCGATGTAAAAACTTTTTCGCGTTGGGCATCGTCTTCGCGCTGTTTGATCGCCCGCTGGAGCCGACCTACCAGTGGATTGATCAGAAGTTTGGCGCGAAGCCCGAAGTTGCCGAAGCCAATCGGCGCACGCTCAAGGCCGGCTTTGACTACGCCGACACGACTGAGATTTTCACCACGCACTACCGGGTGCGCAAAGCCAGCTTGCCGCCGGGCAAGTACCGTAAGATCACCGGCAACGAAGCGACGGCGCTGGGCTTTGTCGCCGCCGCGGAGCTGACTGGGCGACCGCTGTTTTATGGCAGCTATCCCATCACGCCGGCCTCCGATATCCTGCACGAGCTGTCGCGGCTCAAAAATTTCGGCATCAAGTCTTTTCAGGCGGAAGACGAGATTGCCGCCATGGGCGCGGCGATTGGCGCGGCCTTTGCCGGGCACATCGGGCTGACGGGCACGAGCGGCCCCGGCGTCTGCCTCAAAAGCGAGGCCATCGGGCTGGCGGTCATGACGGAACTGCCGGTGGTCATCATCAATGTTCAGCGCGGCGGCCCGTCCACGGGGCTGCCGACCAAAACCGAGCAGGCGGATTTGCTTCAGGCGCTTTATGGCCGCAACGGCGAGTGTCCGGTCGCGGTCGTGGCTCCCTCGTCGCCTAGCGACTGTTTCAACATGGCGGTGGAAGCGGTCCGCTTAGCCGCGACTTTTATGACGCCGGTTTTTTATCTTTCAGATGGTTACATCGCCAATGGGGCTGAGCCGTGGAAGATTCCGCAACTATCCGAATTGCCGGCGATGAAGCAGGTTTTGCGTCAGGACCCAACCGGCTTCCTGCCCTATGAGCGGGATGAGCAAACGCTCTCGCGCCCGTGGGCGGTGCCGGGCACGCCGGGCCTGGAGCACCGCATCGGCGGGTTGGAAAAGCAGCATCGCGCGGGGAACGTAAGCTACGACCCGGCGAATCACGATTTCATGGTGCGCCTGCGCGCCGAGAAGATCGCCCGTATTGCAAACTATATTCCCGACTTGTCGGTGGAAGGCGACCCGGAGGGCGACTTGCTGCTCCTGGGCTGGGGCGGGACGTATGGAGCCATCGCTACCGCTACGGAAGAGCTGCGCCGGCAGGGCTATCGCGTTTCCAACGCTCACCTGCGCTACCTCAATCCGTTCCCGCGCAATCTGGGCGACGTTCTCAAGCGGTTCAAGCGCGTCGCCGTCGCCGAACTCAACTTGGGACAGCTCAATCTGCTCATTCGGAGCGCCTTTCTCGTGGACACCGTGAGCATCAACAAGGTGGCGGGCAAGCCGTTCAAGATTTCGGAACTCATCGCCCGCTGCAAGGCTTTGCTGTGATTTTTGGCGATTGACTTTACATTGAGCGCCGCCGCCCCCGGCGCGGCGCCCATAGGGCGAAACAACCATGACCGAGCCACTCAAAATTGCCGGCGCGTCAGAGACGCCGCTCAACCTGCAACGGACAGATTTTATCTCCGACCAGGAAGTTCGCTGGTGCCCGGGCTGCGGGGATTACTCGATTCTTTTTCAGGTGCAGTCGGTGCTTCCCAAGCTGAACATCCCGCGCGAGAACCTCGTCTTTGTGTCAGGGATCGGCTGCTCCAGCCGATTTCCGTACTACATGAACACCTACGGCTTTCACACCATCCACGGGCGCGCGCCCACGATTGCCACCGGCATCAAAGTCGCCAATCCCGACCTCTCGGTATGGATCATCACCGGCGACGGCGACGGCCTCTCGATTGGCGGCAATCACTTTATCCATGTCTTGCGGCGCAACTTGGATGTCAACGTTCTACTGTTCAACAACCGCATCTACGGATTGACGAAAGGGCAGTATTCGCCCACTTCGGAGTTTGGCAAGAAAACAAAGTCAAGCCCGATGGGCAGCATTGAGCGCCCGATCAACCCGCTATGCCTGGCGATCGCCTCCGAGGCGACGTTCGTCGCGCGCTCGATTGACGTGGATACCAAGCACTTGGCAGCGACCATCGAGCGGGCGGCGCGGCACAAGGGCGTGTCGTTTATTGAGATTTACCAGAACTGCAACATTTTCAACGATGGCGCCTACAAGCCCATTAGCGACAAGGAAGTGCGGGCGGAGAACATGCTCTATCTGGAGCATGGCAAGCCAATGATTTTTGGCAAGGACCGCAACAAGGGCATTCGGCTCAACGGCATTAAGCCGGAGGTTGTCACCATCGGGGAAAACGGCGTGACCGAGGGCGACTTGCTTGTTCACGACGAAAGCGCCGCCGACCCGACCCTCGCCTACCTGCTCACCCAAATGGATTTCCCCAATTTCCCCGTGCCGATGGGCGTTTTTCGAAATGTCTTCAAGCCGACCTTCGAAGAGCTGACCGCCCAGCAAATCGAAGCCGCGATGGCGCACGGGAAGGGCAGCTTGGAAAAGCTCCTCAACAGCGGGGATACCTGGGTGGTTGAGTGACCGGGCTCCGCTAACGTGAAGAAAGCGGCGGGCGAAGGGCCGCGAGAGTCCAGCCCGCCGCTTTTAGCTTATCCGCGGCTTGGCGTCAGCGCACGCTTGGGTCAACCATCACTGAAGATGACGGCGCGGGCGGGGCGTCTGGCGGCGTCACATCCGACAAGACGGAATCCAAGTCGGATTCCGTGAAGTCCAGCTCTCCGACAAACGGTCGCAACAGCTCTGAAAGACGCTGACGCTCAGCATTGAGGCGGGCTTCAAACTCCCGCGCTTGGCGCTCGGCTTCCTGCGCTTCCTGCACAAGCCGCTCCCGCTCTTCTTCTTGCCGCCGAATAAACTCCAGTCGCTCGGCTTCCATTTCCTGGAAGCGCTCGGCATTGCGCCGCTCAAGGCTACCGGCGCGGCTTAGAAGCGTGCCATGGTAGGCGTCAAGGGCTTTGACCTTGCGGGCGGCGTCGCTTTTGGGCTCCTCAATGGTATGGCCTTCGCGGTCGAGAGCGAACTTGAGCGCGATAACGCGCGTTTCGGGCGGCGCGTTGGCAATGATGGGGTTGGCGATCATCTTCTCCAGCTCGTCAACGCCACAGGGCGAGACCGGAAGGCGCGCGCTGCGATAGATGGCGTCAAAGCTGCGCAGATGCGGCGGCGCAGGGTCTTCGGGAGGCGGCGGTTCCTGGGGGCGCTCATCCTGAGGGCGACGATCGCGTTCCTCGCGATTGTTTTCCGGTTTTGAGCCAAAGATTCTACCGAGCATGCCAGTTCCGTTGCTCATTGGTGCCTCGTAGCGCCTTGGGGTTCAAGGCGCGCCTGAAATTAACTGTATTCTTGACGCGCGCTTATTGTGGTGGAAAGCGGCGCGCCGCACAAGTCGCTCCGGGGCGTCCGGGGCCCGCCGCTCACGGGCCGCGGCGTGCGCTGTGTCACGCTTTGGCGGGGCGCAAAAGCGCATAATCGGGCCAGCCCCGCCCATCCTCTCTCCGCTGTGCAACGGATATTGAGCGCTATGGAGCAACCTAAAGTCGCTGCCAGATTTGGCGATATCGTCGCGCGTTTCTCAATTTTCACCGGCTTCTGGGCTATCGCTTACTTCTTTATGTGTTTGACAGCGTTTGCCGTCGCTCGCCCGCAATGGACATTCGTCATCAACGTGCGCCACCTTTTGCTTTGGTTCGGCGTCTATCTTGGCGCGGCGCTGGTCATCGGCAATCTGATCGGGATCGCCTCAAACCTCGTCCGTCCGCATGCCGGCACGATGACGCATGGCGATTTCGATGGCCGCTTTGCCGGCAACTGGACCCAGGTCGCGCAGTTTTGCTTTGGCACGCTCGTTTCCGGCGTCGTCTTTCTAGCGTTGGCCCGCGTCACCGGCGAATTAGCCCAGCGGTGGTTTGCCATCCAGCTCGACATTCTGGAAGGCGCTTCCTTCTCAGTTGCGGCGGTGGCCGTCGCGGTGGAAAGCTTGACCACGACGCTGCTCGTGCTGGCGATTATCTTTTACGCCAAAGGTCAACTCGAAGCCGCTTGGAAAGCGCGCCAAGCTAGTTAAGCGCGGTCAGCGCGCTTTCCAAGCGGCTGTCGCGGCGGCCTAGCTGGGGTCGCCGCGGATAACGACCCTTGCCAGTCCACGGCGCTCGTTCGGAAAGCGCGCTAGAAGGCGAACTTGCTAGAAGGCGAACTTGAAGGCGAACTGCACGATTCGCGGCCCCGTCGTCGCTTCCAGAATCCGCCCGAAGTTGGGCGTCCCGACAACGTTGCCGGGATTGGCGAAGTTCGTTTGGTTGAAGATGTTGAAGAACTCGGTCCGGAATTCCGCCCGATACCGCTCCTGGAAAATCAACAACTTGATGATGGAGAAATCGGTATTGGCCTGCGCTGGCCCGCGCAAGGTGTTGCGCCCGACCGTGCCGAAGTTCCCAACGCCGGTCGAGGCGACAAACCGGCTGGTGTCAAAGTAGCGGTCAAGCCGCCGGCGAACATCCCCGGACAAGCTGCCGTTGCCCTGTCCGGCGGCGGCATAGGAGGCGCGCGCGCCGTCACTCAGGCCCGTGCTGCTGGCGATGGTAAAGGGCAGCCCGGTCTGAAAAATCGAGACGCCTGACACCTGCCAGTTGTTGGCTAGCGCCTTAAGGGCGAAGCGGTCGCCGTCGTAAAACTTCGGCAGGTCATAGACGAAGCTGACGACAAGCCGCTGCCGCCGGTCAAAATCCGCCGTGGCGCGATTGCCCTGGAACGTCGCCTGATTGCCAAAGTCCGGCGACACGTCGCTCGTGCCGAGCGACGTCAGTTGCCCAGAGTATTCGTCAATCGCGTGCGACCAAGTGTAGCTCGCCAGCGCCTGGAGCCCTTTGGACAGGCGGCGCGTGACTGTCGCCTGAAGGGAGTTGTAGCTGGCTACGGCCGATGATTCCTGAACCGTCACCGAAAACGAGTTCAGCCCCGGCTGGGTGATTTGCGACAGGATTGTGCCGAACGGGCTGACCGTGCCGTTGGGCGCGAACGGCTGGTTGACGTTCTTGAAGCGTTGCAGCTTGCGCGTCTGCGACCCGACATAGCTCACTTCAAGCTGCGTATCCTTGATGAACTCCCACTGGAAGCCGAACGAATACTGCTGCACATAAGGCGTGCGCAGGTTGCGTCCCGGATAGATGCCCTGCACGGCGACCTGCCGCCCGCCCAGGCAGAACGGCAGCCCGCGGTTGGGGCCGGCCGCCCCGGCGCAGCTTGTGCCGGGAAAGAACGACGCGTTGCCTGTGTCAATCGGACCCTGCGTCGCCGGAATCGGCGCGAATGGGTTGGCAAAGCCGCCCCCAGCCACCGCCGGAAAGAACGGAATGAGCGGAAAGACTGGGAAGCTGAAGCTGGAGTTGATGACCGTTCGGGCGTTGAAGCGGTCGTAGTAAAGCCCGTACCCGGCCCGGACGACAAACCGATCCGTCGGCAGCGGCTTGAAAGCCATCCCAATCCGCGGCGCGAAGTTGTTCCAGTCCGGCTCGGTGAAGCCCCGCCGACTATCCCGCGTAATGCCCGGCAGCCCGGCGCGGTTGTTGGACGGCACGAAGAAGCCGGCGAAGGTGCCAGCCAAGTTGGAAACGCCATTCGCGCCAATGCCGACCGCGGCCCGCGCCACGCCTTCGTCAAAGGTCGCCATCAGTCCGTCTTTTTCATAGAAGGGACCGAAGTAGTCGTAGCGCAAGCCGAGATTGACCGTCAGCCGGTCGCTGATTTTCCAATCGTCCTGAAAGAACAGCGTGAAGTCGTTGGCCCGGAAGTCGCGCTTGGCTCCGCCCGGCGAAATGACCGACAGAAACGGCGAAGTCAGCCCGCCGGCCGTGGACGACAAGCCTGGATTGACGCCCGTGATGAGAAATTCCGTAAAAGGCAGCGTCGGCAGGAACTGTGGCGCGCGATTGACCGAGCCGGGCGGGATCCCCAGCGCCGCGAACGCGCCGAGTCCGGCTGCGTTGGCGAAGCCGCCCGTGAACTGAATCAGCCCGCGCGCGCCGACATTGAAAAATACCCGCTGCCGGTAGGGGCGCAGCTCGCCGCCGAATTTCATCGAATGCGCGCCGGCGGTAAGCGAAAGCGTGTCGTTGAACGTAAAGCCCTCGGTCGTGTTGAAGCTATCGGAAGTCGTCGCTGGCCCGAACGAGAACATGTTCGAGAAGGTAAAGCCCGGCAGGCCCGGAAACCGGGCGGCGCTCGGCGAGCTGATGCCAAAGTCAGCCGCGCGCAGCGGCTCGGTCGGCTTGCCTTCCGTGATCAATCGGTTGTAGCCAAAGCGAAACTCGTTGATGAGCGTTGGGCGAAGGATGCTCGTCCAGGAAGCGGCGGTGACGCGGTTGTTCGTAATGGCGTCCACGGGATAACCCGGCAACTGGAGCGCGTTACCGCCCCCGAACTGCCGAAACAGCCCCTGCTGGACGGTATTGTTGGCGAAGAAAAACTTGCCCGACACGCGGTTGTTGTCATTGATCTGCCAGTCGCCGTTCGCGTTGAACTGCTCTTCGCGGAAGGTGGACTCCGCTACCCGCACGCCAGTGGTGCGCCCGTTGCCGCTCGGAATGACAAACTGCCCGTCAGGATAGCGGGCTTGGAGGAGCCTCGCTTGGGGCGAGGCGGCAAAGGCCGCCGAGTTGATGAACGACGCGAACCCTGGCGCGCGGCTCAGCGCAATCGCTCGAATCGAGGCCAGCGACCGGTCATCAGTCAAGTCCGGGGCCGGGTTGAAGGGCGCGATGCTGTTGTTGGTCGACGTGCCGCTGGTTTCGCGCGTGCCCTGGTAGGAGCCAAAGAAAAACGCCCGATTCTTGACAATCGGGCCGCCAATCGTCCCGCCGTACTGCTTGCGGTTGTTGGCCTGACGCGGAATGCCAGCGCGCTTCAGAAAGAAGTTGTTGGCATTGAGCGCCTGGTCGCGCAGAAAGAAGTACGCATTGCCGTGAAGCTCGTTTGTGCCGCTTTTGGTGATGGCCGCCACGATGCCGCCCACGTTCCGCCCGGCGGAGGCGTCGTACTGACTGGTTTGCACGATGAACTCCTGCAGCGTGTCGGTCGCCGGCACGGCCAGGTTGGCGAACGACCCCGTGCCGATGGAGTTCACGTCAATGCCGTTGATAAGGATGGAGTTACTGGTCGTGCGCTGTCCGTTGACGTTGATGGCCGTGTCGCCGCGCCCGACTTCCGAAGTGTTAAAGATGTTGGATGCCGCGCCAGCCGACAGCGCGAGAAGCTGTTGAAAGTTGCGCGTCGGGAGCGGCAGCTGGCGGATGCCTCGCTCATCCACGACGCGGCCGTGCGCGGCCGAGTCGGCTTGAATCAGCGGCGCCTCGCCGGAGACATTGACGACCTCCGAGGCGGCCTCGCCGATTTCGAGCGCGACGTCGTTGGTCGTCACGCCGGTAATGCTGACCGTGATGTTTTCCGTCACGCTGGTCTTGAAGCCCGTGGCGCGCGCTTCGAGTCGGTATTTGCCTGGCGGAAGCAGCGTGAACGTAAAGTCGCCGCTGCCGCCCGTGGTCGCCTCGCGCTTGCTTCCCGTTGCCTGCTCAGTGAGCGTGACCGAGGCGCCGCTGACCACAGCTCCCTGCGGATCGCGAATGACGCCGCGCAATTGCCCGGTGCTGGCCGACTGCGCCCAGCCGGTCGCGGCGCCACAAATCAACATAATGAAGGCTATCATCGCCGCCATCGCCGCGCTGGCCCGCGCGCGCCGCCCCAGCGCAAAGGCGACGTCTGACGGCATCGGGCGAGCGCGGAAACGCAGCGCGCTGCCTCCCGTCCAGCTCTGACGGAAGACGAGGTCACACAGCTCAGAGGTCATGGCGAGCACCTGCACCTTGAATATTATTTCAGCTGGGAAGCTCAGGGGGCTCAACTCCAGTTCTACTGCAGCGCGTCATGAAAACGTTGCGCGTTATAACTAAAATCAAGCCTTTTGAACAACTTTGACGCGGAGCATACGTCGCGCCCGCCAACGCGTCAATCCAGGACTTCGGAAAAAATTCCAAACCCAGCCCGGGCGCGAAACTCACTCCACGACGACCGTCGTCTCGAACTTGCCGTATTTCTGGAAGGCAATGCAGTTCAGCGAGGTCATCCGATTCTTGCGGTCGGTCAGCGCCACGCGCGCGGCGACCGGCATGAGGTAATCGCTTTCCCCCACCGTCACCCAGCCAAACTCCACAATTGAGATCGCTTCCGAAACTGGAAAGTCGCGGGGCAAATCAACGCATTCCGACTCGAGTCGGACAATGCGGCGCGTATCGGGGTCAACCAGAAGTCGCCCGCGATAGCCGGCGATCGCGCGAGCCTGGCCGATTTGCAAGGTTTGGCGGGAGTAGGCCGTTTCAACCGCGTATTCAAACGCGCGGCAGGCGCGACCGTAGAAGCTGGTCGTCCCGGCGTCGCGAAACCGGGTTTGCGATTCGTCGTCGAAGAGCGACTTGAGCAGTCCGGCGAACTGCCCAGTCGAGGTCAGTCCTCCGACTTCATCCAGCGCCAGCGAGGTCGAGACGCCGTTCTGGAGCTTGAGTTCAAGCTTTTCGCCTTTTTCCGCCGAATAGGCAATCGCAATTTCAAGGTAGTCGCCAAGCTGCCAGGGGTTGCCGCCAAGCCGGTAGTAACGCTGCACGCGCTGGCGCGCGGTGAAATCCGGCAGGCCCGCCACATAAGCGCGCGCGACAGCGCGAACCTGCTCGATAAACGGCTGTTCCTCCCTGTACAGCGGCGCGGCGGGATTGTCCGTTAGCGGCGCCACCGGGCGCTGCGGCTGCGCGGTCACGGCTTGGCGGCGCTCGTCAGCCCGCCAGAGCGCGCTTTCAACCTGAGCGGCCCGCAGAAAGCGCATTTTGCGCCCAAAGGCTTCGGTCATTTCAAAGCTGATGCCGCGGCGATCAACATCCGCCGCCACGTCGTCCACTTCGCGGTTGCGCTGGTAAGCCTCGCGCGCGCGCGCCTCGATCTCCGCCGCGCGCAGGGGCGGCTCGGTCGCCGAGAAGCGCCAGGACGCCGCGCCGACTTCTATCTCCTGCGCCGGCGGGTCCGGCAGCGGGCGGGCGGGCGGACTCGCCTGGAACAAGCCGCCTAGGGTAAAAATGCCGGCCAGAATGAGCCGAAAGGTTATTCTCTGGCGCCTATGACGCGCTGCAAAATGTTGTCCGGCGATGGTTTGACGCGCTTGACGCGCGCTTGCGCGGCAGGCGCTTGACGTGCTAATAAGCTGAAAGCTCATCACTTTTCCCTCTAAAGTGCCTTCGTGACGGCGGCTCAGGCATCGAGCGCAGCCGGGTAACGGGTATGTTTGCGCCCCGTGGGCATCGAGTCTTGACCTGTATAGGCATCGGCGGCCGCCAGCAACTCGAACGCCATGAAGCAATCTATGGAAAAAAAAAGGAGTTTACTTCCATGCTGCTGAATCACCTGCGCCGCGGTCTAGTTGGATTATGTCTTGGCGCTTGTTCGCTGATTACACCGTCGTTGCTCGTTCCGACAACGACGTTCGCCCAGTCGCAAGTCAACGCGGCCGACCTGCGCGGCACGGTTAGCGATGATAGCGGTAAGGTTATTGCGGGCGCTAAGGTTATGGCGCGCGACGAGCGCACGAGCTTCACCCGCGAGGCAACGACGAATGATCTCGGCGTCTATCAGTTCATTGCGCTCCCGCCCGGATCGTATGAAATTAGCGTTGAGGCGGCCGGTTTCGCCCGCGCCGTCAACCGCAATGTCACGCTGACCATCGGCGCGGCGGCGCAGCTTGATTTCACGCTGCGCGTCGGCGAAACGACCGAGGAAGTTGTCGTCACGGCTGACACGCAAGTGATCGAAGGCTCGCGCACGTCGGTGTCTGAAACGATTAACCAGCGGGCAATCAACAACTTGCCGACGAGCAGCCGCAGCTATGTGGGCTTTACGCTGCTGACCTCGACGACTACCCGCGACAACCAGCCTAAGCTTGGCGTCGCGCCCACGTCGGGGCTGAACTTCGGCGGTCAGCGCGCGCGCGCCAACAACGTCTCGATTGACGGCGCGGACGCGACTGATTCCGCCGTCAACGGCGTCCGGGCGACGGTTTCGCAGGAAGCCGTGCAGGAGTTCCAGATCCTAACCAACAGCTTCGCGCCGGAGTTCGGGCGCGCGTCCTCGGCCGTCATCAACATTGTGTCCAAGGGCGGCGGCAACGAGCTGCGCGGCAACGTCTTCGCTTTCCTGCGCGACCAGGCCTATTCGGCCAACAACGCTTTCGCGGGCGTTCGGGAGTACCCGGAAACCCGCTTCCAGGGCGGGTTCACGCTCGGCGGGCCGATTGTCAAGGACAAGACGTTTTTCTTCCTCTCGTTTGAGACGCAGAACCTCAATGGCACGGGCTTCAACATCACCGGGCGCCAGGGCTTTGGCTTCACGACCTTTACGCCGCCAGCGCTGCTGGCGACCTCGCCCAATCTGGGGCTGTCCAACTTGCCGGCCGGGATTTTCGTGCCGATTGGCGGACAGGCGGCGCAAGTCACCCCGCAGCAGGTCGCATTTCTCAACGCGGCGCTGAACAGCCTATCGCAGGCGACGGGGATTCCCCTCTCGACGCCCTTCACCGCGCTGCCCGCGCCGGTGCAAACGGCGCTGCTGACCAACGCGACCTTCCAGGCGCTCAACACGTTTTACTTCCTTGCCCGCGAAGGCTCCAGCGTCGGGCTGACCGGGCGCCAGACCAACGGGCAGGCTATTTTCCCGACGCTCGCCGCGCTGGGCGTGACCAATCCCGGCTTCAGCTCGCCGGTGCCGCTGGCGAACGGCAGCTTCCGCCCGATGAACACGCTGCTAGGCAATTACACGACTCGCGAGCGAACCTTCCTGCCGGCGCTGCGCATTGACCATCGCTTTAACAACATTCACCAGTTCTTCGCGCGCTTCAGCGTGTCGCCCTCGACCATCCGCGGGATTCCGTCCAACGGGCAAAACCAGCCGACGGCGCTCAACAACTTCACGCGCACGGGCTTCCAGGGCACGCGCGACATCGCCTTCGTAGCGCAGAACGTGGCCGCCATCAGCCCGACGCTCATCAACGAGTCGCGCTTCCAGTTCTCGCGGCGCGGCGTGGACTATGGCCCGCAGAGCCAGATTGTCGGCGTCGAGGTGCCGGGCGTCGCCTCGTTCGGGCGCGAGCCGTTCTCGCCCACGCGGCGCGTTGAAAAGCGCTGGCAGGTGACGAACAACCTCACCAAAATTGCCGGCAACCACACGCTGAAGTTCGGCGCGGATTTCAACCTGTTGCTTTACAACGCGCTGTTTGAAGTTAACTTTGGCGGCGTTTACGCCTTTCCGCCCAACCAGCTCTTCCCGGCGGCGCAGGGCTTTCCGGCGTTCAACGGCGTGCAGGCTTACGGGTTGGGGCTGCCGGAATCCTATGTGCAGAACGTCGGCAACCCAAACAGCGACTTCAACAATCCGGTGCTGGGCGTTTTCGCCCAGGACAGCTGGAAGATTCGCCCGAACTTCACGCTCAACTACGGCCTGCGCTACGACGTGCAGTATACCAAGCAAATCGCGGCGTTGCGCCCTGAGCCATTCGTCGCTCCGGGCAACGTCGGAACTATCAACATGCCGAATCTGTTCGGCGCTGGCGAGCGCATTCTCGGCATTCAGCAGGGCTTTCCGCGCGACTACAACAACATCGCTCCGCGCGTGGCGTTCGCCTGGGATCCGTTCAACAACGGCAAGACCGTCGTGCGCGCCGCTTACGGGCTGTTTTACGGCACGCCGCTCGCTGGTCTGATTTTCCTCTCCGACGTGGTGGACGGCGCGCAATCGCCCTTCCTCGTCTTTCCGGGCCTGCTAGGCGGCGGGGCGATTTTCCGCAACGAGCGGGTCAACATCCCCGTGCCAGCGCTGCCGGGGTATCAGGTCGGCCAACAGCGGTATAACCCGCTTGATCCGGGCTTTGAGATTCTCAACGGCGGCCCGATTCGGTCGCTGCTTTTCTCGCCCATCACGTCCCAGACGCTGCATATCAACCGCGACTTCGAGTTTGACTACACGCAGCAGGGCAACCTTTCCATCGAGCGGCAGTTTGGGCGCGCCATCACGGTCAACGCGACCTACAGCTACATCCGCGGCTTGCAGCTTGTCCGCCCGCGCAACGTCAACCAGCAGGACCTGGCGCTGCTGCAAGCCAATGCGCAGGCGCAAACCAACCCCATCGTGGTTGGCGGGCAGACGGTCGGGTTCTTCGGGACGGGGCCGCTCGCCGGCCTCTACAATCCGCTCCCGAATAGCCTGGGTCCGGGCCTTTCGGGGCTGCCGTCCCAGGTCGCGCCGGTGGGGCGCTTCCTGTTCAACGATTTCCGACGCACCGGGCCGAACCTGCTCTACACGGCGGCGACGCTCAACCTTCCGGTCGCCGCCGCGCAGCAACTGCTGACCGCCTTGACCAATCGGTTCAACCTGCCGCGCTTGCAAGGCGACCCCTTCGTGCCGTTTGGCAGCGTGAAAAACTACGAGTCCACCGGAAGCTCGATTTACCACGCCCTGACATTGAGCGTGAACAAGCGCTTCTCGAATAACTTCCAGTTCCTGGCCTCTTACACTTGGTCGAAAGCCATCGATGACTCGACTGACGTGCAAACGCTTCAGGAGCCGCAGGACAACAGCAACGCCCGGCTTGACCGGTCGAATTCCAACTTCGACCAGCGGCACCGCTTTATCTTTAGCGCCGTCGTGACCAGCCCCTTCAAGCGCAACGAGGGCCCGGGCCGCTACTTGCTGGCGGATTGGACGTTCGCGCCGATTGTCGAGGCGGGCGCGGGGCGGCCCTACACGCTGCTCATCGGCGTGGATCAAACGCAGGTCAACAGCTCCTCGACGGCGCGGCCGAATTTCGTGCAGTCCTGCCCGCCGGGGACGGCCGGGCTGACCTGCTTCCCATCGCCGCGCGGCAACGGCTTTCTGACCCTGCCGCCCGACAGCCGCCTGGCGCAGAACTTCGGGCTGCCGCTCTCGACCTTCGTGGGCAACGTCGGACGCAACGCCTTCACGGGTCCGAACTTCATCGCGGTGGACTTCCGGCTGGCGCGGAAGTTTTACTTCTCGCGCGACGCCGATGTGACGGCGCGCAATCTGGAGTTTATTTTCGAGATGTTCAACGTGGCCAACCGCGTCAACGTCACGGAAATCAATCCGAGCTACCAGTTCAGCGGCGCGCCGACGCTCGCCGCGCCGCCGCGTCAGATTCAGTTCGCGTTGAAGTTTAACTTCTGAGCGCGGGGTTCGCGCGCAACGCCTTCCAGGGACGGGGACGCCAAGTCGCCCGTCCCGGTTTTGGGGTTGGCTTGCCACGTCGATCCAGCCCTTCCCGGACGACGGTCGCGCCGTCCGGGAAGCGACTGCGCCGGCTCGGAAGGCGCGCTAGGCCGTCGCTGGCTGGTCTGGGCGCCGCGCCAGCCATTCGACTGCCAGGGTCGCTGCAATTGCCAGCAGCGCGGTCACGGCAATGAGACCATCCATGGCCGCCCACTTGGCCCCAATGCCGCCGAGGATAGCCCCGGTCACGGCGCCAACGCCCAGCAGAACCGAATAGACGCCCATCGTAGCCCCGCGCCCGGCCTGTTCCCCAACCGCTTCGGCGAGAAGCGCCAGCGCCGTCGGCGTGAAGCCGCTTTCAACCATGATGGCTAGCGCCATGCCGCCGCCGATGAGCCACCGAACGACCGCCGGCTGCTCCCCGGCGTGATTAAGCGCATAGAAGCCAAGACAGGCGATGAAAAGCCCGCCGAGCGCGATGCGCAGCGCCGTGATGCGCCGCAGCCGGTGCAGAATGAAGCTCCACCCGGTGACGCCCGCGGCGAAAATCACGGCGTACCCAAACAGCGCCCAGCCGACGCCGTCGGGATTGTCGGCGAAAACCCCGGTGAGAAACTGTCCGCGTCGTTCGGGAAGCGTCAGCAAAAACGGCAGCGTCGACCCCAGCCAGACGCCGACTATCGCGTTGATACAGACCCAAGCGGGCGCCAGACGGCGCAGCATCGGCGCGGCTAGCGCGCCGCGCAGCCCCTCCCAGGCGTTGATGGGTCGCGCGCGTCCATGCGCGCCGTACACAAACAGCCCGGCCGCGGCGACATACAATCCGGCCGCGGCTGAAAAGCCCCAGGCGCCCACGGTCTTCCACAGCGCGCTTGCCAGCACGCCGCCAAAGGCCAGCCCGCCCAGCAGCGATATCTCGAAATAGCTCATGACTTTGCCGCGCCAGGCGGCGTCATCCGCCGTGGCCTCGGTAAGGAACGCCAGCGCCGAAGGCGTCGTCGCGGCGACAGCCAGACCTTCAAGGGCCCGGGCGAGAAAGAACGCGGGGACGAAACTGCTCAGCCCGAACAGTTGCGCGGCGAGCGCGCCCAGGAGCGCCCCAGACGCCATCATGGCGCGCGGCGTCCGGGCGTCGGCCAGCATGCCCATCGGCAGCGCGCCCGCGAGTTCCGCCCCAAACGCGACCGCCGTGAGCGCGCCGACGAGGCCAGCGTCGAGCGCTCGCCCTTGGGCGACGAGCGCTGCCAGATAAAAGCCAATGAGGATGCCGCCGGTCGCCCCGGCAATGCGCATGAGCGCGTTGCCAAGCAGGACGGCGACCAGGGACGCGACCGGCGGCGAAGTCATGCCGTTGTCAGGCCGTTCCGCTCAGGCCGGCGCGGATGAAGCCCAAATGCAGGTCCGTATGGCGGGCGTGCAGGGCGAAGATTTCGGCCACGGTCGCCAGTCCCCATGGCGCGGGAAGGCGGCGCGTCAACTGCGCGTCGGCGGCGCGCTCAAGCAGGGCGAGCGTTTGGGCGCGCGTCGCCTGCGCCATAGCCACGAGCTCGTCAAAGGATTTGTCGCGCTGTTTCAGAATCCACTGGTCGTTGAGCGCATGAACCGCCGCCATCGCCTCCTCGCGCGGACCGGTCGGCGCGTCGGCTTGCGGTTGCGGCGCGGCGCCGGGCTGTTCCGCAAGGGCTTTTTCGATCGCCCGATTGAAATATCGCTCAACGCCAATCAGGTGGGCGAAATGATCGCAGGGCGTCCAAACGATGTCGGGGTTGGCGCGGCTGGGCTTGAGGGGGCGGGCGCGCTGGTCGGCGGAAAGCGCCGTCAGCTCGGCGACGGCCGAATCGAGGCTGCGCGTCAGCGAGTCGGTCAGCGCTGCGCGCGATAGGTCAGGCGCGGTGTTCATGGTGTTTGATAGGTTTCGACGAAGGCTCGACATAGGGGACGCCGTCCCCATCATAGCTGGTTCCTGGCGCCGAATGGAAAATGGAAAAGCCTTGCGCTCCTTCAAGCGCGTTAGCCGGCGACCGACTGCTTGCCCAACCCGCTCCTCGCGGCGGCTTAGCTTGCCGCTCGGCGCTTGCCGCTCGGCGCTTGCCGCTCGGCGCTTGCCGCTCGGCTGGCTCGTTGCGAATCGGCGGCGCGGCGCGCCGGCATCGCGACAAAGCGTCACGATGTCGGCATCCGTCAGCGCGGGCGGCGGGAAAAATAGCTCCGCTGCGCCAAGGCGGTCGCCGAGTTGCGCGAACGCTTGTTTTTCGAGCGGCGTTCAGCAAATCGCTTAGTCCCCGGCGACAATGCAGGATGAGAATGGCTTTGGGCCAGAAGAGCTGGTTGACGCCGCCCTCCCGCCTGGCGTCGCGCGGTTGGTCTCGAGACGTCACTCGAGACGTCATAAGACGAATTGCCCGTCTAGCAATCGCAAATAGAGGGCGCGGCGCGCGAAACGCCGCCGCGCTGACGGCTGCAACGCTTCCGGAATGACAAAGGCGAGTCGGCATTCTTCATTTTGACTCCCTCTGTGATTTGGCAAGGCGCGTTTCGAGCGGCTCGCCCGCGCCGTTGGCGACGCAACTTGGCGTTGACGCGAGCTTATCGAGCTTATTTGGGGAAATCCGGCGCGTCCCAGTCAAAGCCCTGGCAAGGCCAGGGCAAGCGCGGGCGCGGCGCTCCGCGCCGCGTCGGGAACGCGCGTCCGCCGCCGCCCTGGACCGGATTGCCGCGCTCAAGCCTCTCGCGGCGGGCGTCATCCGCGATTGACGGGCGAATAAAAGTTTTGACACCTCGCGAAAGGTGTGATTCGTTACAGATCTTCTTGAAGGTAAGACGTCGCCTCTGTCGTCCGGCGCCTCCGGCGCAGCGCCCCTCGTCACGGTGGCATTGCGCTCCTTGAAGACCTAACAGGAGTTTCGGCATGAATCTCGCCTGCCGTTCGTTCGCTCTCGTTGTCGGGTGGTTGACTGGGTGGTCGGGCTTAGCCGCGACCGCGCAAAATCTCGCGACCGCGTCAGAAGCCGTCCTTGTGGCGGTGGCGCAGGAAGCGCGCGCCGGACAGGACGCCTCGCGCGTCCCGCGCGCGGCCGCCGACATCCCCGACTTGCGCGATCTGACCGTGCCGGGCGCGGAAGGGCCGAGCGGCGTCAGGCCGCGCAGCGAGCGGCGCGACAGCGACGTTGGCGTGCCAATTGAAGACCGCTGGCGCATTGGCTTTCCCGAATGGAACCGCTACGAGAAGGGAAGCCTCTTGAACCCCTATCGGCTCAACGTCCTCAAGGGCGACTACCCCATCATCGGACAGCACACCTTTCTGGTCCTGACTTTTGAGAGCTTTACCTTCGTGGACGGCCGCCGAACGCCCCTGCCGCAAGACATTAACGCGCGGCGGCCCGGCGCGGCGGAGTTTTTCGGGCGCGGCGGCCAATTTCTCAACCAACAGAACTTCATCGCGTCGGTGGAACTCTTCCACGGGGACACCGCGTTCAAGCCGCCGGACTGGCGCATCAAGTTCACGCCGGTGTTTAACCTGAACTACCTCGCCGCGCGGGAAAACGGCATCGTCAACCGCGACGTGCGCAAGGGGACGACCCGATTTGACACGCACATTGGCTTCCAGGAAGCCTTTGCCGAAGTCCGGCTAGGCGACACGACCAAGCTCTTTCCCTTTCTGCGCGGCAAGGGCAGTCGCGCTGGGCACAGCCCGTTCTTCGACTCGACCTCGCTGCGCGTCGGCATTCAGCCGTTCAACAGCGACTTTCGCGGGCTGATTTTCGACGACTTCAACCTGGGCGCGCGCCTGTTCGGGAACTTCCGCGACAACAAATGGCAGTTCAACGCGGCGTTTTTCTACATGCTGGAGAAAGACACCAACAGCGGCATCAACACCTTTGACCAGCGCAACCAGCGCGTGTGGATTGCCAACCTCTATCGGCAGGACTTCATCAAGCCGGGCTACACGATGCAGTTGAGCGTTCACTACAACGACGACCAGCCGAGCATTAAGTTTGACCAGAACCGCTTTCTGGTGCGCCCGGTTCAAGTCGGACCCGTCACCCCGCACAGCGTCAAGGCTGGCTATATCGGCTGGACCGGCAACGGACACTTCCGGCGCATCAACGTCAATCATGCCTTTTACCAGGCGTTGGGGCGCGATTCGCTGCAACCGATCGCCGGGCGTCCGACGCGCATCAACGCGCAACTCGCCGCGCTGGAGCTTTCCTATGACCGCGATTGGCAACGCTTTCAGGTGTCGGGCTTTTTCTCGTCCGGCGACTCGAATCCGACTGACCGCGTGGCGCGCGGCTTCGACTCCATCCTCGATAAGCAGTTTTTCGCCGGGGGCGAAAACAGCTTTTGGAACAGCCAGGAAATTCGCCTGACCCGCGCCGGCGTCGCGCTCGTCACCCAGGAAAGCCTCATCCCCAACCTGCGCAGCAGCAAGCTACAGGGGCAGGCCAACTTCGTCAATCCGGGCATTATCGTGGCCAATGTCGGCTATGAAGCCAACGTGACGCCCAAGCTGAAGTTTTTGGCTAACCTCAACTACCTGCGGTTTCACCATACGGAGTCCTTGCAACTGCTGACCTTTCAGCGCCAAATCCGCAACAACATTGGGATTGACTATGGCGCGGGCGTCGTCTATCGGCCGCTGCTGAGCGAAAATATGATCGTCAAGAGCGGGTTCTCGGTGATGCACCCGTTAGACGGCTTCAAGGACATCTTCACGTCAAACTGTTCCGGGCTGAATTGCGGAGCGCAATCGCGCTTCCTGTTTTCGCTCTACGCTAAGGCGATCTTCACGTTCTGACGAAACTCGCGCCGGCGAAAGTCCCAGGCCTCTCGCCTCCGGCGCGAAAGGGCACAGCAATGGCAACGGCTTTCAGACTCAAGGCGTTCGTTCTCAGCGCGGCGGTTGTCGCCGCGTTTCTTGGCGTCAGCGGGCTGCCGGCGCTGCGTCCGGTGGCTGGCGACGACGCGGCGGCTGCGCGCCCGGCGGCCACCGCGCCGGTTGCCGGACAGGAGGGCGCGCCGGCCGCCAAGCCGGCTGCGTCAGTTGATCCGGCGACGGCGCGCGGGCGAGTGTACCGCGCCGCCAAGGATAAAACCGAAGACGACTGGAAGCTCCAAAACGCCAATGACGCCGGCTGCCTCAGTTGTCATACCGGCTACGAAGGCGGCTATCGAACCGCCCACATCGCGCCCGACGGCAGCGCCCTGGAGATTGGGCGCAAGATTACCTGCGTCTATTGTCACGGCGGGAATGGCGAAGTGATGAAGCCGGCTGGCAGCGACAAGGGGCAGGCGGCATACATCAAGGCTCAAAACGAGGCTCACCCGCAGCCGAACAACCCGCGGCTCTGGAAGCGCAAGGACGGCTCGGCGAAATCGTCCAACCCGGAGCTTTCCTATACCGCGCTGCTCAGGGAAAACCTGGATTTTGTCCGCTTCGTCAATCCGGGCGATCTGCGCGTGGCGGACGTCACCTGCGGCGAGTGCCACAACAAGGACGCCCGGCTCGACGGCCAAGCCTTCATCGTGGACAAGGTCAAAACCAGCATGATGACCCACGGCGCGATGCTGTGGGGCGCGGCCCTCTACAACAACGGGGCCTACCCGTACAAGGACACGCGCTGGGGCGAAAGCTACAACGAGGACGGCGCGCCGCAGGCGATTATGTCCATCAAGCCGCCGACGCCGTCCGAGCGGAAATACCGGGGCATCATTCCGTTTGTCACGCCGCTGGCGCGCTGGGAAGTGACGCAGCCGGGGAACATTCTGCGCGTGTTTGAACGCGGCGGGCGGAAGCAGTCGGAAGTCGGCAATCCGTTCCCAGAGGCCGACTTGGCCGGCTTGCCCGAAGTAAAGCTCAGTCCGCGCGGCTTTGGGACGATTTTACGCACCGACCCGGTGTTTTTGGGCTTGCAGAAGACGCGCCTGCTCGATCCGCTCACGTCCATGATGGGCACGAACGACCATCCGGGCGACTATCGCTCCAGCGGTTGCACGGCCTGCCACACGCCCTACGCCAACGACCGCTCGACGGTGCATTCGTCCGCGAAGTTTGACTACGCCCATACGAATCGCGGCACGACCAAGACGGACGATCCGACAATTCCCAAGGACGAGCCGGGGCACCCCGTGCGCCACGTCCTGACCAACGCCATGCCGACCAGCCAGTGCATGGTCTGTCACATGCACCCCGGCACGAACATGCTCACCACCTACCAGGGCTTCATGTGGTGGGATAACGAAACCGACGGCCGCCTGATGTATCCCGAAACGCCGCTCAAGCGCAGCGACGAAGAGCTCGAAAACATCGCTCGGCACAACCCGGAAGGCTCGGCCCAGCGCGGCAAGTGGGGCGACCGGGCGTTTCTAGGCGAAGTCTGGACGGAGGTGAATCCGAAGGCGCAGCGGACGCAGTTCGCTGATTTTCATGGTCACGGCTGGATTTACCGCGCCGTCTTCAAGCAGGACCGCAAGGGGCGCTACCTGGATGAAAACGACCAGCCGGTGGCGAACGTCACTTCCGACGCGCTGCGCGAGGCCGTGGCGCACACGTCGGACGGCGTCGAAGTCAACAAAAAGACGACGCGCAGCGGTGTGCCGGTTCACTTGAAGGACATCCACCTTGAGAAAGGCATGCACTGCGTGGATTGCCATTTCTCGCAGGATGGTCACGGCGACCGGCTCATTTACGGCGAGCCGCGCGCCTCGATTGAGATTAGCTGCCAGGACTGCCACGGCTCGATCTACGCCTATGCCAAGCCGAAGTCGCTGACCAGCGGCTTTGCCGGCGGCGCGCGCAAGAAGAGCGCCGATGACGCGCTCGTGACCGGCAAGTTCACGGCGCGCAACAAGACCGAGGAGGAAGCGCCGGGCGGGAGCAACTCGCTGGACGGCTACAAAACGCGGACGGTCTATGACCGCGATCCATCCAAGCGTCGCCCGCGCGGCTTCCGCCAAGCGTCCGTCCTCGAGATTCCGACGTCGGGACCCTACAAGGGCAAGGTCATCCAGTACTCGATGGTGGACCCGGAGAAGTTCTGGGTGGTCGTTCAGACCAAGGACTCCGTGACGCCCGGCCACGAGCATTACAGCGAGAAATCCCACTATGCGAAGATGCTCATGAAGGGCGATGTCTGGGATCCGAAGGCCGCGCCGGACGAGAGCAAGGACGGTCAGCTGGCCCACAGCGACCAGAAGATGACTTGCTACTCGTGCCACTCGGCCTGGATGACAAGTTGCTTCGGCTGTCACTTGCCGATGGTGGCCAACCGGAAGCGCCCGATGAATCACAACGAGGGCGGGCCGGAGACGCGCAACTGGACTTCCTACAACTTCCAGGTGCTGCGCGACGACGTGTTCATGCTGGGCGTTGACGGCACGGCGACCGGCAACCGCATTGCGCCGGTGCGCTCGTCGTCGGCGGTTATCGTCGGCTCGCAAAACGCCAACCGGCTGTGGCTTTACTCGCAACAGCAGACGATTTCATCAGAGGGCTATTCGGGGCAGGCGATGAACACGCATGTGCCGCACACGGTGCGGGCGCGCGAAACCAAGGGCTGCACGGATTGTCACATCTCCAAGGACAACGACAACAACGCCATCATGGCGCAGTTGCTGCTGTTGGGCACCAACTATGTGAACTTTCTTGGCCGCTACGTCTATGTCGCCGAAGGCCACCATGGCATTTCAGCCGTCGTGGTGACGGAGCGAAGCGAGCCGCAGGCCGTCATCGGCAGCGCGCTCCACGAGCTGGCCTATCCAAAGGAATACAAGAAGCACAAGGCGGGCGGCGACAAGCTCCATGAGCATTACCACCACCATGGCCAGGCGCGAAGCATCCAGATGCGCGGCGAGTACCTGTATGTGGCGGAAGGCGAGCACGGCGTTCACATCTACGATATCGCCAATATTGACAACAAGGATTTCTCCGAGCGCATCACGACCGCGCCGGTGTCCCCGCTAGGACAGAAGTTTTACGTCAAGACAAAGTACGCTACGGCCATTGCCTCGCCGACGACGCTGGGCGTCGACCCGACCCGGCAGCGGTTCCCGGAAAACGAGGAGCAGCCAATTAGCTTGGTCTATGCCTATCTCTACGTCAGCGACCGCGAGGAAGGGTTGGTGATGATTAATGCCGCCACGCTGCTTGACGGCGACCCGACCAACAACTTCATCAAGAAGGATTACGCGTTCAACCCGAACGGCATCCTCAATGGGGCGGAAAATCTGACGGTGGCGGGCGACCACGCCTACATTTTGTGTGACCGTGGATTGGTCATTGTCAACATCGCCAACGCTGCCGCGCCGAAGGTCGTCGCGGTCGTCGAGGGCTTCAAGAAGCCTAAGGGCATCGCCGTTCAGTTCCGGTACGCCTTTGTTACGGATGCCGTCGGCATGCACGTCGTGGACATCACGCTCCCTGAAAAAGCGCGGCTTGTGCCGGGCGCGACCGTGCCGCTGGAAGACGCCCATCAGGTTTATGTGGCGCGGACCTACGCCTACGTCGCGGGCGGCAAGCAGGGGTTGGCGATTATTGACGTCGAGCGGCCGGAGCAGCCGAAGATTGACCAAATCTTCACGGCCGGCGGCGCAATCAACGACGCGCGCGATGTGAAGGTCGGCATGACGAACGCCAGCGCGTTCGCCTACATCGCCGACGGCAAGAATGGCTTGCGCGTGGTGCAACTGACCTCGCCGGAAACCATGGCGACCAGCGCCGGCTTCAGCCCGCGCCCAGAGCCGCGTCTCATTGCGACGCATCCGACGAAAGGCGAATCGCTGGCCATCTCGAAGGGCCTTGACCGCGACCGGGGGGTGGACGAAAGCGGCCACCAGTTGGTTGTGTTCGGCCGGCGCGGCGCGCGGCCGTTCAAGCTGGACGAAATGCGGCGGCTGTATCTCAAGCCGGACGGCACGGTGTACACTGTCTCGAACGAAGTCCCGAAGGGCCCGACCAAGGGCTGGTATGCCGAAGCTCAGGAAGCGCAGCCGAAAGCGGCGTCCTGGTGGCCGCTCGGCTGGCTGGCGCTCTTTGCCGTGATCACGCCCTTCGCGCTTCGTTGGCGAAAGCGCCGCTGACCATTTGGCGCTCGCTCCCCGGCGCCGCGCATCCACAGGAAACGCGGGCCTTGCTTGCCCGCGTTTTTTTGCTTGAAGGCTTTGCTTGAAGGCGACGCGGCCGCGGCCTAACGGGATAAAAGAAGCCCCGCGCTTTCTGATCGGGCGCGGCGGTCAGGGCCTTCCGTGAAGCGGTCTCTCCGTCCAAAGCCTGTTGAAAGGTTATCGCGCCCGCTCGCGCCTGGCCTCCGCCTAACTCGGCAGCGCCTTTTCCTTGGGGCTGGACTGAAGCTCTCGGCGGGGTATCCGTAGCCCCTGGCTTCCGCCAAAAAATTGACTCAGTAAACATTGACTCGCAAAGCTCGCCGGCAGGTCGTCAGGCGCGCCGCTCGCGAGACAATGACCGCGAGAAGCGCCTGCGGAGCATTCGCTTCCAGGATGGTGAAGACCTCCGGGCGGGCGACTTCAAGTCAGACGCCTGGCTTGGGCTTTAGCGAGCGTCTTGGCTTCGGCGAGCGGCGCGCTGAAAGCCGAGAGCGGGTTGACCTGTGGCTACGCTTTGACCACTGGAAACTGCGTCGGGAGCGCCGGCTGCGGAACGAGAGCCTGATTCGAGATCTTAACGCCCCGCAGATGGCGGCGAATCGGGCCGCGATAAACCGCCTGACACCGCCGGCATCGATAATAGGTCTCGCCTGCCCCCAGTTGCGCGCGCAGGCTATCCGGCGGCGTCAGCCACTCCCGAAGGTGTCCGCCGCAGACGCTTTCCTTGCCCTTGTCGTCCACCTTCTTGACCGTGCAGTTGTGTTGAATGTCGGGGTTCTGCAACGTCAGGATTTCCATCGCCGTTCCTTCCCGAATTGGGATAAGCTTCGCCCACTCTTGACTGGAAGGCCCAAAATACACTGTACGCGGCAGCACGCTGGCGGCGGGCTGGCGCTTCTTGCGGGGTTACGACGTGCGGCTTCCGTTTGAACCAGCTTCCTTTCCCGACGTGCTGGACACCTTGCTCCAGTATGACCTCACGCCCGCGATTATTTTTCTTCCAAGTCGGCGCGGCTGCGACGAGGCGGTGGACAGCTTCCGCCGGATGCGCCTGCCGGACTTGCCCGACGACCACCAGCGGCGCATCGCTCAGATCGTGGCGGAGTATCCCGACGAAGCCCCCTATGTCGAGCAGCACCGGCAGTTTCCTCTGTTGTTGCGCAAGGGCGTCGCGGCGCACCATGCCGGGCAGTTGCCCGCTTGGAAACACGTTGTTGAGCGCGCCATGGCGGCTGGGGCGCTGCGCGCCGTGTTTGCAACCTCGACGCTCGCGGCCGGCATTGACATGCCCGCTCGATCAGTCGTCATCACCGCTTCCAGCCAGCGGTCGGATGATGGTCACCGCGACATCAAGGCCTTTGAGCTGGCCCAGATGACCGGGCGCGCTGGTCGGCGGGGGCGTGACCGAGTTGGCTTCGCCATCTTCGTGCCGGGGCCGTTTCAGGACATGCGCGTCATCGCGGAAAAGCTGCTCAGCCCGCCGGAGCCGGTCGAGAGCGCGTTTGACGCCAACTACACCATGGCGCTCAATCTGCTTCAGCAAATGTCGCCCGAGGCCGCGCGCAGTCTCATCGAGCGCAGCTTTCGGCACTTTCAGAATCGCAAGCTCGCTGACCGCCTGCGCCCGCGACTCAACGAAATCAAAGCCATTCTCGACGCCGACGCCAAGGTTTGCCCGGCCGGCGACCGGGCAAGGACGTTTGCGGCATACCGCCCGGTATGGCGGGAGCTATCCGCCGCGCGCAAGCAACTGCGCCGCTGGCAAAACGCCAAGCGTCAGCTCGATCTGGATGACCCCGATACGCGGGCTGATTACGCCGCCGCCGTGGCGACGGCGCAGCGGCTTGAAGCCGAAGCCGGCAGCTTTGCCTGCTTTACCTGCCCGCAGGTGACGAACTGCGCGCCGCGCGCCGCGGAAATGCTTGAGACGAGTCAGCTTTACGACCAGCTTGCCCAGCGGTTTTCCGAAATCGAGAACGGCCTGTGGGATCGCTTCAAGAAGTGCGTCGCCGTTCTCCAGCGGTATGACTATCTCGACCACGAGTGGCGCCCCACCGCCGACGGGAAGTGGGCTGCGCAGTTGCGCGTGGACAATGCCGTTTTCGTCGGCGAGCTGATTCGCGCCGGCATTTTTGATGTCGAGAGCCCGCGTCACCTGGCTGCGCTATGCGGGGCGATCGCAGCTGAGGACCGAGAGTTTCCGCTCTATGATGAGACGCGCGCCGAGTATCTTCGCCCGCTCAAGCGGGTGCGCGGCATCGCCTATGCGATTGCCGATGTTCAGGCGCGCTATGAGAACTACTGCGCCATGACGATTGATTATGACGCTGGGCGTCTACTGTGGGCCTGGGCCGATGGCCAGTGCGCGTGGGAAAGCCTGCTGGCGATGACGGAAGCCGTGGAGGGCGATGTCGCGCGCTTGTTGTTGCGGACCTCGGACATGCTCGGCCAGTTGGCCGGACTGGCGGCGTCGCATCCGAAGCTCGCCGAACAGGCGCGGGCGGCTATCTACGCCATTCGCCGTCCGCCAGTCGAAGACTGACCATGGCGGACGAGCGGGCGCTCCGTAGGCTCGATGTCGGATGCGGCCGGCGCAAGCAGCCGGGCGCGGTTGGACTGGATCGCGTCGCGTTGCCCGGCGTAGATGTCGTTCATGACCTCGACCTATTCCCCTATCCGTTTCCCGATAGCGCGTTTGATGAAATTTATGCCCGGCACGTCATCGAGCATGTCGCCTCTGTGCCGGATTTTCTGGCTGAGCTCCACCGCATCGCCGCGCCGGGCGCGCGGCTCTACATCGCGACGCCGCACTACTCCTCGCTTGGCTCCTGGAGCGACCCGACGCACCGGTGGCACTTCAGCGCCTACAGCTTTGAGTATTTCGCCGGCGGGCATCCGGGATCCTACTATGCCGGCGGCGGGTTTCGCTTGCTCGCGGTTGAAATCACGTTTCTGCGCTTGTGGCGGCGGCTGGGCTGGGCGTGGCTCGTCAACGCTGTCAACCGCCACCCGCGCTGGCGAATTTTCCGTAAAGCTTGGGAAGAGTATCTCAGCTTCGTCATTCGCGCGCGCGACATCCACGCCACGCTCGAAGTCGTCAAGCCCAACGCGATGGCGGCAAGCGACTTGCAGGCGCAAGGCGAATCCGTGTAGCTTGGGGGAACGCTGAATGGTCTTGGTCGCGCAGGCCGTCTAATGTTTGCCGCTTGGTGTCTGCCGCTTAGCGAGAAGCGGGCGAGTAAAGAGTCGATGAGTAAAAGGCTTTGGCAGCTTGGGCGCTTGTGGTGCGTTGGGCTGGCGCTTCTGACGGGCGCGGCGGCGGCGCAGGAAGCCTCGCTTCCGCCCGCGCCGCCGCGCGACTTGGTTTTCCCGAACCTGAGCCTGCCCGGCGACGAGCCTCCGCCAGAGTGGGCGCGCCCCTTGATGGAGCGCGCTGAAAACTACTTTACCCTTGGCGCGCGCGCCTTTGACGCCAACCGCTCAGAATCCGCGCGGGAATACTTTAATCTGGCGCTGGACGTGCTGCTTGAATCCCCGACTGGCGCGCGGGCGCATCCGGCGCTCAACGCCTATTACCGCCAGTTGATTGAGCGCATTCGCTACTACGATCTGCAAATGCAGCAGACGGAAGCTGGCTGGGGCGAGCAGCGCTTCACGCCGTCGCCGCTGGACTTGCTGCGGGATGTCGACGTCTCGGACGCTGACATCGCCGGAGTCGAGGTGCGCGGCGAGCTGGATTTTACGGCCGTGGCGGCGACGCCGGAGGTGCGGCGCTTTCTCGCTTATTTCACGCGCGGCGGCGGGCGCGCCACCATAGCCAACGGCTTGCGGCGGAGCGGCCGTTACCTTGATATCGCGCGCCGCATTTTCGCCGAGGAGGGCGTGCCGCAGGATTTGGTATGGCTGGCGCAGGCGGAATCCGGCTGGAGCCCGGGGGCGCTGTCGCCGGCGGCGGCCTATGGCATCTGGCAGTTTATCCCTTCCACGGGCGCGCGCTTTGGCCTGACCCAAAACGCCTGGATAGACGAGCGGGGCGGCATCGAGCAGCCGACGCGCGCCGCCGCCCGCTATCTCAAATGGCTCAACCGACGCTTCAACGGCGATTGGCTGCTGGCGATGGCGGCGTATAACTGCGGCGAAGGCAATGTCGAGCGGGCGCTGGCGCGCAGCCGCTACAGCGATTTCTGGTCGCTTCAGCGGCAGGGGCTGCTGCCGCGCGAGACGCAAAACTACGTGCCGATCATCCTTTCGATGATCCTCATCGCCAAGCACCCGGAGCTGTACGGCTTCCACAATATCCCGCGCGAAGCGCCGCTTCGGTACGACGTTTTGCCGGTAACGGCCGCGGTTGACTTGCGCGCCGTGGCGGGCCAGTCCGGCGTGTCGCTCGAAGTCCTGCGCGGATATAACCCCGAACTACTGACCTGCCTGGCGCCAGCCAACTATCGCTTGCGCGTGCCGCCGGGGCTGCGCGGCGGCGTGCAAGCCGCGCTCGCGGCCATGCAGGCGACGCCGCAAAACGCCGGCGGCGCGGTTCGGACGCGCCTAGCTCGCCGGAAGCGCCCATAGCCTGGCTCGCTCATGGCCCTTCCAGTTGATTGGCCTGAAATCGCTCCAGCGGAGCTTTCATCGGAAGCCTGCGCCATTCTGTGCTTGGCGACGGCCGACGGCGCGGCCCGATATCTAACCATCGGATCGGCGGACGTCGCCGCGACTCGCTTCAAGCTTGGCTCGGTGGCGAAGCTCGTTACGGCGCTGGTCGTTAGCGCGCTTGCGCGCGAGGGCCGGCTGACGCTTGACGCGCCACTTTTGCCGTCCCGCTCCGTGACGCTGCGACACCTGCTGACCCACGCCGCCGGATTGCCGGATGACGCCCTGCCGGCGGCGCTCGACTTATCGGCGGCGCTGGCGTCGGACTGGCTGCCGCCGGGCGCGGCGTTTTCCTACGCTAACCTTGGCTTCGCCGTGGTTGGCGCGCAACTTGAGCATCTGACGGGGCAGCCGCTGCGCGAGCTAGCCCGGCAAGCGGTTTTCGCGCCCTATGGTATCTCCGGGGCGACCTTGGACAACGGCCTGGCGGCGGCGGCCGGCGGGCTGACCGCGACGGCGGCGGATGCGGCCCGGCTGCTGACCGGGCTGCTCCGCCATCCGGACCATCTCGCCGCGCTTCTTGAAACGCCGGTCGCCGTGCCGAGTCGTCTGGCGACGGTCGCCGGCCTCGGCTGCTTTCAACGGCGGCGCGGCGGTATTCGCTTGGTTGAGCATGAGGGCTTCACAGGCGATGCGGCTTGCGCGGCATGTCTTGTCCCTGACGAGGGCTGGGGCTACGCTTTGCTGACGAGGGGCTGGCCGCGCCGTCTGCGGCGGACGCTGGATCAGATCGAAGCCGCCTGGCTCGGCCCGCCGCCGGCCGCGGCGGCCGTCAAGCTGGCGCGCGCGTCGCGCGAAATACACGCGCGCTACGCAGGCGATTACGCGAACGGCCCGCGCAAGCTCCGCATCGTCAGCGGCGACGATACGCTTTACCTTGAGCGCCAGGGCGCGCGGGTTCCGCTCGTGCAAGCGACGGAAACCCAGCTCGCCATCGCCCTGCCGCTGCCGGACAAGCCGTCGGAGATTGTCGCGCTCATGGATGACGCAGGGCAGGCGATGTGTCTTTACCCATTCGGCTCGCTGCGCGCCCTGCGTCGCGTCCAGGCTTGAAGGCGACGCCCCTAGGCGCGGCCTTGGCGGCGCTGTCGCTTCAAGCCGAGCCTGGGCGCCGCCTGGGCGGGCCGCGCCTAGGGGCGCCCGAGGACGGCTTTTCCAGGCGTTTCAGTCCAGGCGTTTCAGGCGCGCGCTTACTCGGTTGAGGCGACGCCCTTGTTTTCGAGAGCGTTGTGCAGGGCGTGCCACGGCAGGCTGGCGCACTTGACGCGCACCGGGTAGTGGCTGACGTTCTCGAACATCGTCAGCTTGCCGAGGCGGTTTTCCTCCCGCGCCGGGTCCAGCTCCCCCTTGACCAGCCGGTGAAATTCGTCGAAAAGCTGTTCCGCCTCAGCGCGTTTCTTGCCCTTCACGCTGGTGGTCATCATTGAGGCCGACGCCATGCAAATGGCGCACCCGCTGCCCTGGAACGCGACGTCCTCTAACGTCTCGTCGTCGCCGACGTTGACGTAAACCGTCACCCGGTCGCCGCAGAGCGGATTTGCGCCCTCGCAGATGTAGCGGGCGTTTTCAATCGGCCGAAAATTCTTCGGGTGCTTGCTCAGGTAAATGATTTGCTCGCCGTAAAGACTTTTGTTGCTCATAGTGGTTGTCCGCGCCTACACGGCGAAGACGGCGATGGCTTTCTCAACCGCTGCGCCAAGGGCTTCGATCTCCGACGGCAGGTTGTAGAAGGCAAATGACGCCCGCGCCGTCGCCGGCACGCCGTACCGCGCCATGACCGGCTGCGCGCAGTGGTGGCCGGCGCGAATGGCGACGCCTTCCTGGTCGAGCAGCGTGCCGATGTCATGGGGATGAATGCCGTCAACGGTAAACGAGATAATCGCGGCCTTCCGCCGCGCCGCGCCAACGATCTTGACGCCGGGAATGGCCTCCAGTCGCGCCGTCGCCTGGTCGAGCAGCTCGCGCTCATAGGCGGCGATGGCCGCCAGCCCAATGTTGCGCAGGTACTCAAGCGCCGTCCCCAAGCCGATGGCTTCGGCGATGGCCGGCGTCCCGGCCTCAAACTTGTGCGGAATCGGCGCGTAGGTCGTTTTCTCAAACGTGACGGTCTCAATCATGTCGCCGCCGCCCAAAAAGGGGGTCATCCGTTCGAGCCATTCCGCCTTGCCGTAGAGGATGCCAATGCCCGTCGGCCCGCAGGCCTTGTGACCGGAAAAAGCGTAGAAATCGCAGTCCAGCGCCTGCACGTCCACCGGCATGTGCGGGGCCGCCTGCGCGCCGTCCACCAACACCGGTACGCCCTGAGCGCGCGCCAGCCGGATGATGTCCTCGACGGGATGAATCGTCCCCAACGCGTTCGAGACATGCCCGACCGCGACCAGCTTGGTCCGGTTGGTCAGGAGCTTTTCGTACGCTTCCAGAATCAGCTCGCCCCGGTCGTCCACCGGAATGACGCGCAAATGCGCGCCTTTTTCCTCGCACAACATCTGCCACGGAACGATGTTCGCGTGGTGCTCAGTCGCCGAAATGATGATTTCGTCGCCTTCGCCGACAAACTTCCGCCCATAACTGTGCGCGACAAGATTAATCGCTTCAGTTGTCCCCTTCGTGAAAATGATTTGGCGCGTTTCCGGGGCGTTGAGGAGCTGCGCGGCCGTCCGGCGCGCGTCCTCGTAGGCCTGGGTCGCTTTGGCGGACAGCAGATGAATGCTGCGCCGCACCGTCGAGTATTCCTCGGCGTAGAACTGGTTCATGCGATCAATGACGACCTGCGGCTTCTGACTCGTCGCCGCGCTGTCGAGATAGACCAGCGGACGACCATTGATCACGCGCCGGAGCGTCGGGAAGTCCGCCCGGAGCGCCGCCGCGTCGAGCGTTGAAGGGGTGGCTAATGCTGCCTGAGCTGTCATACGGAATCTCCGTGAGGCGACGGAGGCGGCTCGAGCCGAGTCGAGAGCGCGCCTTCAAGCCGAACCTTGAGCGAAGGGATGGGGAGTTTTTCGCTGACTTCGCGGGCGAAGCCAAACGTCAGCAGCCGCCGCGCCTCGGCGGCCGTCAGACCGCGGCTGCGCAGATAGAAAATTTCATCCTGGTTAAGTTGTCCGACCGTTGCGCCATGACCGCACTTGACATCGTCGGCGAAGATTTCAAGCTGCGGCTTCGTATCAGCGCGCGCCGTCGTCGAGAGTAGCAGGTTTTTGTTGGTTGTGACGGAGTTGACGCGCTGCGCCCCCTGGCGCACCAGGACGCGCCCATCAAAGACGCCGCGCGCCTGACCGTCAAAGACGCCCTTATACAGAATCTCGCTCGCGCAGTCCGGCGCGGCGTGGTCCACGACCACGTGGGTGTCGGCCAGTTGGCGCCCGGCGACGGCCTGCAAGCCGTAGAGCCGACACTCGCCTCCTTCGTCCGTGAGCCGGGCGTGAAGCTCCTGCCGCGAAAGCAGCCCGCCCAAGGCGTGGGCGTGGCTTGTGAAGGACGCGCCCCGACCGACAACCGCCTGCAAATCGGCGATGTGGTAAGCCTGCGCGCCTTCGGTCTGAAGCTTGATGTGTGTCAGATTCGCGCTCTGTCCGAGATGAATATCCGCTACGGCGTTGGTCAGGTAGGGATGCGCGCCGAACCGCCCTTCCTCGTCGCACAGCACCGTGTGAACTTCAGCGACGGTGGCGATGGCGGCTTCGTCAAGCTCGATGATGATGCGCGGGTGCGTCATGGTGAAATCAACCGTCGGCGCGGTCACGAAAAACAGACCAATCGGCGCCGCGACGGCTTTGCCGCGCGGCAGGCGAATCCTGACGCCAGCGCGCGAAAAGGCGGCGTTGAGCGCCCGGAAAGGCGTTTCTCCGAACGTCGTCGGCTGAAAGCTGTCATCTAGCGGCGCCGCCTCGACGCCGGCCGGCACGCCGCTCACGTCCGAGAGCGCCGCCTGAAAGACGCCATTGATAAACACCAGGCGCGTCGTCGCCGATTCGTCAAAGAAGGGAATCGAGCGCTCCAGCGCGACGGCGTCAAGGCCGTCGGCGGTCGCCAGGCGAAAAGCCTGCTTCGTTAGCGGAGCGAGGTTGGTGTAGCGCCACGCCTCTTCCTGGACCGTGGGAATCCCCCTCCGCTCAAAGGCGGCAAAGGCCGCGCCGCGCCAATCCGCCTGCGCTGAAAGCCCGAGCGCCGCGAAAGCGTCGGCGAATGGATTTGGAACCTTGGCAACTTCCGCTTTCATCGCCGTCATGCCCCCGCTCCGGCCGCTTTGGACTCGACTTCCTCCCGAATCCAATCGTAGCCGCGCTGCTCAAGCTCAAGCGCCAGCTCCTTGCCGCCCGACTTGACCATGCGCCCGTTGAGCAGCACGTGGACGAAATCCGGCTGGATGTATTCCAGCAGCCGCTGGTAGTGCGTGACGAGGATAATGGCGTTGTCCGCGGTGTGCAGCCGGTTGACGCCGTTTGACACGATTCGCAGCGCGTCAATGTCCAAGCCGGAATCGGTCTCGTCAAGCACCGCCAGCTTCGGCTCTAAAAGCGCCATCTGCAAAATCTCGTTGCGCTTTTTCTCGCCGCCCGAAAAGCCCTCGTTGACGGAGCGCTCAATGAACGCCTTGTCCATCTCGACGATCTTGATCTTTTCCTGAAGCAAGTCGTCGAATTCGAGCGGGTCCAGCTCCTCTTCGCCGCGATGCTTGCGGAGCTGATTGTAAGCGGCCCGCAGGAACGTCGCGTTGCTCACGCCTGGGATCTCAATCGGATATTGAAAAGCGAGAAAGATGCCTTCGCGGGCGCGCTCATCGGGTTCGAGCTCGAGCAGGTTTTTGCCGAAATACAGAACTTCGCCTTCCGTCACCGTGTAGTCGGGATGTCCAGCCAGCACCTTGGACAGCGTGCTCTTGCCCGACCCGTTCGGTCCCATGATGGCGTGAATTTCGCCGGCGTTGACCGTGAGGCTCACGCCGCGCAGGATGGGGCGATCCTCGATGACCGCGTGGAGATTCTTGATTTCAAGCATGGTGCATTCCTTGGTTCTGATCTCTGGCTGAATATCGAGCCTGCCGCCGAGCGATGCCGCTAACCGACCGAGTTCTCCAGCTTCAGGCCGAGCAACCGCTGCGCCTCGACGGCGAACTCCATCGGCAGCTCGCGGATGACCTCCTTGCAGAAGCCGCTGATGATCATCGAGATGGCGTCTTCCTGCGGGATGCCGCGTTGCATAAAGTAGAAAATCTGCTCCTCGCTGATTTTGGAGGTAGTCGCCTCGTGCTCGATCTGGGCGGTGTTGTTCTGAACCTCGATGTAGGGGAACGTGTTCGCCCCGCAGTCGTGGCCGATGAGCATCGAGTCGCACTGCGTGTAGTTCCGCGCGTTTTCAGCGCTGGGCATAATCTTGACCAGCCCGCGGTAGCTGTTGTTTGACTTGCCGGCCGAGATGCCCTTCGACACGATGCGCGACCGCGTGTTCTTGCCGATGTGGATCATCTTTGTGCCGGTGTCGGCCTGCTGGCGGTGATTGGTGAGCGCCACCGAGTAAAATTCGCCCACCGAGTTGTCGCCCAGGAGCACGCAGCTTGGGTACTTCCACGTAATCGCCGAGCCGGTCTCTACCTGCGTCCAGGAAATCTTCGAGTTGCGCCCCAGGCACTTGCCGCGCTTGGTGACGAAGTTGTAGATGCCGCCGCGGCCTTCCTCGTCGCCGGCGTACCAGTTCTGCACCGTCGAATACTTGATATCAGCGTCATCGAGCGCGATAAGCTCGACCACGGCGGCGTGGAGCTGATTCTTATCGAACTTCGGCGCGGTGCAGCCTTCCAGGTACGACACCGACGCGCCTTCCTCGCAAATGATGAGCGTCCGCTCGAACTGTCCCGATTCCGAGTTGTTGATGCGGAAGTAGCTCGACAGCTCCATCGGACACTGGACGCCCTTCGGCACGAAGACAAACGATCCGTCGCTAAACACGGCCGAGTTGAGCGCCGCGAAGTAGTTGTCCGTCACGGGCACGACCGTTCCAAGGTACTTTTGGACGAGCTCCGGGTGCTCCTTCACCGCTTCGGAGAACGAACAAAAGATCACGCCGCGCTCGCGTAGCTTTTCCTTGTACGTGGTCGCCACCGACACGCTGTCGAAGATGGCGTCCACGGCGACGTTCGCTAACAGCTTTTGCTCATGGAGCGGAATGCCGAGCTTCTCAAAGGTTTCGAGCAGCTCCGGGTCCACTTCGTCGAGGCTGTTGAGCTTGTTCTTCGGCTTCGGCGCGGAGTAGTAAATGATGTCCTGGTAGTCAATCGGCGGATACTTAACGTTCTGCCACGTCGGCTCCGTCATCTTCAGCCACTGCCGGTAGGCCTTCAGCCGGAACTCCAGCATAAAGGCCGGCTCCTCCTTCTTGGAGGAAATCAGGCGGATGGTGTCTTCGCTCAGACCGCGCGGAGCGACATCCGACTCAATGTCGGTCGTGAATCCATACTTGTATTCCTGCGTGGCAAGGGTCGCGGCAAGGGCGCTCATCGTAGGGTTCCTTCCTCGTGCTTGACAAAAAATCGTTCGAATAACATCGCCGGCTTCGCTCAATGACAGCCCAGCTTCAAGCCGACATCGCCGCCGTTGTCGGGGCGGCGCGCTGAAGCTGGAACAAGCGCTGGCTCACTTCGCACTCGTGGTGGACGAGTTGGGCCAGCGTGATTTGGCTCAGCACCTGCTTGACGGTCTCATTGAGGATTTGCAGCACAGGACGAATGCCGCAGTCGGCGTTGTGGACGCAAACTTCCTGAATGCCGGAAAAGCTTTTGCAGTGCTCTTCCAGGTCGGCGTTTTCAAAGACGCTGATGATGTCGCTCACCGTGATTTGATCGGACGGGCGCGCCAGCATGTAGCCGCCCTTGATGCCGCGCGCTGACTTCACAATGCCGGCGTTGCTCAGCAGCCAAAGGATTTTCCCGGCGTTGGCCGTCGAGATGCCTTCGCGCTCGCCAATCTGCTTGAGCGTGAGCCCCTGTCCGTCTGTCTGGCGGGCAAGCTGGATGAGGCAGCGGAGCCCATATTCTTCTTGCGCGGTGATTCGCATCAGTGTGAAACTCAGGTTGCCGCCAAGGCGTGGAAGCCTTGGCTGGATTTACGCTTTCTACCTTACTGAATACTTTACTTTTTCGTCAACAATGTCTCCCCGACGGCTGCCGAAATGGCGCTCGGCTTGCTCGCAAGCGCTCGATGGAACGTGAAGCCAAGGTCAAAAGTCGTTGAATCTGAAGCCCTTGAGCTGAAGCGCCGGGTAGGGGAGAATCTGGAGCTGCTGCGTCGCCAGCGGGGACTGAGCCTTGAGCGACTCGCTGCGCGGGCCGGGGTGAGTCGGGCCATGCTGGGCCAGATCGAGGCTGGCGAAAGCGCGCCGACGATCGCCGTCCTGTGGAAAATTGCGCGGGGGCTGGGCGTGCGGTTTGCCGACCTACTGGGCGATGAGCCCGAGCAAGCGGTGGTGATCCTGCCACGGTCCGCCTCCAAGGCGCTTCGCTCGCAGGACGGTCAGTTTGAGAGCCGGGCGTTGTTTCCCTTTGACCGCGAGCGGCGGGCGGAGCTTTACGAGCTGCGGCTGAAGGTTGGCTGCGTTGAGCGGGCCGAGCCGCATGCCGAGGGGACGTACGAGAATCTGGTTGTGCAGCAAGGATGCTTGCGGCTGACGGTCGGCGACCGCGCGCCCGTTGACCTGTTTGCTGGCGACGCGGCCTACTTCCGGGCGGATGTGCCGCATGCCTATGCCAATCCCGGCGAGGCGGAGACTGTTGCCTATCTGGTGATGACGTATGCCAGCCCGCGTCTGTAGTCGCCAGCCGGAGCGCGCCGGGCGGGTTGAGAGCGACCTGAAGCGATCACCCCGACAACGGGCTTGGAAGCGCTCGGGCGGGATGATATAGTCGCTAGCTAAGGCTGAAACGCTCTAGATAAAGCAGTCGAAATAAAGCAGTCGAAGCCTTTTGGCTGTGGAAGATTAAGTTTGGCGGCGGCTTCGAAGCTTCTAGACAGCGCGCCGCGGGGCAAGACGCTACGGGTTCTCGAAGGGAGCGGGAATGAATAATCTGGTATTTGAGGCCACCAAGGTGACGCCCGCCGTTCATTTTGACGCGGCGAATGGCGTTCTTGAAATTGCGGGGGATTCCTACCCAGAGCATTCGCTCCAGTTTTACCAGCCGGTTTTCAAGTGGCTGGATGACTTTATTCAGCGCACGACGCAGCCGATTACATTCCACTTCAAGCTGTCGTATTTCAACACCAGTTCTTCAAAGTGCATTCTCAACATTTTGGAAAAGCTTGAGGAAGCCAATCGCAATGGGCGACAGGTGAGCTTACACTGGCACTACCGTGAAGATGACGAAGACATTCGGGAAAGCGGAGAGGAGTTCGCGGAAGATCTGAGCCTGACTTTTCAATTTGTGAAGCATTGATAGTTTCCTAAGCCGCGGCGGGCTGGATTTGTCCCGCCCGCGCGCGATTCTGACACAAGCTCGTGGCAACTGAAGCGACCATCAAGCGCAATGCGGAAGCGATTTACGCTGAAGAGGAAGCTATTGCGGCTGAGGCAGCCCAAGTTGCCGACAACCTGGCCCTGACGCCGGACAAGCTACGCGAAAGCTATCGGTTTTTGGCCCAGAAATATCGTCACGCTATCCGCCAGTTGATCAAGCTCACGCATGTGAGCGACATGTTTCAGAACAAGCTGCTGAAAGCTCAGGAAGAGCTTGAGCGACGTAACGCGGAGCTTGAGCTGGCGCAGTCCCGTCTGGAGGAAGCCAACCAGGCGCTTCATCAGCTGTCCTATTCGGACGCTCTGACAGGGGTCGCCAACCGACGGCGCTTTAATGAGTATCTTGACCAGGAATGGCGCCGCGCCCTGCGCAAGCAGTCGCCGCTTTCGCTGCTGATGCTGGATGTTGACCATTTCAAGCGGCTTAACGACTTAGCTGGGCACCAGCACGGGGATGCGTGCCTCCGGAAGGTGGGGGCGGCGCTGATGACAAGCATTCGGCGGGCTGGCGATCTCGTCGCTCGCTACGGCGGCGAGGAGTTTGCCGTCATTTTGCCAGAAGCTCAATCGGACTGGCTGATGACCTTTGCCGAGGACCTCCGCATGACAATTGCTAATTTGGGCATTCCGCATCAAGCTTCGCCATACGGCGTCCTCACCGTGAGCATTGGCGCTGCGACGGCAGTCCCCCTGGAGCGACATCGCGTTGGCGATCTCATCGCGGCGGCGGACAACGCGCTTTATGCCGCGAAAGAAGCGGGACGCAATCGAGTGTCGCTCGCGACCATCTCTTCTGCCAAATAACTAAGGGGAGCTGTTTGGCGTTAATCCTGGAGGCGCAATGATGGCAGAAGACCTATTTCGGCTTTATCAGGACATGAGCCAGCGCAAGATTTGGCTGGCTTTCAAGGGCGCTATTTCTCAAGATGTCCTGGTCGAGCTTGGCACGCTGCTCAAAAACAAGTCGGTCTTTGACCGCAAAGTGAAAAGGGTCTTCGCCGTTTTCATTGAGATGACCCAAAACATCCTTCATTACTCGGCGGAAACTGAAGCTATCCCCTTTGGCGGCAACGGCGCGGCGCATCCGGTCGGCGTTGGCGTGGTTGTGGTCTCGGAATCGGCGGATGACTACTCCGTATCCGCCGGCAATGTCGTGACTGCTGATCAGATGGTTTATTTACGCGAGCAGTGCGAGCGCATTCATGGCTTGGATGCTGATCAGCTCAAGCAGTATTACGATGAGCGGCTCAAAGCCGGCCAGTCCCTGGCGGGAAGCAAGGGCGCGGGGTTGGGATTGATAGATATTGCGCGCAAGGCGGATTTCCCTCTGGATTATGAAATCCGCCCAATTGTCGATGGGCGAGCCTTCTTCGTGCTAACGGCGCGGATTGCCAAGACGCTTCCGTCCTGATCAAGCCGCTGACCGAGCGCCTGTCTCTCGCTAAGGCTTTCGATCCGCCATGATAAAAGACTCAAACCATGCCAATGCGCTGGAGCTTTTTGCGGATGAGCGGGCGCTAGTGAGTGTCGCTCGGGAAATCGCTCAGCGCGGCGACTTCTCAGCCCAAGAGTGGCAAGCTCACTACGCGAGGCTGCTCAAGAAATACGAGACGCTACTCCGCCAGGCTATCAAGATTACCGGGTCTGGGGACGCTATTCAAAGCCGGCTCATTCGGACGCAAGCGCAACTCGATACGCGCAACGCCGAGCTGCGGAATGCAAATGACCGTCTACGGGAGCTGGATCGCGTCAAGGCCGCTTTCACGGCCATGCTGGTTCACGATTTAAAATCGCCACTGAGCGTCGTCAAGGCCACGCTGGAACTCCTCGCCGAGGACCCCGGCGTGCTCGCCGGCGCCTACGCCCAACTGGTGACGGCGGCCAGTCATAGCACTGAGACGATGCTTGCGCTCATCAACGAGATGCTGGATGTCGCCCGGTCGGAGAGCCAAGAAATCACGCTGGAAAGTCGGCGGCTGGAGCTGCCTGTCTGTTTGGCTGAACTCGTTGAAGAGGTGAGAGCGGCGGCGCATGCGAAGCAAATTCAAGTCACCCTGGATTGCGACCGCGTGCCGCCGGTGCTTGGCGATTGGTCAAAGCTCCGGCGCGTGCTGACGAATCTGACGTCAAACGCCATCAAGTTCACGCCGGCTGGCGGCGCGATCGCGCTGCGGTGTCAGGCGCAAAGCGATCCTGAAAACCCGCAGCAGACATCGGTTGTCATCCAGGTTGAGGATAGCGGCGAGGGCATTCCTGAAGAAGACCTTCCGCACATTTTTGACCCATATCGTCAGGTGCAGTCTTCCAAAAAGAAAAATCTCGGCGTCGGGCTGGGTCTCGCCATCGCCAAGCGCATTACCGAGGCCCATGGCGGCGCGATTTACGTCGAGAGCCGCGTGGGACAGGGCACGCGCTTCACTGTCGCCTTGCCGCCTGCGCCCGCGGAAATGATGGCGTTAGAGGGCTAGCCGCGCCGTCCGCTTCTAAAAGCTTTATCCATTGGGCTTTATTCGCTCGATCCTGCCGGAACTCTTACGGGAGCCGGAACCTCGCTCGCCGGCGCCGGGTTTCCGCCTATCCTTGACCTTGGTATAGTCGTTGGGCGCATTGCTTGCCCCGCGGCCTGCGAAAGCGCCGATGGTGATCTTTTGGACGATGTCCTTAGACGGGCGACTCGCCCGTCCCCGCGGGAACGCGAGGAGTTAGCTTACTGATGTCGAGCGCCTGTTTCCTTCTATGCAGTTGGCTTTGGTTATTCGCCCCGGCGCCCGCGGACGCGTCTCCGCCTTGGTCATCCGCCGGTTCGGCGCCCCGCCCTCAAGTCGAGCGAAAGCCCAATTCCGCTCCCGACCTGGACGAGCGGGATGAGACCGAGGATCCGCGCGAGCTGGGAACGCGCGATCCGCTCTTGGAAAAGCGCGCGCGGAAGAACATTGAAGTCGCGGAATTCTACGCTCGCCAAAGAAACTTTCGGGCTTCCATCAATCGGCTGATGGAAATCTATGAGGTTTACCCGCAGTTTACGCGCTTTGACCGAATTCTTTTCCTGCTGGGCAGATATCACCTCGGTCAGCGCCGACTGCTTGAAGACGAGGCGAAGCGACTGCTGAAACGGAATCAGAGCGAGGCGGCGCAGCGCAAGTCCGAAGAGGCGACGGCCAGCGACGCCGAAGCTCGGCGGTACTTTTCAGAACTGGTTGAGCGTTTCCCCCAAAGCGACTTGGTCCGCGAGGCGCGCAAAGAGCTGGAGCGGCTTCCGGCGCTTCCAGTGGCGAATGAGAAGCGTTCGCCTTCATAACGCCCTGCCTCTTCACTGACCGCCACGACCTCAAACTTAGAACAGCAATGAATGCCGCGCATGTCTGAAATTCTTCGTATCCGACCGCAGGCGGGCGCGCCCGGCAGCCTGATCGTTATTGACTGCCAAGGGTTTGACACTTCGGACTATGCAACCTGCGAGGTATTGTTTGGCGAGACGCCGGGGCGCATTGTGAGCGCCTCGCCGGAGCGGGTGCTCGTCACCGTCCCCGATGACGCGACGGAGCGCGACCGACCGACGGATGTGCAGCTTGTGTCGTCCGGCAAGGCTAGCGCGCGCGCGCCGTTTTGCATCGCCAAGCGCCTGGCGGAGAATCTTCATCCTGTCGCCAATCCAGCCTACGATCCCGAAACCGACGCGATCTTCACGACCATCTCCGGGGCGCGCGGCAAAAAAGTCGAGGTCTCGGTCTGGCGGATTGGCGCGGACGGCAAAGCGACGCCCTTTCTCGACAACATTATGAACCCGACCGGCCTGGCCTTTGACCGCGACGGGACGCTTTACATCACAAGCCGCCACGACGGCATTCTGTATCGCATTTCCCCATTCCGCGAAGTGGTGCCCTTTGCCGAGAACCTGGGGATCGCCACTGGGCTGGCCATTGACCGAGCGGGCAACCTCTTTGTGGGCGACCGGCAGGGCGTCATCTATCGGGTGACGCCGCTGGGCGATGTCACGCCCCATGCGCGGCTTGAAGCCAGCTTGGCGGCTTACCATCTGGCCTTTTCGCCCGACGGCAACCTCTACGTCACCGCGCCAACGACCGCTGGCACCCGCGAGGCGGTCTATCGCGTGACGCCGACCGGCAAGGTTGAGCGGTGGCATGTCGGCCTGGGCCGCCCGCAGGGACTGGCTTTTGATCAGGCGGGCAATGCCTATGTCTGCGCAAGCCTCGACGGCTTGCGGGGCGTGGTCAAAATCACGCCGGATGGGCGGGACGCCGAGCTGTTTATTGCCGGAACGCGCCTCGTCGGGCTGGCGTTTGACGGCAAGGGAGCGGCGATTCTCGCTTCCAACCACGAAATCTATCGCGTTTCGGTTGGGGTCATCGGCTATGACCCTAGTCGCGCTTGACGCCCCAAAATTTGGCGAGGCCTGTGCATGCAAGGGATCCAGCTTGGCAATATTGTGCTTGGCTTTGTAGCTTTCCTCTTCTCGCTCTGCGTCCATGAGTTCGCTCATGCCTGGACCACCGAGCGCTTCGGCGACGACACGGGGCGCTACCAAGGGCGCATTACGCTCGATCCGCGCGCCCATATTGACCCGATTGGCTCGATTCTGTTTCCGCTCATTGGCTTGATTGGCGGCGGCTTCATCTTCGGCTGGGCAAAGCCGGTGGAAGTCAATCCGAATCGCTGGAAAAACAAGGTCGTGGCGAATATCACCGTTTCCGCCGCTGGCCCCTTCAGCAACCTCCTGCTCGCGGTTGGCGCGGCGCTGACGCTCAAGCTGCTCATCGTGAGCGGCGCTGTCGGGCGGGGCGATGTGTTTGGCATGTTTACCGGCGACGGCCCGGCCAATCCGCAGGCGCTGTTCGGTTTCGCCGAGCCGCTGCTGATTTTCCTGCGGATGATGATCATCGTCAACTTGCTCCTTGCCATCTTCAATATGATTCCCATTCCGCCGCTTGACGGGAGCCATATTTTGTCGAGTCTGCTGAGCGTGGCGAGCATCCCCCTCATGGAAGCTTACGAGAGCCTGCGCCCGTACGGTTTTTTCATCATCATCATCGCGTCGCTCACGGGACTGTTGTCGCAGATTTACCTGCCCCTGATGCGGTTCTTTATCCTCTTGCTGTTTAGCTTTCTGTGAATCTGTCCGCCGAGCCCCCCCCCTGAGTCGCGTTGTGTCTGTCACCCCGCCAACCGCTGAAGCTTCGTCCGCCGACGCGTCGCCCGCGCTTGCGGCGGGCGATTACCGCGTCCGGATCGAAGCGTTTGAAGGGCCGCTTGACCTGCTGCTGCATCTGATCAAGCGTCACGAGCTCGACATCGCCGACATTCCCATGGCGCGCATCACGGCGGAGTATTTGGCTTACCTTCAGGCGCTCCGCGACCTGGACTTTGACGTTGCCGGCGAGTTTGTGGTCATGGCGGCGACGCTGATTCACATCAAGTCGCGGATGCTGCTGCCGGCGACGGCTGAAGCGTCGGCCGCCGCCCTGACGGATGACCCGCGGGCGGAGTTGGTCCGGCAGTTGCTCGACCATCAGCGTTACCGGGCGGCGGCCCAGGAGCTATGGGCGCGCTACGAGATAGAGCAGGGGGTTTACGTCCGCCCGTCCGCGGAGTCGGCGGCTGAGGAAGTCGCCATCACGGTTTTTGATTTGCTGGAAACCTTCAAGCGCATCCTTGATCGCCGCCGGCAGGAGCTTGAAATGGCGATTGCCCGCGAAGCGATGACTCAGGCCCAAAAGATGACCGAGCTTCGCGCGCTGCTTGACGAGCAGCCCCGCCTCAATGTCACCCCGCTTTTTGAAGCCGCTCGCAGCAAGCGCGAGATGGTTTGTCTGTTCCTCGCTATTTTAGAGCTTCTCCGCGAAGGCGTGGCGCGTTTCATTCAGACGGAGCCCTTTGGCGCGATTCATCTCGAGCGCGCGCTTTCCCCGATGGAGGCCGTCCCTGTCGTATGACGCCTGAAGCCCTAAAGCCGATTCTGGAAACCCTCATTTACGTGGCCGAGGAGCCGCTGACCTGCAAGCAGATGGCGGAGCTGCTGCCCGAAGCCGCTCCGGAAGCGATTGCCGCGGCGCTGGCGGCGCTGGTCGCCGACTACGCGCAGCGCGGCTTGGAACTGCGCGAAATCGCCGGCGGATGGCAGATGGCGACGCGCCCGGAGTTGAGCGAATACGTCCGGCGTTACCATCGCTCGCGCCCGGCGGCTCGCCTCTCGCTGGCGGCCTTGGAAACGCTGGCTGTGATTGCCTACAAGCAGCCAGTCACGATTCCCGAGATTCTTGAAATCCGAGGCGTCAGCTCCTCTTCGGCCATCAAGACGCTCTTGGATCGGAAGCTCATCGCGCCCAAGGGAAGGAAAGAATGCGTCGGGCGGCCGATTCTGTACGGCACCTCGAAGGAGTTTCTCGTGCAGTTCGGCCTCAAGGACCTCAGCGCGCTGCCGAGTCTGGAGGACCTGGCGGAACTCGACGCGCCGACCGCCTAAGTGTCATCATTCGGCTTCCCGGTTCTGAAGCCGCCCGCGCTGCCCCGCGAATCGCGAGACAAGGAGCAAGGCATGTCTGAAAAACGATTGCTGATGACGGTATTGATGTCGCCGGACATGGCGAACTTTTCCGGTCACGTCCATGGCGGCGCCATGTTGCGGTTGCTTGACCAAGTGGCTTACGCCTGCGCCTCGCGCTATTCGGGCAGCTACGTCGTCACGGTGTCGGTGGACCAGGTTATCTTCCGCGAGCCGGTTCACGTGGGCGAGCTGGTGACGTTTCGCGCCTCGGTCAACTACACGGGAACGACCTCGATGGAGATTGGCATCCGAGTCGAGGCTGAAAACATCCGCGAGCGCACCTCGCGGCACGTGATGACGTGTTATTTCACGATGGTCGCCGTGGATGAGCAAGGGCGGCCGCGCAAGATTCCGCCGGTTTCGGTCGAAAGCGAAGATGACCGGCGGCGCTGGACGGCGGCCCAGCTTCGCCGCCGGTATCGCAAGGAAGTCGAGCGGCACAGCCTCGAAATCCGTCAGCACCCCCAGGAACTCATTCGGGAACTGCTGGAATCGCAGGCCGTGGAGCGCCATGTCGCGGAACGGCTCGGCCTGTCGCAGGTCGAAGCTTCAGCTTCCGACGCCGCCCCTTCCATCGAAGGCTAGTCATGCTGGAGCGCCTGCAAAAAATCATCGCCGCCGCCGGGCTTGGCTCGCGCCGCGCGTCGGAGACTTGGATCCAGGATGGTCTCGTGACGGTCAATGGGCGCGTCGTGGATACGCTGGGCGCTAAGGCTGACCCAGAGCGTGACGCCATCAAGGTCAAGGGGAAGCTTATCAACCCCCAGCTCGCCAACCGGAGACTGGTCTATTACCTGCTCAACAAGCCCAAGGGCTATCTGTCGAGTCTGTCCGATCCGCAGGCCCGCCCGCTGGTGACGGCGCTGCTGCCGAAGGACGCCCCGCGCGTGCACCCAGTCGGGCGACTCGACTTCAATACGGAAGGCTTGCTGATACTGACTAACGACGGCGCGCTCACCAACATCGTCACCAAGGCGGGCGATCACTGCCCAAAGGTCTATCACGTCAAGGTCAAGGGATCGCCAGGCCCGGCTCAGCTGGAGCGATTGCAGCGCGGGATGACGATTGACGGCGAGTTTCACCAGATTGCGCGTCTCGCGCCGCTTGATCTCACGGATTACGACAACGCCTGGTATGAGCTCATCCTGCACGAAGGCAAAAACAACCAGATTCGAAAGATGTTCGACGCCATCGGGCATTCAGTCGTCAAGCTTCGGCGCGTCGCCATCGGTCACTTGACGGACGCCGGCCTGCCGGTGGGAGCCATCCGCGAGCTGACGGAAGCTGAAGTGCGCCGCTTTTTCTCGAAGCGAAAGATTGCGCCCCGCGTCACCGCGCGAAAGTTTGGCAAGCCGCGCCCGACCGGAGAAGCCAAAGCGCGCCAGCGCGAGCGGCTGGCGGCTACCGTTGGCAAGGCGGCGGCGCCCGCCAAGCGTCCGGCGCGGCGCGGCGCAAGCCCGTCGTCCGAGTCGCCGGCTCGCCCCGTCCGGGCGGCGCGGACTGGAAGCCAGCGCCCCCCGGTCGCCAAGGCGGCGAAGCCCGCCGGGGCGAGGTCGGCTGGAGCTAGTTCCGCGGCGCCGCTCCGCGCTTCAACCCGCAGCGCGTCTGGCGCCCACCCCTCCCAAGCGCGGCGGGGCGGCGGGCGTCCGGGGCGCGCCGCTCCGCGCTCGCCACGGAGGAAGCCATGACGCTGCCAAAGCCTGAAGACCTGGCGATTCGCTCGCTGGGCGAGTGTCGTTTTTCATCTCCGCTCCAGCTTGGGGCCGCGTCCGGCGAATACCACGGCGAATTCATGCCGGATGCCGCTAAAGTCCGCTTTTACGTCGAGCTGGAAAGTCTGGATGCTCGCCCGGACGACTTGTTTTTCGAGCGCGCCGGACCGCGCGAGCGGCTGTTTTTCGATCCGACCAAGGTCCGGGCGGCGATTGTCACCTGCGGAGGCCTTTGTCCTGGCATCAATAATGTCATCCGGTCAGCGTTTCTCGCGCTGAAGTACAACTATGGCGTCCCAGAAGTGTATGGGATTCGGTATGGCTACCGGGGGCTGAATCCCGCCTATGGCGATGGGTTTCTTCTCCTAACGCATGAGATGGTGGAAACCATTCACTTGCAGGGCGGAACCTTTCTTGGCTCGTCGCGCGGACCGCAGCCAGTGGGGGTGATGCTCGACACGCTCGCCGCCCGGGGGATCGACATGTTGTTCTGCGTCGGCGGCGACGGCACGCAACGCGGCGCGGACGCCATTGCCCGCGCCGCCCGCGAGCAGGGTCGCTCGCTTGCCGTGGTTGGCATTCCTAAGACGATTGACAATGACATTCCCTATGTCTTTCGCTCGTTCGGCTATGGGACGGCCGTTGAGAAAGCGCGGGAGGTCATTGCCGGAGCGCACGCCGAGGCCAAGGGCGCGCCGAACGGCATTGTGATTGTCAAGCTTATGGGGCGTAATGCGGGCTTCATCGCCGCCGGCGCGACGACGGCCAGCCAGGAAGTCAACTTTGCATTTATTCCTGAACTCTCCTTCGACCTTGAGCCGCCAAATGGCTTTCTCGCGCATTTGGAGCGGCGGGTTCTCGACCGCGGCCATGCCGTTGTCGTGGTCGCGGAAGGGGCCGGTCAACATCTTTTCGGCGATTTGCCAGCGGAGCGCGACGCTTCGGGCAATGTCAAGCACCACGACATCGGCACGTATCTGCGCGACCGCATCATTGCCCACTTCCGCGACCGCCGGATCGAAGCCAACGTCAAGTATATTGATCCGAGCTATATCATTCGGAGCGTCGCGGCCAACTGCGACGACGCGCAGCTGAGCGACCGCTTCGCCCGCTACGCGGTGCATGCCGCCATGGCCGGCAAGACGGATTTGCTTATCGGTTATTGGCACGGCTTGTTCGTACACGTCCCGATGCGCCTAGTCACAAGCCGGAAGAAGCATCTCTCGCCAAAGAGCAGCCTGTGGCTTTCCGTTTTGGCGACGACGGGGCAGCCGGCTCTGATGGTGAACGCGCCGCCGCTGGAGCCGCCCGCGTCATGAGCGATAATCCGCTTGCCGTCGCCATCGCCGGTCTGCATTTCAAGAATCCGGTCATTCCGGCGAGCGGCACATTTGGCTATGGGCTGGAGTTTCTCCCGTTTCTTGATCTTTCGCGGCTCGGCGGCTTCTGCACCAAGGGCCTTTCACCGCAGCCGCTCAAGGGCAATCCGCCGCCGCGCATCGTCGAGACGCCGGCCGGCATGCTCAACGCGATTGGTCTGCAAAATATCGGCGTTCGGGCTTTTGTCGCGGAAAAGCTGCCGCTGCTGCGCGCCTACGACACGCGCGTTATTGCCAACGTCTTTGGCTTTTCAATTGAGGATTTTCTGGAGGTCGTGACGACGCTCAATGACGCCGAGGGCGTGGCGGCCTACGAGCTAAACATTTCCTGCCCCAATGTCAAAGAGGGCGGAACGCAGTTTGGCAACGATCCGAGTCTGGCGGCGCGGGTGACGGAGGCGGTCAAGCGCGTGGCGACGCGGCCGGTCATTGTGAAGCTCTCGCCGAACGCGCCGAGCATTGTGGAGGTTGCGCGGGCGGTGGAGCGCGCCGGCGCCGATGCAGTGTCGTTGATCAACACGTTTGTCGGGCTGGCGATTGACGTGTACACGCATCGGCCGCGGCTGGCGTTTACGACCGGCGGGCTGTCGGGCCCGGCGATTCGCCCGCTTGCCGTGCGAATGGTTTATGAGGTTTCGCAGGTCGTGAGCATTCCGCGCATCGGGATGGGCGGGATTACGAACTGGATGGACGCGCTGGAGTTCATCCTGGCGGGCGCGACGGCCGTGCAGCTTGGGACGATTAACTACGCGGAGCCGCGCGCGGCGCTCCAGATTATCGAAGGCTTGGAGGCCTATTGCCGCGCGCGCGACACCGCCATTCCGGCGCTGGTAGGCGCTTTTACGCCAGGCTCCGACGGATAGGGAGAGCGAAGGCCGGCGCGCCGTAAGCCGCGTCGTCCGCCGTCCGGCGATGGAAAGTCGGTCGCCGGCGCCCAAGGCCGAAGCCCCTCCGAGCTAGCCGCCATCTTCCCAGAAAGCGCGCCCGTCACGTAAAAATCTTCGGCCACGCAGCGAAGGCGCGCCGAAACGCGCGGAAAGGCAGTCTGCTCCTTCCCGAAAGCCGCCTTCGCTCACTGCCATTTCCCGACCACCGGACGGTCGCTCCCCAATCCGTAGTTGATTGGCGCGGGCAGCGGGCCCGATACGTTGGCGTTGCTGAGGAAGAGCTGCGCGCTCTGGCCTATCACGCGAAACGCCCCAATCGTGTCGCGCCCGTCGCCGTCCGCGTCGCTTCCAGTCGCCGTCAACTGAAAGGGCGTGTTACGCGGAATCGTCAACGTCGGCCCGGCGCTCACGGCAGGCGGCGCATTCCCGGTCGCGGCAGGACTCGCGCAGCTTGCGCCGCTGCCTGTGCCCAAGCGCGCCACAATCTGACCGAGGCTGCCGACGTTGAAGCGCAGGTCGAAGTTGGTCACGCTGTTGTCAGTGTCGCAGATGCCGGGGTACGCCATAATCGTCGAGCCGCTGCCGACTTCCCAGGCCGTTGACGGATTCCGGTTGCGTTGGCAGCCGTCCCGCGTTTTCCCGTTGAAGGCGTGATCCGCGCCGCACCAATGGCCCAGCTCGTGACAAAAGACGCCCAGATCAAAGGCGTTGCCCGCCGGGGCCGTCGCGCTGACCATCGTGACGCCGCCGCCCTTGATCGCGCCAGGTCCGCCGCCCAAATCGGGCGAGTTGCTGCAAGCGATGCTGATGAAGGCCCGTCCGCCAATACCGACGCCCAGCGCGTGCCCAAGATCGTAGTTGTCCACGCCGATTTTGGCCGGCAGGTCATTCCGTACGCCGATCATCAGCCCGATGCTTTCATTTGGGCTTGGGTAGGGATCGGTCGCCGGGTCGGTGTAAATGACGCTGGCGTTGTTGGCGACCAGGATGAACCGCGTGGCGAGTTCGCGCTCGTCAATGACATTCGCCAATGGCGTTCGCCGCGTTGAGCCAAGTCGTTACGGCCGCCAGCCCGCCAGCCACGGTGCCGCCGCCTAGGTTGGGCGAGTTGGCGAACTCCGCCGTGGCGGCAATAGCGATGCGATAGCGCTGAAGCTGACCCCCAACGGAAACGCTTTCCGTCCCGCCGGGCGGGACGCCGGGTTGCGTCGTGGGTGACGCTGGGAGCGCCTCGCGCGGGAATCCCTTGGAGAAGTCGGCTGCTCGCAGGGAAGCGACGGCGTAAAGCGTCTCGCCTGGCGTCACCAGCAAAACGGTGAAGGCGATGTCGGCACCGCCCAGGATGACTGCATGAAAGCCTTGCGGCGTCACGTCAAAGCGCATCGTCTGAGCCGGGTCGTCAAGTCCTTGTCCGAGGTAAGTTTTGATGGAGGGGAAGCGCGCCGCCAGCGCCGGCGCCAGCACGGGCGATTCGACAACGGGGAAGCGGGCGAGCTTCCCGTCGGTCGTCGGAACCTCAAGGATACAAGCGGAATCTCGCGCGGCGCAGGCGCTCTCCAGGGGAATGCTCGACAAACGCTGTCGCAGCGCCGCGTCGTCGAGCTCGAGAAAAGCCTCGCCCCGCGCGCGGGAACGCGCCTCGCGCCGCGCCGGCGACAGGGCGGCGACGCGCCATAGCGGGCGATTCGCTGATTGACCTATGGGACGGGCGCCGGGTTGCCCCTTTGGAGAAGCCGGAAGCGCGGCGGATTCGGTTGATCCGCGCGCGCCTGCCAGGGCCACCAGCATGATCGCTAGGCTAAAAACTATCCATCCTGCCAGGCGTCTTTTGCGCATATCGTTGCGCGAGTCGTTGGCGCGAGCTGAAAAGCGCAAGTCCCAAGATAAAAAGGCGCGGGGGCAAGTCTATGACAGCCTGGGCGGCTTGAGCTACAGCGAAAGTCCTGGGTCCTGCCTTGGAATGGATGGCATCATTCCGGCAAAAAGCCAGCCGCGCGTTAGCTGCCCAAGCCGCGCTAGCGGGCGCAAGCGCGTTGGGTTTGCGCTGGTTTTTTTAGGGTTCGCGCGTTCGGACAATGCCCTGCGCGCCGCCTACTGTGGCAGCGGGGCGCAGGGCGCGTCATCGGTCGCGGGGTTGCGAACCACCATCACCTTGCCGCTAAACGTCGTGAGGAACACCTTGGCCGCGCCGTCCCCGTGACGCCAGACGATGGTGGACCCCTGAAGCGGCCTCGGCGGAACGCCGACGCTGACGGGCGGGGGCGGAGGCGGGACTGGTTTTGGGGGAAGCGGCGGGTTTGTCCGCTCAAGCGGAAAATCCGACTTGAGCGTTCCGCTGAAGCTCTTGAACTTCGCCTCGAAGCCGCAAGTTTCAGGCACGGCCATCTTGATGTCGCCCGAAAAGGCGTTGATGGCGCACCGCTTGACCGGCGTCAGCGCCCCAGTAAACGTCACGTTGCCGCTCGTTGTCTCGACGGCAATTTCATTTTCAAGCTTGGCGAGCTTGATGTCGCCGCTCACGGTGGAAACGTTAACCCGTCCGCGCGCGCAACGGATGTCAGCGTTGCCGCTGATCATTTGGACCATCACGTCTCCGTCAATGTCAGCGGCCACGAGGTTTCCGCTGATCGCGTTGACCGTCAGCCCGCCACGCGCCAGCTTGGCCGCCACATCGCTGCTAACGGTTCGGACCTGGGCCGCGCCGACTTCGCTCAGCTTGATCCGCCCGCTCGTGGTTGACACAGAGACGCCGCCGCTGACGCGCTCAACGACGACATCGCCGCTGACCGTCGCCACGTTCGCGGTTTCCACGTCGCGGACGCTTACCCCAGCGCTGCGCGTCTTGACGCCGACCGTGATCGCTTGCCGCGGCACGCTCACCCGAAGCCTGTGCGGCATCATGGGCGGCTCGGCGAACACGCGATACGTTCCATCGTCTAGTCGCTTGAACTTGATCGCGGACGGGTTGCCGTCAGTGGCAACCGTCAGGGCGTTGTCACTCTCCCCCGCGACGTCGACATTGCCGGTCAGGCACTCGATGGTGACGCGAGCGCCGGGCTCAATGGGTTGCCGCAGGCCCTGCGCCAGCGCCGGAAGGCAGCCTATCCAAACGGCGAGCGCCAAAACGCGTCCTGCAAACAAAATGATTTTCATGGCGAAGCCCTCTCTCTGCCAAGCGTTGGCTACTTTATTCCTCGGTCATCACGACGATTTCGCTGAGCATCTCGGCCTTCTTGCGATAGACCGCGACCAAAAAGTGCAGCGCTGCCGGGTCGGTCGGCGACTGTCGCGCTGCCTCGCGGGCTTCCTCGATCTTGGCGTCAAGCGTGACAAGCATTTGGTCAACCGCCGCGCGCGTTCCCAGATCAAGCTGCGACCGCCGCCGCCTGACCTGCGCTTGCAGGCGCTCGATGACGGTCAAATACGTCTGCTCCGTTTGTCGCAGGAGGCGCTCGGCTTCCGACATTGGCTGGATAACCGGCGCGGTCCGCGTTGGCGCGGAAACGGCGCGGGAGCGCGGCGGCGCGATGATGACGGCGTCAGACGGCGCTGTATTTTCCGAAACCGACGGCGCCCGGCTGGCAGGCGGCGCATCGGTCAGGACATCGGCGGGCGAAGGCGCTTGCTGGGCGACAAGCGGCTCCGCAGGCGCGACCGGCCGCCAGACTGCCCAAAGCCCGATAACCGCAAGCGCCAAGCCTGCCATCGCCAGCCCAAGCGTCCAACCGCCTAGCCAAGGCAGCGACCACGGGCGAGTGACGGCCCTGCGCCGCTCGCGGGCTTCGACGGCGGCAATGCCGGCAGCCACGCGCGACCACAGCCCATCCGGGACGCTCGTCGTCGCGGCCAGGTCGCGGTAGAGATGCTGCTCCCGCTCGCGGGCGCGGCGCTCGGCGAGACAGGTTGGGCACCGGCTCAAATGCGCTTCAAGCGACTCGGCGCTCCCCGCATCCAGCTCGCCGTCAAGGTAAGCGTCGAGTTGTTCAAGGCAACGTTCACACTGCACTAGTCACCTCCCTGTCCCGCCGACAGATACGGTCGGACATGGCGGCGCATTTCCAGCCGCGCGCGGTGCAGATCCGTCTTGATCTTGCCGACAGAAAAGCCTGTGATGGCAGCGATGTCTTCGTAGCTGCATTGCTCAAACATCCGCAGAACAAACACCATGCGCTTGTCGGCGTTGAGCTTGGCGAGCGCGGCCCGAATGACGAAGTGAAGCTCGGCGTCAAGGATGGCGGCGTCGGGCAGCCCTCCGTCCGCGACGCTCGGCTGCCTTTCGCCGTCGAAAATATCATCCAGCGAATCCCAGCGGGGGTATTCTCGGGCGTGCTCGCGCGAGACATTGCGCGCAATCCCCAATAGCCAGGCCGCCGCCCTGCTGCGCTCGCGGAGCGTCGCGCGACGCCCATACGCCCGGACAAAGGTTTCCTGCGTCAGCTCTTCCGCCAGGTCCCGCCGTCCAACGAGCGCGCATAAAAAGTTGAAGACCGAGCGGGCGTGGCAGTCGAACAAGTGACGAAACAGTTCCGCGTCAGGGAGCGCCTGCGATTCGGGTCGTGGCGATACATCGTCGTCCATGAGGTGAGCCATCTCTTCAAATGCAGTACTATCTGACCGTGACGGCATACGCGCTGCCCCAAGCGAAAGTTGCTTCGTCAACAAGCATGTGCGGCGCGCGCCGAAAAAGTTTCACGGGCCGGGCGTTTTTTTCCGCGCTTGCCGCGACCATGTCATCCGACGCCATCCGACTGACCCAATTTGCCAAGCGGGCCGGCTGCGCTGCCAAGCAGCCGCCGGGCTACTTGCTCTCGCTCCTGGGACAGCTTCCGCCGCCGGCGGACGCCAACGTTCTGGTAGGCAGCGCCACGGCGGATGACGCCGCCGTCTATTGCCTGAGCGACGATTTGGCGCTCGTCCTGACAACCGATTTCTTCACGCCAATTGTGGACGACCCGGCTGACTTCGGGGCCATTGCGGCGGCCAACGCGCTCAGCGATGTTTACGCGATGGGCGGCGCGCCGCGCGCGGCGCTCAATCTGGTCGGCTTTCCGGACGACCAACTGGAGGCGTCCATCCTCGGCGACATCCTGCGCGGAGCGGCCGAGGTCGCCGCCGCCGCCGGCGTCAGCATTGTCGGCGGACACACCATCAAGAGCGAAGAGCCGATATATGGGCTGGCCGTTGTCGGCTTCGTATCGCCCGGGCGCATGATCACGAATGCCGGCGGGCGGCCAGGCGATGTTTTGGCGCTGACCAAGCCCATTGGCGTTGGGATTATTACGACCGCAGCCAAAAATGACGCGGATGACTTGGGCGCGATTGCGGAGGCCGTCCGCCTGATGCGGACGCTCAACCGCGCGGCCGCCGAAGCGGCCTGCGCCGTCGGGGCGGGCGTCCATGCCGCCACGGATGTCACCGGCTTCGGCTTGCTGGGCCACCTGCGCAATCTGGCTTATGCCAGCGGCTGCGCGGCTGAAGTAAGCTTTGACGCCGTGCCCGTCTTGCCCGCGGCGGCGCGCTATGTCGCTGCCGGCGTCTGCCCGGGCGGCACGCATGCCAACTGGCGCTTTCTGAACGATTGGGCTGGCTACGCCCCAAGCCTAACCAAAGCTGACCAGCTCCTGCTGTGCGACGCCCAAACTTCCGGCGGGCTGTTGCTGGCTGTCGCGCCCGATGCGGTTGAGGGACTGCTCGGCGAGTTGCGCGCGCGCCAAGCGCCCTGCGCCGCCGTCATTGGAAAGCTCGTCGCCGGCGCCGCTGGGCGGCTGACGGTCACCCGCGCCGGCTGAAAAGCGCCCGCGCGTCGGGACGGCTCAGTAAGCGCGGCCAATGAAAAGCGACAAAGCGAAAAAGGACGCGCCCGCAAGCGCGTCCTTCGAAGTTGTTTGTGGCTGGGACTCGTTTACCAACCGCCGCGACCATAACCGCCGCCGCCGCGACGACTGCCGCCGCCGTAACCGCCGCCGCCGCGACGACCGCCGCCGCCGTAACCGCCGCGATCCTCGCGCGGGCGAGCTTCGTTGACGGTCAGCGTCCGCCCGTTGAACTCCGTGCCGTGAAACATTTCAATCGCCTTATTGCCTTCCTCGCTGGAGGCGAATTCGACAAAGCCAAAGCCGCGCGAGCGATTGGTATCGCGATCCTCGACGACCGCCGCCGACTCAACCGCGCCCGCCTGCGAAAAGTAGCTCCGCAGGTCTTCGCTCGTGGTCTGAAAACTCAAATTGCCAACATAAAGCTTCATGGGTACGCTTTCCTCTTTCGGATGAAGAAACCTTGCGCTGGGCATTCACTCTGGAACGGTGCGAAAGAATGACACACAGCAAACCGACAAGCGGCAGGTTTCGTAAGTAGCCAAAACCTTCCTATCTCCGACTAATCCGAAACCGCCACGCCCAACCACTATCCGAAACGAGGCACGTCACCGTTGATGAGCAAGAGAAGGTGTACACGGTGGCACTGTACGGCAAATAAGCCTGAAATGCAACAAGTCTTTGGCGGTAATCTTCCAGCCGAAATGGCGCGGCAAGCGGGCGCTCGCTCGACAACGCGCATGGTAGATTGCCGACTAGGGTCGCCCTGATTCCCGCTGATGGAGACGTTTCGCAACGATGACGATGACAACGCTTGACACCCTGCCTGATCACGCCCGCGTTTGGGTTTTCACCGTGTCGGAAACGCTGACGGCGGAGAAGCTGGCGTCCGTCGAGGCCGCGCTGACCGCCTTTATCGCCGACTGGAAGTCGCACGGCGCGCCGGTGCGCGGCGGCTTCGCGCTGCTTGACCGGCGCTTTATCATCGTGGCTGCCGACGAGGCTAGCGGCGGCGTGTCCGGATGTTCGATTGACGGCATGTTCCATGCGGTCAGCGACGCCGTTCGGCGCGCTGGCGCAACCCTGGCCGACACGGCGGATATTGCTTACCGCGGCGCGGCGGGCGTTGAGCTGGCGGATCGCCCAACCTTTCGGCGACTGGTCCGCGAAGGCCGCATTGGTCCTGAGACGCCGGTATTCGACAACGCCATCCGTGACTTGGGCGATCTGCGAGCGGGGAAGCGGGAGCGACCTTTCGCGCAAAGCTGGCACGCTGAGCACTTCGCGCCAGCGGCTTGAGTCGGTCGGGAACGTTATCGCCACATGCGGGTTGCCTTCTGTTTTCTCCTCGCCGGGCTGCGAAGCCGTCCCTGGGACGCGCCCCTGCCGCCCGGCTGGGAACGCTTGCCGCCGGCGAGCTGTCGGCAGCTAGAGCCATTTTTTCCTGAGCTGAACCTGCGCCGCGATGTCCTCTGGCGCGTGGATGGGCTGCCGTGGTGGGCGCGCCGCTTCGCGGTGATTCCACCCGCCGCCATCACGCTTGGCTCGCTCGTCTGGGTCGCGCCAGATTGGCTTGCGCCGGAGACGCCGGACGGCGTTGAACTCATCGCGCACGAGCTGGTCCACGTGACGCAGTATCGTCGCTATGGTTGCTTGGGCTTTGCGCGGCGCTACGGGCTGGCGTTTCTCCGCAACGCGCTGCGCGGCGACAGCTTGGCCGCGGCTTATGAAAACATTCCGCTTGAAGTCGAAGCGCGGCTGCGCGCCGCCGACATCCGCAAGCGACTTGTTTTCGTTTGACAAACCGACCGGGCTCTGGGTAGTCTGGCGGTTGTTCCAGGCGGGGCCGGTCACTGGCGCGGACGACTGGAACGCTTCGAGCGGGGCGTGGCTCAGCCTGGTAGAGCGCACGGTTCGGGACCGTGAGGTCGGAGGTTCAAATCCTCTCGCCCCGACCACATCCCTCACGAATGACAAAGGCGGCAGGCAAAGGGCTTGCCCCCGGCTCGCCGCGCGACCCTTCCAGCCTCGCGGAAAAGAAATGGGCGTGATTGCGCGACACTTTCGCATCACCGGCCGGGTGCAAGGGGTTGGCTATCGGTACTTCGTGCTCTGCGTAGCCCGCGAGCTTGGCGTCGTTGGGTGGGTTCGCAATCTGCCGGACGGGAGCGTCGAGGCCTGGGCGAAAGGGCTGCCCAGCGTTTTAGAGACGTTCCGCCACGAGCTCAGCTTTGGACCCTACAACGCTCAAGTGGCCAAGATCGAAGTCACGGCGGCGGATACTTCGATTCAGTGTGACGAGTTTCGCATCTTGCGTTAGGCTGGCGCCGACTTGACGGGGCCGCGAGCGCCCCAACTCGCTTTTTCGCAGGAGCGCCCGATGGACGAACTCCGAAGGCTGATTCGGGAGATACCCGACTTCCCTAAGCCGGGCATTCTTTTCTATGACATTACCACCCTGCTCAAGGACTCGCGCGGTCTTAAGCTGGCCGTCAATCGGATGAGCGAAGCTCTGGCGGCCCGGCCGGCGGATGTGGTCATCGGCGTCGAAGCGCGGGGTTTTATCTTCGCGCCGCCTTTGGCCTACCAGCTCGGCGCGGGCTTTGTGCCTGTGCGGAAGCCTAAAAAGCTGCCGGGCGAAGTCGAGCGCGTGAGCTACGATCTCGAATACGGCAGCGATACGCTCGAAATCCACCGGGACGCCATCCAGCCCGGACAGCGCGTCATTATCGCCGATGACCTGTTGGCGACGGGCGGCACCGCGGCGGCGGCGGCGGCGCTCGTCGAGAAGCTGGGCGGCGAAGTGGTCGCCCTCGCGTTTCTGATCGAGCTGACCTTCCTGGGCGGGCGGAAAAAGCTGGACAAGTATTCTGTTACGTCGCTGCTCGCCTACGATCAGTAAGCGTTACGATCAGCCGGCGGTTCGCCCGCTTGCGCCCGGCAGGGCAAGCGGCGGGCGCGGCAAAAGCTGTTCAGCAAGCGAGATTAGCGCTAGATTGGCCCATAGCTGTCGCATGCGCTTGCGTAGCTCAGCGGATAGAGCAACCGCCTCCTAAGCGGTAGGTCGCCGGTTCGATTCCGGCCGCGAGCGCTCTCGCTTCTTCAAGCGCTTTTTTCAAGGCTCATTCAAGACTCGCCCGGCGCAGCCAAAACGCGAATGCCGATCAGGGCGATGTCGTCGCGTTGGGGCAGGTCGCCCTGGTGTTGCCGGAGCGTCTCGGTCAGCTTCGCCTTTTGCTCTGTCATCGGCAGTTCGCGCAGCTCGGCAAGCCGCTTCCGCAACGCCCTGGTCCCATAGCCGCGCCCCTTTTCGCCGCCCGGTTGATCGGCAAAGCCATCGGAAGTCAAATACAAAACCGCTCCCCGGCCGACTGACCGCTGATGACTCATAAAGGACTCGTCCTGACGCCGCTGGTCGCCGCCAATCGCGCGCCGGTTGCCGCGCAGCTCGCGAAGGCGCCCGTCGGCGTCCAGCCCCTCGTCGGGCGTCCAGTAGTACAGCGGGCGCCCCGCGCCGGCGAACGTCACGACGCCCTGTCGAAAGTCAATGTGACAGATGGCGATTTCCATTCCCTCCGCGGTCGCGGGCGGCGGCGCGTCAGCTAGACCGTCCTGCGACTGCAAGGTTTGCCGCAGGCTGACATCCAAGCGCTCCAAAATCAGGGCTGGCTCGATGACGCCCTCCCCGCGAACAATCTGATTCAGGGCGGCGCTGCCAACCATCGAAAGCAGCGCCCCTGGCACGCCGTGCCCCGTGCAGTCGGCGACCGCGACAATGACGCCGTCGGCGGTCTGATCAATCCAGTAGAAGTCGCCTGAAACCATATCTTTGGGGAGAAACAAGATAAAGTGCTCTTTCATCGCGGCGGCGACGCGCCCCCGGTAGTCGAGCATGGATCGCTGAATGCGCTCGGCGTACCGAATGCTGTCAAGCATCTCCGCCCGCTGCGCCGCGATCTCGTCGCGCTGTCGGACAACCTCGGCCGTTCGCTCGGCGACAACCGCTTCGAGCCGCGCCGCGCGACGCTCCAAAATGCCCAGCCGCCACCGAACGCCGCCGTAGACGCTCCCCCCGACAGCCACAGCGTAAAACAGGATGGCCCACCACCGTCGCCACAGCGGCGGACGCAAATAAAACGCATAGGTCGCGCCCGCCTCATTCCAGACGCCGTCGTTGTTGCAGGCTTGGACGCGAAAGACATACCGCCCGGCCGCGAGATTGGTATAAAACGCCGTTCGGCGGTTGCCGGCCTCGATCCAGTCGCGGTCGTAGCCTTCGAGGCGAAAGCGAAACTGAACCCGCGCCGGAATCAAAAAGCTCAGGCCGGCATAGTGAATTTCAACCCGCCCATCGCCCTGTGGAAACTCGGCGACCGCTTGCGCCGCTGGGGGATTGACTTGTCGTTCGCCGTTGACCGCCGCCAGCTCGACAACGACCGGCGGCGGCAGCGGATTGAACGTCTCCTCGCGCGGGAGAATGCGCGCCGCGCCGCGACTGGTGGGAAACCACAGCGCGCCGGCGCGCGTCGCCCAGCCAGCTGGCGACGACGCCCCGTTACACTGGGGCGTTTTCATGCCTTCGGGGATGCCGTAGGCCCTTGATTCAAAGGTCTGGCGCGTTCCGTCCAAGACCGCTTCCAGATCGGCGCGTCGAACGCGAAAAATCCCCTTATTGCAGCTCATCCAGAAGAAGCCGTCGGCATCCGCCAGAATGTGAAAGATTTTATTGTCGTAAAGCCCGGCGCGGCTGGTGACAGAGGTCAGCCGCCCGGCGCGCAGACGGCTCAGGCCGGTCTCCGTTCCAATCCAGAGCGTGCCGTCATCATCTTGATGCAGGGCGAAGACCGTATTGCCGGCGAGGCCGTCGGCGGCGCGGTACGCGGCGGTTAGGCTCTCATCCCGCCACCGGCACAGCCCGCCGCCGTTCGTGCCGATCCACACGCCGCCGTCGCGGTCGGGGAGCAAACAGCGGATGGTGTTGTTGGGCAGGCCATTTTCCGTCGTGAACTGGGTCACGACGCCCTGCTTGAGGCAGTTGAGTCCGCCGCCGTACGTGCCGATCCACACGTCGCCGGCGCGATCCTGACAGATGGCGTACACCGAATCGTTTGACAGCCCGCGTCGCCGGTCATATTGCGCGACCGCCTTGCCATCCCGCAGCAGCGCCACGCCGCCGCCGTTCGTCCCGACCCACACGCCGCCGTCCCGGTCGGGAAAGACTGACCGGACGGACTCATTCAGGATCCCTTGCGCCCTGCCGTACGCCGTCACTTGGCGACCGCTCAGGCGACAGACGCCGCCGCCATCCGTCCCGATCCAGAGCGCGCCATCGCGATCCTCGCAGAGGCTCCGAATGCTGTCAGCCGGAAGCCCCTGGGGAACGCCGAAAACAGTGATGGTGGTGTCGCGCAAGCGCGTCAGCCCGGCGTTTGTGCCAAGCCACAGACTCCCCTCGCGGTCCTCGTAAATCGACCGGACGAAGTTTTGCGTCAGCCCGTCCCGCGCCGCGAAGGTCTCCAGCCGACCCGCGTGAAACCGCGCCGCGCCCCCGCCATCGGTGCCAATCCAGAGCGCGCCGTCGCGGTCTTCGCACAGCGTCCAGACCAGCGGGCTGGGCAGTCCGTCGGCTTCGCGGTAGAGCGTGGTTTGTCCGTTGCGCCGCGCCGCTAGCCCCACGCCGTAAAAGCCGATCCAGAGCGCGCCGTCGCGGGTTTCTCGAATGGCGTAAATGGTTTCGCCCGCCGCCCCGTCCTCCGCCGTCAGCCGAACAAAGCGTTCATTGACAAAGCGATACAGTCCGCCGCCCTCCGTGCCGACCCAGAGCGTCCCGCTGCGGTCAAAGCACAGCGCGCGCGTCGTCGGTCGAGCGAGCCCCTGCTGGATGCCATAGCTCGTCCAGCGACCGTCGCGCAAACAGCTCACGCCGCCGTCCGTGCCGACCCACAGCGCGCCGTCGGGACCTTCGCAGAGGGCGTAAACGAAATCGCTCGCCAGTCCGTCGGCTTTGGTCACGGTTGAAAACTCGCCGTTGGCATAACGAGTCAAGCCGCCGCCGACCGTTCCGAGCCAGAGCGCGCCGGCGCGATCCTCGCACAGCGCCCAGACGCTGTTGCTTTTGAGCGCTGGCACGTTGTTGCGGTCAAAAACGGTAAAGCTGACGCCGTTGAAGCGGGCCACGCCCTCGTAGGTCGCGCACCACAGGTAGCCATCGCGAGTTTGCACAACGGCATGAATGCTCTGCTGCGGCAGGCCTTCCCGAAAGACATCCGCCCCGTACTGCGTGACAAGCTTGCGCGGATTAAGCGCCGCGCCGGACAGCGTCATCGCAATGAGCCACGCGCCCAGCCAGCATCCCAGCCAAAGTCGGCGCAAGCGCGTCCGGCCAAGGCAGGGGACGCGTCCAGAGACGACGAAGCTCATTTCAGCCGACGTGAACGCACGGACGCTTTTCCGGGTTTTCAACCGCCTTGCGCAGCACCTCATGGACGACCGGGGCCGTGTCGCCTTCGCCGAGGAACAGGTACTTGAAAGCGTAGCCAATCGGGCTGCCTTCCGTCCATCCAAAATACACATCAGGGATAACGCCGGTTTCCTTCTGCGCATGCAGCAGGAAGGCGGCGATGGCGTTGGGCACGGCCGGGCTGTCGCAACGCAGAATGCGGTGCTTGCCAACGGCGGCGGCGTGCACTTCTAAAACCTCGTCGTTGAACTCCGAGGGATTGGCAATGCTGACCTCGAAAAACAGCACCGGCTCGTCGTGGTTGATCCGGTGCACGCGCTTGAGTTCCGCTCGCTTGCGGGCGTATTCCCGCTCCGTCCCCAACTGCGGGCGATTGGCGGCGATGCGCAGCAGCCCGTTCTTGACCGCCTCCCGCAGGAAGCGCTGCGCCTTTTCATCCAGGATAACGCGCTTGGTGCGCAACTCGGTCGCCCGCAGGGCGCGCGACACCAGCGAAACAAAGATCAACGACAAAATAAACGCCAGGCAGACTTTCAGGCCGGTCGGGCGCTCGCGGATATTTTCTATCGTAGTGTAGGTGAAGACCAGCGCGATGGCGATAAAGCCGGCGTAGGTCCAGCCGCCGTCGCGGCGCGCCGAAATGACCACGGCAATGGAAGCCGAGAGCATCAGCATGAGCACGCCAGTGGCGTAGGCATCGCCCTGCGCCTCGATGCTCGCGTCGAAAAACCACGTCACGAAGAGCGTGACGCCGGTGATGACCACCACCAGCGGCCGATTCGCCCTCGCCCATTCCGGAGCCATGCCGTAGCGCGGCAGGTAGCGCGGGATAAGGTTGAGCAACCCAGCCATGGCCGAGGCCCCGGCGTACCACAAAATCGCCGCTGTCGTCAGGTCGTAGAGCGTCCCAAAGCCGACGCCGTAGAACTCATGCGCCAAGTAAGCCAGCGCGCGCCCGGCGGCCTTGCCCTGCGGCTGAATCTCCTGCGGCGGAATCAGCAGCGTCGTCACGAGGGAGCTGCCGATAAGCGCCAGCGACATAATAACCGCCGCCGTTAGCAGCAGCTTTTTGGCGTTGCGAATCCGGCCCGCCGGGTTTTCCGGGGTGTCGGTCGGATCGCCCTTAATGAGCGGCATCACCGTCACGCCGGTTTCAAACCCGGAAAGCCCCAGCGCCAGCTTGGGAAAGGCCAGCAGCGACAGCCAGAGGATCAGCCACGCGTTGCCGCGCGAGCTGCCGGCGGCCAGCGCCTCCTGCCAGTGGGGAAAGACTTCCGGGTGAGTGATGATTTCATACAGCCCGCGGCCAATGACGATGACGTTCAGCCCTATGAAGGCGATGACCAGCCCGACGGCAATGTAGATCGCCTCGGCAAAGCCTTTGAGAAAAATGCCGCCCAGCAGCGCCAGTAAAAGGAAGGTCAGCAAAAGCCGATGGTCAAGCCAGCGGGGCGCGAAGGGATTTTCAATGAGATGCTCGGCCGCGTCGGCCGCCGACAGCGTGATGGTGATGATGAAATCGGTCGCGGCAAACCCCAGCAAGCACAGCACGAACGTCTTGCCGCGCCAGCCGGGCAGGAGTTGCTCCAGCATGGCGATGCTGCCCTGTCCGTTGGGGCTTTCGCGGGCGACGCGCCAATACATCGGAACCGCGCCAAAGAGCGTCAGGGCGACGAGGAACAGCGTCGCCACCGGCGCGAGCGCGCCAACCGCCAGAAACGCGATGTAGGGCTGATAGGCCAGCGTGGAGAAGTAATCCACGCCCGTCAGGCACATCACCTGCCACCAGGCCTTGGTCGGGTGACCGTGCGCCACGGGCTTGGCTGAAGCTAGCGTCCGGTCGCGCGCGCCTTCGAGAAACCAAGCCCGGAATCGAACAATGGTACGCAACATGAAGCTTTTTCGGCCCGGGCAGGCGATCGCGTCGCCAATATCCGCTCCGCTCCGGAACGGCATTCTAGCGCGTTTTCGGCTTTATCCCAATCCAAGCGAGATGATGCGCTGCGCCAGCCGCGCGACAAGGCGTCAATCCCCGCCGCGCAGCGCGCCCAGCGGCTTCTTATGGAGGATATCCCAACTGGCCAGACTGCCGACCAGGGCCACGAGACCAATGGTCGCGCCAGTGCCGATCAGCCAGTCGCCCCAGAAAGGAAGCCATTCAAGGCGCAGAACGTAAACGGTCACGTACCAGCTCGCGCCAAGCGCGCCGCCGCCGCCGATGAGGGCGGCGAGCGTTCCCAGCGCGCCATACTCGACCAGAATCAGGCCGATCAGCGTCCAGGAGCGCGCGCCAAGCGTCTTGAGCAGGGCGGTCTCATACTGCCGCTGGTAGCGCGTCATCGCCATCGCCCCGACCAGCATGCCGATCCCGCTCAACAACACCGCGGACCCAACCACGGCGAATGCCGTCTGTAGCCCGCCGATGATTTCCCGAACGGTCTTGAGAAAATCGCCCGCCAGGCTGAGCGAGACGTTTGGGCAGGCGCGAATGAGATCAAGCCGCAGTGGGGCGACGGCTTCCGGGGCGAGATCGCCCCCGTCAACCTTGACCGCGCCAATCAGCGTTTGGGGAGCCTGCTCCAGAACGCCCGGGCGAGCGACGATGGCAAAGGCTTGTCGCAAGCGCCGGAACTCAAGCTGGCGGACGCTCCGAATGACGCCAACAATTTCGCGTCCCTGAATGTCGAGCGTTACCGTGTCGCCGACCTGCGCGCCCAAGTTGCGCTGCACGAAGCTGTCAAGCGAGACCTCAAGCCGCGGCGCCGGCGTTCCGTCCCACCATTCCCCGGCGATCACTTTCTCGCCCGGATCGAGGTTCGGGCGATACGTGACGCGGAACTCGCGGTCGAGCGCCGCCCGCCGCCCTTCGTCGCGGATGGCGGCGAAGTCAATCCGCTGTCCGTTGAGGGCGGTCAGCCGCGCTGAAACAATCGGAATGAAGGTTGGCTCGACCGAGAGGCGGCGCTGAACAAGCTGGCGCGCGGCTTCGACCTGGGATGGTAAGACATTGAATAACAATAAGTTAGGTAGGTTTTCCGCCGCCGCGAGATCGAGTCCGGCCAGAAGGTTGCGGTCGAGCAAGCGAACGGTAAGCGTGAAAAACAGCCCAAGCCCAACCGTGAGCGTCACGGCCAGGGTTTGGTTGCCCGGCCGCCGCAGGGCGGCCAGCCCATAGCGCAGGGCGAAGACAGGGATGCGCCGCCCCAGCGTCGCGGAGCGTAGCAGCGCGACGCTCGCGCCGTAGAGCGCGATCATCACCGCGGCCAGCCCAATGAACATCACCTGTCCCAGCTTGGCTGACCCAGCCTGCCATACAAACAGCCCGAAGAGCGCGGCGGCGCTGCCGGCCCCGACAGCCAGCGCCAGCCGCCAAGGCAGGGGCGCGCCGTCAATCCGGCTCCGGATCAGCGCGCTTGGCTTGACTTGGCGGACGCCCAGCAGCGGCGTCGCTGAAAAGGCCAGCGCCACGGCGACGCCCGCCGCCAGCCCTTGGCCAATCGCCGACCAAGTCAGCGCGAACTCGATGGGAAATGGAAAGCGGGCGGCAATCAGCGGGCCAACGCGCCATTGCGCAAGCTTGGCCAACGCCCATCCAAACGCGCCGCCCGCCAAGCCCAGCAGCCCCATCTGAGCGATATACACGCCGAGGATCGCGCCATTGCTCGCCCCCAGGCACTTCAGAATGGCAATGGCGCGGATGCGCTGCCGAATAAATGTCTGCGTGACGCTGGCAATGCCGATGCCCCCCAGCATGGTGACAGCCAGCCCGACCAGTCCGAAAAAGCCTTCGGCCTGCCCAAGTCCAATCGTGGACTGGGCTTGCCGGTCGCGCGCCGTTTCAATCAGCGGGGCGTAGCCAGCCGTTGCCAGCGTTGAGCGCAGGGCCTGAGCCACGGCTTCCGCCCGCCGCGGGTCGTCGCCCACCAGCAGCTTGATGGAGAGGCGACCGGTCGAGCCGGTTGCCAGCAGTCCTGTCTTTTTGAGGTCGGGCAGCGTGACGAGAAGAACCCCCGTGGCGGCAAACGGGGACTCCTGTCCGCCTTCCCGCCTCACCGTGCCCCGCATCGTGAAGATTTCGCTGCCAATTTTGACCTGACTGCCGTCACTCAACTGGAGCTGGTCGGCGACGCTCTGGGTGACAATCGCGCCCTGACCGGAAAGCAGGCTGTCGGCGTAGTCGCGCTCAACAAGCTGGAGCGGGCGGAAGCGCGTATAGGCAGGGTCTATGGCGCGGACAACGGCCCGCGTCGCGTTGTCGCGTCCGACCGCGATGACGCCGGTCGTAACCTCGACAATGTCCGTTCGCTCGATACCCGGAAATTCATTCAGGCATTCGTCTATTTTGGCGCGCGCCGCCTGGAGCGCCGGGTAGGCGCCGCTAATCTGAACGTCGGCCGCCAGAAAGTTGCGCGACTGCTTGGCAAGCGTCACGCGCAGGTTTTGCGTCGCCGAGCGCAGCGCGATGATCAGCCCCGCGCCGACGGCGAGGCAGAGAAAGAAAAACGCCATCTGACGCCACATTGCGCGCAGCTCGCGCCAAAGCATGCGGAAGGCGAACATCATAAGATGAACATCACCAGATCAGGAGCTGGCCAGGGCTAAAAATGATCCTAAAAAATGGTCCAGGACGCTGGCTCCAGCGGATCGCCCGCGAGCGGAAGCCGCTCAATGAGCTGATAAGCGAGCATCTGGCGGCGCTCCTGGCCGCCGACTCGGCGAGCGTCAAGCAAGACCCGATCCCCGCTGACCTGCAGCCGGTCAACGGCGAAGCCGACATCCTCGACCATTGCCTTCAAGCAGGCGGAAGAAAAGCCCCAGAAGTTGCTGGGGTCGCGGTTCGGCTGACCCTGGTCTCGAAACCGCTCCGGGTCGGGCAAAAAGCGCATGACCGGCTCGGCGCGCAGCGCCTCCGGCAGCAAGTGATCAATGCAGTAGGACTCGACCAGAAGCCGATGAGCCGACAAGCCCGCGCAATTGGAGAGCGCCCGATAGGGATCCGCCGCGTGGTAGAGCAGCCCCAGCGCCAGCACGATGTCAAACTGCCCGTATGCTTCAGGCGACAAGTCAAGAACATTGAATTGATGATGGGGAATCTCCACGCCCCGGATCAACGACAGCAAAGCGAAGCCGGAGTTGTCCTGGTGGCGGTAATCAAACGCCGTGACGCTCGCGCCCCGCTCGCGCGCCATGAAAGCGAAATAGCCATTTGAAGCTCCCACGTCCGCCACACGCAGCCCGGTCAGGTCTTCCGGCAGTGCCAAGGCTTGCCAGAGGCCCTCCGGGTTGTACGCTCCATGCGTTCGAATTCCAGTCACTACTTCAAAGTCGTGGTGCCACCGATGCGCGGTAACTAGCGTTCGGGCGACATCCGCATCCATACCAATAACTCCTTGTCTGGCAGCGGCCAAAGGCGCGCCCGCCGGCAACCGCGACTGCCGGTCGCGCGTCCGGCCAGCGGAAGATTTCACATCTCCGACACGACATGGTATGTGAACTCGCCGCCGCCTGTCACTGAACGGGCGGCCGGCTTTCGTTAGCGAATCCTCCCTGGCTTGCCTGCCGGCGGGCCGCTGGACGCTAACTTTCTGGACGCTAACTTTTCAGACTGGATTGCGCTTGGACATGCTCTACGACAAAAAAATCGCCATTCTGGGCGTCGGCAAGCTGGGCGAGGCCTTGGTTTCCGGCCTCGCGCGCCGGGCCGACGTGGAACGAGCGAATCTCATCGGCTCCGTCGCCCGCCAGTCCTCGCTGACGCGGGTGGATTTGCGGCTTGGCATCCCGGTCACGACCGACAACGCGGCCGCGGTCGCCGGACGCGACATCGTCATTTTGGCCGTCAAGCCGCAGAACATGACCGCGGTGCTGGAAAGCATCGCCCCGGCGGTTTCCGCCGCGCAGCTTTTTATCAGCGTCGCCGCGTCGGTCAGCACGTCCTATATCGAGGACCGCCTGCCGTTTCCGGCGGCGGTCATCCGCGTCATGCCCAACACGCCGGCGCTCCTCAACGAAGGCATGTCGGTGCTGTGCGCGGGGCGGCGAGCGACGCCGGAACACCAGCGCCTGGCCGAGGAAATTTTCAGCGCCGTCGGGCGGACGGCCTTCCTTGAAGAAAAACTCATGGATGCCGTCACGGGCTTGTCGGGGAGCGGCCCGGCTTACATCTACGTTGTCCTTGAAGCCCTTTCCGAAGCGGGCGTCAAGCTTGGCATCCCGCGCGACATTTCGACGCTGCTCGCGGCCCAAACCATGCTGGGCGCGGCTAAGCTGGCGCTGGAGACCGGACAGCACCCGGCGCTGCTCAAGGACAGCGTGACGACCCCAGCCGGGTGTACGGTGGATGGGCTGCTCGAACTCGAAGAGGGCAAGCTGCGGGTCACGCTGATCAAAGCTGTGGTGCGCGCCGCCGAGCGGGCGCGCGAGCTGGTCAATGGCTAGGGGCTCAACCCGAAGCCGTCGCTCCCGAAGCGGGCTAAGGCTGGGCGGCGCGGCTTCGCGGCGTCCCTAACATCGCGCCGCCGGCGTGAAAAGCGCGCTTAGCGGGCTGCGCTGTCGCGCGCCGCGGTCGCTGCCCCGGCTTCTCCAGACAGCTTGAAAGCGTAGCCGGCAAGCGGCGGGCCGATGGTCTCAAAAACCGCGACAGCCCCGAGCACAATCCCCGCGATGCTGACGGACTTGTCCGGGAAGAGTTCGGCGGTCGTCCGCGTCAGTCCAATCGCCAGCCCAGCCATCGGAATCAGGAGCAACCCCCGCGCCGCCGCCGCCGCCAGCGGCTCCCGCGTTGCGGCCGCCACTGCCATCACGCCGCCGATTTTCGCCAGACTGCGCGCCAGGACGAGCAGCCCCACCGCCGGCGCCAGGGCGATCAGCTCATGAAAGTGCAGGTTGGCGCCGGCGGATACGAACAGCACGATGAAAAACAGCTCGAAGGATTCGCCAAACTCAATCTGCGACAGCATGTCTTCTTTCTCGAGATTCTTGACGACGACGCCCAGCGCCAGCGGGGCGAAAAGCGCCGAGAGATTCAAGGCTTTCGCCAGCCCGATGGTGAGCGTCACCGCGCCGATGACGAAGGCCAGCCGATACTGCACGGCGTCGCGGGTTTGGTGCGTGAGGAAATAGATCGCTAAGCCGATAGCGCACCCCAGCAGGATTGAGCCGAAAAAGCGGTAGGTCGGAAGCAGCAAAATATCGCTCCAACTCTTGGCGGAAGAATACTGCGCCAGCGGCAGCAGGGCTGAAAAAGCGACGAACGAAATCAGGTTGTTGACGGCTACGAGCACTTTGGTTGTGTTGGTGACGTCGCCGGCGGCTTTGACTTCGTGCGCGACGTGCAGGAGCACTGCCGCCGAGGACGACACGACAATGGCCCCGACCAGCGCCGCGACGACAATCGAAAACCCGACGATCCACAGCGCGCCGATGATAGCGATAAAGGTCAGAGCGCTTTCCGCCAGGCTGGCGACGGCTAGCGTCGGCCGCTCCTTGAGCAGCGCGATGTTGAGCGATAGGCCAAGCCGATACAGGATGAGGCCGAGGGCGATGTCCACCAGAATCCCCGACTCCTCCAATGTCTCCTCATCGAGCAGCGCGAGTCCGCTCGGACCGAACAGCAGCCCGGTGAGCATAAAGCCAGTGATGCTCGGCAGCCACGGAAGCCGATGCGCCAAGTATCCGCCGAGCGCCCCCAGAATCAGGAGCAGCCCGAAGGCTGTCATAGCGTTGAAGGCTGGTGACCAGGCAGGCAGAAAGTCCATGGCGGCTTGACTCGCTTCAGGTTTGGCCGCGCGTTTCTATCTTGAAGGCTTAGCGTGGCGGCTGGGTGATCCCGCCGTCTTCGACGGGTGGCGCGGGCGCTTCGCTCGGCTTGACCGTCACCTGAAATGCCGGCGGCTGGTAATCCGACGGGATGCGGTCGCGGGCGATGGTCGTCCGATTGCCATCCCGCACCGAGGTAAAATGCGGCGACATGATCTCGACGCCCGCCTCATCGAACTTATCCCGAATATTTGCGTGAAGGGCGGCGTAAGTATAAGGCATCAGCCAAGCGTCATTGGCATAGGCGTTGAGCTCGTACGAGACATGAAAATCATTCAGGCGCGTCTGCCATACGAACGGGGGCGGCTCGGCGCGAATGCCGGGCGTGGCGCTCGCCGCGGCCACTAACAGCTCGTGAACGCGCCGCCAAGGCGTTTCATAGCCGAGCGTGACCGTGGTGTGCAAGATGATGCCACGCGTGCGCGCCAGCGTCGAATAGTTGATAATTGTGCCATTGAGCACCTGGGCGTTGGGGATTGAGACGACTTCCTGCTTGATGGTTTCCACGCGGGTGACGAAAAGCGTTTTTTCCGCCACGTCTCCGGTCACGCCGCCAATCTGCACGCGGTCGCCGATGCGAAAGGCGCGCGTGTAGGTCAGCACGATGCCGCTCACGACATTGGCGATTGCCGAGCTAGACGCTAGCGAAAACAGCGCGCCAATAAAAATCGAGACGCCCCGAAACGCCGGCGATTCCACCCCCGGCACATAGGGAAACGCGACAATAAGGCCGCCCGCGATCAGGAAGATGGCCGCCAGCTTGTAGGTCGGGCGCGCCCATTCCGGGTCAAACCCGGAAATGACAATGACCTTGCGCTCAACGGCCAGCGCCAGCAAGCGAGCGACTTGAATCGCCAGCCAGGTCAGCGCGCCGACGGTGAGAATGAATAGCAGGTTGGGAATGTAGAGAATGAAGGCGCCCCACAGCGTGATGACTGGCGCGAAAACCGCTTCCCAAAAGGAGCGCGACAAGCTGCGCGTCGCTGGGAAAAAGCTGAAAATCAGCGGGAAGTAGGCGACGACAATGGTCGCCCGGAGCAGAAACCGCATCGCCTTGAGCGCCGTCAGCCGCGCTTCGCGCAGGCGACCGCCCACCAGCGCGTCAAGCCGACTGAGCAGGCGCGAGGAGTGCGGCGTCGAGACCTCCGCCGCTTGCCAAGCGCGGCGGAGGCGCGCGACGAGTTCATCCAGACCGCGCCAAGCGGCCACAATAACGATTGTGGCTAGCGCCGAGAGCAGCAGCCCGGTGAAGATCGCCCGCCACGAAGCGGCTTGCCTGACCCGCTGGAGCGCCGCCTTGATGCGCTCGGCGTGGCGCCGCGCCAGCTCCGCCCGCTCGACGCCGGCCGCGGCGGCGTCGGCCTCCGTCACGACGGTGACGACGCGGCTGCCGACGACGATCTCGGTCGTCTCGTCGTAGGCGACCGCTCGCAGGTCGTCGAGGTTGAGAAACGGCGTCGCCGCCAGCTCGATGAGTCGTCGCTCGACAATCGCGGCGCGCTCCTGAGGCGAAAGGCCGTTGAGACGGGCGCGGACGCGCAGGACAACCTCGCCGCCCAGCGTCACCGGCGCGCCGCTTTCCGCTTCTTGCCTGGCCGCCTCTTGCCTGGCGGGCGCCGCCAAGAGCCAGACCAGCGCCACGGCGCTCGCCCAAACAACCGAAGAGAAAAAGGCGCGACTCGTCATAAGCTTAGGCTAAGGCTCCGTTGCCCAGAGCCGGTGGGGGTTTTTTATTGCTTTTGGCTAGACAAAGGCAAAAAATAGCTTGCTGGCAACTTGCCGACACTTGATAGCAAACTATGCCGCATCCTGTCGTTGACGCCATTCGGAATGGAGTCGCCCCGCGCCCGGCCAAGCTGGCCGCGGCCAACGGACTGCTGCCGCTCGCGCCGGATGACGCCCTAGCGGTGTTTGCCTGTCTCGCGACGGATGGCGATGAGGAAATCCGCGCGGCGGCGCGCGCTTCGGTTCGCAAGTTGGACCCGGCGGTGGTGCTGCCGATTGCGCGGGATGACCGCGCCGACGCGACCGTGTTGGCCTTGCTGTGCGCCAGCGACCTCGATCCCGCCGTAACCGAAGCCGTGCTGCTCAACCGCGCCACGCCCGACGCCGCCGTTGAGGAGTTGGCGCTCAAGACGACAAACGCCAGCGTGATCGAGGTCCTGACCATCAACCAACAACGCCTGATTCGGCGCCCCAGCCTGATTGAGGCGATTCTGCACAATCCGCACCGGACGCCGGAGGCCGAGCGTCGCGCGCGCGAGGTCAAGGCGGAGTTTCTGGAAAAGGAGTTCGGCCGTCGTCAAGTCGCCGGCGAGCGCCCCCTGGTCGCCCCGCCGGAGGCTGCGCCGCTCAAGTCAGCCGCCGACTTGGTTCCAGAAGCCTTCGCGGACGCGCCGCCGGCTCCGGCTTCGCCGCCTCCCGCGCCGCCGGCGCCAGCGCCGCCGGATAAGCCGCTCAAGCTCTCGAAGTCGCCCCCAGTGGCGATGATTCAGCAGGGCAAGGCCCCGCGCCCAGCGAAGCTGATGGTTGCGCAGGGCAAGCTGCCGCTGGCCCCGGAAGACCTGCTTTTCGCCCAGGTGCTGCTAGCGGCCGACGCCGACGCCGAAATCGCCCAGGCGGCCCAGGCTTCGCTGGCGGCGCTGGACTTCGACGCGCTCCAGCCCGTGGCGCAGAACCCGGAAGCGCCGGAAGAGCTTTTGCACTACCTGCTGTTGCGACCGGACCTGCCGGAACGCTTCGGCGAGCAGCTCCTGGCGCATCCGGCGCTGCCGGACGAGTCGGCGCTGGCCTTCGCCAAGCAATCCACAAGCGGCTATCTGCTGGAAGCCGTGACGATTAACCAACAGCGCCTGATTCGGCTGCCGGCGCTCATCGACGCGATTTTAGCCAACCCGGCCAGCACGTTTGAAGCCACCCGCAAGGCGCGCGAGGTCAAAACCGAGTTTTTCGAAAAGGAGCTTGGCGCGGAGCGCATCGCCCGCGAAAAGAAGGCCCGCGCGGCGAAGTTCGCGGCCGTTCTGGACTTGCCGCCGATGTCGGACGAGGCTTTCGAGGCGGAGTTCCAGTCCGTGTTGTCCGGCTTCGAGGCCGAAACGGGACAAACGTTCTCAGATGCCGCGCCAAGCGAAGCCGACGCTGACGCCGATTTTGAAGCCATGCTGGCGGCGGTCAAAGGCGAGGAAGGCCTTGACCTGCGCGAATCCGCCGACCCTGAGCTGCAGGAGCGCCTTTCCATCTACCAGGCGCTGGCGCGGATGTCGGTCAAGGAGCGAATTTTCGCCGCGCTCAAGGGCGGGCGCGACGTGCGCGCCATTCTCATCCGCGACTCAAACCGCATGGTCAGCACGGCCGTCGTCAAGAACCCGCGCATCTCCGAAGCGGAGATTGAAGCCATCGCCAACATCAAGGGCATCAATGAAGACGTGCTACGCCTCATCGCCATGAACCGCGCCTGGGTGAGCAACTACGCCATCATGCACAACCTCGCGCGCAACGCGCGCTGCCCGCTCAACTTCAGCATGCAGTTTCTAAATCGGTTGCAGAGCCGCGATCTCGTCAACCTCACAAAGAGCAAATCCATCCCCGACGCGCTGCGCCAGGCCGCCAACCGGCTGGTGACAAAGCGCCGCGAAGCGGGCGGATAAGCTTGGCTCAGCAAGATGCCAATGTCTTTCGTTCAACCTTTTCTTCCGTTCAGGCTGAAGCGTCTGAACGCGGTCGCCGCTGGGCGGACGCCTTGAAACAAGCTCGACGGGTATGGCGATGTCATCCGGCAAGCGGATTGCAAGCGGACTCCTCGCGCTTGCGCTGGGCTTGTGGAGCCATCTGGCCGGCGCAGAGCCGCGCCTGCGGGCGCAGCGATGGTCGGTCGAGCAGGGCCTGTCGCAAGTGAGCGTCAACGCCATCCTTCAGGATCGCGTCGGGTTCATGTGGATTGGGACGCATGACGGCTTGAATCGCTTCGACGGCTATGCCTTCACGACCTATCGCGCCGATGCCGCCAATCCCGAAACGCTGACGCATAGTCATATCACGGCGCTGGCCGAAGGCCCCGATGGGATGCTGTGGGTAGGCACGCTGCGCGGTCTCAACCTGTTCGACCCGCGCGCGGGGCGCGTCCGCCGGCTGCCGATGGATGGCGTCCGCGTTCTCGCGCTGCGTTTTGACCGGCAGGGGCGGCTATGGGTCGGAACGATCGAGGGGTTGGCGATGGTTGACCCGGCGACGCTCGTCGCGACGCCGGCGCGCGCCGCCGGCACGGGTCCGGTTTACGCCCTCGCCCCGGATGGCGCGCAGGGGCTGTGGGTTGGCGCCGAGCAGGGGATGTGGCGCTTCGACTTCGCCGCGCAGCGGCTGACGCGCCTGACGATGCCGGGACTGCCTGCCAGGCGCCTGTGGTTTATCGAGCCGATGCCGGACGGCGCGCTCTGGCTCGGCCACGATGCCGGCGTCACCCGCTTCGATCCGGCAACCGGCCGCGCCGCGCCGCTCGCCGTCACGGACGCCCGGACCGGGCGTCCCGCCGCGGAGTGGCTGCGCGTGGCGCGGAGTTGCGTCGCCGATGCGCAGGGCCGCGTCTGGATTGGCACCGAAGAAAACGGCGTGGCGTGCCTTGAGCTGCCAACCCTCCGCGCCTGGCGGTTTGCGCACCAGCCGGCCGATCCGTCGAGCGTGAGTGACAACGCCGTCCGCGCGCTGTGCCGCGACCGGGCCGGGGGGCTGTGGCTGGGGACGGCCTCTGGCCTCGACCGATATGATCCGCAGGCGCCGGCGTTTACGCCGTACCTCCCTGAGGCGGGCAATCCCAACAGCCTTGGCTACGACGTGGTTTCGGTCTGTTTTGAGGACCGCCAAGGCCGCCTGTGGATTGGCACGGACGGCGGCGGTCTCGACTGCCTTGATCGTCGCGGGACTTTTACCCACTTCACCACCCAATCGCCGCCGCCCTATCGGCTGGCCGGGAATCGCGTCTGGTGGATCGTCGAGGATCGCCAAGGCGCGCTCTGGTTCGCCGGCGGCGGCGGCGGGCTGGGGCGGCGCGACCCTCAAACCGGAAAGATGCGATTCTACCGCCCGAATCCGCGTCAGCCGCGCAGCTTCAGCAGTGACGTCGTCTATGCCTTGCTCGTGGACCGCGACGGCGTGCTGTGGATCGGCACGGAGCGGAGCGGGCTAGCGCGCTACGACGCCGCGACGGATGACTTCACGCATTTCCGCCATGATCCGGCGCAGCCTTGGACGATTCCCAGCAATACCGTCTCCCGTCTGATCGAGGACGGGCAAGGCTGGCTTTGGGTCGGGACGTCCAGCGGCGTCGCGCGCCTTGACCGGCGCACTGGACAGGCCCAGACCTTTCCCCTTGATCCTAAGCGACCGGGCGGCGCGGAAGCCTCCGCCGTCACCCTGTTGTTCCGGGACAGCGCCGGCGACATTTGGGTCGGGACGCGCCGGGGCGCTTACCGCTTCGATGCCCGCGCCGAAGCGTTTCAGGCGTTTCAGCCCGGTCCGGGCAAAGGCTTTGCCGGGCTGATTGTCAACGCCATCGCCGAGTCGCCTGCCGGGGTGGTGTGGGTCGGCACGGAAGAAGGCCTCAATCGCATCGAGCGCGCCACCGGCCACGTCACCGCCTTCACCGCGCGCGATGGCCTTCCGTCCAGCCGGGTGGCGCGGCTTTATGCCGACGCCGCCGGCAAGCTCTGGCTTGGTCTGAGTGTCGGGCTCTGCCAATTCGACCCGGCGACGCGGCGCGCGCAGTTGTTTGATGTCCGCGACGGATTGGCGAGCAACCAGGCCCGGCAGGATTTTCTACAGCGGCGCAATGGCGATGTGCTGTTTATTTCAGCGAAAGGCTTCACCGTCTTTCGGCCCGAAGAGGTTCGACCCAATCCCGTGCCGCCGCCGGTGGTGATCACGGGCTTTCGCAAGTTTGATCAGCTGACGCCCTTTACCGGGGAGACGCTGCCGCCGCTTGACTACGATGAAAACTTTTTCGCCTTTGAGTTTGCGGCCCTCAACTACACGGTTCCTGAGCGCAACCAATACGCCTACCGGCTGGAAGGCTTTGACCGCGACTGGGTTTACTGCGGGACGCGCCGCTATGCGAGCTATACCAATCTGAATCCCGGCGAGTATGTCTTCCGCGTGCGTGGCTCGAATAACAACGGCGTGTGGAACGAGGAAGGCGCGCGGGTGAGGATTCGCATCCGCCCGCCCCCGTGGCGGACGTGGTGGGCCTACGCCGGGTACGCTCTGCTGTTGACCGGCGTCGCCTGGGCGGGGCTGCGCTTTCGAGCGGCGCGCGCGCTGGCCCGCGAGCGCTTGCGCGAAGCGCAGTCTCGGGCGCAGGCGGCCGAAAGTCAGGCGCAGGCGGCGGCGGCGCTGGCAATCGTGCGCGAGCGCGACGCGGAGATTTTCCGACTGCGCAATGTCGAGCTGGCCGAAGCCAACCAGCTTATCACTGAAAGCCTGCTCTACGCGCAGCGGATTCAGTCCGCCATTCTGCCCGATCCGAGCGCGCTGACCGCGGCTTTCGGAGAGGCGTTTGTCATCTATCGCCCGAAAGACATTGTGTCTGGCGACTTCTACTGGTTTCGCCAGTCCGACGAGCAATGGTTCCTGGCGGTGGGCGACTGCACCGGGCACGGCGTGCCGGGCGCGCTGATGACGATGGTCGGCGTGACGCTGCTTGATCAGATGGTGATTGAGCGCGGATTGACTTCCCCAGCCGCTATTTTGACGGAGTTGGACGTGGCGGTGCGCCAGCTTCTGCATCAGGACGCGGGCGACGCGGATACGCAGGATGGGATGGACGTCGCTCTGTGCCGCTTTGATCTCTTGCGCGGCAGCGTGACCTTCGCCGGCGCGCGGCGACCGCTCTACGTTGTCGTGGCGGATAGCGTTTTGAGCGAGTACCGCGGCGCGCGGCGATCCATCGGGGAGCGGCAGGGGAGGCAACTCCCGCCTTTTGAAGAGACGTCGCTCGCCGTTGAAAGCGCGGCGAATTGCTACTTTGCCACGGATGGACTGGTTGACCAGCCGGACGCGCAACGCCGAAAAGTTGGGATGGCGCGCTTCCGGGCGTGGCTACAGGAAGTTGCCGCGTTGCCGTTGACGATCCAGAGCGAGCGGCTCGCCGCTGCGCTGGACGCGCACATCGGCGACGAGCCGCAGCGGGACGACATAACCCTGGTTGGCGTTCGCTTCGCGGGCGCGCGTCTCCCGAAACCCTGACGCGATATGGCGGCGCTGACCGACCGCCCGGACCGGATCGCCTCGCTGAACGGCATCGCCTTCCAGAAATACGGCGACTTTGAACGGCCGTCGCGGAGCGAGCTTCCGGCGGATCGCCCGGCCGAGAGGGGCGGCGTCCTCGCCGTCCCGAAGCCGTTGCATCCCCGCGGCGGCGCGCTACCGCCCGACGTGGTCGAGCGGTCGCCAGTCGCCGGAAACAACAAAGGCAGCCCAGTAGTACGGATGTCGCCAATCGCCCGGAAAGCGGCTCTGGGCGGTGCGCGGCGACAGCCCTAGCTCGCGCTTGAGGTCGTCCGCCCGCGGACGGATTTCGCCCCGAAGGAACTTCAACCGCGCCGCCTGAAGGGCGGCCGCCCGCCCCTCGCCCCGCGCCAGGCGTCGGTAGTATTCGGTCATCAGGGCCGCGGTTGCCGCGTCCGACACCTTCCAAAGGCTCATGACCTGGGTCTCCGCGCCGGCTATGACCAGCGCCCGCCGCAGCCCGTACACGCCCTCTCCCGGTCGCGTCTCGCCGAGGCCGGTTTCGCAGGCCGAAAGCGTGACGAGCTGCGTTCCCCACAGTTCCAGCCCGGCCGCTTCGAGCGCGGTCAAGACGCCATCCTCGCCTTCGCCGCTGCGCCCCTGTCGCGCGCCGGCCAGGATGAGCCCCGACCGCAATAGCGGGTTTTCCTTGGCGGCGTTCTGTTCCGCCGCCAAGCCAAGCTGGCGCGTCTCGGAAGTCGCCGGCTCGACGCTCTGCTCGGAAAGAAAGAAGCCATGCGTGGCGATGTGCAAACACCACGGCGCGCGCGTCGCTTTCAGACGCGCTTCCGTTGCCAGATCTCCAGAGACGGCTTCCACATCCCGCAGGCTGCGCCGTATGAATTGCGCCTCGCGTTGCGTCGCCGGCAGCGGCGGGTAATCCGCGGCTTGGAAATCCGCCGACCGCGGCCCGTCGGCCGGACGCGCCGCCGCGCCGTCGCCGAGGTCATAGCGCGGATCGGCCAGAACCAGCCCGCGGCGGCGCGGCGCGGCCTTCACGCTCCCCAGGCGCGCCAGGTCGCGCCCGCTCGTCAGCAGGGTGATGTCGTAGCGCTCGACAAGGTAGCGCCCGCGCTCGTCAACCAGCGCCTCGAAAGGAATGAGGTTGGCGCTTCCGTCCGGCGCGATGAAAAGGCGCTTGGCTTTGCCGAGCAGCGGCCGCACCGGGGCAAGCAGCTTTTCGTCCAAGGCCCGCGCCGCCGCGGGCGCGTCGGGTTGGCGCTCGCGCAGGGCCTGGCGAAAGGCCGCGATGCGCGCTTCAATCGTCGCCAGATCGCCCAGCTTGACGAGGCGCGGGGCGTCCGCGCCCGCCGGCAGCGCGTAAGCCGCCAGATGGGGCGTCGGCGCAAGCTGGCCCGGGCGGTCGTCATCCAGCGGCCGATAGATGAAATACTCAACCAGCGCCGCGTCCTTTGGGAGCGCCGCCCGCGCCGGCTCGAAAGCGACCAGCTGAAGCTGCGCCCCAAGCTGGGCGAATCGCTCGCCGACCTGGCTTTCCAGTCGCTCGACGTCGCTTTCCAAGCGGGCGCGCTCGGCCTGGGCGTCGGGCTTGCCGGCCAGCTGCGTCAGCCGATTGCGAAGCGCCTCGAGGTCATCCAGGAGCCGTCGCTCATCCGCCGTCGCCCGCGCGCGGAGCAGGGCGGTCTGATTGGCCAGCGCGTCCAGCGCCCGCCCCTTGTGACGCCAAATAGCGAGCAGGGCCAGCCGCGCCGCCGCCGCCTCGTTTGGAAAATACCGCGCTTGCCAAGCCGTCGCGGCCTCGGCGAGACGCCCGCCGCGCTGCGCGTAAAGCGTTTTCTGACGCTCCGATCCAATGACTAGGTTGCGCCGGAAGTCGGCTTCCGACAGGTTGGTGGCGCGGGCGAGCCAATCGCCGGCCAGTTGCGCCCGCCCGCTCGCCAAATAAAGCCATGCCAGATGACTCGCCGACAGGGCCAAGTCGGGATGCCCCTGCTCGAGCGCCTGCTCGCGGATTTGAAAGCTACGCTGGAAAAGCTGCTCCGCCTCGGCATAGTTCCCGCGTTGTTGATGGAGCCGCCCCAAGTGGTTGAGCGCCGACGCGACCAGCGGATGGCTCCGCCCGACGGACTGTTCCGCGCTGGACAGCGCGCGCTGGAATGCCGCCTCCGCCGCCGCATCGTCGCCGAGCGCCAATTCGACGGCGCCTAAGTTGATGAGCGTCACGGCCACGAGCGGGTGCCTTTCGCCAAGGGCTTTTTCGCGAATCTGCCGCGCTCGCTCGATGAGCGGCTTGGCTGCGGCCGGCTTGTCCTGCAAGCGGTATAGCTCGCCCAAATTGTTCAGGGCGGAGGCGACCAGCGGGTGATGGAGTCCAAGCGCCTTTTCCCAAATGCCCAAAGCTCGCTTGTAGAGCGGCTCGGCCATCGCGTAGTCGCCCCGGTCGCGGTACATCGCGGCCAAATTATTAAAGCCGATGCCCAACTCGACATGGTCCGGCCCCAGCTTCCGCTCGCGAATGGCGATTGCGCGCCGATAAAGCGGCTCGGCGGGGGCGTAATCGCCCCGGACACGGTAAAGCTCCGCGAGGTTGCTTGCCGCCGTGGCGACTTCGGGGTGCTCCGGTCCAAAGATTTTCTCGCGCAGGGCGAGCGCTTTCTGGAAGTAAGGCTCGGCGCGCCGATAGTCGCCCCGGTCTTTGTGCAGCAGCGCGAGGTTGGTCAGCGCCGTGGCGACGTTGGGATGCTCCTCGCCCAGCGTCTTTTCAAAGATGGCGAGCGCGCGGCCGTAGAGCGGCTCCGCAGCGGCGTACTCGCCGCGCGTCCGGAGCAGTTCCGCCAAGTTGTTCAACGTCGCCGCCGTATCCGGGTGCTCCGCGCCAAGCGCCTTCTCTCTGATCGCCAGCGCGCGGCGGTAGAGCGGCTCGGCCGCCGCGTAATCGCCCCGGGTCTTGTAAAACAGCGCGGTGTTATTGAGCGTGGCGGCTAGATCGGGGTGCTCGGGGCCGCAAACGCGCTCCGTTATCGTCAGCGCCCGTTGGTAAAGCGGCTCGGCCGCCTGATAGTTGCCGCGCAATCGATAAAAGAAAGCCAAGCTGGCCAGGCTTTGGGCGACTTCCAGGCGCTCGTCCCCGAAATGCGCTTCGCGCAGAGCCAACGCCCGCTTCAGGGTCGCCTCGGCTTCCGGCATTTGCTTGTAAGCCTGAGCCTGGCCAAGCGCGCTGTAAGCCCGCGCCGCGAGCGGCGGGTCGACGCCGGGATTCGCTTCGCTCGCGGCGACGGCTTCCTGTCCGGCCTGGAGCGCGGCGTCGTACTTGCCCGCCTGAACGAGCGCTTCGGCTTTTTGAACGAGCGCTTCGAGCGCGGGGGCGGTTGGCGCTTGGCCAGCTTGGCCCGCGGCCGTCTCCATCCAGAGGAGAGGGGCGATGCAAAGGGCGCATTTGGCGAGACTGCGAAATATAAGCGTGCAAAACAGGCGCATCGGCGACTCCTCAATGTCGGACGATAATCTCAAAAGCGACTGGGTCCAGGGAGTCCGGCGCCCGAACCTGCCGCTTGACGCCATCGACTGAAACTTCCGCCCGCGGCGCCAAGCGCTCCGTCAGCGCCGCCAACTCCCGCTGCTGGACCGCTGAGAGCGCCTGCCCCGGACGCAGGCCGTCAAACGTCGCCAGCTTTGCCGCCGCCAGGATGACCGTGAAGCGGGTCACGGCCGTGCGCGTCAGGCCAATCGAGGCGTCCTTGGGAAACGTCAGCGGATAGCCGGACGGGGATGGCTCGTCAGGGATGCGAAACGCGGCGATCTGTCCGTCGGAGGGCGCGAAAATGTAGAGATAGCCGGTTCGATGGGGCGTTAGATGAAAAACGATATCGTTGCCGGCCGGCACGGCGTCTTCCGGATTAAGCGCCGCTCCCGGATGGCGCGGATTGCCCGGCGCGACCAACGCGATGTCGTACGTCAGGACCGGCGACATGGCGGCGGCGCGCGGCTGAATCCCAGCCGCCACCTTGGCGACGCTCGGCGCAGGCGCGCTCCACTGCCACAGCGTAATCCCGCCAATCGCCGCCAGTAACGCCAAGCTGACGATCCCCGCGACCAAATGCTCCAGCTGCTGCTCGCGGGCGGAGGGCGCCGCCAGACGCTCATTGCCGGTCGTCACCAGCGCGGCCGCGCCGTCCGGGGGCGTTTCGCCCGCGCCGCCGACCGGAGGCAGGTTTGAAAGCGAGATGGTCGGCTCTTCCTCCGCCGCGCGAGCCAGCGCCTCATGCTGCGCCGAAATTTCCATCGCCTGAAGGAAAGCGCCGACAAACGCCTCCGCGCTGGCGTAGCGCTCTTCCTCGTCATAGGCCAGCGCCTTGCGCAACACTTGCTCGACTTGCTCATCCAAATCCGGGCGTCGCTCGCGGAGCCGCGAGCCAAAGCCGACGCGCTGCATGGTCGTCAGGGACTGGATGGCGTCGCGCAACGTAGAGACCGCCGGCTTGTAGGGCCGCTCGCCGGCCAACAGCTCGTAAGCGATGACGCCTAGGGCGTAAACGTCCGTCGCGGGCGAGCATCTGGTGGAAAGCATCTGCTCCGGCGCCATGTAAGGCAGCGTCCCGACAAGACCATTCGGCGTTTCCTGGCCCATGACCGAATTGGCGACTTTGGCAATCCCAAAGTCAATGAGCCGCGCGTGGAGCGCCCCGTCGCCGAGGTCTTCCAGCATGACGTTTTCCGGCTTGAGGTCGCGGTGGTACACGCCTTCGCGGTGCGCCGCGCTGAGGGCGCGCCCGATCTGCGCGACGACGCTGGCGATTTCCGCGCTCGACAAGCTGCGCTCCTTGAGCAGGTCCCGCAGCGTCACGCCGCGGACATACTCCATCACGAAGTAGGATCGTCCCGACAGCAAGCGCCCGCGATCCAGCACCTTGACCACGCCGGGGTGGGCAATCCGCGCCAGCGCCTCGCTTTCGCTTTCGAACAGGCGCTGCGCCATCGGCTCCGGCGGCTGCCTGTCGAGCAACACCTTGACGACGACCAGCCGCCCATGAAGCTGCTGGTCGCGCGCCAGATACACAATGCCATTCCCGCCGCGCCCAAGCTCCCGCTCGACGACGTAGCGGTCGCTGACGCTCGACCCGCGGGCTTGCTGGTCCGTGTCAAGATGGAAAAAGGACTGCGTTTGGAGCGCCTCCCGCTCCGTCGGCAGGTCGTCCAGCGCGGACGGGCGGAACGGCTCCTCAATGAAGCTCTGCGCCGAAGGATGAACCCGCAGCAACGACTCGACTTCCCGGCGAAGCGTTTGGTCGCCGGCGCAGAGCGCGGCCAGGAGCTCGGCCTGCTTGTCGGTTGGCGCCTCGATAACTTGGCTGAAAATATCCGTAATCCGCTGATACTGTTCCGGCGTCATGGCGTCTACCCCTCGCGCGTCGGCCGCAGCTCCCGATACAAAAACGCCTTGGCGATGGCCCACTCCCGCTTGACCGTCATTGGCGAGATGCCCAGCGCCTCCGCCGTGGCTTCAACCGTCAGCCCGCTGAAGAACCGCAGCTCAACGATCCGACACTGCCGCGGCGCTAACCCTTCGAGCTTGGTCAACGCCTCGTCGAGCGCTAAAACGTCGACCTCGCCGGACGCGCTGGGCGAGGCGAGTCCGCCGAGATCCTCCAGCGTGACCAGCGCTTGCTCGCCACCCCGTCGCTGGCGCTTCTTGCCGCGAACGTGATCCACCAGAATGCGCCGCATCATTTGCGCCGCGATGGCGAAGAAGTGCGCCCGATTGCGCCAGTCGGCCCGCTCCTGCCGAATGAGTCGCAGGTAAGCTTCGTTCACCAGGGCGGTTGGCTGGAGCGTATGCTCGACCGACTCGCGGCGCATGGCGCGGGCGGCAATGCGCCGCAGCTCCTCGTACACCACCGGCATCAGTCGCGCCAGGGCGCTTTCGTCGCCGGATTGCCAGTCCATTAGGAGTTGCGTTATGTCACCCATGGGGCTGCTTGCGGGAGCTCGCCCGCCCCCGGATTTGGCGCTGGGAGCGGGCTGGCGGCCGCCTTTTGAGGTCGCTGAAGCGGTGTTGTTTTAAAGCGCCCTCGGCGCGCCGGAGCCGCTCCAAGGACGCCGCCGGCTCGCGCGGCGCGGCTTTACTGCTTGACGAGTTCCAAGTTGGCGACCAGCGTATGCGCCTCGACCGATTCGCTCAGGTAAATCACGGACGGCGCGGCGGCATTCGGGCGCAGCCCGATTTCGCGGGTCACAGCCAAAGCCTCGATCGGGTCCTGCGTCCGCCCAAGCTCGTTCCGCAGCAGCGTCCGCTTGACGGGTTGTTCCAGCGCCAGCTCGACCCGCGACCAGACGCCGGCCGGCGGGGTCCAGACTTCTTGCCCTGACTGGCGCATGGCTTGGATGAGCCGCTCATTGGTGGGAATATCCGGCAGCGGCGACCGCGACAGCACAAAGAAAATTTGCTCGCGCATCTCGCCCGGCGTCAGAAAGACGAACCACTGATCTGCCGGGTCTGGTTCCTTGGCGGAAGGCACTTGGTAGGGCACGTGGCCGCGGATGAAGTTGTCGCCGTTTTGCAGGCGAGCGTGCGGGTAGATCATCCGCAGCGCGCCCTTGGAATCGGCATTGAAGACATAGAGGTACGCATCCTGATTGGCCTCGACGACGAAGCGAATTTCATCCCCAGTGGCGAAGACCTGGGCTGGGTCAGCCCGTTCGGGACGCCCCTGGCGATTCTTGGCGTAAAGCGTATAGCCCAGCCCAAGCGGCTCGCGGGGGGCGATATTCGCCGCCGCGGGCTGGGCCGGCTTGTGGCGGGCGCTGACCGGGCGCGCTTGCTTGACGGTCGTTGGGCGCGTGCGGATAAACGCGTCGCGGGTTTGGTCGCCGTCGCTCGTGAGCGCCTGCGCCAGCGGGAATCCGGCGCTCGCCAGAACGACCGCCGCGGCAAGACAGACTTTAGCTGAAATCGTCGGGACAGACATCGCGCAAATCACCTCCAGAAAAATAGCTCTCCTTCCAAAAAGCCAGCTCCTGAATCATGACGCGATAGTTGGCTGAAAACAGTATCATGAGGGCCGGAACAGCAGGGGCTGAAGGTGATGGCTTGCGGGCGGCGCCTTCCAGCTTGGAAAGAGCCCCGAAAAGCGAGCAATTGACTCGCCGCGCCAGTCTGACTAAGTTACCGCAACTCAGCTTGCCGATGATACGCCAGATCCAAACGGGCGGCTTCTTGCCCGCCCCGCTCCCTAGCGCCTGATGAAAAACGCTCACGCCGCGAAAATGGACGCGATGTATCGGCGGCAGCGGTACATCTACGACCTATCCCGCAAGTACTTTTTATTTGGGCGCGACACCCTGCTGGAGCGCCTGCCGGTTCGTCCGGGGTCGCGCGTCGTTGAAATCGGCTGCGGCACGGCGCGCAATCTGGTCATCTTGGGGAACCGCCACCCGCAGGCGCGGTTTTATGGCGTGGACATCTCTAGCGAAATGCTCATCGCGTCCCGCGCCAACATTCGCCGTCGCCGACTGGACAACGTCGCGGTCGCGGTTGCCGCCGCTGAAGCGCTCGATCGCCAGGCGATTTTCGGGCTTGAGGCGCCTTTCGACATCGCGTTTTTTTCCTACTCGCTCTCGATGATTCCCGATTGGCGGGCGGCCGTCGCCGCCGCCCTGGCGAATCTCCGCCCCGGCGGCTGCCTGGCTATGGTGGACTTCTGGGATCAGAAGGAGTTGCCGGCTTGGTTTGAAAAGCTGTTGGGAGCGTGGGTTCGGCGCTTTGACGTGACGCCGCGCCCGGAAATTCTCGACGATCTCGCGGCCCGCCGCGAGCAGGGCGAGGGAAAGCTTACGGTTGAGGCGGTGGGCGGGCGCTATGCTTTTATCGCGCTTTTTGAAACGCTGGCGCCGGGCGCGGCGGGGCGCGCATCCTAAACGTTTTGGCGAGGCACATAGCTGTGGCAACTGATACAGCTGATACAGCCCAACTGCTCCGCGCGGCGGTTCACCAAAGCCCCATCACCTCGAAGCAGGGGCTGCTAGAGCGGCTCTTTACGGTTTACTTCGATGCGTTTGTCTATAACCAGATTTGGGAAGACCCGCGAGTTGACCTCGCCGCGCTGGAGCTGACGCCGGAAAGTCGAATCCTGACCATCTCCTCCGGCGGCTGCAACGTCCTCAACTACCTTGTCTGCGGCCCGGCGCATATCACGGCCGTGGACCTAAACCGCTATCACCTGGCGCTGCTGCGGCTGAAGCTCGCCGCGGCGCGCCACCTGCCGGACTATGAGTCGTTTTTTCGGATGTTCGGCGAGGCCAATGACCTGCGCAACGTCAAGGCCTACGATACCTATTTGAGCGCCCATCTCGACGACGCGACGCGCGCCTTTTGGGAAGGTCTGACGATGTTCGGGAAGCGGCGCGTGCACTTCTTCGCCGACAATCTCTACGACCACGCGCGCAATGGCTTCTATCTCCGCTTTTTGGAAAAGCTCGCCCACTTGATGGGCATTTATCCCGACCGCCTGACGCGGCTGACGGACCCGGTCGAGCGCGGACAGGCGTTTGACGAAACCATTGGCCGCTATTTTGATCACTGGCTAGTGCGCTCGCTCTCGAAGCTGCCGTTCATCGTTTTTGGCTTGGGCATTCCGCCGCGTCAGTATGAAGCCATGCGCCGCGAGACGCCGGAAAACATTCTGGCTATGTATCGCCGGCGCGTGCGGCGCTTTGTCTGCGATTTTCCCATTGAGGAAAACTACTTTGCGTGGCAGGCGCTGACGCGTCGCTACGACACCGAGCATCGCCGGGCGATCCCTGAGTACCTGAAGCCGGAACACTTCGAGACGCTGCGCGCCAACGCGCCGCGAGTAACGACGGAAGTCGCCTCGCTGACGGCGCACTTGCGCAAGCAGCCAGCTGGCGCTTACGACCGCTTCGTGTTTCTTGATTCGCAAGACTGGATGAAGGATGACGAAATCGCCGCGCTCTGGCGGGAAGTGACGCGGGTGGCGCCGCCGGGCTCGCGGGTGATTTTCCGCTCGGCCCCGGAAGCTTCGCCCGTGGATGCCGCCTTGCCGCCGGATTTGCGGGCGCGCGTCCGGTATGAGCGCGAGCGCTCCATCGCGCTTTTCGCCGAGGATCGTTTCGCCATATACGGCGGCTTTCACCTCTACGTGGTGAATTAGCCCGGTGGCGGATTCGGGCGACTGAGGCGGGCGCTTGAGGGCGCGCCTTCGCTTGCGACGCGCCGGTTGACGCCGGGCCAGTTTCGTCGAGCGCTGGCGCTCGCTCAGCTTGGCGGAGCGAGCTTGCCGCGACGAGGCGACATCCGCGCCCCAGGGGTTCCGCTTGCGCCGGCGCGGATTGGCAGGTGGCCGTCCGCGAGGACAGTCGCCGCGCCTTTGGCGCGTTCCCCAAGCGATGGGGGCTGATGCGGCCTGACCCGAACGCACTGACCATCGCCGCGTTCCGAATCTCGGGGCCTATTCTCAGCGGCAGGGGAGCGCCGCGCCCGGCGGTTGTCGGCTCATCATTTACAACAGTCGAGCCCGCGGGCGCGCGGGTGGAGGATGTTTTGTTCGCTTGGCGCGTCGCCGGACGCGATCGCTACTTTCGATGACGCGCCGGGCGGCGACAAGCGAGGCGGCGACAAGCGAAACGCGCCGGGCTGGAAATCCCCAGACCGGCGCGATATTGGCGAAAGCGGGCGACGGCGTTAGTTCGCCGCGATGTCCTTCGTGTTGGCGACGACGAGCTGGATAATGCCCCACAGCGCCGCGTAGCCGCCGAGAACGAACAAGCAAGCTAGCAGAATAGCGGTCATGGCGTTGCTCCTCCTTTAGGATGCGTTCGAGCGGGGAACGCGCTCTGTCGCGAATCTACAGAACAAGCATAGCGCATCCGCGTCTGTTTTTGTACCTTGGAAAAGGCGTCATCCGATGCCGGTCATTTCTTTAGCTCAGCCAAGGAGTTTTCCCATGTTGAACCCGCTCCCGGCGGTCGCCGAGCCTGTGACGGATGTGCTTGATGACGCGCTTTATGAGCAGTACTTGCGCGCGTGCGATATGACCTACCGCGGCACGGTGGATATGTTTGTCCTCAAGGCCGCGTACGAGCTGGATCTTTTCACCCATCTGGCCGACCAGCCGCAGTCGGTCGAGGCGCTGGCCGCCGCAACCGGCAGTCGCCCCAATCGGCTGGTCAAGTTCACGGACATGCTCGTTGAAATGGAGTTGCTCGCCAAGGACGCCGCGGGGCGGCTGACGCTGACGCCCTTTGCGCGCCAGTTTTTCCTGCCGCCGCATCCGGGCAACGAGAACCTCACGATGGAGCCGTTTGTCCGTTACGCCGTCACGATTATGGAGCGGTATCATGTTCATCTGGCCAAGGTCATTCGGGGCGAGATGGACTTCACGGCGCTGACGCCCTGGCCGCCCAAGACCCGCGAGGACAGCGCCTTTTACGAGGAAATCCACCGCAGCAACAACCACTTTGTTCGCGCTTTGCTGGTCGAGGAAGCCGACTTGGACGGCGCGACCCAGCTTCTGGATGTCGGCGGCGGCAACGGCGATATTGCCATCGCGTTGGCCAAGCGGTTTCCGCGCCTGGAGCGCATCACGCTGATCAATCTGCCTTCGGCGCTCGACATCGCGCGCGACAACATCGCCGCCCATGGCCTTGCCGACCGCATCGCGCCAGTGGCGCTTGATATGTACCGCGATCCTTACCCCGCCTGCGACGCCGTCCTTTTTGCGCGGATTCTGTACCCGTTTAGCGCGCAGGTCTGCGCCATGCTCCTGGGCAAGGCCTACGCGGCGCTGTCTTCGGGCGGACGGGTGATCGTCGCTGACATGCTCCTGCGCGACGAGCGCGGGTTGGCGAATTATGACTATCTGGCGCACTTCCTCACCAGCGTCGGCGTTGACCCGGCGATGATGACGTTCAAGCGTCAGGATGAGTATTTCGATGTTTTCCAGCAGCTTGGCTTTACGGACGCCCGCAAGGTCGAGCGGCGCGGGCACGTTCTCTACCAAGCGCGCAAGCCTTAGTGAGGCCCCGAGCTGGTCTCGGAAGGCGCGCCGAGGGCTGCCGTCAAGAAACGGCAGCCGTTTTTTTTGCTAGCGGCGGGCCAAGGACTGAAGCCGCTTCCGCACAGTCCGCGCCTACGCGCAAAGCGCGCCGCGACGCTTCAGGCGGCGGTTGAATTTTCCTGGGCCAGCGCCCGTTCCTGTCCGACGCGCTGCCAGCGCTTGTAGGTCTCGATCACGATGAACACGCTGGTTGCCAGCGCGCCCAGCCCCAGCCACTTGTCCGCGGAAAGCGGCTCAACCCGCAAGGTCGCTTGCGTCACTGACCAGTTCATCGAGAGGATGTGGATCGCCAGCGCCGTGAGCGCTCCGCCAATCAGCGCCGGGTTGCGCCGCCACGAAATCGCGAAGGCCGAGGCCGTTTCCGACCGGCAGGCGAGTACGTAGAAGAATTGAATGAGCGTGAAGAACGCCAGCAGGATGTTGCGCGCCGCCGTGATCTCGACGCCGACCTGCATCAGGTAAACCCACAACCCAAGGCAGAGAACGGCCATTGTGCCGCCGCCCAACAGCACGAGCGTCACCATCCGTCGGTCAAAGATACCCTCGTTCGGATCGCGCGGCGGCTGGCGCATCGCGCCGGGCTCGCCGGCCTCAAAGGCGAGCGCCACGTCCTGAATGCCATTCGTGACGAGGTTCAGCCACAGCCACTGCACGGCCGAAAGCGGCATCGGGAGCGCCAGCGCGACGGTGCCGCTAACGAGAATGAGCGCCGCCGCGCCGGTCGAGATCAAAAACCACGTCACCTTGCGGATGTTGGCGTAGGCGTAACGGCCTTCCTCGATGCCGGCCACAATCGAGGCGAAGTTGTCGTCGGTTACGATGATTTGCGCGGCTTCCTTGGCGACATCCGTGCCGGAACCCATCGCCACGCCGATGTTAGCCCGGTTGAGCGCCGGCGCGTCGTTGACGCCGTCGCCGGTCACGGCCACGACCTCGCCGCGGGCTACCAGCGCGTCCACAATGGCGAGCTTCTGATCCGGCGTGACGCGGGCGAACACCCGCGTTTGCGGGCGCTCCCCAAGCCACGCCTGAAGCTGTTCCCGCGGCACGGCGGCCAGCTCCGCCCCCGTGACGGTCTGGGCTTTGGTTTGCGCGAGACCAAGCTCGCGAGCGATGGCCAACGCCGTCAGCGGATGGTCGCCGGTAATCATGATGACCTTGACGCCGGCGCGCTGCGCTTGCGCGACGGCATCCTTGACTTCTGGCCGCAGCGGATCAATAAAGCCGACCAGCCCCACCAGCGTCAGGCTGTCAATCTTTTCGAGGTCGGCCGGCGTCTCGAAGGGAGTCTCGATGACGCCGTGGGCGATGGCGAGCACGCGGTAGCCCTCGGCGGCCAGCGCGTCCGCCTGCTGGATGACGCGCTCCCGGGCGAGCGGCTGCTCGCCCTGCGCCGTTTGCATCGTTTGGCAGAAGCCAGCGACGACCTCCGCCGCGCCCTTGACCGCCGCCTGCGTCTGGTCGCCAACGCGATAGGCCACAGCCGCGTAGCGGCGTTCCGATTCAAAGGGGATTTCAGCGAGCAACGGATGGGCTTGCCGTTCCGCTTCGGGCGACAGCCCCAGCTTGTAACCCAGCGCCAGCAGGGCCACGTCCATCGCGTCGCCGCTATGCCGCCAGCCGCCGTCCTGGCGCGTCAGCGCGCCTTCGTTGCAGAGAATGGACGCGCGCCCCAGGCGCAACAAGCTGGCGCGCTGAGCCTCGCTGAGCGGCTTGCCGCCGGCTGCCGCGACTTCGCCCTCGCCGCTGTAGCCCTGCCCGCTGGCTTCAAGCCGCTGCCCGTCCGGGGTGACGATGAGCTGCGCGGTTTGCTCATTGAGCGTCAGCGTCCCGGTTTTGTCGCTGGCAATGACCGTGCAGCTCCCGAGGCTCTCGACCGCCACCAGCCGCCGCGCGATGACCTTGCGGGTCGCCATCCGCGCCGTGGCGATCGACAGCGCCACCGTGAGCGCGATGGGCAGCCCTTCGGGAATGGCGGCCACGGCCAGCCCCGCCATCGCCAGGAAGACTTCCCGGACAGGCAGCCCCTGAAGCGCCGACACGACCCCTAGCAAGCACGAACAGCCAAGAATGACGAGCCCCACTTGGTGGGAAAATCGCTCCATGCGCGTCAGCAGTGGCGGCTTCGCGCTTGCCACCTCGATGAGCGATTGCGCGATGCGCCCGACTTCCGTGCGCGTTCCAGTGTCGACCACCACGCCCATGCCGCGCCCGGTGACGACCAGCGAGCCGGCAAAGACCATGTTGAGCCGGTCGCTCACGGGCGTCGCTTCGGCCAGCGGCGACGTTGACTTGGCGATGGGCATGGACTCGCCCGTGAGCAAAGCCTCGTCCACGCCGAGGCTCGCCACCTGAGTCAGCCGGATATCCGCCGCGACCTTGTCGCCGGATTCGAGCAGGACAATGTCGCCCGGCACAAGGTCTTCGGCCGAAACCGACAAGGTTTCGCCGCCGCGCCGAACGCGCGAGCGAATTTTAAGCAGGCTCTGGAGCGCGTAAGCGTTTTGCTCCGCCCGCCATTCCTGATACGTTCCGAATATCGCGTTGAGAATGACGACGCCAAAGATGAACGCCGCGTCTTTGAAGTCGCCAATGACCAGCGTGACCGCCCCGGCGATGAGCAAAATGTAGATGAGCGAGTTGGCGAACTGATGCAGGATAACCAGCCACAGCTTGGGCGGCGGCTTGGCGGGCAGAAGGTTGCGCCCGTATCGCTGTTGACGCGCCGCCACCTCGGCGGCGGCGAGGCCGTTGGCGCTGGTTTCCAGCCGGGCGTAGACGTCTTGCGGCGAAAGCGCATGCCAGGGGGCGGATGGTAAAGCGGCGTTCGTTACCGAATCATCCCGTTGCATGAAGTACTCTCCAGGAAAGCCTAGGGGCGAGAGCGCCGTGGCTACGATGAGCGCCAAGCGATGGCGAAGCCGCCCCAACAAGGCCGCGAGCGGGGCCGACGCGTGCATCGTAAGCTTGGGAGAGGCGCCGGCGCTACCGTGCCAGGAGCGCCTTTCGGTCGCGCCGCTGGCTAAAAGCTTTCCAAATGCGGATGCGCTAGGTTTGAGAGGCAAGAGGCGAGCCAGGGCTGCGCGGCGCGCCGAACGCTTTTTCCCCTGAGACTTGCAGCCTGAGACTGATTGCCAATGAGTCATCCCGGAAGCCGTGAGACCGTGGCCTACTGGGCCATTTGCCTGCTCATCCTGGCGGCCCTGGTGGATTCCCAGCTGATTGGCGCCATCGCCCCCAGCATCGCGGCCGGACTTGGGGCTTCCAAGGCGGCGGTGGCCCAGAGCGCGGGCGTCTATTCGCTGGCCAACGCCGCGACGGCGTTCTGGCTAGTCGGTCCGGGGCGGGCGCTGCGTCCGGCGCGCGGCCTGCCGCTCGCGGCGCTGCTTGCCTTGGCGGCGGCGATCCTGGCCGCCCTCGCGCCCAACGTGTGGGTCTTCTATCTAGCGCGCGCCGTCGCCGGGTTTTCCGGCGGCTTGGTTTCAGCGTTGGCGATTGCGGCGCTGGCCAACGCTTCGAGCTACGCGGCGCGCGGGGCGCAGATGAGCGGCGTGGCGGTGAGCTATTTTCTCGCCCCGGTCATTGGCGTGCCGCTGGGCGCGTTTTTGGCGTGGCGGTTCGGCTGGGCGGCGGCGTTCTGGCTCGCGGCGCTGTCGGTTGCCGTGGCCGGCAGTCTGGTGACGCTGTTTCCGCTCCCGCAGCCGCAAATCGCGCCGCTGGCGAGCGCGCCGGCAGAGGGCGGCGTGCTGCGGGAGCTGTGGCGGATGGGGACGCGCTCTCGCTCAACGTTCCTGGCGCTCATTGGCGCAGCGTTTGTCTCCGGCGGACTCGTCGCCTTTTCGGCCTTTCTGGGGACGTGGCTTTCCGACGCCTTTCGCGCCGACGAGTTCCGCATCGGGCTGATGTTCGGCGTGACAGGCATTGGCGCTGTGATCGGCGGCTTTGTCGGCGGCAAGCTGGCCGACCGCTATGGCAAGCGCCGCGTCGCGGTTGTTGCCAGCGGCTGGATGACCCTGGGGCTGCTGCTGGTCCCCACTTTCGCTTGGACGTGGGGCCTCTATCTGGCGGTGGCTTTCGCGGCCCTGTTCGCCGCCACGCGCGTCGCCCCGATTCAGGCGCTTACCACTGAGCTGGTCGCGCCGCCGGAGCGGCCGGCCTTTATCGCCCTGCGTAACGGGTTATCGCAGCTCGGAATTGTCGCCACGGTCGCCGGGGCCGGGTCCGCCTATCAAGCCGGCGGGTTTTTGGCGGTCGCCGCCGTGTGCGCCGGCGTCACGGTGGCCGCCTGGGCCTGTCTGCGCGGGCTCGACGACCCTCAGGCTGGGCGCGCTTCGGGCGAAGTCGTGAAGCCGCGGCTCTGGCGACTCGCGCTGCGGCGCGGCGTCGCCTGGTTGCTCATCGTCGGGCTTGGCCTGCCGTACCTGGTCAGCGTCGCCGTGACCAAGGCCCGGACGCGCCCCGACGAGCGCCGCCGAACGGACACGCCAGCGACGCTGGGCGCGCAGTATGAAGACGTGATGTTTGAAGCCTCCGGCATTTGGCTTGCGGGCTGGTACTTGCCGGCCCGGACGCGCCCGGTCACGATTATCCTGACCCACGGGCTGTTTCGCTCGCGCTACGAGACGCTGGAGCGCGGCGTGGCGCTCTGGAAGCTGGGGTATGGCGTGTTGCTGTATGACCTGCGCCGCCATGGCAGAAGCCAAGGCGAGTTTTCAACCGTCGGCTATGTCGAGCGCCGCGATGTCAAGGCGGCCGTCGAGTTTGTCCGCCGGCGCGCGCCCTACGACCGTGTCGTGTTGCTGGGCGTTTCGATGGGGGCGGCGGCCAGCCTGCTTGCGGCCGCGGAAGCCCCGGACGTCGCCGCCGTCATCAGCGACAGCAGTTTTCGCTCGTTCCGCGACGCCGTGGCGAATGACGTTCGCCATCTGGGACTGCCCCAGTGGCCGGCGGCCCCCATCCTGACCTACGCGACGGCCTGGCGCATGGGCTTTGCCGTCAGCGACTTCGATCTGGAGCGCGCAGCGGGGCGGATTGCCGCGCCGATTTTGTTCATTGGCGGCGAGCGCGACCGGCGGATGCCGGTTGAAACCACGCTGGAACCGCTTTACCGTGCCGCTCAGCATCCAGCCAAACGCAAGCTGATAATAGCCGGGGCGGCGCACGGCGAAGCCTATCTCGCCGCGCCGCAACGTTACATCGAGGCCGTTGATGGCTTTATTCAGCAGGCGCTCATGCTACGCTAGGCCAGCGGATAGCGTCGGGCGCGCCCGCGTGGCGCATCCGAATCTCACACCATCTCATGATGAGGAAAAAACCATGATCTCTCTTCGCCCTGGAACTTTGACGTTGGTCGCGCTGCTGGGTCTTGGCCCGGTCGCGGCGCTCCCGCCCGCGACCCTGGCTTCGCCGACGGCTCGACACGAAGGCCTGAATCAACAAGAAGGCATGAACATGGGCGGCAATGACCCGCGCAAGGCTACGACGATTCAGACCACCTCCGCTAAGCTGGGGGGCGTAGCCGATGCCGTGATGGTGCGTTACCTAAACCTGCCGTGGGGGCCGCAAACCTTCGGCTACATCGAGAACGGCGGCAATCAGTTTTACAGCCTGCGCACTTGGCCGATCGCGCACTTGACGCTCAAGACGCGTGCAAAGTTTTTTGGCCGCGACTTCGAGCCGGGCGATTACGTCCTGACTCTCGTGCCCAAGGGCCTCGCCCCGCGCATGGGCATGCAGGTGCGCAGCTTCCAGCCGAGCGGCAACGGCGGCACGTTCCTCGTGCCCGGCAACGTCTTTACGGAAACGCCGAACGGCCCGATCGTGGCCTCGCGCCCCGTCGAGTTCAAGCCCGGCGCGCCGCAGAGCGACGCCATGCGGATTTCGCTTACGTCAAAGAAGAACATGGTCGAAATGACCATCAACTACGGCGACCGCTCCTTCACGGAAACGCTGACCATGGTGAAGGTGAAGTAGCGAGTGAAGTCGCGAGGAGACCGGCGGCGGGCGTCGCTTAGCCGCTCCGCCGGTTGCGTTTTGTGACCCGTTCCAGAGACGCGTCGGCGTTTCTGCGTCCAAAGGGGAAGCTATTCATGCCCGACGCCAATGAGCCATTAATTCCGACCTCCGGCAACGCGCCGACCAACTCCTACTCGATGCTTGAGCCGCGCATGAAGAAAGTTTATGGCGCGTATTACAAAGAGTTGTACTACGCGCCGGAGCGGCGCGCCCTCGACCCGAAGATTCAGGAACTCATATCCATCGCGGCCTCGCTAGTGGCCAAGTGCGAAGGCTGCCTTGACGGTCACATGAAGAAAGCCCTCGAGCTCGGCGCGACCAAGGAAGAAATCAGCGAAACGATTTGCATTGCCGCGGCCATCAACGCGGCGGCCATGATTGACCTGTCGGATCGCTGCGCGGGGCGCCTCGGCCTCAATCATTTTCCCTCCGCGCCGTCCGCGGCGACTTCAAGCGCGTCATGAGGATGCAGCGAGCGCTGACTATCGCCTTTTTGTGGGCAGTCGGCTGGGTTGGCTGGGCAGGGGGCGAAGTGGCGGCCGCGTCGAGCGAGCGAGCGATGTCGGACGGCGCGGTTGAATATGGAGCGTTTCGCTCGGAAAGCCTGGGGCGCGACGTGCCCTACGCCGTGTCGCTGCCGCCGTCGTACGCCGCGTCGCCGGAGCGCCGCTACCCGCTGGTTATTTTCCTGCATGGGATGTTCAACGACGAGCGCGATTGGGAAGCGCGCGGCGTGCAGGCGGCGCTTGCCGCCGTCCGCGCGAAGGGGCGCGTCGGCGAGTTCATCGTCGCCATTCCGCGCGGCGAAAACAGCTTCTACATCAACGCCAAGCAGGGCGATCGCTACGAGGACGCCATCGCGCGGGATTTTTTGCCCTTCATCGAGCAGCGCTACCGGACGCTTGGCTCGCGCGAGGGGCGCCTGATCGCCGGCATCTCGATGGGGGGCTACGGCGCGCTGCTCATCGCCTTCAGGCATCCGACGCTTTTTTGCGGCGTGGCGGCTCACTGCGCCGCTATTTTCACGGACCTGCCGCGCCCGCCGCAGTCGTCCGACGACCGCATCGGCGCCTGGCGCTACGGCCTGGCGACCAAGCTTTACGGCGATCCGCCGGACGCCGAGTTTTTCAACGCCCACAGCCCGCTGGCGGTCGCGCAGGCGAAAGCCGACGCCCTGCGGCGGCTCAGCATTTACTTCGATGTTGGCTCGGAAGACCGCTATCGCTTCGATGTCGGCAACCAGCGGCTGCACGAGACGCTTGAAGCCCTGAGGGTGCCGCATGAGTTCACGCTCGCGCCGGGCGGCCACGGCTGGGCGTTTCTCGTGGCGCGCAGCGAGCCGGCGTTCGCGTTTTACTGGCGGGCGTTATCGGCCGCCGTTCAGCGGCCGACGGCCAAGCGCCCGGAGAAAAAGTCATGACCGTGTCAGCTTGGAAGCGACCAGCTTGGCGAATAGCTCTATGGACCGCGCTCCTGGGCTGGCTGGGAGGTCTGATCAATCCCATGTACGGACAATCCGCGAACCCCGCCTATCGGCTTTACAAGCCGGACGGCCAGTCAGCGACGCTGGACGACTTAGTGAGCGCGCTGGCGCGCGTCGAGGTCGTCTTTATCGGCGAATCCCACGACGACCCCGGCGCGCATGCGCTGGAACTTGATCTCCTGCGCGCCACGCAGGCGCGCTACGGGGCGAACGCGGCGCAGCGGCGGCAGGTGGCGCTCTCGCTGGAAATGTTCGAGCGGGACACGCAGCTTGCGCTGGACGAGTACCTGGCGGGCCTCATCCCGGAAAATCAGTTTCTCGCCTGTAGTCGGCCGTGGAACAACTACCAGAGCGACTACCGCCCGCTGGTCGAGTTCGCCAAGGCGCAGCGCATCCCGGTGGTGGCCGCCAATCCGCCGCGCCGCTATGTCAACCTGGTCGGGCGCGAGGGGCGCGAGGCGCTGACGAAGCTCTCCAACCAGGCCCGCGCCTTCTTGCCGCCGCTGCCCTATGGGGCGGCGTCGGCGGCCTATGAAGCCAAGTTCAAGCGCCTGATGTCCGACCTGCACGGCGCGGGCGGCGAAGGCGAGCGCCAAATGCCGAGCCTGGCGCGCCTGCTCGATTCACAGTCGCTGTGGGATGCCGGCATGGCGCACGCGATTGCTGACACGCTGGCGGGGGTGCCGCAGGCGCTAGTCATCCATGTCAACGGACGCTTCCATAGCGAGGAGGGGATGGGCATCCCGGAGCATCTCGCCGCGTATCGCAAGAGCACGCGCATGCTGATTGTCACCGTTGTGTCCGATGCGGACGACCCGGAAGCCCTCGATGTGGCCCGTTACGGCAAGCTCGGCGATTTCGTGGCGCTGAGCGTCAAGGCAATTCCCTGAGGAGCGCGAAGCCATGACCGCTTGTTTCCAAACGCTACGCCATCAGCGCCAACTCGCGTCGCGGACGCTGCTCGCCGTGGTCTGCGCGGCGGCGGCGCTCGCGCCCGCGACGCGGGGGCAGGTGGCGCGGCAGCCCGTTCGCGCCCCGAAAGCCATGGTCGCTTCGTCCAGCGCCTTCGCGTCGCGGGTCGGCTTGCAGATTCTCCAGCGCGGCGGTAACGCCGTGGACGCCGCCGTGGCGGTTGGGCTCGCGCTGGCGGTCACCTTTCCGGTCGCAGGCAATCTGGGCGGCGGCGGCTTTATGCTCATTCGGATGGCCGACGGACGAACTGCGGCCATTGACTACCGCGAAACCGCGCCGGGCGCCGCTCGGCGCGATATGTATCTCGACGCCGAAGGCAGGCATTTGTTGGAAAAATCCACGCTGGGCTACGCGGCGGTCGGGATTCCCGGCACCGTGGCCGGCTTCGACCTGGCGCTGCGCAAGTATGGCCGGCTCAAATGGGCGCAGGTCGTCGCTCCGGCGCGGCGGCTGGCAAGCGACGGCTTTCCGGTTAGCTACACGCTGGCGCAGGGGCTGAAAATCGCCCAGCGCTTGTCGCTTGATCCTGAGAGTCGGCGGATTTTCCATCGCGACGGAGCCTACTACGCCGAAGGCGAGATCTTCCGCCAGCCGGAGTTGGCCGCGACGCTGGAGCGGCTTGAAAAGCGAGGCCCGCGCGAGTTTTACGAAGGCGAAACCGCCCGGCGACTGGCCGCCGCCATGGCCGCCAACGGCGGCTCCATCACGCTGGACGACCTAAAGCGGTACCGCCCGGTGGAGCGCGAGCCGCTGCGCGGAACCTATCGCGGCTACGAGATTCTCACCTTCCCTCCGCCCAGCTCCGGCGGCATCCTCCTGCTCAACGTGCTCAATCAGCTTGAAGGCGACGACCTGGCGGCGCTCGGCCCGGGATCATCCGAGGCAAGCCACCTGTTGATTGAGGCTCTGCGGCGGTCGTTTGCTGACCGCGCCGCGCTGATGGGCGACCCGGATTTCGTTCCGGTGCCGGTTGACAAGCTGATTTCAAAAGACTACGCCAGGGCGCGCCGCGCGACGATTGATCCCTGCCGCGCGACGCCGAGCGACGCCATTCAGCCCGGACTGGAAGCGCCCGTGTCGGAGGCGTCGGAAACGACGCACTTCACGGTGGTGGACGTCGAAGGCAACATCGTCACGAATACCTACACGCTGAACGGCCCTTACGGCTCCGGCGTCACCGCGCCCGGCACAGGCGTGCTGCTCAACAACGAAATGGACGACTTCGCCGCTAAGCCCGGCTCGCCGAACGCCTTTCAGTTGATTCAGGGCGAGTCCAACGCCATCGCGCCGGGCAAGCGGCCGCTGTCCTCGATGACGCCGGCCATCGTTCTCAAGGATGGGAAGCCTTGGCTGGCCGTGGGAAGCCCGGGCGGGCCGACGATTATTTCCACGGTCATTCAGGTCGTCATCAACGTCATCGATCACCAGATGAACTTGCAGCAGGCGATTGACGCGCCGCGCCTGCATCATCAGTGGCGGCCGGATGTCGTGATGTGGGAGCCCTACGGCATGACCGCCGATACGCGCCGGGCGCTGGAAGCCAAGGGACACCGACTAGATGTCATCCCGCGCTACAACGGGGACGTCGAAGCAGTGATGATTGACGCGACAGGCGTTAGGCTGGGGGCTTCCGACCCGCGCAACCCCGACGCCCTGGCGATTGGCTATTGATCTCGGCTTCCAAATGGCGAGCTAACGCTTCCGTTGCCTTGGCAACGGCGCCGCCCGCCCGCGCGCCATCCGCCGCCGAGCGCCTTGTAAAGCGCGATGGCCTGGAGCCTCCGGCGCGTTTCGCTCTCAACCCGCGCCTCTTTGTCGCCAGTTCAGCGCGGCGGGCGTCAAGCGCGGCGGTGAAGTCGTCCAGACCGCGCGCGGAGCGTTCCTGCGCCATTTCCGCCGCGTCCCGCCGCTCGCGCTGTTTCAAGCGCCTGTTTTCGCTCGCCTTCGCGCAGGTAGCTGACCAGCGCCCGCTCGACTTCCGCGAAAGCTTCCACCCCCGCCTGCTCGTAGCGCCGCGCCGCTTGTTCCGCTTGCGCGTCGCGGGCGGCGATGTTGGCGCGAAGCCGTCCGCCGGTCAGCAGCGGCAGCCGGACGCTGGGACCGAAAGCGAAAAAGTTGCCTGCGCCCAGCGTCAGCCCGCCGCCGCTGGTCCCCTGTCGCCCGACGCTGCCGGTCAACGCGAGCCTGGGGAAAAGATTGGCGCGAGCCGCGCCCAAGCGCGCCAGCGCCGCCGCGATGATTTGGCTGCGCGCACGGGGTCATCAGCCCGGAAAAATCGAGGTCTGGCGCGCCATCAGAAACGACGCGAAGGCGATGGAAAACACCAGCCCGAGAAACTTGGCTCGGTCGCCGAGGGGCATTTTGAGCGCGACAAAGTTCAGGGCGTCCTCCCGCTCTCTTCGCGCCGGGGGGCGTCGGCGGAAGCTGACCGGGGCGCGACGGCGGCAATTGGAACGCTTGTTCGCAACAGGTTCGTTGTGGCGCGCGCCAGCAGCCGCCCGTCCGCGCCGCGTAGCCAGCATTCGGCGTTGATAATGGTTTTGCCCTGCCGGACGACGCGCGTCTCCGCCGCGATGGTCTCGCCGGCGCGCGCGCTCCCGATGAAGTCAATCGCCAGATTGACGGAAGTGTAAAAAACATCCAGATTGAGCGTGCCGTGGACGGTGGCTCCCAGGGCTTCATCGATAATGGCGGCGGCCGCGCCGCCGTGCAGGATGCCGGCCGGGTTGGTCATCTCCGGGCGGACGACAAACTCAAAGATGGTCTCGCCCAGCCTGGCCTGTTTGAGCGTTCCCCCCAGCCAGCGGGCGAGGGGCGAGGGGCGAGGGGCTGTGTTCGGCCAGGGGGCGGCCCGCGAGACGCTGGAAAGCTTCAAGTCGCGCGTTGGTCATAATCATGTCCTCTTTTTCTGAACGACGTTCACTAATACCGCCGGCGCGCGCCGCAGAGCGGAATGGCGAGCAGGCGGTCAATGAGCTTGCGCTGGACAACGAGGGGAAAGCTCGGATGCGCGATGAGCAGCGAGGCGACGCCGTAAACGCCCGCCCACAGCGCCTGCGCCGTCGCTTCGGGGGCGTCGGCGACCAGGTAGCCGTCGGCGACGGCGCGCCGCGTGACGCGCCGGAGGTTGTCACAGCAGGCCGGTCCGCGCTGAAGCTTGACCTGGGCGCGGTCGCTGTTGAGCATGGCGGCGTCAAGGACGAGCCGCCGCCCGTTGGCTTTATGACGGGTTTTGCGCTCCTGCGCGTCCATGGCGAGTCTCCCTTTGGGTAACGCTGCTAACTCAGTGAACGGCGTTGACTCTTGTCAAGCCCCTGGTTGCCCCGCCGCCGGGCGAGCGGGCTGCGCGGTGAAAAACACGCCTATGATGAGACGAATCTGGGCCTGGGCTTTAGGCTTCTTGGCGCTGGCGGGCGCCGGCGCGGCGCGGACGGCCGCGCCCGACCGGATTACGGGGCGCCCCTTCGCGACGCGCTCGGAAGTTATTGCGCGCCATGGCCTGGCATGCACGAGCCAGCCGCTGGCGACGCAAGTCGCCGTGGACATTCTCAAGCGCGGCGGCACGGCCGTGGACGCCGCCATTGCGGCCAACGCCGTCCTAGGACTGGTCGAGCCGACCGGCTGCGGGGTCGGCGGCGACCTGTTCGCGCTGGTGTGGGATCCAAAAACCCGGCGCCTCCACGGTCTCAACGCCAGCGGCCGATCGCCCAAGCGCCTGACGCTGGACGAGTTCCGGCGGCGCGGCCTCAAGCGCATCCCATCGTTCGGGCCGTTGCCGGTAACCGCGCCGGGCTGCGTGGACGGATGGTTCGCGCTCCACGCGCGGTTTGGGGCGCTGCCGATGAAGGAGCTGCTCGCGCCGGCGATCGCTTACGCGCGCGAGGGCTTTCCGGTGTCGGAGCTCATCGCCTACTACTGGGAGCGCAACGCGGCGGCGCTAGCGCAGTTTCCCAATGTCCGCGAAGTCTATGCGCCGGGCGGCCGGACGCCGCGCAAGGGCGAGCTGTTCCGCAACCCGCAACTGGCGACGACGCTTGAAAAAATCGCGGCCGGCGGGCGCGACGCCTTTTACAAAGGCGAAATCGCGGGCGTCATCGCCGACTTCATCGCCCGGCAGGGCGGCTTTCTGGACCGCGAAGACCTGGCCGCGCATGCGTCCGAATGGGTCGAGCCAATCTCAACCAACTACCGAGGCTATGACGTGTGGGAGCTGCCGCCGAACGGTCAGGGGCTGGCGGCGCTTCAAATGCTGAACATCCTCGAAGGCTACGATTTGGCCAAGTTCGGCTTCGGCAGCCGCGAGCACCTTCATTACTTCGTGGAGGCGAAAAAGCTGGCCTACGAAGACCGCGCGAAGTATTACGCCGACCCGGCGTTCGCTAGCGTGCCGGTGGCGGGCTTGCTTTCCAAAGCCTATGCCGCCGAGCGCCGGAAGCTGATTCATCCCCAGCGCGCCGGAACGCGGCGCGAGGCGGGCGATCCGGCGCTCCAGACCGGCGACACCATTTATCTGACGACCGCCGACCGCAACGGCATGATGGTGTCCCTCATCCAGAGCAACTACCGCGGGATGGGTTCGGGGATGGTTCCCGACGGTCTGGGCTTTATGCTGCACGACCGGGGCGAAATGTTTGCGCTCGAAGAAGGCCACGCCAACGTCTATGCGCCGGGGAAGCGTCCGTTTCACACGATCATCCCGGCTTTTGTCACGAAAGACGGTCAGCCATTTCTGAGCTTTGGCGTGATGGGCGGGGGCTTTCAGCCGCTTGGCCACGTGCAAATCCTCATCAACATCATTGACTTCGGGATGAACGTCCAGGAGGCGGGCGACGCGCCGCGCATTGATCATCAGGGGTCGTCCGAGCCGACCGGCGAGCGGGCGACCGGCGGCGGGACAGTGACGCTGGAAACCGGGTTTTCTTACGAAATCATCCGGGAGCTTATCCGCGCGGGGCATCGCGTCGGGTTTGCCGTTGGCGATTACGGCGGCTACCAGGCGATTCGCTGGGACGCCGAGCAGGGCGTCTATTACGGGGCGTCGGAATCGCGCAAGGACGGGCAGGCGGCGGGCTACTGAACGCGAGAAGCAAGCGTTGCACAACATGCAGCTTCACCCTACAATCCAGGGGCGAAAGCGGCAGGGCGTCTGTCCACTTCGTCAAGGCTTTGTTGAGAGACGGTATGTCCTCCACCGAAGTACAGTTGTTGCTTCAGCAAGCCATCGCATCGGCCAAAGCCGGCGACAAGGGGCGCGCCCGCGGGCTGCTCATTGAAGTGACCGAAGCGGATCCTGACAACGAGGTGGCCTGGATGTGGCGCGCGTCGGTTTCGATGACGCCGAAAGATGCCGCCTGGTGCTTGACGAAGGCGCTAGGCATTAATCCGGGCAATCGGCAGGCGCAGGAATGGCTGGATAAAATTCGGCAGTTACAGGATCAGCCGCCGGCCGTGACGACGCCCCTGTCGCCGCCGGCGAATGCCGACGCCCAAACCGTCGCCTTGCCGGCGTCGGGCTTGCCGACCATTGACAACTTGCCATCAGTCGCCACGTCGCTGTCCCTGTTGCCTGATCCCTCAACGTCGCCCATGCCGCGCACGGCTACAACGGTACAGGCGATGCCCGCGGTGAGCGCGCCGGCGCCGGCTGTCCAGCCCGCGCCACAGCCGCTGCCCCTAAAATACGCGCCAACCAAAACCGGCGAGGCGGAAAAGCTCGCCTCGCAGCTTCCTCCCGACGCCAAAGTCATTTTGGTGGTCGACGATAGCCTTACAGTGCGCCGAGTCATTACGCAGACGCTGGAAAGCAGCGGCTACCGCGTCGTGACGGCGGCGGATGGCTATGAGGCATTAGCTAAGCTCAAGGAAGTCAAGGCGGACTTGGTGATCCTGGATGTCGCGCTGCCGGGCGGCATGGACGGCTATCAGCTCTGCAGGCAGATTCGAGCGGAAAAGTCGCGGCGGAGCGTTCCGGTTGTGATGCTCTCCAGTCGGGAGAGTCTCTTTGATAAAGTGCAAAGCCGCCTGGCCGGGGCGACGCAATACATGACCAAGCCCTTCAAGACGGAGGACCTTGTGCTCAGCATTCGGCGTCATCTCAAGGAATAAAAAAACGTGCCCACACAGGGAACTTTAGCTGACCTCGATCTGCTCACGCTGACCCAAATTCTATGTTTCGCTCGCCGCCCGGCGGCCCTTGAGCTGCGCCACGACCGCTGGCAGGGCTGGATTTATTTCGAGAGTGGACAAGTTATGCACGCGACTCTGGACGGGCTGTCCGGAGAGCCAGCGCTTTTGGCGCTGCTGCGGTGGCAATCCGCCAGCTTTCAAGTGATTGTCAATATTCGTCCCCCAAGCCAGACTTTGGGGCTGACCTGGGCGGAGCTTTCCAAGTTGCGGACTCGTCTGTCGCCCGCGTCCTAGCTCGCTTCCCGGACTAGCTCGCTTCCCGGACTAGCTCGCTTCCCGAGCGATCGCCCGCTCTGCGGGGCGGCGGGCAGAGATCGCGCAGCTCCGGCGCTTGGAAAGCTTGAATCCAGTTCAGCTCGCCCTGGCGAGCGTCGGCGTCCGGCGGGACGCGCCCTGCGGCAATCCGCTCCCGCAGGGCGGACAGGTCAGTTTAGTAGGCTTGTCCGTTTGAGGTTGACGCTCCAGTCCTGACGCATCAGCTTTCATCCCTTGAAACGCGATGGCGTTGCAGTCCGGGGGAATGCTTTCAGGCTTTGACCACCTTGCCGCGCCAAAGGTCTGGCAAGGTGGCTGCGCAGGCGTTGCGGGTGTCAATAACCAGCGGCGCATGCTCGACGACAAAAGCGTAGTCAATCGCGTCGTGCGCCGTGCAAATCACCGCGGCGTCGCTCTGCGCCAGAGTTTCGGCGGTCAGCGGGACGGAGGGCGTTCCGGCGTAGTCGGGATACTCGCGCATTGGCGGCGCGACGGGAATATGCGGGTCGTGGAACTGAACCCGCGCCTGACGCGCGCGCAGCAGATCCCAGATGGCGAACGTCGGCGACTCGCGCGGGTCGTCCACGTTTTTCTTGTACGCCAGCCCCAGCAGCAGGATGTTCGCCCCGCGCAGCGGCTTGCCCAGGTCTGACAGGGCCTCCAGCAGGCGCGTGACGACATAGCGCGGCATGCTGGCGTTGATGTCGCCGGCTAGCTCGATGAACTTGGTCTGCGCGCCGAACTCGCGCGCCTTCCACGTTAGATAAAACGGGTCAATCGGAATGCAGTGCCCGCCCAGGCCCGGCCCCGGCTCAAACTTCATGAAGCCGAAAGGCTTGGTTTTAGCGGCGTCAAGCACTTCCCACACGTCAATGCCCATGGCGTCGAAGACGACTTTGAGTTCATTGACCATGGCGATATTGACGCACCGAAAGATGTTTTCGACCAGCTTCGTCGCCTCGGCGATGCGCGTTGAAGACACCGGCACAAGAGACTGAATGGCATGCCGGTAGAGGCGAATGCCAGCCGCTAGGCAGTCGGGCGTCAGACCGCCGATGACCTTCGGGATGTTGCGGGCGCTGAAGGCGGGATTGCCAGGGTCTTCGCGTTCCGGCGAATACACCACGTGAAAATCCAGGCCGGCCCGCAGCCCGGATCCTCGCTCCAGTCGGGGGACAAGCTCCTCTTCCGTCGTGCCAGGGTAGGTTGTGGACTCGAGACTGACGAGCTGTCCGCGTTGCACGTGCGGCGCCATGGCATCCGCCGTGCGGATGATAAACGACAAGTCTGGCTCCCGGTGCGCGGTCAGCGGCGTTGGAACGCAAATGACAACCGCCGCCGCCTCAGCCAAGCAGGTGAAATCGCTAGTCGCCGTTAAGCGGCCGGCGGCGACGGCCTCCGCCATCGCCGCTGCCGGGACGCTTTTGATATAGCTGCGGCCAGCGTTGACGGCCGCCACCTTGCGCCCGTCGATGTCGAGCCCGATGACCCGGCAGCCGCCGCGAATGAACTGCGCGGCGAGCGGCAGGCCGACATATCCCAGCCCGATGATGCCGACCGTTGGGCAAGTTGAAGAATCTGCGCGTTGAGACATAGGCTTCCTCAGTTCCCGCCGCGTTCCCGGCTTGGCCGGGCGGCGGCGCAACTCATACTGTCTGCCGGAAACTTGCGTCAAGTCCGGTTTTGGTGCGCGACTTGAGATGGCTTTAAAACTGCACACTCGCGTGACGCTGCTGGCTTCGGTCATCACCATTGGCGTGCTGGGCGCGTTTGTCTGGCTGTCGAGCCGCGAGCTGGCGCGCTTGCTCAGCGAGGAGCAGCGGACGCGCGTCAAGCTGCACGCCGTCACGCTTGCCGAGCAGATTCCGCGCCTGCCCGCCGAACAGCCAGCCCTGAGTCGTCTGGTGACGGCGGCCAAAAACGCGCGTCCGGGCGCTGTCGGCATCCGCGTTTGGGAGCGTCTTGGCAAAAGCTACCAAGCTGTGGCGGCCGTGGGGGATGACGATCTTCCGCCGCCTGACCCGGAAGCGGTCGTTGGCGCGCTCCGCACCTCGGCCATAGCGAATTTGCCGACCAAGCGCGCGCTGACGAATAGCGGCGAAGCCTACTGGGTATGCGTGCCCGTCAAGCGAACCGGTCGCGCCGAAGGCGCGGTGGAGTATGTTGAGCGACTCGACGCCGTCCCTGGTGTCGTGGCGCGCTACCGCGCGCTGGCGCTCTGGCTGGCGCTGGGCTGTGTCGCGGCCCTGACGCTGGCGACAAGCTGGCTTTTTCGCCAGACGGTCTATCGGCCGATGGAGCGGCTGCTGGGGGCGATGCACCGCGTGCAGCAGGGCGATCTATCGGCGACCATCCCCTCCGGCGCAACCAACGAGTTCGGCCGGCTGGCGGACGGCTACAACCGGATGCTGACCCAAGTGCGATCCATGACGGAAGAGCGCGAGCGGCAGCGTCAACTTTTGGAAGAGCGGGTAGCTGAGGCGACCGCGGAGCTCTCTGAGCGAAATGCGCAACTTGAAGCCCTCAACCGCGAGTTGTGGGCGATGACACGGCGGCTGACGGATATGGAGCGCCTGGCAGTGGCCGGGCAAACCGCCGCCCAGTTGGCGCATGAGGTCGGGACGCCGCTCAATCTGATCAGCGGTCACGTCCAGCTTTTGAGCGCCGACCTCGACGGCAATGCCAAGGCGCGCGCCCGGCTGGAAACCATCGGCGCGCAGATCGAGCGCATCGAGCGCATCGTCCGCGCCATGTTGGATCGGACGCGGCCGGATGTCAGCGAGCATCAGTTGCTCGACTTAAACGGCGCATTACGCCGGACCTTTGAGGTCATCCAGCCGGCGCTGGACGCTAAAAACGTTCGTCTGATAACGCAACTAGAGGCGGTGCCGTTGCTCATGCGCGGCGCGCCGGATCACCTGCAACAGGTGTTCATCAACCTCTTCAACAACGCCCTGGACGCCATGCCCGACGGCGGTCAGCTAACCGTAACCAGCGCGCGCTGGGAAGCTGGGGGGAGCGCGGAGCAGTTCGTCGTCGAAGTCAGCGACACCGGGCAGGGCATGCCGGAAGAAGTGCGGGCGCGGATTTTCGAGCCGTTCTTTACTACTAAGCCGCGCGGCAGCGGCACAGGGCTGGGGCTGGTCGTCGTCCGGCAAATCATCCGCGACCACGGCGGCGACATCACGGTGACAAGCCGTCCGGGCTGTGGGGCGACGGTTCGCCTGACGCTGCCGCCGGCTAAGGAGGGACTGACATGATCAAGCGCATTCTCGTTGTGGATGACGACGCGGCTTCCTGCGAGCTGCTGCGGGAAATCTTTGCCGCTCGCGGATGGCAGGTGACGACGGCGACATCGCCGGCCGAGGCGCGCTTGCGCTTTGCGGAGCAGTCGTTTGATTTGGCGGTCAGCGACATTAACCTTGAAGCCGACGCCACCGGACTTGACCTTCTCAAGGATTTTCAGGCGCGCTGCCCAGTGATTCTGGTGACGGGCTTTGGAACGCTCGACGCGGCGGTGGCGGCCTCGCGGGAGGGCGCGTGGGATTTCATTTCAAAGCCCTTCAAGGTGGATGAAGTCATCGCCGCGGCCCAATCGGCGCTCGCTCGCGGGGGCGAGCCGCCGGCCCCGGCAGCGGCGGGCGTTATGGACGCTTCGGGCATGGTTGGGCGCTCGGCCGCGATGGTCGCCTTGTACAAGGAAATCGCCCGCGTCGCTCCGACGCGCTCAACGGCGCTTATCATCGGCGAGTCGGGCACAGGCAAGGAGCTCGTTGCGCGGGCCATCCATCGGCACAGCCTGCGCGCCGAAGGGCCTTTCCTGCCGGTCAACTGCGGCGCGCTGCCCGAAAATCTGCTGGAATCGGAGCTGTTTGGTCATACGCGGGGGGCGTTTACCGGAGCCGTCGCCGACCGCAAGGGCCTCTGGGCCGAAGCCGATCAGGGAACGCTTTTTCTGGATGAAATCGGCGACATCCCCTTGGCTATGCAAGTCAAGCTGCTTCGCGCCCTCCAGGAAGGCGAGGTGCGGCCGGTCGGTAGCTCGCGCGCCCGGCAAGTGGATGCGCGCGTCATTGCCGCGACCAACCGAAATCTAGAGGCCGATGTTGCCGCCGGGCGCTTCCGGGAAGACCTCTACTACCGGCTCAGCGCGGTTACGCTCCACGTGCCCCCGCTGCGTCAGCGGCGCGAGGATTTGCCGCTGCTGGCGGAAGCCTTCCTTGAGAAAGCCGCCACGGCCCTGGGCCGGAGCCTGCGGCTTGAGCCGGCGGCGCTGGCGGCGCTGGCGGAATATGACTTCCCGGGCAACATCCGCGAGTTGCAGTCGGCGATCGAGTACGCCGCGATCCATGCGCGCGGCGGCGTCGTTCGCCCGGAAGACCTGCCGCTCAAGCTACAAGCTTCGGAAGCCAGCGCCGCCGCCTCCCCGGCGCCAAGCTGGCTGGCGTCGAACTTCGCTGACTTACCCACCCTCGACGAGCTTGAGCGGCGGTATCTGATGCACGTGCTGGAGGCGGTCAAGGGCAACCGCACGCGGGCGGCGGAAATCCTGGGCATTGACCGCCGGACGCTGTATCGCATGGCGGAGCGCTTCGGCATCAAGCTGACTGACGAGGCGTGACGCGCTTTGCCTGACGCGCTTCGGGC
>NKPT01000049.1 GCA_002254845.1 Chloracidobacterium sp. CP2_5A | reverse complement strand
GCGGCCAACTTCGGGTTGCCAGCTGGCCGGCAACCGGCTAGCCTAGCGCCGGCGTTTCGCTGTACTCGCCGTCATTATCCGAAAGTCAATCATTCTTGACGCGCAGGGCGCTCTCGTGACGCGCCTGCGCCGGCTGACGCATGGCGTCAGCCGCTTTATGAGTCCGTCGGGGAGCGAGGAACCAGCCTTGAAACCAGCGGTCTTTCCGACATGGAAACTCCGACAGCATCGCCGCGGATGGCTCGCGGTTGGTCTCTGGCTGCTTATTAGCCTACCTTTGGCGGCGCTGGCGCGGGCCAGCGAGCCGACCAGCGCGATTGAGCTACTGGCGGCGGCCGAGGCTTTGCGGATCGCGCATGCTTATCCGGCGGCGGCGCGCTATGCTGAGCAAGCCGCCCGGCTTGGCGATGCCGCCATTCAGGCGGACGCCTTGGCCGAGCTTGGCCTAATCTACCTTGCGGCGGAATGCCTTGAGCCGGCCGCCCGGCATTTCCAAACGCTGGCGCGCCGGTTTCCCGATGATCCCCGCGGACCAACCGGGCTGGCGGCAATTGCGCTGGCGGAAGGACGCTTGGATGATTGCGAGCGGAGTCTCGCGGAGCTTCTGAGTCGCTATCCTGACGCGGCGGGCGGTCACGTCATCGGCGCGCGGCTTTTTATTGAGCGCAACCAGGTCGCGGAAGCGCGATGGCATGCCGAGCGAGCGGTCGCGCTGTCGCCTGACAGCCCGGAGACGCTCTCCGCCTTGTGCGCGGTGCGCGTTATGGAACGCAAGCCCGACGAGGTGCGCCGCCTCGCCGAGCGCATCCTGGAGTTGCAGCCGGATAATATTCGCGTTCGTCGAACCTATTCGCAGTACATCCGCAGCCGCAGAGCGCACCCCATCCCGCCGCCGGCGGCGCGGGTCGCCTACGCGACGGCCCAGGCGGCGCGGCAACGCAACGCGCTGGCTGAAGCCAGCGCCGCCTATGACGAGGCGCTGGAACGTTATCCGACGTTCTTCGCGGCCCTGCTGAGTCGGGGGGCGCTGGCGATTGAGCGCGACGAGATCGCCTATGCTGAAACGCTGGCGCGGCGGGCGCTGGCGATTGATCCATCCCATCCATTGCCCCATTTGCAGTTGAGCTTGGTCAATTTGGCGCGGCACGAGGCGGCCGCGCGCGAGCTTGGCGCGCGCATTCCCCAGATCTCCTTCCCGGACGCGCCGCCCGTGGAAGACCTGGAAGCCGTCTTTCCAAACTTCCACGCCTTGACAGCTCGCCAGAAACAGGTGGCTCTCGCCGCCATCGCCCCGCTGGCGCACCTGCTGCCCAAGCTTCGGCGCTGCGGAGCCAAGCACTGGATTCTCCCGCTTGACCGACAGCTAGGCGATCTGCCGGGTTGCGAGCCGCTAGCCGAGCGAGCGACATTTGACGGTCGCTATTACGGCAGCCTGCGCGGCGTCGGCGGCGTTGTGACCGTTTCCGGCATCGAGACGCTGCGGGCGGTCGAGTATGGCGGCTTCAACACGCTGGCGCATGAGTTCGCCCACCAGATTCACAGCTGCGCCCTGGACGCGCCAACCCTAGACCGAATCGAGAAGCTTTACGATGCGGCCGTCCGCGAGGGGCGGGCGCTCGATTACTATGCCGCTTCGGATAAGTTTGAGTATTTCGCGCAGGGTTATGAGGCCTACGTGTCCGTGGTCAAGCGGCGTCCGGCGAGTCCGACGGCCGGACACACCCGCGACGAGCTGGCCCGCCGCGACCCCAAGCTCTTTGCCTTGTTTGAAGAGCTAACTCAGCCTGGCGGCGCTGTCAGCGCGGAAACCGCGCCCCGTCGCCGCTAGCCGACTTTCCGCGCCAGGGGCGACAACGTATCCGCGGGGGCGACCTTGAGACTCAGCCGCGAGGCGAGCGGCTTGAGCGCTGGCGCCAACTATGTTAGATCGCGAACCGTTTGCGCATTACATCTTGAGTCTTGACATCTTGAGTCTTGCCAAAGTCGCTCCCGCCCCAGCCGGCTTTGGCTTGCCTGACCGCAAGCCAGCTTTGCAATGTCACACGCTTCATCAGACGACCAGCCCGATGTCGGCGCGGCGCGGTTGCTTTCACGGGCTTTCTTCTACCGGGGGCGCGTCTTTGAAATGTCTCATGACGCGGTTCGACTCGCTTCGGGCGCGCGGCTGGAGATGGATGTCATTCACCACCCTGGCGGGGCGGCCGTCCTGCCGCTGTTTGACAACGACGATGTTCTGCTGGTCCGCCAGTATCGGCATCCGGCGGGACAAGCGCTTTTAGAAGCGCCAGCCGGCCGCCTCGAGCTTGGCGAAGACCCGGAAGCCGCCGCCCGGCGCGAGCTTGCCGAGGAAACCGGCTACCAGGCTGAGCGGCTGACCTTCCTGACGAAGTTCTACGCGCTGCCCGGCTACAGCGCCGAAGTTCTCTATTGCTTTCTCGCCGCCGGACTCGCGCCGGGGACGCAACGCCTCGACGCCGACGAAGATATTCGCGTCGTCCGTCTGCCGTTCGCCGAGGCGCTGGCGTTGGTCTACAGCGGCGGCATCTGCGACGCCAAAACCATGATGACCATTCTGTTCGCCGGCGCCCTGCGTCGGGATGGCGCCCGGCCGGACAAGCGTTGATTTCGCTCGCCCAATTCAACTCGGTCGACAAAAATCCGCTCAAAGGAGAATCCGCCTTATGCGATCCGTCACGCGCGTCATCGCGCTCGTCACCTTTATGCTCTTTCTCGCGCCGAGCCTTCCCGCTCGCGCTATCCCTCCGCCGCAGCGCCAACTTGACTACTTGGCGAGTCAATTGACGCAACGCAGCCGCGACTTGCTTGAGCGGCTCTATGGTCGCTATCAGCAAGGCCCGCTTGGGCAACGGCAGCTGGAGGGTCTTTACCGCGCCCAAATGCTCTTTGCAGCCTCGGAGCTTTTCGAGCGGATGGCTCGGGAAAACCGCTCGGAAGGCGAGTTGCGCGCCGCGATCAACTTCGTCCGGCAACAGGCCCTGTTCGACGCGGAGTGGCGCGATGTGCGGGTGGCGATTGACAACGCCGCCCGCGAAATCCAGCGCGGCGGCGGGGGCGGCAATCTCGGCGGCGGTCTCAACCCCGGCGGCGGCTCCGGACTGGCGACCGGGCGCCTGCGCTGGTTCGGTCGCGTGGACGAAAACATTTATCTTTTCGTGCGCGGCGCCTCTACCCGCATTGAGCTGGTGTCCGGGCAGCCGACCGTCAACGAACGTTTCAACTTCACCAGCCCGCTCCCGCGCCGCTTGGTGACGGTCCAGGTTCGCAAGCTGCGCGGGCGCGCCAACATCCAGGTTATTCAACAGCCGACCGACACCAACGACTTCACCGCCGTGCTTCAGATCACGGATTCAGGCAGCGGCGCTACCGATACCGAGTTTGAAATGACGTGGTCGCCAACGGTCATTCCGCGCTAGGCCCATGCGCCGGCATGGTTTGCCGGCGCGCCAACAAGCCGCTACCCTTGCGCGCTGGCGAAGAGAGATCGCCGGCGCGTAGCTTTTTTGGGCGCTCGAGACAATGTATAGCCTACAATTTGAAGCCATCTATCCGATTACGGAACTCAAAGCCAAAAAAGGCGTCACCGTGACCGAGGTTGACCCGGACGGCCTCGGCGCGGTCATCGGGCTGCGCCCAGGCGACCGCATTCTAGCGGTCAACGGGCGCAAAGTTCGGGACTATCTGGATTTTCAGTTTTACAGCGGCTCGGAAGATCACATTGACTTGACGATCGTTCAGGCGGACGGCGTCGCCCGGCAGGCTTCGGTTGACGTCGGCGAGGGCGACATTTGGGGACTTGACTTCGAGGCGTTCAAGCCGCGGCAGTGCGGCAACGAGTGCCTGTTTTGCTTCTGCGAGCAAAACCCGCCGGACGCGCGCCCGTCGCTGTTTTTCCGGGACGAAGATATTCGCCTGTCGTTTCTGCATGGAAACTACACGACGATGACGACGCTCACGGAGGAAGAGTTCAACCGGATTGTCGAGCAGCGTCTTTCGCCGCAGTACGTCTCGGTTCACGCCACCGACCCTGAAACGCGCCGGCATTTGCTGGGGCGCAAGCAGGCCGATGACATTCTCGGCACGATGCGGCGGCTGCTGGCGCGCGGCATTGAGCTGCATGCGCAGGTCGTGCTGTGTCCGACCATTAACGACGGCGAAATTCTGCGCCGGACAATTTACGACTTGGCGGCGCTCCACCCGGAAGGCGTCAGCTCGGTCGCCATTGTGCCGCTTGGGCTCACCAAGCACCACCGCAAGCGCCACTTGCTGGTCGCGCCGACAGACGAGTGGGAGGCTTCGATTATTGAGCTAGTCGAGCCGATTCAACGCGACCTGAAGCGTCGCTACGGAACGAGCTTCGCCTTTTTGGGGGACGAGTTTTACATCCGCGCAGGGGTTCCGATTCCGGCGGCCCGGCACTACGGCGACTATCCGCAGATTGAGGATGGGGTGGGAATGGTCCGGCGGTTTATGGACGCCTTTCAAAAGGCCGCCCGCCGGGCGCAAAAGCGCCCTCCGGCGGCGAGCTTCCCGGCAGTCACAGTGGCGACCGGGGCGCTGTTCGCGCCGCATTTGACTCGCCTCGCGGAACAGCTCAACGAGCGATTCGGGACGCGGCTGCGCGTCGTCGGCATTCCAAACGAGTACTTCGGTCACGAAGTCAACGTCGCCGGGCTGGTCGCCGGAAGCGATCTCGTCGCGGCGCGCGACCGCTTCCAGGGCGAGCGCCTGCTCATCCCCGCCGAGATGGTCATGGGCGAGCGACAGATGTTCATTGACAGCCTGACGCTGGAAGAGGTTCGCAATCGGTTGGGAATGGATGTCCGCCTGGCCGGCGTCACGGGCGCGGACTTTGTCGCGGCCGCGCTGCAAGCCGGCGCTTAGCGCGCTTTTCGCGGCGGGTCTCGCCATTGCGGACGCCTAGGCGATTGAATATGAAGCAATCCAGGCGAGACGTGACGCGCCGCAGGCTGAAACGGCGGCCGTCTTTTCCGATCCGCCAAGCTTTACCCGGATCCAAAGGCGACTGGCTCAGCCTGCAAGCGCCGCCGGACCGCTTCCCCGCTCCACTTTCACCCGCCGCCGACGCTTATGCTGCAAAACATCCGCGCCTACCTTGACTACCAGCCGATTGACCCGCTGGCGAATTTCCTCGACGCCAACGCCGAGCGCATCATTCGGTCGTATCACTTCACGTCGGAGCTATCGCGGCTCGCGGCGCGGCTCATTGAAGGCATCGCCTCGCTCAAGACGCCGGAAGCGGCGCGGCTGATTGCCGGCGCGCGGGGCACGGGCAAAAGTCATACGCTGGCGGTGGTGCGCGCGCTGGCCTGCACGCCCAAGACTCGTCACACCGTGGTCGGCAATCCGCCGCTCGCCAACGCCGTCAAGCGGTTGGAGGGCGCGACATTTCTCCCGGTGTACATCTCCGGGACGCCGCTAGCGCAAGGGCTGACGGACTTTGCCAGCCTGCTGCGCGAGGCGCTCGCCGGCATCCCCGAATCGCCAATCGCCTTCGACGACGCCCAGTGGTTCTCGGCCCTCGAGGAGCAGCAAATTTGCGAGCTGCTGGCCAGCCGGCTGTTTCCGGGGATGGCGTTTCTCTTCATCATTGATGACATTTCCGATGCCCTTCGCCTGCCCAGGCGCTCGCTGGTGCAGGACACGCTCGACTGGCTGATCAAGCTGGCTGAAAAGTCGCGGAGCCTGCCATTCGCCTTATTATTGGCGCTGGATAGCGACGTCACCGCGCCGCATACCGGCACGGCGGCGCGGCTCACAGCCGACTACCAAACCGATACGCTCACGCTGGACAACCTGCGACGCATCACGGATCAGGCCGTCTTTCGCAAAACGCCGCAGCAGCGCGCGGAGCTCGCTGCGCTATATCAAGAAACGCTCAAGTCGCTTCCGCGCTTTCACTGGAGCGAGGAAGAGTTCTGCAGCCTTTATCCGGTTCATCCGGCGGTGCTGGAGGTAGCGCCGGGCCTTTCGACCTACTGCGAAAGCTTTTCGCTCTTCAGCTTCATTAATGGCGTGATTGGGGGCGCGCTGCGGCGGCGGCCGATGCAGCTTATCTCGCTGGACGATTTATTCGATAAGTATGATTTCGAGTTGAAGCGCCATCCGACGCTGGCCCGCGCCGTTGCCGTTTACGACTACATCTCGACCATGCGGCTTCCGGCGCTCAGCTTCGAGCAGCGCATCCCGGCTAAGCTCTTGCTCAAGGGACTGTTTCTCTACTCGCTGGTGGGCCGCTCGGTGAGCGCCGATGAGCTGACGAACGCCATGATGCTGGGCGACATTGGCTACAATCAGGCGGCGCTGCTGCTTGACGACCTGCATGCGCACAGCGACGGGCAAATTATCAAGGACGGAATCGCTGCCGCCAGCCGCTACAGCCTGACGGTCATCGAGCACTTCGATCCGGAAGCCCGTCTCAAGGTCGCGCTGGCCGAAACGGCCACGGACGACACGCTAGACGCGCTGCTGGTCACGCTGGGCGGCAGCGCCGCTTTTCACGACTTTCCCTTCACCCTGGACGCCCTGCTGTTGAGCGGGGCCAAGACCTACCGCGATGAAATGATCATCCCGTGGCGCAACACGGGGCGGCGCGGGGTTGTCAGCTTCGGCGCGCCGCCGGAAATCTTCGCCAATCCGCCGGTCGGCATCGAGCGCGGCAGAGACCCCTTCACGCCAGCCACCGTGATCATTCCGACCGACGATGAGGCGGAAGCGGACGCTAAGCCCTCCGTGACCTACCACTGGGCCGACGAGCTCTGCGAATACGATTGGCAGCTGTGTATCGGCAGCAGCCAGCCGCTCCCGCCGGCGGACGGGAGCGGGTCCATTCCCAGCCTCCTGTATTGGCGACCAGCGCCCCTCAGCGAAGCCGATGCCGAAACGCTCAAGTCCCTCTGGATCGCCTACACGCGCGGCGAGGACGTGTTTGGCGATGAAATCTCGGAGCGCGTGGCGACGCTGGAGGCTCAAACGCGAGCGATCTTTCTGCGCCTCTACGTTACGGAAGGCGAGCTGGTCGCCGCCAGCGGCGAGCGTCACCCGCTGACGCAAGTCTTCCCGGACGGCCTCCCGCGCGCCTTCAGCGATTTTCTCGGCGCCGTGATACGCAAGCCGCTCGATCTGCGGTTTCCGGCGCATCCAGTGTTTTCAGCTCCGCTGACGGAGCGCGAAACAAAGCGGCTGGTGCTGGGCCTGCTTGGCGGCCTGAACCCGACCGACGCCGCCGTGCAAGAGACAGCGCGCCACTTCGCCGCGCCGTTTCACATTGTGGTCAAGCGCGACGGGCTTTACCAACTCGCTATGGACCGGGATGAGGCGCTCGGCGAGCCCTGCATTAGCGAGGTTTTGCGCTTGGTCGAAGCCGCCGGCAACGAGCCGATTCCAGTCCAGGCGATCTATCAAACGCTCCGGCGCGAGCCTTACGGGCTCCTCGAGCCGGCGCAGCAAATTGTCATGATGGCGCTCGTCGCCGGCTGGCGCATCGAGTTGGTGGATGTCTCCGGCTTGCGCATCTTCACGGCGGCGGAGCTGACGCAGGACGTGAGCTTTCGGCAGTATGGATCCGCGCGGCGCACCGCCGCGATTACCTACCCTTCAGAGACGCTTTCAGAATGGTGTCGCCTTCTGACAGAGCGATTTGACTTGCCAGACCTCGCCGCCGACCGCAAGCAAGTGCGCGAGAGCCTAGCGCAGTGGCATCGCAAGTGGCTGAACTACCGCTTGGCGGAGCGTTTCGAGTCGCTGCCGATGGAGATGCTCACCACGCGCGCTTGGCAGCTCATCATTACTTGCAAGCGCTACTTTGAAACCACGGCGACGGCCGTGGAGGCCGTGTTATTCGAGCGAATCTCGCTCGAAATGGGACTGGCGCGCATTGTGGATATTTTCGCGGCCAATCCCACCATTTATCAGCGCGCGGTCATTGACTTGCGCGTGCTGGTGGATTTTCTCGACTGGCTGCCGTTTTATGTCAAGGCCAAATCCTATGCCCTGAGCGCTTTGCCGGTCACCGACCCCGACGCCCGCAATGCGCGCCGGGAGTTGGGCAACTTCTTCGAACACCCGCATCGCTTGCTTGACGAAGACAAGCGACTGCGCTTTGAGCAAGTCTTTGAGCGATTCAAAAAGCACTACATTGAAGACTGCGTTTCGCGCGACGAGCAGGCGACAAAAAACCTCGACCTGTCGCCGCTTACAAGCCTTTTGGCCAGTCCGACGTGGCGACTCTTCGAGAGCTTGTCGCGCCTGACCCTCGCGGACAGGCAATACGCTGAGCGCGCCGAGCGGATTCTGGCCGATATCGAGACGCGGCGGCGCAACCTCAACCTGCGCGACTTTTTGGATCACCAGCCGATGACGGGCGACTTGATACGGCGGCGGGCGCTGCCGCCGTTGGCTAAGCAAATCGAGCGACTCAAGGAAACGGTCCGCCAAGGCATTCAACACTTCCGGCAGCGGGTGACGCATAACCGCAACCTGATTAGTCAGAACTTGCGCATCCTAGGACTCTCCGAAGCCGATGAGCGACTTGTGACCTCGACGCTCGCGGCGCTGGCATCGCCGACGCCGCACACGGATTTTTCCGTCGCGCCAGAGGTTGTGGACTACATCAACGCGGCGCTGGCGGATGTTAATCCGCTGCCGTCCGTCGTCACGTCCCTGCCATTTTTGCCGGACGAATCCACAACCAAAGCCGACTTGGCGGCGCGGCTGGCGGCGTGGATGGACGGCTTGCCGGAAGACGCGCCGATCACTTTCGACTTTCAGGAGCGCAGCTCGCTATGACTGCCAAAGCGCTGGGGAGCGGCGTGGGCCAGCCGCGGCGATCGCGGCTGGCGTCAGCCTTCGGTCAGGCCGTTCTGATCGGGTTTCTGCTTGTCTGCGGCTTAGGCGCCGGACCTTGCGGCTACCGGCGGCTGGACGCCGGCGGCTCGCTTCCGCCGGACATTAAGACCCTGGCCGTTCAGCCCTTCACCAACCAAACCCTGCGCTACCGCGTTGAGCAGCGGTTCACCAATGCCGTCATCGAGGAAATTCTGCGGCGGCGGCTGCCGGTGACGCTGATCAACGATCCCGAGCGGGCCGACGCGGTCCTCTCCGGCGACATTAAATCCGTCACCACGGGGCAGGCCCTCGTTGACAATCGCGGCACGGTACGGCTCTTTCAAATTGCCATCCGCTCCGGCGTCACGCTGCGCGACCAGACGCGCAATCGGGCGCTTTTTGACAACCCGAACCTTGAGTTTCGCGGCGAGTATGAATTTTCATCCGATCCGCGCTCGTTCTTCAACGAAGAGGACCCAGCCGTGGACCGCCTCGCCCGCGACTTCGCTCGCAGCGTCGTGACCACGATGCTGGAGCGGTTCTAGGCGCCGCCCCGGCGGCGTCACCGAACGGCGCGGGCCGTGGTCAAAAAGTCTCCCAGGAACTGCGCGACCTCAAGCCTCTCCGCTGGCGTCGCATCGGCCGCCACCTCGACATGACCAATGGCCCGACTAATGAGAACGCGGCAGCGCTCGCCAAGGCCGCGCGCCAGCCACTGAGTCTCAGAGGGTGGAATGACCGCGTCGCTCGCGCCATGAGCGAGAAAGACCGGACACCGCACCCGCCCCAGCGCGTCATGCGGCGACAAGTCGCGCAGCGCCGCCGCCCGCCGCTCAATTTGGCGTAACAGGATTGGCGTCACATCCGCGTCATCGCCGGCAAAGAGCTTGCCGGCCAGCGCCCTGCCGAGCGGCGATAGCGTTTCCGCGGCGCGCCGCGCTTGATCCGGCTGTCCCCACAGCCAGTAACGGAGGGCGGCGCGCCCGGCCGACAAGTCGGATGGCGAAAACATCGCCGCCGCATGATTGTAGGACAGCAGCATCGCGCCATACGGATCGGCCCGCAGCTTCACCGTCTCGCCACTCGGCGCGGGAATTTCATCCGTTAGAAGAAAGCGGGCGACCCGCTGGAGGTCGTCGTGCGCCCCAACCGCCAGAACGTAGCCAATCTCCGGCGCAAACCGCTTGTCGGCAGCCGCCAGCAAGCATAAGCCGCCGGCAAACGACAATCCCATAAGGCCAACGCGCCGCCCCGCCCGCCGATGCAGCGCCTTGGCCGACCAGCCGATGGTCTCAATGGCGCTTTTTTCGATGCGATAATCAGCGAGGGCTTGCACATTGGGCGTCAAAACCGTCATACCGGTTGCCGCCAGCGCCTGCGCGAAGCTTTTCAAGCGCGCCTCCTCGGCCCCGTCCTTATGAATGCCATGCGCCATCACCAGCGCCGGCGCGTCGGCCAGCCCCTCCGGGCGATACAGCCAGGCCCGGACCATTCCGCGCGGCGTCGGCACGGCGGCTGGCTCGCGAATGACGCGATGCTTGGCGAGTAAAGATAAATCTTGAACAATGGGATGGGGCGCGGCGGCAGAGCCTGCAGGAGCGCCCCCCGCCCCCGCTAAGCGCAGTAGACATAGGAAGGCGACCCAGCCAACCGGCTTCCAAAGACGGCGGATGTTGTCGGTCATTGCAGGCTGGCAGCCGGGGCGAGGGCGCCGATGAGGCCCGTTTCAAGCGTGTCCGGCGTGATCACCGCGCGCTTGACCGTGATGCCATCCCGCGACGGCAGTTGCAGCGGGCGGCCATTCACCGCCACGGAGACCGCTTGCCGCGCGCCGAGCGAGATCACGATTTTGTCTTTCGCCCGATAGAGCCGAACTTCATCCGGCAGCAGGGTAAACTCTTCCGGCTTGCCATCATCTAGCTGAAGTCGCGTCCAACACTTGCCGGTTGCGCGCAACTCCAGCGTCAGCCCGTCGATTGGGGTCGGAGGGGCTGGAGGTGGCGACTGAGGCGCGCTTTCCGCCAAAGGCGACGGCTCCTGGACAGGCGGCGATGGCGGCGGCGCGGATTTCGAAATTAACAGGTAGCCGAACACCTGCCACCAACCGGGGAAGGCATAGGAAGTGCCGGCAACAACGACGACAATGACAGCCGCGCTGAGCGCCAGCAAGAGCGCGTTACCGGTCTTCGGCGGCGGCAGGCACTCCGGGGCGCGGCTGACTTCCTCGTCGGTCAGGATACGCGGGCTGCCTGACTGCCGCTCATAGAGCTGAAGCGCGCGGCTCTCATCATAGCCAATCGCCTTTGCGAGCTGTCGAACGAACGAGCGGTTGTAAAGCTCGCCCGGCAATTCTCGATAGTCATCACGCTCAATGGCCTGCAGAAAGCGAGCCGCGATGTTGGTCACCTTCGAGACTTCCTCAAGCGACTTACCGCAAGCTTCTCGCTGTTGCTTGAGCTCTTGCCCCAGCGTTGCCATGGCGTGTCTCCTGCTTCACCACGTTCAAGCGTCAGCGCGCCGCTTCCTTGCCCCGGCCACTTGTGTCATGAAAGACTGCTTGGGAGCCGCATCGCGAATGATGGTAGCCATCCGCCTCGCTCACTGTCAAATCAGGCGTCAGCGTTTGCCGCTGGACACGCCAAACGCTTCATTTTAGTTACAAACGCTTCATCGGTTACTGGAAGCCAATTCGTCATTGAAAGCTACGGCATGACGCGCCACTTCGTAACAATTCAGACCCGCCGCTTTTTTTTGCAAAGCCTGCTGGGACTGGCGGGCGTCGCTCTGGTTGGCTGCCAAAGCGAGCCGCCGCCGGGCCGCCAAGCGTCAAGTCAGCCGCCGCTAGCCGCATCAGCGCCCCAAGCGCCGCCTTCCTGTCCGATCTGCGGCATGCCGGTTCTTGCGGAAGAAAGCGAAAATCGCTTTGAAGCGACCATTCCCAACCGGCCGCCCGTGCCGATCTGCTCAGCGGTTTGCGCGGTTGTTTACGCCGACCGCCACCCCGAGATGACCCGGCTGGATGTTTTTGATTATCAGCGTCGCGCTCTGGTTCCAGCGACGACAGCGATTCACCTTTACGATTCGAAGCTGGATGTCCGCGCGGCTATGCCGCCGATCACGGCCTCATTCGCCGTTCGCGCTGATGCTGAAGCGGCGCGGAAGCAACACGGCGGACGCCTTTTGACCTGGGAAGAGCTCAAGCGCGCTATTCGCCAAACGAGCTATTACAAGACATCCCCCTGAAAGCTGCCCCTGAAGGCTGCCCATGAAGCTCGTCTTAGCCTCGGCCTCGCCGCGCCGCGCCGAACTGCTTTCTCTAGCCGGCTATGACTTTGAAGTTTGCCCGACCGATACGGACGAAACGCCGCTGCCGCGGGAAGCGCCGGCCGATTACGTCCAGCGGATCGCCGTGGCAAAGGTCAAAGCGGTCGCTCGGGCCGAGGCTTGCCTGATTTTGGCGGCGGATACAACGGTCGCCCTTGACGGCGACCTTTTGGGCAAGCCCTCGAATGCCGCCGAAGCCGTTCACATGCTGCGCCGCCTCAGCGGGCGCGCGCATGAGGTCTTTACCGGGGTCGCGATTCGCCGCTCGCCGGGCGGCGAGCTATGCCGCGTCGCTTACGAGCGAACGCTCGTCACGTTCGATAACCTGCCAGAAGACTGGATCGCCAACTATGTCGCTTCCGGCGAGCCCTTTGGCAAGGCGGGAGCCTACGCCATCCAGGGCCGCGCCGGCGCGCGCGTTGCGCGTATAGAAGGCAACTACCACAACGTGGTTGGGCTGCCTCTCAGCGCGGTCATCCGACTGCTGGATGAGCTCGGCGACGGTTCCGCCGGCTAGCGCCCACCCCGCGCATCCGCGCCGCTTGGCCGGCGAGGGCTGCCAAATCTTCGCTCGCAGGTCTTCGCTCGTAGGTAGCTACCCGCAATATCTAACGTTATCGGGCGCTCGTCGCGCTCAGCGACGCGCCCCGGCGCTGGCGGCGCCCCATCGAGAAATCCCGCTTGTTTCGTTTGAGCGGAGCCCGCAATGAATGCAGGCTGATGTATGGAAGGTCACGCTTGAGCCACGCCTGCCCCCAGCGCTGCCCGGCCGCCATTCATCTCCAAAGTCTTGCAGGTGAACGTCCCCAAGCGTTCTCCGTCGGCCTTCCGAGGAGACACGGCTGCATGCCGTTTCCGTCCCTTGATCCGATTCCCCTTCCAGCTCCGGTGTGGCTGTTCAAAGTCCTGCACGTCGTCACCCTCTCCCTCCACTTCCTGACGATTTACCTCATGGCGGGCGGGTTGACGCTGGCGGCGCCGTGGAATTTTCGGACTCGCAACGATGTCCATACGCCCCTGTACGGCGCTTCGGCCGACATCGCCCGCGCCTGCCGGTCGTCATGACCTACCTGGTTAATCTCGGCATTCCGCCGCTGCTGTTCGCCCAAGCTCTTGATGGACGCGCCCTGTACACCAGCAGCATTTTGATTGGCGCGTACTGGCTGGCGGTGATCTTTCTCCTGACCGCGGCGTATTACCTGCTTTATGTCGCCGCCCGTCGAGCTGACCAGGGCCGCGCCTTCTGGCAGCTCAGCTTGCTGTCGCCGGTCGGCGTCGCCTACATCAGGCGGATTTACTCAACCAACCTGACGCTGATGCTCCGGCCTGAAGTCTGGCTCGAACTCTACCGCGCCGACCCGCTGGGCGCGCAGCTCCCCGCCGACGATCCCCCCCCTGCCCCGCTTCTTCTTTATGATGTTGACCTCATTCGCCGTCACAGGCGCGGGCCTGTTGCTTACGGCGCGCTTCAGCCGCGCCGCGGCGCCCGTTCGGTCGCTGATGGGGCGGTGGGGCGGTTGGTTGGCCGGCGTCGGCGGGTTGCTCTCAATGGGCCTTGGCGTTTGGGTTCACAGCGCGCAACCGTCGATCGTCAAAGCCGCCCTTGCCGCACACCGCTTCTACGCCTGGAGTCTGCCCGGCTTTCTGGTCTGCGCCACGCTCCTGTCGCTGTCTGGCTTTTTATCGCTCAAGCGCGCGGGCTGGATACCGGCCGTCGGCGCGGCTGGCGCGGGCTTTCTGACGACGACCATGGCCGTGATCGCCCGCGACGGCATCCGCGATCTCACCTTGCTGGCCAAGGGCTTTGACGTTTGGCAACAGCCCGTCGCCTCCAACTGGCAGGCTGTCACCATTTTCCTTGTGTTATTCGTGGCGGGCGTAGGCGTTATAGGCTGGATGGCTTATGTCCTCGCCAAAGCGAAAGGAGTCGCGCGCCATGCCTGACGCTCCAGCGGCCTCGCATCCAACCGAACAAGCGGCGGCGGCAACCGACGCCACGCGTCGCGCTTTTGTCACCCTTGGCGTCGGCGCGCTGGGCGCCTGTTACGCCGGGCTTATCGGCTATCCAGTCTATCAGTAGCTTGCCACCCCGGCCCGCAAGGCGGCGGCCATGGGCGCGGTCACGCAGGCCGTGCTGGACGGCGCTGACAAACCGCCCCCTGGCTCGGTCCTGATGTTCAAGTTTGGCACGAATCCCGCAATGCTCATTCACCACGCCGACGGAACATGGGTTGCCTTCGGCGCCGTGTGTACGCACTTGGCGTGTACGGTGAGTTACGAGCCTGAGCAGTCGCGCATTTACTGCGCCTGTCACGGCGGGGTCTATGACCCTAAAACCGGCGCGAACGTCGCCGGCCCGCCCCCGAAACCGCTGACTCGCTACAACGTGGAGGTGCAAGATGGACGCATCCTGGTCTCCAAAGCCTGACGCGGCGCGGCCGCGCTCGCTAACCGCGGCCGTTTACGAGTGGGTGGATGAGCGACTTGGGCTGGAGGAAATTCTGGCGCTGGCGCGCAAGAAAACCGTCCCCGACCACAAGCATTCGTTCTGGCACTACTGGGGCGGCATTTCGCTGTTTTTCTTCTTTTCTGTGCAGGTCTTCAGCGGCGTCCTGCTGCTGGTCTACTACCGGCCGGGCGCGGAGGCGTACGAATCCGTCCGGCAGATTGCCTACGACATACGCTTTGGCTGGCTCATTCGCTCGGCGCGCTCGTGGTCGGCGAACCTGATGGCGTTCGCCGTTTTTGTCCACAGGCTTTCAGTGCACTGCATGTTCAGTGTACTGCATGAAGGCGTACCGCAAGCCGCGCGAGTTTGGCTGGTGGAGCGGGATGACGCTGCTGGCGCTGACGCTGTTGTTCGGCTTCAGCGACTACCTGTTGCCGATGGACGATCTGGCCTATTTCGCCACGAAGGTCGGGCCGGAGATTCCAGCGGCGCTCCCGATTGTCGGCGCGCTGATGAGCGACATTGTGCGCGGCGGCCCTGAAGTCAACGACGCCACCATCCAGCGGTTCTTCGCGCTGCGCGTCGTGATCCTGCCGCTGATCTACATTCCGATTCTCGCCTTTCACTTGTGGCTGGTGCAAAAGCATGGCAACGCGCTGCCGCCCAGCGAGGAAGCGAAGCCGGAAAGCGAGCGCCGCAGCATTCCTTTCTTCCCGGATTTCTTCTCGCTGGATTTGGGCATGTGGCTCATTGCCCTGAATGGGCTTTCAATTCTGGCGTCGCCGTATCCGTGGCAGCTGGGGCCGCAGGCGGATCCGCTTGCGCCCGCGCCGGTCGGCATCCATCCCGAATGGCGCTTCATGAGCCAGTTCCAGGCGCTCAAGGTCTTTGGGCGGCGGTTTCCCGGCGCGGCGGGCGAGGCCTTAGGCATATCGCTCTTCACGCTGGCGATTGTCGTCTGGGCGTTGATTCCGCTCTACGACACGCGGACAGCGGGCGGACGTCGCGCCCAGATGGCGACCTACTTTGGCTATTTCGCCCTGCTGGGGATGATTATGTTTAGCGTTGGGGGCTACTTCGACCTCAAGTAGCCGCCAGGGAGCTTTGCGTTATGTTTGGGATGTCCCGTTACTCGGCAGCGGCTGGATCATCGGGCTGATCGCGATTTTCCACGTCATGATTTCGCGCTTCATGATTTCGCGCTTCGCCGTGGGCGGCGGCTTTTACCCGCCGATGGCGGAAGCCAAGGCGATTCGGGAGGGCCGCGAAGACTGGCTGCGCGCCATTCGCGACCAGGCGCGCTTTTTTATCATCCTGACTGGCGTATTCGGGGCGGTGTCGGGCGTCAGCATCTGGCTCGTCACTGGATTAGCGCACCCGGAGTCCACCAGCATGCTCATTCACAACTTTGTGTTCGGCTGGGCGATTGAATGGGTGTTTTTCATCGTAGAGCTGACGGCGGCCGCCGTCTATTACTACGGATGGGACGCGCTCCCGCGTCGCATCCACCTGATCGTCGGATGGATTTACGCCTTCTGCGCGTGGATGAGCCTGGTCATCATCAACGGCATTCTGACCTTTATGCTCACGCCGGGCGCGAGCTGGCTCGGCGCGGCCGGCACGGGACAGGAAGCCGCCTACTTCTGGCAGGCGTTTTTCAACCCCACCTATTTTCCCAGCCTTGTCATGCGAACGCTGGTCTGCATCTCGATGGCGGGCGTGTACGCCCTGATTACCGCCAGCCGGATTGCTCCGCTTGCGGAGCCGCAGCTCAAGGACGAACTCGTACGGTGGTCGGCCAAGTGGCTCGCGCCGTCGTTTATCCTCGTGCCGGCTTGCTTTTTCTGGTACTTGGCCAGCGTGCCGGAGTCGCAGCGCGCGTTGCTCAACCTGGGCATTTCGACCATTGGGCGGGTCACGTTCACGCAGGTGACGCGCGCGGCGACGGTGGTCGTCATGTGGCGTCGGCGACGATTCTGGCGTTTGCGTATTTCTCGGCGTGGCGCAACTCGCGGCATTTCAATCTGGGGCGCGCGTTGTGCGTACTGTTTCTGGCCTTCGCCGCCACGGCGGCGGCGGAACACTCGCGGGAAAGGCTGCGCAAGCCGTTTGTCGTCGGCGAGCGCATGTATTCCAACGGCATCCGCCGGCAGGAAGTGGAAAAGTTCAACCGCGAAGGCTATTTAGCTCATTCCATGTGGCTGAGGGCCGACGCGCCGCCGCGGAGCGAGAAAGGCGTTTGTCAGACCGGCGGCAACGTTTTTCTTTGCGCCGCATCCATCGCGCGATACAACGCCGCCTGTCACGCCGCTCAATCCGCAAGTCAATCAATCCGCAAGTCAAAAAGACGGCACGAAAGAAATCGCTCGCCATGGGGTATATCCGCGCCTTTGTCGCCACTTCCTTGCTGGGCGGCCTGGCTGTCGCCCAATCATCGCCTTCGCTGCCAGCCACTCATCTGAAGCCAAAAACCGTCACCGCCTTCAAGAACGGCCTTGCCTTCGTCATTCGTCAGGGACAAGCCGAGTCGCAGGGCGGCAGCGGCTATTTGACGCGCGTGCCGCCGGCCGCGCTTGGCACGCTCTGGGTCGCGCCGCTCGACGCCAACGTGACGCTGGACGAGCTGGTCGCCACCCGCATTTCAGCGACTTATCGAGCCGAAACCCGCAGCGCGACTTCCATCGGCGACTTGCTGCGGGCCAACGTCGGCAAGCGAGCGACGCTGCTGTTGGCGAGCGGCAAGGAAGTTTCCGGCGTCATCCGCGCTTTTGGGCCAGGCTCGCCGACGGCGAGCGCTTTGCTTTACCTTGAAGGCGACGCGGCCAATCCGGGCTACACACCGTTTCAGCCCGGCGATGTCAAGCAAGTCGCGTTTTACGAGCTTCCGGCGAGCGCCGTGCAAACGCTTCAGCCGGAAGGCGACGCGACGGAAGGCAAACAGCTGGCGCTGCGTTTCCGCGTCAAGGGCGCGACGGGTCCGGTCAATCTGACAATGGGCTACTTGCAGAGCGGACTTGGCTGGACGCCCGCCTATCGCATCACGCTTGAAGACGACAAAACGGCGACCATCGCCATGCAGGCCCTGATGATCAACGACGCTGAAGACATTGAAAATGCCGAGGTTTTCTTTGTTGTCGGCTTCCCCAACTTCGCGTTCTCGCGCGTTCTGTCGCCGCTCGCGCTTCAGCAGTCATTGGCGGCGTTTCTTTCAAGCCTCGCGCGCCTGCCGATAAGCGGCGGCGAAAACGCTCTATCAAACGCCGTCCTGTCGCAGCGCGCCGCGCCCTACCGCCCAGAGGCGGCTGACGATGCCGGGACCATCAACGGTCTGCTGGAAGGCGCGGCGCAATCCGAGGAGGATTTATTTCTCTACGGCCGCCAAAACGTCACCTTAGCCAAAGGCGAGCGCGGCGCTTACAACGTGTTTTCAGGTCGAGTTGGCTATGAGCACGTGTATGAGTGGGAGATTCCAGCCGCCCCGCCCGTCACGGTTGACAGCAGGCGCGTGACGGCGCCGACGGAAACAGAGCCGGAAAAAATCTGGCATACGCTGCGGCTAACCAATTCGCTGAAGTTCCCCTGGACAACGGCGCCCGCGCTGGCGATGTCCGCCGACAACAAGCCGCTGGCGCAAGAAACGCTGCTTTACACGCCGGTCGGGGCGACGACCAGCCTGCGGCTGACCCTGGCGACCGACATCCGCGCGCAACAAAGCGAACAGGAAGCCGAGCGCAAAAACGACGCCGTTATGATCAACCGCAGCGCGTACAGCGCTGTCGCGGTGAACGGCGCGCTCACGCTCAGAAACTATAAATCGAAAGAAGTTCGCCTCGTTGTGCGGAAGTCGGTGATAGGCGAGGTCTTGAGCGCGTCGCACAACGGCAAGGCGGAGCGTACGGCTGAAGCGGTTCAGTCCGTCAACCCGATTTCAAAGATCGCGTGGGATTTTTCTTTGAAAGCTGGTGAAACGGTCACGCTGACGTATCGCTACAAGGTGTTGGTCAACTAGCCCCCTTTTCCGCAACCATGGAGCGGCTTAGGAAAGACCGTGGAGCCGTCCTGATTTGTTCTGGACTCGTGACAGATTGAGACTCGCGCCGGGCTGTCATGGGCAAAAAGGCGCGGTCAGGTTATCGCGCCGTCGCGACGGATCAACGCCTACCCAAGCAAGGCCGCTTGACGGGCGGCAAGTTGCGCCTCAATGCCGTTGCATACCAGCTCGCACAATGCGAAAATTGTCTCGTCGGCGATACGGTAGCGGATGCTTGTCCCATCGCGCCGGCGCGCGACCATCCCGGACTCCAGCAGCACCAACAAGTGCTTGGAGACGTTGGCCTGTCCGTAGCCGGTTTCCGTTACCAGCTCGCCGACGCTCATTTCTCCGCGCTGACGGAGCAAGTTCAGCAGCTTCAAGCGCGTCGGCTCGGACAGCGCCCGAAAGCGGGCGGCGATCATTTCCAAGGCTTCGTCGCTCAAGTAATGCGATCGATCGGGCATAGGGCAAGCAACTGTCACCTTCCCACCACAGATTCAGCCTCGACAACTTCTGGCGCGTCCCCGGTCTCCGCGGTCGGCGGCCCAGAAGCCGCCAGACGCGGCCGATGCGCAATGTAATACAACGTCGGGACGGCTAGACGCGAGAGGAATAAGCTCGCCACTTCGCCCGAAATCAACGCCAGCGCCAGCCCCTGAAAAATCGGGTCAAGCAAAATGATGCCCGCCCCGACGACAACGGCCGCCGCCGTCAAGACCATCGGCCGAAAGCGCACCGCGCCGGCGTCCACAACCGCCTCCTCCAGCGGCATGCCCTCCGCCAGCCGCAACTCGATGAAATCCACCAGAATGATCGAGTTGCGGACGACGATGCCCGCGCCGGCGATGAACCCAATCATCGAAGTCGCCGTGAAAAACACGCCAAACGCCGCATGCGCGGGCAAGACGCCGACCAGCGAAAATGGAATCGCTGCCATAATGACCAACGGCGTCACAAACGACTCAAACCAACCAACTGTCAACACGTAAATCAGCAACAGCACGACGACGAACGCCAGTCCCAGATCACGGAAGACTTCATAGGTGATGTGCCATTCGCCATCCCACTTCATGGCGTAGCGCGCATCGCTTTCCGGCAACTGCGCCACGTAGCGCGCCAAGCTGGTTCCGTCCGGCAGCCTCAGCGCGTCCAAAGCCGCATTGAGCTTCAAGATCGCATAGACTGGGCTTTCCGTCCGTCCGCCCGTCTCGCCCGTGACATAGACCACCGGCAGGAGGTTTTTGTGGTACAGCGGAGGCTCGGCAACCCCGGTTTCGCGGCGCGTCAGTTCGCCAATGGCGACCGCTCCGCCGTTGGCGGCGCTGATCCGCAGACTCGCCAGGGCGTCCGCATCGGCGCGAAATGCGCGCGGCGTCTCCAGCACAATCGCCACCGGCTCGCGCTCGGTTGCCAAATGCGCCAACCCAACGGCGCGCTTATTGAGCGCCCAGTCCAGCGTATGGAGAACGGTCGCCTCCGCAATGCCATGCCCGGCCAATCGCTCGCGGTCAAGACGGAAGGTCGTCTGCGGCTGTGGCTCGACGCCGTACCAGTCCACGTCCACCACGCCTTCCGTCTTCTCAAAAATCGCCCGCGCTTCGCGGGCAAGACGCTCCCGTTCAGCGTCGTCAGGGCCGTAGATTTCAGCCACCAAGGTTGAAAGCACCGGCGGCCCGGGCGGCACTTCCGCCACCTTAAGCCGTGCCCCATAGCGTTCGGCAATCGCCGTCAACGCCGGGCGGACCGCCTTGGCAATGTCATGGGACTTGACGGAACGCGCATGCCGGTCGGTGAGGTTGACCTGCAGATCGGCGACCAGCGGGCCACGTCGTAAGAAGTAGTGCCGTACCAGGCCATTGAAGTTATACGGCGCCGCCGTCCCAACATAGGACTGAACGTTCTCGACATCGGGCCGCTTCAGCAATGCATCGGCCAGTTCACGCGCCAACGCGCCGGCGCGCTCCAGCGTCGCGCCCTCCGGCATGTCCACAATGACTTGAAACTCCGACTTATCGTCAAATGGAAGCATTTTGACGATGACGGCCTTGAGCGGCACAAGCAGCAGCGCGCCCAGGAGAAGCGCGATTATGCCGCCCAAGAACAACCTCCGCCACCGGGTTTCGCCAATGATGGGACGCATAATGCGCCGATACTGGCGCGTGAGGAAGTCCTCCGGCTCGCCCTCGCCATGGCGACTGTGCCCATGACGACCTGCCTGGCCGCGCCGTGAGAGAACCCGGTACGCCGCCCAGGGCGTGATGACAAACGCGACGACCATCGAAAAGGCCATCGCCGCCGACGCGCCAATCGGAATCGGTCGCATGTAGGGGCCCATTAGCCCGCCGACAAACGCCATCGGGAGAATCGCCGCCATGACCGCCAACGTCGCCAGAATCAGCGGCGACCGCACTTCGTTGACCGCCTCGACCGTGATCTCCAGCGCCGAGCGCCCCTGATGGCGCGCCATGCGAATGTGGCGGACGATGTTTTCCACATCCACAATTGGGTCATCCACCAAAATCCCGATGGAGAAAATCAGCGCAAACAGCGTGATGCGGTTGAGCGTAAAACCTAGCCAGTAAAACGTCGCCAACGTCAGCGCCAGCGTGACCGGAATCGCCACGCCAACGATGAGCGACTCCCGCCAGCCCAGCATCAGCCCGATGAGCGCCATGACCGAGACGACCGCGACGAACATGTGAAACAGCAGCTCGTTGGACTTCTCCGCCGCCGTCACGCCGTAGTTGCGCGTGATGGTCATGGCGACATCCGACGGGATGACGCTTCCCTTCAGCGCATTGACGCGCTTCAGAATTTCATCTGCCAACTGCGTGGCGTTGACGCCTTTGCGCTTTGAAACGGCGAGGGTCACGGCTGGATGCTCGCCCGCGGATTGGCCGGTTTTCTCATCGCGCCAAGCATGTCGAACAAAGCGCGTCAACTCCTCCGCGCCGTCGCGGATGGCGGCCACGTCGCGCAACCGAATCAGCCGCTCGCCCTGCCCGCCCACGACAATCTCCCCCAGCGACTCGGCGCTCTCCACCGCGCCGGTGGCGACGACCACTGTCGCGCGGTCGCCGCGAACGGCTTCGCCCGGACTCAGCGCCCGATTCGCCGCCGCTAGTCGCGCCGCGAGCGCGTCGGCCGTGACGCCGTAGGCCTCCATCCGCGCTGGATCGAGCAGAACCCGGAACTGACGCCGGGCGCCGCCAATGATCTCCGTCTCGGAAACGTCCGGCGTCCGCCTGACAACCGTCTCGACTTCAGCCGCGATGCGCCGCAGCGCCAAATCGTCCTGGGCGGCGCTCCAGAAGGTCAACGCTAGAATCGGCACGTCGTCAATCGAGCGCGCCACGACTTGCGGCGGCAGCGCCTCGGATGGAAGCTCGCCCGCATGCGCGTCGAGTTGCTTCCGTAGACGCGTCAGCGCGTCTTCTTCGTTGACGCCGACAAAAAACCGGACGACGACCAGCGTCTCGCCGGGCGTCGTCGTCGAATAGACGTACTCGACGCCGGGAATCGCCCACGCCAGACGCTCCAGCGGCGTCGTCAACCGGCGCTCGGTTTCCTTCGCCGACGCGCCCGGCAGGCGGCTCATCACGTCCACCATGGGGACGACAATTTGCGGCTCTTCCTCGCGCGGCAGCCCGACCACCGCGCCCAGTCCAACCAGCGCCGAGGCGACCGCCACCAGCGGCGTCAGCTTTGACTGGATAAAAAAGCGTACAATGCGCGCCATCAGATTTTCGGATTCGGCGGCCATGGCTTTTCTTCGCTGAGCGGAGGTTCAACGTTTACAGGCGATTTCGGCGGCGCGCTTGACGCCCAGCCGGCGCAAAATAGCCATCATCGGACACCAGTCCGCAACGCCGCCCAAAATCAGGTTCAGCCCGACAAAAGCTGTCAGCAGGAAAGCGTAGGGCGTCCACCAAGCGCCCGCCGCCAAACTGGCTAAAACGACAACGCCGGCTATGACGAACAAAATTCGTTCCATCGGCATGATGACTGACTCCTCCTTGAAGGCTCATTGGGGTTCAGAATTGGGCGGCGACGCCAATCGCGCGCCATCGCGCAGCTCGGACGCGCCAAAAACTATCGTCTCGCCTTCCCGCAGTCCGGTGAGCGCCTCGATCCGGTCGCCGAAGCGTTCGCCGAGCGTCACGACGCGCCGCCGGACGATGCCGTCCGCGTCAAGCGTAAACACGCTTTGCAGGCCGCCCTGCTCCATCACGGCGGCCTGCGGCACGGCGACGACTTCCACGGTGTCGCGCGGAATGGCTACCCGAACAAACATTCCGCTGCGCGCTTCGGTCGTCGGAGGCAACTCAACCTTGATGGTCACGGTGCGCGTCGTCGGATTCGCCGCCGGGCTTTGCTCCGCTAGCGCGCCCGTCACGAACTGTTGGCTAGGCATTTCCACGCGCAGGGCTTGACCAATGGATAGGCGCGCGGCCAGCTCGGCTTCAACTTCGGCCACGGCGCGCAGCGGGCCGTCAGACTCAACCACGAGCAGCGGGACGCCCGGCGCGGCCAGCGCGCCGGGATCAACCAGCCGTTCAGCGACGCGCCCGGCGAACGGCGCAACAAGGCGCGTTTGAGCAACGCGCGTTTCGGCCTCGCGGCGCGCTCGCTCGGCCACGTCAATGCGGGCGACGGCCTGCGCCAGGTCGGCCCGCTCGGCTTCGAGGCGGCGCTCGGCGGCGGCGCGGGCCGCGTCGGCGGCGCTGAGTCGCCCTTTCGCAATATCCACGCTTTGGCGCGGCACATCGCCCGTTTGGAAAAGCTTTTCCTGGCGCGTATAGAGCGTTTGCGCCAACTCATATTCCGCCTGCGCGCCGCGCAGGGCGGCTTCGGCGGCTTCGACGCGCCGGCGCGTCGCGTCAGCCGCCTGCTTGACGGCGGCCACTTCCGCCTGACTGGTTTCCAGCGCGGCCGCTGGCACAGCGGCGTCAAGGGTGACAAGCGTCTGTCCGGCGCGGACCGCGTCGCCAACCTTGACGGTAACCGATACGACGCGCGCCGTCGTTTCCGCTGACAACGCAGCCGTTTCGCGGGGGCGCAGGGTCGCCGCCACTAGCCAGGCGCGCGGGTACAGTTGGCGCGCAACCGTCTCGCGCTGGGCAGCAGCCGCCAAAATCGGCAACGACTCAGCCCGCGCCGCTTCAGGTCGCGCTCGAAGCAGCCATATTCCCCCAACCAGCGCGGCTACGCCAAGAAGGACTCCGCCAACGCCTATCGCGCGTTTTCCCCATCGCCTCATCGCTCACACGCCTCGTTAGCTCGCGAGCTCGCGCGTCTCGTTAGCTCGCGAGCTCGCGCGTCTTGTCTCAAACTAATAAAAGTTTATAGCTATAAAAGAATATAGTCAATAAGATTCCTTCCGCCCGCGCATATTGCGTCCTGCCGCTAAATGGATTAGATAAGAAAATTCTCGAAAGCAAACATTCCCAAGCATGGACTTTTTTTGGAGTGTAAGCCTATGCAAGCTTTTCCCCTATTGGCGCTTTGCCGGCGCTTGGCGCTGGTCGCGGCCGGCTGCGTCGCTCTTTCCGGGACGGCGACGGCCCAATCCGCTGGGTCGCTGCGCGGGCGCGTTGTGTTGGAGCGCGACGCCAACCCGGTTTCGGAAGCCGTCGTCACCATAATCGAGCTGCGCCGGTCGGCCATCACCGACCAGGACGGCGCGTATCGCTTCGACGACGTGCCGCCGGGCGATTACCACGCGTTTGTGCACCTGGACCGCGTCCCGGATGTCGTGCAGCGGGTGATGGTGAGCGGCGCGACGACGCTGGATTTCGTTCTGAAACTGCGCGTCGAGACCGAGCAAGTGACCACGACGGCGACGCTGCGCGAGGAAACGACGCGCGACGTCATCCAGTCGAGCATTGTGGTCAATAGCTTTGACTTAGCCGAACGCGCGCCGGTGTCGCTCGGCGACGCGCTCGAGCGCGAGGTCGGCGTGGCAAAGCGGTCGTTCGGCCCGGGCACGGGGCGGCCTGTCATTCGCGGCTTTGACGGCGATCGCGTCCTAGTCACGCAAGACGGCCTCACGACCGGCTCGATTGGGTTTCAGTCGGGCGACCATGCCGAAATTATTGACCTGCAAAGCGTCGAGCGGCTGGAAGTCGTCAAGGGGCCGGCGACGCTGCTTTACGGGAGCGCGTCCGTCGGCGGCGTCGTCAACGCCGTCACCGGCAATGAGGAATTGCACCCCGGACTGCAGGGTTTCGCCACCGCCTTTGGCGGCACGGGTAACGCGCTCGGCGGCGGGAGCGGTGGCGTCAAGTATGGGCGCGGTCCGTGGATGGTCTTCGCCAACGGCGGCGGACAGCGCGCCGGCGATTACCGGACGCCGCTGGGCGTCGTCGAAAACAGCTTTGCGCGCAGCGGCAACGCGACCGGCGGCGGCGGCTACTATGGCGCAAAGGGCTTTTTCAACTTTACCTACAGCTACGCCAGTCAAAATTATGGCGTGCCGCCAATTCCAGATGACGCCGCCGCCGAGCAGTCCGAGCGGCGATGGCAGGCGAGCGCCTCAACGAGGCCAAAGGGCGGCGAGCCAGGGGAGCTCGTGCGCCTCAACCCGCGTCGGCATGGGTTTCGCTTCACGGTCGGCGCTCGCAACCTCAACGCGTTTTTCACGGATGCGCAGGCCCAGCTTCAGTACAACCGCTATCGGCACGATGAAATCAACATTGAAGAAAACAAGGTCGAGACGGCGTTTCGCAATGACACCTTTGCTTACCGAATCTTCGCCGACCACCGGCGCGTCGGGCGCTTGCAGGGGACGCTTGGCTTTTCGGGCTTTTACCGCGACTATTCGACGCGCGGCGACGAGGCCCTGACGCCGGCGACGACACAGACTAACTTTGCGTTTTTCGGTCTCGAAAAGGCGAGCTTTGAGCGCGTCACGCTTCAGTTTGGCGGACGCGTCGAGCGCAACGCCTATGCGCCGACCGGCGCGCGCGGGCGGAGCTTCACCGGCTTTTCAGGCGGCGTCGGCTTGCGCGTCGGGCTGATCGAAAACACGGTGTTTACGGCGAGCTACACGCATGCCTACCGCGCGCCCGCCTTGGAAGAGCTATACAACTTCGGCCCGCATCCGGGAACGTTCCTGTTCGAGATTGGCGACCCCGATCTCAAGCGCGAGCTGACCAACGGCTTCGAAGTCAATCTGCGGCATCAGTCGCGGCGGACACGCGCCAGCGCTGGGTTTTACTACTACGACATTCGCTCGTTTGTTTTTCCGGCGCTGACTGGCGAGTTTGAGGACGGCTTGCCGGTCGGCGTCTTTAGCCAGGGGGACGCTCGATTTTTGGGGATGGAGGCTCAGCTTGACGTCAACTTGCATCCAAGCCTGTGGCTCTACAGCCAGCTTGATTACACAAACGCTGAGCTGAAAACGGGGCTGCCGCTGCCGCGCATACCGCCGCTGCGGGCGCGGGTAGCCCTGGAGGGGACGTTCAAAGGGCTGCGCCTGATGCCGGAACTACTGATGGCCAACCGGCAAGAGCGCGTCTTTACGCTTGAAGAGCCGACGGCAGGCTACGCGGTCGTCAATGTGGTCGGCTCGTACGCGATCACGACGCCGCATATGGCGCATGTGTTTTCCGTGACGGGTTTTAACTTGGGCGACCGGCTCTACCGCAACCACCTGTCATTCATCAAAGCCTTCGCGCCGGAAATTGGGCGGGGGGTCCGGTTGAGCTACACGATGCGCTTTTTCTGAACGCGGGTTCTGAACGCGGGGCAAGCTTTAGGCTTGGGAAGGGATGGCCACCCAGGGTCGTCTCTTTATTCTTCTGGCTCTACGCGGAGGCGCCTGCCTTGCCTTGAGCAAAAGGCGCCTAATT
>NKPT01000066.1 GCA_002254845.1 Chloracidobacterium sp. CP2_5A | reverse complement strand
GCCGGGCGACCGGATTTTGATTGACGACGGGCTCATTGAGCTGAGCGTCACCGCCATTCACGGGAGCGACGTGGAGTGCCTGATCCTCAACGGCGGCATTCTGGGCGAGCGGAAGGGCATTAACCTGCCGAGCATTCCGACCTCGCTGCCTTCGATGACCGACAAGGACCGCGACGACCTGCGGTTCGGCATCGAGCAGGGCGTGGACTATGTGGCCCTTTCGTTTGTGCGCTCGGCGGAAGATTGCCGGCAATGCAAGAGCTACATCGCGGAACTGGGCGCGATGACGCCGCTCATCGCCAAGATCGAAAAGCCGGAGGCGCTGAGCCATCTGGATGAAATTCTTGACATTGTGGAAGGCGTTATGGTGGCGCGGGGCGATCTGGGCGTGGAAGCGGAAACCGAGCGCGTGCCAATTTTTCAGAAGGAAATCATCCGCCATGCCAATCGCAAGGGACGCATTGTCATCACGGCGACGCAAATGCTTCAGTCCATGGTGGACAACCCGCGCCCCACGCGGGCGGAAGCCTCGGATGTGGCGAACGCCATCCTGGATGGCACGGATGCCGTGATGCTGTCAGCCGAGTCGGCCGCCGGGAAGTACCCGGTTGAATCGGTGCGAACCATGCGGCGCATCGTGGATTACACGGAGGACGCCTTTGCCGGGCAGCAGTCCTGGCGGGCCGGGGCGGGAAAGTTCCTGAACTTGCAGGGCAGCTCCTCCCTGCGGGCGCTTTCCGAGGCCGCCGTCTTCGCGGCGGAAAACGTCGGCGCGCGGGTCATCGCGGTGTTTACGGAGGGCGGCAAGATGGCGCGGGCGCTGGCGCTGTTGCGCCCGAAGCAGCGGATCGCCGCGATTACGGCGGATGCCGGCATCTATCAGCAACTCTCCGCCGTGTGGGGCATTGAGCCGCTGTTGATGCCGAATCCAAGCGATATGAGCGAGCTGTTTGCCAACGGGACTGAAATGCTGCTCCGCTTGGGTTGGGTCGAGCGCGGCGAGCGGCTGGTCGTGCTGGCTGGAAAGATCAAGGGGCTGCCGGTGAGTAACCTAGTTCACCTCCAGCGCGTGGGCGAGTGACGCCACGCGTCGCGCCGGCTTGGTCGGCAGGCTAAGCCGTGGTACGATAGCGGACTCCGCGCCACAGGCAGGGTCTCCGATAGTTGTCTTGCTTGAGAGGAAAGTTTATGGATGCCCAAGCTCCCGCTTTGTCGCCGATTCCGGCAGTTGTCATTTCCGGCTTTCTTGGAAGCGGCAAGACCACGCTGCTGCTCGCCGTGCTGCATCACATGCGCCGCCTAGGCCGGAAGGTGGCCGTTTTGATGAATGAGTTTGGCGACATTAGCATTGACGGCGAAATCTTGCGCGGCGAAGGCTTCAGCGTGATGGAGCTTAGCGACGGCTGTATTTGTTGCCAGATTGGCGAGGACTTTGTGCAGGCGTTTACTGAAGTCGCCTCCCGCAACCCGGAAATGATCTTCGTCGAGGCGACCGGGCTGGCCGACCCGGTGGACCTCCTCGATCAGGCGACGGCGCCGCACTTAATGGACCGCGTGACAATCGCCAAGATGGTGACCGTCGCCGACCCGAAGAACTTCACGCGCCTGTCGAAAGTCTTGAAAGCTATTGTCAAGCGCCAGACGCAATTTGCCGACGTGGTCGTGATTGGCAAGGCCGATGAAGCGACCCCGGAGCAAGTCGCTGACATTCGGCGCTACATCGAGGCGCACAACCCGCACGCGCCGGTGTATCTGGCCACTCACGGGCAAATACCCGGAGACGAGGACTTCCGCTGGCTGCTGGCGGATGTCGAGCCAGCGGAGCGCGAGCGCCGCCGAGCCGCGATGCGGGCCAGCCTCGAAGCGTTGAGCGAGGACGAATACAAGGCTCATACGGATTTTCACTCGATGTCCTGCCGGCTGCTGCGCCCGCTCGTCCGCGACCGCTTTGAGCGGTTCATGCAGAGCTTGCCGCCCGACATCGCGCGCGCCAAAGGGTTTGTCCGCTTCGAGGGCGAAGAGGGCTTGTGGGTGATGATGTATGTCAACGGCGACCTCTACATCCGCCCGGTGGCGCTGTCGCCATCCCCCGAAGAGCATCTGGTTTTCATTGGCGCTCAGCTAGATCATGCGCGGCTGGCCAATGATCTAGCCGCTTGCGAGGCGCGGCGACGAGCGCTGGCGGTGTTATAAGCTTTGAATCGCCACTTCGTCAGGGCGCTGTTTCAAGCGCCGCCCCACTGCTATGCCCGGTAAATCACGCAAGTCAAAAACGTCGCCTAAGTCGCCGGCGCCCTCTCTGGAAAAGCTTTTAGAGAAAGGCGACGCCTATCTTGAAGAGGGCGACCTGGACGAAGCCGAGGCGGCGTACGGCAAGGCCCTCGCGCTCGCTCCTCAATCGCCTGAAGTCCTCGTCCGTCTCGGCGCTTTGCTGCTGGATACGGAGCGATATGAGGAAGGCGTGAGCTACCTGCGCGAAGTCGAGCGCCTGTTGCCGGAGGACACCCGCCCGCTGCACTTGTTGGGCGCTTTCTACATTGAGGAAGGGGAGTTTGACCTTGCCGAAGAGTATTTCAAGCGGGCCCTCAAGCTGGAGCCCGACGAGGCGCTGAGTCATTACAACTACGGCAATTTTCTGTCCGAAGCCGGGCGGCTGCCGGAAGCCGAGGTCGCCTACCGGCGCGCCATCGAGCTAGGGCCGGAAGAGCCGCTGCACTATCTCGGCCTGGGCGGGCTGCTGGCGGACTCGGAAAAGTATGACGAGGCGCTCAAGCAGTTCCAGATTGCGCTGAAGCTTGACCCGGATGATCCGCGCATTTACCTCGACCTTGGCGACCTTCTCATGGCGATGGAGCAGGTTGAGGAGGCGCTTGAGGCCTACCGCGAATCGGTCACGATTGACCCCCGTAACTCGCTCGCCCGCTACGGGCTTGGGGCGGCGCTGCTGGCGAATGGGGAGGCCGTCGCCGCGGCGCGCGAGCTGAAAGACGCGATTGTGGACGGCTTGGAGGTTCCGCTCACATTTGTCAAGCTTGGCATCGCGCTGCGCATGTCCGGCAAGCTGGACGAGTCGCGGGAAGCTTTTCAGCAGGCTTATGAACTTCTTGAGGAAGAGCGATCAAGCGGCGGCGACGCCGGCGATATGTGCTACGAGGAAGTGACCGCGCTGCTGGGGCTGGGGCGCGCCAGCGCCGCCTACGAGGTGGTGGATAGCTTGCGCGCGGATGACCTTGATCCCCAGGCCGTGGCGGAGCTAAGCGCCGACTTGCGGCGACTGGCCGCCCTGGGCGTTGAAGAGGCGAATGAGGTGCTCCGCAAGCTGCGACTGCCGCCGAGGGAGCTAATCCACTAGAAGTCTGAGCCCGCTAGGCGACGCGCTTTCCGCGCTGTCGCCTGGCGAAGGCTCATTGAGCGAATGCCAATCATTGAGCGAATACCAACAGGAGCAGGTCGAATATGGCTGAAATGACTGAAGCAGCTGCCGGAGCGGCGCCAACGCAGGAACGGCGTCCAGCCGGCTCGGGAAGCGCAGGGCGTCGCCCCGGCGGCGGACGCCCCGGCGGCAACCGCCGCATGGGACGGCGCAAGAAGCGGTGTCCGTTGCTGGAAGCCAAGATTGACTACATTGACTATAAGGACGTGAAGTTGCTGGAGCGGTTTATTGGCGATAACAAGCGCATTTTGCCGCGCCGCTTGACGGGCGTGAACACCACCATGCAGCGGCGCTTGGCGCGCGCCATCAAGCGGGCCAAGCACATCGCCTTACTGCCCTACGTATAGGCCGCCCTGGGCGGGTTGCTCTGCGCATGGGCGCGCGCCAAGCGTCAATCCGCAGGCGAAAGGCTGACGCGCTGTCCGGTTCGGACAGCGCGCTCCGCGGCGTCGGCAAAACGCAGCGTCTCAATGACATGATCGAGCGAGGCATAGGGCCGGCCGACGCCCGCGATGGTGTCGAGGAAGACCGCGATGTCTTGCCCGAAGAGACCGCTGCGCGGCATCACGGGAAGCGATTCCTCAGCGCCGCCCGGATCGACGAGCCAGACCTCGCGGTGCTGCCGCCCGATGAGCGCGCCGTTTTCGCCGATAACTCGCAGCTCGGCTGTTGGCCCGGCTTCTTCCTCCTGGGTCAGGACGTCTGTGATTTCTCCGATTCCGTCGTCGCCAAAGCCAAAGCGCAGGCGGGTGGCCCGGCGGGCGAAGCGCGTTCCGTTTTCACCGGAAAACGTTTCCTCGCCCTCGATCCAAGTCGCCTGTCCGACGCAGGCAAGCATCCGGCTCGGCAGGCTGGCTTGCTGAAACAGCGAAAAGCCGTGGGCGCGGTCGAACGTCCAGTCTTCGGGCGCGGCGGCGCGGCAGCTGACATTGCTCCACGAAAGGCCGCGAATGCGCCCTAGGCGCGGCAGGGCGTCCCGGAGCGTGACAAACCAAGCGGAGAGCAACTCGATGTGCTCGACGTGTAACACGCCGCCGCGGGCCTGAGCCAGTTCAACCAATCGCTCGGCATCGGCTAGGGAAAGCGCCAGCGGGTAGTCCACGCTGACCGGCTTGCCGGCTTCAAGCGCCGCCCGCGCCATCGGCGCATGATACGGGTTGGCCGAGCAGACCATGACGGCATTCGCGTCCGGGCGCGCAATAGCCGCTTCCCAATCGTCAGTCGCCGCGGCGGCAATCGGGAAGGCCAGCTCGTAGGCGCGGTCGAAGCTGCGCGACGCCACGACCGCCACCCGCGTGTCAAGGCGGTCATTCAACTCGCGCAAGCGGGCGCGCGCCACGCGCCCGCTCCCCAGGATGGCTATGCCAAGCACGGTCGGCACGGCGTTTGCGCTCAGACCATCGCCGGTTGCGCCCCGCCCGTGACGGCGGAGCCCTTGACCACCGGCGCGACCGGGTACTCTGGAATCGGCGGCGGCGCGTCCTTGCGGACGCTCATGGCAAACAGCCGCAGGTAGTCCGCCGCCATCGCCGCCTTCATCGGCGCGAGCGCCAGCTTGCCGACGCCGGCGGCCTCGCGCTCAGTCATCCGCGCGTAGCGCTCGGCCATGCGATCCAGGATGCGAATAAATTTCGGATGATCCACATCGAGCCGAAGGCCGAAGACGCGCTGCGCATAGGCGTTCGTTTCTCGAATGACCTTCAGATCATACGCCCGCCAATCCATGCCGATGGAGGCGTAAAAGTCCTGCGCCTTGAGGTCGCGCAGCCACATCGTCACGTAGACGGCCAGCGCGAAGAAGCGAATCAGCAAGCGGTTGACGCCGCCGCTGAGGTAGAGATTCTTTTGAGCCTCGAGCTGGAGGCCGATGAAGTCGCCGTGCTTGAGCTCATCCTGGCACCAGCCGCCAAAGTACTTGAAGATCGGATGATAACGATGCTCGGGGTGGGCCTGGAGGTGCGAGTAAATGTTGATGTAACGGAAGTAGCCGATGACTTCCGACAGATAGGTCGTGTAGAGGATGATCTTCGGATGCATGCTGACGAATTCTTTCTCGCCCTGAAGCAACTGAAGATCGAGGTCGGCGTTAATATCCCGCATGGCCAAGCGAATGAAGCCACTGTGCCGCCCTTCGTCGCGCGCCATGAGGCGATAGGTATCGCTCAGAATTGGATCCTCAATCCGCTCGGCAATCTCTTTGTAAAGCAGCGCGCCGGAAAACTCGCCCAAGCAGCCGCGGATCAGAAAATCCTTGAATGACGCCGGGAGCTTGGAAAAGTCCTGGTCAAAGTCTGGGTCGTCATCGCGCTTGAAGAAGTGCTTATTGGGGTCGTCGGCAAATCGCTTGTGCATGGCCTTGAATTCATCGGCCATGTGGTCGAAGCGCAAGGCGTTCATTTTTTTATAATCGGTGACATAAAAACGCGGGCTGATGAGGCTCTTGTCAGCCGCCGCCGCTTTTGTCTCTTGAATGACGGATTCCGTGGCAATCATGGGGCGCGACCTCGTGGAGGAACCGAAAGTGGAAGCTGAAACTTCGTTTCCAGCCTACTTTGCAGTGACCCCGATGTGAAACGGAATTTTGGAAGCGCCGGCGGGCGCGTCGTCTGGGGCTATTTCACCAGCGCGCCGAGCCGCTTCCAGCGGCCCTTGGAGAAAAACGAGCCCAGCCGCTCGCCCAGCGACGCCTGCGGGCTTGGGTCGAACGAGGCATAGACAAACAGCGGACGCCCAATGACGTAATCGCGCGGGACGGGTCCCCAATACCGGCTGTCAAGGCTGTTATCGCGGTTGTCGCCCATGGCGAAGTAGCAGCCTTCGGGAATCTTGAACGGCCGCCCGATGCCGTAGTGCGGCTCATTCTTGTAGTCGCGGTAGCGCCCGCTGGGCAGCGGCGCTTCGGCCAGCGGCTCATCCTCGCGGGCTTCGTACTCGAAGTCCGAGCCAGGGCGGTAATAGACCTTCCACTGCGCGCCTTCCGCCGGGTAATCCTCCAGCGCGTTGAGCCGCCCGCCGTCTTCCAGGTCATTTTCAGCAATGACGCGATGCTCCGGCAGCTCCTTGCCGTTGATGTAAACCCGCTGCCCGCGAATCTCAATGGTCTCGCCAGGAAGTCCGATGACGCGCTTCACATAGTTCTGATCCTCGCTTTGCGGGAACTTGAACACAATGATGTCCCCGCGCCGAATCGGGCGATGCGGCGTCCATCCATCGAGCCGGATGCCGCCTTCGTAGCCAAAGATAAATTTGTTGACGAGCAAGAAGTCGCCAGAATAAATCGCGTTGTTCATCGAGCCAGTCGGAACGTTCACCGACCGCGCGACAAAGGTAATTCCGAACAGCGCCATAATGAGCGTCGTGATGATCATCTCGACGAACTCGCGCAATTCGGATCGCTTCGGCTTACCCGACTCAGCGGCGTCTTGCTTGGTCCTTGCGGCGTCGTCAGCCATGGCGCAAGCGTCAAACCTCAACATTGAAGCAGAGAGTTTGGCTATAAAGCATTATTGGAGGGGGGAAATTGTCCTTGTTATTGCTCATCTTATAGTCACTTCCTCATAACGCTTTGGACACCGCTACCCGGAGCGATGCCCGGGTAGCGCTTGCCTGTCCCGCGTTGCCGCCGTCGGATTATTTGCTGCACAAGTTTCCTTCCGGTTTCCTTCCGGGATCCGTGACCGCTGCCGGGTCGCCGTCTGAAGCTTCCGGCATCGGCTTGCAACATACGGGAGGCGAGGACGATGAAAATTCTACGCCGCAAGTCCATCTGCGAAAAGCTTGGCGGCATCAATGACGTGAAGTCCGCTGCCACCCGCGCCGCCAGCAACAGCGTTGTCTATCCCTGATTGATCCTGCAGGTCAAGGGTTAGGCTTCGATGATGCGCAGCTTGTTGCGGACGCCGGCTTAGCGGAAGCCACGCCCAAGCGCAATCCGCTGGAGCGGATCAGGCAGAAAGCCGCCGAGGCGACAAGGCAGGTGGAGCAGAGCGACGTCGCCTATG
>NKPT01000126.1 GCA_002254845.1 Chloracidobacterium sp. CP2_5A | reverse complement strand
GCTCGAACTCGGCCTGAAAATCGTCCACCGGGCCGCTGGCCTTTTCCGTGGCCGGATCGAAGGTGACATCGGGCGGTGGTTCGGCCGGGTCGGCGCGTTCCACCGGCTCGTCCTGCCCCGCCTTGCCGCGCTCCTCCAGATCCGCCTCGGGCGGCGAGACCTCCTCGAGCACGGGATTCTGCTGGAGCTCCTGCTCGACCAGCGCCTTGAGCTCGAGGGTCGGCGCCTGGAGCAATGCCAGCGACTGCTGAAGCTGCGGTGCGAGCACCTGCGTCAGCGCCATTTTTTGCGACAAGTAAAGGCCTTGAGCCATTGGCAATGTATGTACGGGGACGCCGCGAATGACTCAAGAATTAAGTCGGCGCGCAGCGCGATCGCGCGACCGCTGGACCGGGGAAATCACCGCCGCGGTCAGCGTGGCGCCGGCGCCGGTCGCGGGCGGGCACTTTGCCGCTTGAGCTTTGTGTCGCGCCGCCTACCGTCGGCGCGTGGCAGTGCGTTTCACCATCCTGGGCAGCGGTTCGGCCGGCAATTGCGCGTATC
>NKPT01000148.1 GCA_002254845.1 Chloracidobacterium sp. CP2_5A | reverse complement strand
GGTCACCGGCCTTCTTCGGCGTCAAGCCGGAGATGGTCATCAAGGGCGGCGCGATCGCGATGTCGCTGATGGGCGACCCCAACGCCTCGATCCCGACGCCGCAGCCGGTGCATTACCGCCCCATGTTCGGCGCCTTCGCGGGCGCGCGCAGGGCGACCGCGCTCACCTTCGTCTCCCAGGCGGCGCTGGCCGCCGATATCGGCGGGCGGATCGGCCTCGCGCGGCCGCTCGCCGCCGTGCGCGACTGCCGCGGCGGCATCTGGATTTTCGGCATAGCGCGAGACACCCAATTGCCAACCACCTTGTGTCGCGGCGAGCAAGCCCGATTCCCCTGTCGGGAGCAGAGCAACATCGAACAAACCAGCCACCGCGCTGTTTTCGGGGTCGTTGCCCAAGCTATAGGCATAGGGCCAATTCCGCATGAAGGCGGCGTTGCCCGCTTGCCAAGTGGCGCGTGCATCTTCTTCTTGATAGCTGGTGACACCCGTTGGGCTGAT
>NKPT01000088.1 GCA_002254845.1 Chloracidobacterium sp. CP2_5A | reverse complement strand
GTCCAGTCGCTTTCGATCGCTGTTTCGTTTCTCGAGGCCGGCATCTTGGGTGGGTCGGAGCCTGCCGCGCCGGGGGAGCCGGCGGCGCAGACGGCCGGCGCGACCTGATCGACTGGCGGCGCTTTATGGGCAGCGCGATTTTCTATTTGCGCTGGTCGCCGGACGTTTTCTGGGCGTCGACAATGGCTGAGTATCAGGCGGCGGCCGAGGAGGCACGTCGGGCGGAGCCGGGGGCGGGCTGATGCGCGGACAGGATATACAGACCCTGCTACTGCAGGTCGAGGCGACGACCGAGCTGTTACGGTCGGAGCTCCGACGCGGCGCGCAGAGCATCGACGATCTGGAGCGGCGCGGCACCCGGGCCGGGTCGTCCCTCCAGTCGGCGTTTGCGCGGATCGGGGCGGCGGCGGCGTCTCTCCGATCCGCGCTTGGCGGCCTGGGCGTCGCGGCTGGCGGTGTCGGTCTCTCGGCGTTTGGTCGCAGCGCGTTGCGTTTTGCGGACGATCTTCAGACCGCGGCGGAGCGGGCCGGGCTCTCGGTCGAGTCCTATCAGCGGGTCCGGGAGGCGTTGCGCGGATTGGAGCTGGACGCGGACCAGACCAACAAGGTCTTGGAACGGCTGGTGTTGGTGCTTGGGAACGCGCAGGCGGGCCAACTGGCGTCTGCGCAGGCGGCGGCGCTCGAGCGTCTGGGTGTCGCGGGCCGGATCGCGTCGGGCGGGATCTCGGACACGGCCGGTCTTCTGGATGAGCTTGGCCGGGCTGCGGATAGCTATTCCAGCCGCGCGCAGTTTGCGGCGGACATCTCAGCTGTCGTTGGCGACCGTCTCGGCCCCAAGCTTGCGGCTGCGCTTGCCGACGGTGGCGCGGCATACCGGGAGCTGGCTGCGGCGGCAACGATCGCATCCGACGCGCAGGTCGAGGCGCTGGCGCGCGCCAATGAGGCGCTTGAGCGGGCTGGTGAGACGTTCCGGCGGCTCACGGTGCAGGTCGCCGGCAACGCTGTTATCCTTTTCGAGCGGTTTCGCGAGGCGGGCCGCCGTGTGGAGGGCGCCAATTTTGGCGTGTCGCTCCTGGACTCCTTCAGGC
>NKPT01000042.1 GCA_002254845.1 Chloracidobacterium sp. CP2_5A | reverse complement strand
CGTCAGAAAAGCGGCGCGCCGCCAAGCGGCATGCGCGACAACAAGCCCTCGAAAGGCAAAATCAAGGTCGCCATCATCCCCCAGGACAACCAGCGCGGATGGACGAAAGACATCATGGTCGCCGAGCTGGAAACCGCCCTCGCTGGCGGGCGATTTGATATCTTGTCCCGCGACTCGCTCAACTCCATCATCGCCGAGCAAAAGCTGGCCAATTCCGACCTTGCCGATCCTTCCAACGCCATCAAGGTCGGGCGGCTTGGCTCGGCGCAGTACATTATTGTCGCCAAGTGCGTCTCGATTGACGTGAAGGAGGGCGGCATTAGCATCGGCGGCTTTGGGCGGCGCGAAAAGAAGATGACCGCGAAGATTAACATGCAGCTCATCAACGCCGAAACCGGCTCGGTGATCAAGTCGGAAAACTACGACGCGAGCGATTCCACGTCCTCGACGCAGGTGGGCAGTCTAGGCGGCAACACGAGCGACGCGCCGGGGCAGGAGTCATTCACCAAGATGGTGAAGACCTTCGCGCAGCGCTTCGCCGAAGTCGTGAGCCTCGAAGTGCCATTTGAAACGACGGTGGCGATGGTGCGCGATGGACAGGTCATCATTCGCAGCGGCGCAGCCGATGGCGTGCAGGAAGGCGTTCAGTTTGATGTCATCCTCGAAGGCGAGCCGATCCGTGACGCCGACGGCACCATTCTCGAACGCATCACCAGTCGCGTCGCGACGCTCCGAGCGGCAAAGGTCAGCGAAAAAGTGACGTACTGCGACGTTGTGCAAACCTACGATCCAAACTCCAAAGTCGCCGACCCGGCGCCGAACCTTGGGCGCATTCAAACCGACATGACCGTGCGCCAAGTCGCCAAAACCGCCGTCGCGCCACCGCGCCGCCGGTAAGTCCCCGCTCCGCGCCCGGCGACCGTTGTCGCCGGGCAGCCTTCCCTTATGCCGGCGCCGCTATCTCCATAGGCGCCTCTATCTCGCGCTTTTTCATCAGGCTTAGGCGCTAGCCCAGGAGGATTCCCGTGAAGTCTCTATTTCGTCTTGCCGCGGCAACCTGCGGACTCTGTCTGGCTCTGACGCTTGGCGCGCCCGGCGAGACGCTCAAAAAGCGTTACACGTTTGATTACAACGCGGCGACGCGCTCGGCTTCGGAAGCGCGCGCCAAATCCAAGGCCCGCAAGCAGTTTTTAGCCGACTTTCTCGAATCGAAGTTCTCGCGGGCGATTATTGAAAGCCTCGCTGAGGAAATAGATATCGCGCTTGATCCGCCAGACGAGTTTCTGACGGAGTTCAAGATCACGAATACGCGCTATAACGACGACGAAACCAAAATTATTCTCACGGTCGAGGGCGACGTGAATCTGCCGTCCATGGTTTCGGCGCTGGTGCAAAACAAGGTGCTGAGCTTTGGCGAGCGCCCGCCGCGGGTGATGTTCATTCCGTCTAATCGCTTTGACGACCCGAAAGCCGCCAAGACGCTGCGCGCGCTGGTCTATGAGCAGATGCGTCAGGCTGGCTTGCAGTCGGTGGCCTTTGAAGGCGTCACGGAGATTACGTCCGTGCAAATCAAGCAGTCGCCCAACGGCTTGCGGATGCTGGCCAAGCAGGCGCTTCAGTACGGCGCCGATTACCTGATCTACATTGACCCGGAAACCGACAACCGTCCGGCCAGCATTGGCGGTCATATCTGCGACGCGAACTTCATCTACACGGTGATGCGCCCGAACGATAATCGCATCCTGGGCGAGGGCGTCATCACGACGCGCGGCAGCGCCAACTCTGGGATGGTCGCCTTTGGCAAAGCGATGGATGAAGCCGCGCCTCTCCTGATTACACGCGCGGTCGGGCAGCTTTACCAGTCCATCTTCGCGGATAGCGACGTCATTTACGACCAGAAACAGCTCAAAAACAACATCGCGCTGACGGTGTATTTCAAGACTTCGCCGCAGCAGACGCAGGCGATTATCAAGGCGCTGCAAGCGCAAAACGCCTACGTGACGCTCGGCGTCGGAGCGGTCGGCGACCGGATGACGGTTGAAACCGCGATGGACACGCTTGACCTTTACAACTTCTTCAACGACCAAACGTTTGAGGCGGGCGGCGCGAAGTTCAAGGCCCCGGTCGTCGGGTACGGTGAAAATACGCTTGAAGTGGAAATCGTGCCGCTCAACGGACAACCCAAGAAAGCGCGCGCCACGACGCCTCCGGCGCGGCGGACGCGCCCATCTAACGCCGGCGCGTCCGGCAAGCCCAAGGCTATTGTCTGCAACCTCAAGCCGTCGCTGCGCGCCCCGGCTTTTGTCCAGTAGGCGGCGGGAAGGCGCTTGGATGGCGCGAGCGACCGCGCGGCGCTGAGGCGTTGGTCTCAGCGCCGTCGCTGTTTGGCGCGTCTTTGTCGCGCCGGTCGGCGGGCGCCGTTCTTTCCGCCGCTAAGCGCGCGCGGCTTCCGGTCAAAACCTGCTATAGTCGCGCCTATGAGTTGGCATGAGGTTTTTCGTCTGGCTTTCGACGCGATCTGGGCGCACAAGCTGCGGTCGTTTCTCACCCTGCTTGGCATCATCATCGGCGTGGCGAGCGTCACGGCCGTTGCGACGGTTATCGAGGGCTTTAGCGAATACGTCAACGAAAAAGTCGCCGTCTATGGCGCGGGGGCGCTGACCATCGAGAAGGCTGCCTTTCAGGGCTTTGCCGACTTCGAGAAGTTTTTGCGCGCCATTCAGCGCAATCCCGATTTGAAAACCGACGACTTGCTGGCGCTGCGCAAGCAGTTGACGCTGGCCGACGAAGTCGCCGCGCAAGACGGCTCGGCAGCCGATGTGCGCTATGGCAACACGGTCATCCCGATGGTGGGCGTGCAGGGCGTGACGGCCAACTTCAATGATCTTTCGACGGTCGAGTTGGCGCAGGGGCGCGTCATTAGCCCCTTCGACGAGGAAAACCGCCGGGCGGTATGTCTGCTTGGGGCGGACATCGCCAAGGAGCTTTTCCCTAGAGGCGACAGCGTTGGCAAAATCGTAAAAATCGGACGCGACCCGTACGAGGTCATTGGCGTCGCCAAGCCGCTCGGCACGTTTCTTGGCCAATCGCAGGATAACTACGTTCAGATTCCGCTCAGCGCGTTCCACAAAGCCTATGGCGAGGGCCGGTCATTGACGCTTTACGTCCGACCCCGGCGAGGCGTGCCGAGCGAGCTTGTCGAGGATCAGGCCCGCGCGATTCTCCGCGCGCGACATCATCTTTCCCCCAATGAGGAAGACGACTTCAGCATCACGAGCGACCCGGCCACGCAGGGGATTTTTACAACCCTGCTAGCGACGGTTAGCGCGGTGGTGCTGCCCATCACCGGCATTTCGCTGGTCGTGGGAGGCATCGTCATCATGAACATCATGCTGGTCTCGGTGACGGAGCGGACGCGCGAGATCGGCATTCGCAAAAGCCTTGGCGCGCGACGGCGCGACATTCTGCGGCAGTTTTTAGCCGAGTCAGCCCTGCTATCCCTGATTGGCGGCCTGATTGGGCTGGCGTTGGCTTACGTGACGATGCTGATTGTGTCGCATTTTTCAGGGCTGCCGGTGGCGCTTCCGCTGTGGGCCGTCGCCTTGGCGGTGCTGGTCTCCGGCAGCGTCGGGCTTTTCTTTGGGATTTACCCAGCCAACAAGGCGGCGCGGCTTGACCCAATTCAGGCGCTACGCGCCGACTAGCGCCCTGTCAGGGAAGATTTACGCTTCGACCGCGCGCCGGTTGCCCCCGCCGGGGCAACCTTGTGTCATCCGCGGCGGGGCTGTCTCGCTTGACGCTCCGTTGCTAAGCGCCTGCGCTCCGAAGACGGCTCGTGCGCTTGGGGGTTGCGAATGCCGGGGTTGCAGATGGGGAGCCACTCGTCGCGCCGAAAAATGACCCGGTCGGAAACTCGCGGATTGAAGCCCCGAAATCTGATATGGCAGATGCGGTTGAGGCTGAGCCGGAATCTCCGCTTCCGCGCCGACTTCAACATCCATCGCCTGCTGTTCGTTGCGAAAGGCGCGGAACTCAAACTCGATTGCCTGCGCCGGCTGCGTCGCCATCAAGGCGACGCTTGTGGCGATACCCTTGACGCGCACATCGGCGAAGCTGGTCTGTCCGAAGGGAATCGCCGCCAACGTCACTTCGTGGCCGCCTCGGTCGCCGTCGCTGAGGCCAAGCCGGACAACCATGCGCGGCGGCGCGTTGACGACCCTTCCGACCGGCGACTGCGCGATCGCCGGCCGAGTCGGAACGCTCATCAACGCCGCGCCGACAGCCAGCGCCCAAACAATATTCAGCCGCGCAGACAAATCTCCGGCGAGCAAGCGCTTACGCCTGACCGACATCAGCCGCTACAGCCGCCGCAGCGATCTTGCCGGAAAGCAGGACGAGTGGAATGCCGCCCCCGGGATGCGTCCCGCCGCCGACGAAATACAGGCCCCGCGCCTCGCGCGCCCGAATCGGCGGCCGCCAGAAAGCGTTGCGCAGGCTGTTGGACGAAAGCCCGTAAATCGCCCCGCGATGGGCGTTGAACCATGTCGCAAACCGCTTGGGCGTCAGCCTGTCTTCAAAAACGATGCTCCGCGCCAACCCCGTCAGCCCGGCCGCTTCCAGCCGCGCCACAATCCGGTTGCGGTAGTCCGCCGCGATGTCATCCCAGTCATAAGCGTTGCAAACCGCCGGCGCGTTGACCATCACAAAAAGGTTTTCGCCGCCGGGCGGCGCTTGCGTCGGATCGGTGCGGCTCGTCGCGCAGACGTAAATCGTCGGGTCGGCGGGCGGCGTCAGCCGGTCAAAGATGTCGGCGAACTCGCCGGGGTAATCGCTGGAAAAGAAAATGTTGTGGTGGGCGAGCGCGTCAAGCTTCCGCGCCGTCCCCAGCAGCAGAATAAACCCCGAACACGACGGCTCAATGCGGGCCAGGCGGTCGTCGCTGTACGCGCGTCGCCGAACGCTGGGCAGCAGCCTGCCGTACGTGTACAGCGAATCGGCGTTGGAAAGCACCGCGTCGGCGGGCAAAAAATCGCCGTCCGCCAACCGGACGCCGCGCGCTCGCCCCGCCTCGACAACAATCTCCGCGACGGGCGCATCGGTATGTATTGTGACGCCCCGCTCCCGCGCGACCTGCGCCAGCGCCTCGGCGATACGGTACAGGCCCCCCGCCACGTACCACGCGCCAAACGCGAACTCGACATACGGAATCAGGCAAAAGGTCGCCTGCGACCGGTAGGGCGACGAGCCGTTGTAGGTCGCATAGCGGTTGAACAACTGCCGCAGATAGGGGCTGGAAAAAAACTCGGCGGTCCGGTCGGCGACCGTCTTGAGCGTCGCCAGCCGCGGCAGTTGGCGCAGCAGGCGGCCATCGAGTCGTCGCCACAGGTTGCGCCAGTCGCGGAAATCGTTGAACAAAAAGACCGGCGCAGTCGCGGCGTAGAGGTCGGCCCCGTAACTCAGGAAACGAAAGAAAGCCGCTTCGTCCTGCGGCGCTAAGCGACGCAGTTCGGCAATGGTTTTTGACAAGTCGGATGATACGTCAAGCTGCGCGCCGTCGGGCCAGCGGTAACGGCAAATCGGATCGAGCGGCTGAAGCGTCAGGCGCTCCTCCAGCCGCGCGCCGGCGACGGCAAACGTCTCGCGCAAGATGTCGGGCATCGTGACCAGAGACGGCCCGGTGTCGAACGAAAAACCGTCAGCGACGATTCGGTTGAGCTTGCCGCCGACGGCCGGATTTTTTTCAAGGATTTCGACCTGGAAGCCCCGCGCGGCCAGATGCAAGGACGCCGCCAGCCCGCCCAACCCGGCGCCGATGATAATGACGCGCCTTGCGCTCATGCACGCCAGCCCTCGCCTTGTTTCAAGCCTATCGCTGACCGTCGCGCGGCGGGGCGGGAGGGCGCGCCTGCGCCGCCAGGTCGGTCATCAGCAGCTCCGCCGGCACCAGATGCATCGGCGGCACCCGAGCGAGCGCGTTGGCGGAATGCGCCGCGACGTGCTCGCGGACATAATCAACCAACGCCATCATGCTCTGGCGCATTTCCTCCATCCGGTCGCGCATCCCCAAAATGACCTGGACGCCAGCCAAGTTGACGCCCATCTCGCGCGTCAGGTTGAGGATGCACTGAAGCCGCTCCAAGTCGTTGTCGGTGTAGTAGCGCGTGTTGCGCGCCGAGCGCGACGGCACTAGCAAGCCCTCCCGCTCATACATCCTAAGGGTCTGCTCGTGAATGCCGAACGTTTCAGCGACTACGCCAATCGAGTATCGGCGTGGCTTGTCTTGTTTCCGGCCGCGTATCGTCATGGCTGAGGTCCTTCCGGGGCGCGTCACTCAACGCCGAGCGACTTGCGCGGGTTTTCCGGGTTCAAGCGCTCATACTTGCGCAAAAGCTCCTTGGTTTCCTCGCTAATCAGCGAAGGCAACACGATCTTGACTTCGACAAACTGATCGCCGCGCGTGCCGGGACTGCGCAGCGCGGGAAAGCCTTTCTCGCGCAGGCGGAATTTCTGTCCCGATTGCGTCCCTGGCGGAATGCGCAACTGCGCCTTGCCGCCGACCGTCGGGACTTCAATTTTCGCCCCCAGCGCGGCCTCCGGCACGGTGATCGGCACCGTGCAGTAAATGTTATCCCCCTTGCGCGTGAAAAATGGGTGCGACCCAACGTTGGTCACAAGGTAAAGATCGCCTGCCGGGCCGCCATTCGCGCCCGGATACCCCTTGCCGGCTAGTCGCACCTTCGAGCCGTTGTCCACGCCGGCTGGAATGCGGGCGGTAATCGTCTCGCCCGCTCGCCCTGGCACGGATGGAATGGATACCTTGACCGTCGTCCCTTCCATAGCCTGCTCAAACGTCACCGAGACCGGCTGCTCAATGTCGCGCCCAGCCCGCTGAAACGGCCCGCGAGCGCCGCCGCCAAACATTTCCGCGAAAATATCGCGGAAGGACGCCCCGCCGCCGCTCCCGCCGAAGTCAAAGCTGCTGAAGTCGAAGGGCATGCCCGCGCCGGGCGCGCCACTCTTCGCCGCCTGGGCATGCGCTTCCGTGTAAACGCCGAAGCGGTCATACACCTTGCGCTTTTCCTCGTCGCCCAGCACGTCGAAAGCTTCCGAAATGGCCTTGAACCTCTCTTCGGCCGCCTTATCGCCAGGGTTGACATCCGGGTGATACTTGCGCGCCAGCCGGCGGTAGGCCTTTTTGATCTCCTCCGCCGAGGCCGTCTTGGGGACGCCGAGCGTCGCGTAGTAGTCCTGCTTTGCCATGTGGTTGCCTCCGCTACGAAGTTGAGATCAACCGCGAGGCTGAGCCGCAGCCGTTGCCAATGATTGGGCGGCAATGTCGCTGCGGCTCAGGACGTTCATGACCGCTTGTCGTCCACGTCAACATATTCGGCGTCAATCACGTTGTCATCGCCTTTGCCGGCGTCGCCGCTGGTCGCCCCCGCGCCGGCGGCGCGGCCGGCGGCGTCTTTGTACATCACTTCCGAAACCTTGTACGTCGCCTTGGTCAAGCGGTCATGCAAGTCGTTGAGTTCCGACAGCGAGGCCGTTTCAAGCTTCGACTTCGCTTCCGACAACGCGCCTTCGATTTCTGAAAGCGTCGCCGCTTCCATCTTTTCACGGTTCTCGGCGACGAGCTTTTCGGTCGAGTAAATCATCGAGTCGAGCTTGTTCTTCGCCTCGACGCGCTCCCGAAGCTCGCGGTCCTTGGCTGCGTTGGCGTCGGCTTCGCGCACCATCTTGTCAATTTCTTCCTTGCTCAGACCTGAGCCCGACGTGACGGTGATCTTTTGCTCGCGTCCCGTGCCGAGATCGCGCGCCGTGACATTGACAATGCCGTTGGCGTCAATGTCGAAGGTGACTTCGATCTGCGGGACGCCGCGGGGCGCTGGCGGAATGTCCACGAGGCGAAACATGCCCAGCGTCCGGTTGTCGCGCGCCATGGGCCGCTCGCCCTGCAAAACGTGAACTTCAACCGAGGTCTGGCTGTCGCTCGCTGTCGAGAAAATCTCGCTCTTGCGAGTCGGAATCGTCGTGTTGCGCGGGATCATGACGGTGTTGACGCCGCCCAGCGTTTCAATGCCGAGGCTCAGCGGCGTGACATCGAGCAGCAGAAGGTCCTTCACGTCGCCGGCCAAGACGCCCGCCTGCACGGCCGCGCCAATGGCCACAACTTCGTCGGGGTTGACCGAGCGATTCGGCTCCTTGCCGAAGAACTCCTTCACCATCTGCTGCACTTTGGGAATGCGCGTCGAGCCGCCCACCAAAATGACTTCGTCAATCTGGGCCGGCTTCAGCCCGGCGTCCTCCAGCGCCTTGCGGCAGGGTTCAAGCGTCCGCCGGAGGATGTCGTCCACGAGTTGCTCGAACTTCGCCCGCGTCAGTTTCATCACCAAGTGCTTTGGCCCGGAGGCGTCCGCCGTGATGAAGGGCAGGTTGATTTCAGTTTCCATCGCGGACGACAGCTCAATCTTGGCTTTTTCCGCGGCTTCCTTGAGCCGCTGGAGCGCCATCTTGTCGGCCGTCAGATCAATGCCCTGGTCTTTCCTAAACTCGCTGACAATCCAGTTGATGAGGCATTCGTCCACGTCGTCGCCGCCAAGGTGCGTATCGCCATTCGTCGACTTCACTTCGACGACGCCTTCGCCGACTTCCAGAATCGAGATGTCGAACGTGCCGCCGCCAAAGTCGAAGACGGCGATGGTTTCATCCTTCTTCTTGTCCAGCCCGTAAGCCAGCGCGGCCGCCGTCGGCTCGTTGACGATGCGCTTGACTTCAAGACCGGCAATCTTGCCGGCGTCCTTAGTCGCCTGCCGCTGGGCGTCATTGAAGTACGCTGGGACAGTAATGACCGCCTCGGTCACCGGCTGCCCAAGGTAGTCTTCCGCCGCCGTCTTGAGCTTTTGCAAAACCATGGCGGAAATCTCCGGCGGGGCCCATTCCTTGCCGCCGCCGACCAGACGCACGTCGCCGTTTGAGCTTTCGATGACCTTGTAGGGCACTTGTTTCGTCTCGCCCTTGACTTCGTTGAACCGGCGACCAATGAATCGCTTGACTGAATAAAACGTGTTTTCGGGGTTCGTGACCGCCTGACGCTTGGCCACCTGCCCCACCAAGCGGCTGCCGTCCTTGGTAAACGCCACGACGGAAGGCGTCGTCCGCGCGCCTTCCGAGTTGGTGATGACAATCGGCTCGCCGCCTTCCATCACGGCGACGACGGAATTGGTCGTCCCTAAGTCAATGCCGATGATTTTCCCCATGACTTTCCTTTTGCACTCCACGCATCGTTGAAATGAGGTTCACGAAACGCGGCTGGATGGCGGCTCGCTGCCCGCTGGCCGGCGTCGGAACTTCCATATCGCAACTATAAGATTTGAGCGTGTCGCTGTCAACTTTTTCTTACTTGAGCGTTATGATTCAACGCCAGCGCGGCGGATGGCTTTTTTTGGCGCGGAGAATCATCTGACCGTCGCTGGCGACCAAAAGCAAGCGCCGAGCCGTCGTGACGTCAGCGACCTGCGGCGCGTAGCGAACGACAAACCACCGCCGGCGCACCTCGTCCGTGAGCGTGGCCGCAGCATTGGCCTCGTCAAGCTTGAAGGCGCGGCCGCCAGTGCCCTCGGTCAGTTGCCGAATCGCTTCCGCGGGCTTGGGTCCGAGCCGCTTGGCCCGGGGCGCGCCGTAGGTTCGGTCCTGGGCCTGCAGGGCGTAGGCTACCGCGTCCGCCGACTGCAGCGCCGCCAGCGCATTCTCGAAAGTCGTTTGCGAGCCTTCATCGTAGCCATCCGAAAGCAGCGCGACGACCCGCTTGCCAACGGTCGTCGCCGGACGAAACACATCCTCCGTCACCGCCAGCAGGGCGTCATAGAGGCGCGGTGTCGAGCGTTTGCGAAATAGCTTGGCCCCGGCGACAAGCTGGCTCGCGTCCTCCGTCAGGTCGCAGAGAATTTCCGGCTCCTTGGCGTAGCCAATGAGCATCAAGCGGTCGCCGGCGAAAAGCTCGCGGATGAGCGCGCGCGCCAACTGCTCCATTTCAGCGACTTCAACCTGGAATGTCGCGGAGTTGTCCGCTAGAAAAACGATGGTCGCGGCGGAAGGGTCTGGCTCGACGCTTTCAATGACTTGCTCCGTTCCGCCGTCATAAAGCGTCAGGCTGGCGGGAGTCAGGCGCGTTGGCGGCGCATCGGGCGTCGGCACCTGCGCAATCACGGTCAACTGCGCCCGGGGCGCAAGGGCCTCGCCGACGCGCCCGGACTGCGCTGCAGCCCGACCTCCAGCCAGCAGCCCAAGTCCGGCTTGCGCGATGAACGTCCGACGGGTAAGCACTGATGCCTCCTTATTTATTTCAGCATTTATTTCAGCGCGACTTTTTGGCGCGACGGGCGGGTCGCGCCCCGCGTCTCGATCCAAGTTTCGCTTGCCATAGCTTCGTTACCGCGGACGCTGGGCCAGGTTGTCCATCCACGCGAAAATGTCAGGCAGCGCGTCGGGAACCACCAGCAGGTGCTCGGCCTCGTAGAGTTTAAACGTCGTCGGCGTCTCCTGGGCGCGCAGGCGCTCGGCAAGTTGCTCCGCGCCAGACCGAGAAAAGTCTTTCGTCCCGGCGGAAACAAAGGTCGGCAGCGACTTGAGCGCCCCGGTCGCGCCCGGCGCGCGTCCGGAAATGGGAGCGATGCCGGCCAAGCGGTCGGCATACTTGGTTGCTACGACCAGGGCCGTCGCCGCGCCAAGCGAGTGCCCGACTATAAAAATTCGCTTCGCCTTTGGAGCCAGCAGCGCCGGAAGGCGCTCGATGACGGGGCCGTAGTCGTCGAGCGGACTCGTCACCCGCGGGCAGGCGAGCGCCCAGCCGCGCGCCCGGCACAGGCGGACGATCTCGCCGTCGCCGTAGCCGTCGAAAAACATGTTTTCGCTGCCGCCCGCGCCATGAAAGGCGATGACCAAAACCGGCGCTTCAGGGCTTGCCAGCGCCCGCGCCGGCAGCGGACCCTTGGCGGTTGGCGCGCTCAAAAGCGTCTCTCCCGCGCGGCCGACCAGCGTTGACCGGGGCGGCGTCGCGCGCAAGCCTTCAACAAGCCGCTCCGTATCGCGCAGGATTTCGGCTCCAGCGAGATCGGTTTCCAGGGGCGGCCTTTCGCGCAGCGCCTTGAGCAGGCTCACCCGCGTCGCCAGCGTGGCGCGCTCCAGATCGAAGGCGTCGGGCGCGGGCGCCTTCGTCAACGCCATCGCCGCGGCGTCAAGCGCCGTCAAGCGCCGGTCAAGATCGCGGACGCGACTGACGCCAATGCGCCAGCTTTGCCGCGCCGGGTTGCCTGGCGTTCCGACGGCGACTTCCAGCGCCGCGTCAATATCCTGCTTGGACGGCTCGAAAGCCACGCGAACCCGATGCGGCAGAGGCGTGTCGGCCGTTAGCCGAACCATCGCGGCGGACTTCCCGACCGCCAGCCGCAGCGTGAGAGCCGGACGCGGCGCGTTGACCTCATAGAGCGTCGCAATGGTCACGTCGAGCGCCGGCTCGCGGAGATCAACCAGCGCGCGGGCGGGCGTTACCGATAGCGCCGCCACCCAGCGGTCGGCTGCATCCGGCGACTGGCCGCGGAGCGCGGCGGCCGTTTCATCGAGCGATTGGGCAACCACGCCGGCGTTGCCCGAAAAAAAGCCCAGCACGGCCGTCTGGACGCGCGGGATAGCGGCGGACCGGCGGTCGGCATCGCGACAGTTCATCCAGGCGCGCTCCAGAGCGCGCGTCCGGCGACCCAGCTCATAGCGCCCTTCGGCAAAGCGGATCGGGCCGGAGGGGGCCGGCGCGGACGACCCGGACGAGGACGAGGATTGTCCGGCGGATTGTTCAAAGGGTTCAAAAGCGAGCGCCCCGGCCAGCGGCAGCGCGGCGGCGAAGCAAGCGGCAAGAGACTTCACAAGAGATTTCATACGGGAAAGTATCGCTTACAGGGAAATGTCGGACTGATCGGCGGGCTTGACGGCGGCGACCATGGCGCGGCGCGAGTCGGCGGCAAAGCGCTTTTGAAACAAGCGCGCGACCGGGTAAGCCAGTTGCGCGAGCGGATGCGCCGGACGCGAGAACGCCAGAATGTCGTAGCGCACCTCGTCGCTCGCCGCATCCCATTCAACGAGGAAGCGCTCCTCGCCGGACTCGACGTGGGCCGGGAGCGTGCCGTAGCCAAAGCCGAAGCGACGCTCTTCGGCGATGACATAGACGATCCGGCAGGCGTTGAGCGACCAAAACCCAAAGTGCCACGGCACAATCGCCACGACGCGCCCGACTTCGAGCGGCGTATCGGCGCGATAGAGACGAAGCCACGGCAGGGCGAACATCGTCCACCGGCGCATGGCGGCGACGGCGCGCTCGAAAGCGTCGCGCCCGCGACCAAGGCTGACGCGCGCCCGATCCACCGCGCAGCCCGCCGGCAGCGCGACGCCGTCGCGCGTCGCGCCTTGCCCTTCGTACGCCAGGGGCAGCGCCGCCTGCGCGGCGAGAAACTCGTCAAGCTGCGCCGATGTCGGCTCCGTGAAAACAAATAACGCGGCCATTGAAGTCGCTCGCCGTTCTTAGCCGACGCTCGCATGCCGAGCCTGCGCGTCCTGCCAGCCGGCGTCTCAGCTTTCAATTTCAGCTTTTCAAAATGCGGCGTAAAACGCCAAATGGTACCGATCAAGCGTTCAAGCCAAGCGGGGGCTTGCAGGCCAAGGCCGATCACAATCAGGTCAGAGACCCAGAGGCGCGGACGGAGCGGCCGCGGAAGCGGCCGCCAGCAGGCGTCGAAAAGCCCGCGCGGCCGACAAGCGCGACGATCCGAAGGCATTGCGCGAACGCTTCGGCAGCGCGGCTTGCGTTGAAGTCGCCGAAGAATAAAGACCGCGAAAAAGCGGCGGCGAGGCGGAGGGCGCGCAACGCAGGGCCGCCGCGCTTACGCCGCAAAGGCTGGCGCTGAGCTACGACGTCGCCATCGCCTCCGTTGGTTCCGGCGTCAGCGCCCGAAACGCGATTTGGTCATTCTCAACCACAACCTCAAGCTGCGCCGCGTCCTTGAAATCGCCCCGGATCACGGCGTCGGAAAGCGGGTCCTCCACAAACCGCTGAAGCGCTCGGCGGAGCGGCCGCGCGCCATACTGGCGCTCGTTGGCGGTTTGCCGAACAATCCAGCGCAGCGCCTCCGGCGAGGCCGACAACGACAGACCGCGGTGCAGCAGCGTGTCATTGAGGTGCGCGAACAGGAGCGCCACAATGGCCTCCAGGTCAGCCTCGACAAGCGGCTCGAACAGGATGATGTCGTCCAGCCGATTGATGAACTCCGGGCTGAAGGTCTGCCGAACGGCATTCATTACGGAGGCTTCGTCGTCCGTCTGCTCGCTGGGCTGGAAGCCGAGCCGCCCGCGCTTCTGGATGAGGCGCGCCCCGATGTTCGAGGTCAGAATGATGATGCAGTTCTTGAAGTTGACCGTCGTGCCAAGGCTGTCAGTGAGCTGTCCATCCTCAAACACCTGGAGCAGGAGGTTGAAGAGGTCCGGGTGCGCTTTCTCGATTTCATCGAAGAGCAGGACCGAGTAGGGGTGCCGCCGCACCTGCTCGGTCAGCTGACCGCCTTCGTCGTGACCAATGTAGCCGGGCGGCGAGCCGATGAGCTTGGCGACGGCGTGCTTTTCCATATATTCCGACATATCGAACCGAATGAGCGCCCGCTCTGTGCCGAAGAGCAGCTCGGCCAGCGTGCGCGCCGATTCGGTTTTTCCGACGCCCGTCGGGCCAAGGAACAGGAAGCTTCCCACGGGGCGCTTCGGGCTGCGGACGCCAGCCCGCGAGCGCCGAATGGCGCGGGCGAGCGCCGAGATGGCCCGATCCTGGCTGATGACGCGGCGGTGCAGCTCGTCTTCGAGGCGCAGAAGCTTTTGCACATCATCTTCCTTGAGCGCCGCGACGGGAATGCCCGTCCAGCGGGCGATGACCTCTTCCACGTCGGCGCGGGTGACGATGGCTGCCGGCGCGGGCGGCGGCATTTCCGGCTGCGTCTCGCCGCCAAAGCTCGTAAAGTAGCCCGTCCGCGGCGGCGGAAGCTGCGCGGCGCGCAGCTTGACCTGCGTGCCCGCTTCGTCAATGAGGTCAATCGCCTTGTCCGGCAGGAAGCGATCCACAATGTAGCGATTCGACTGATGGACGGCGGTCGCCAGCGCGTCCTGCGTGTAGGTCACGCCGTGAAAGTCTTCATATTTTTCTTTCAAGCCGCCCAGAATAATCAGGGCTTCCTCTTCCGTGGGCGGCGCGACCGGCACGGATTGGAAGCGCCGCTCAAGCGAGCGATCTTTTTCGATGCTGCGCCGGAAGTCGGCCGGCGTCGTCGCGCCGATGCACTGAATCTCGCCGCGCGATAACGCCGGCTTCATGATGTTGGCCGCGTCAAGCGAGCCTTCCGCCGAGCCGGCCCCGACAAGCGTGTGAATTTCATCAATAAACACGATGATGTTCTTGGCCTCGGCCAGCTCGCGCATGATGTTTTTGAGGCGCTCCTCAAACTGCCCGCGATACTTTGTTCCGGCGACCACCAAGCTCAGGTCAAGCGCGACAATGCGCTTATCCATTAGGAAGCGCGGCGCCTCGCCATTGACGATGCGTTGCGCCAGCCCCTCGACAATAGCTGTCTTGCCAACTCCAGGCTCGCCAATGAGCAGCGGGTTGTTTTTGTTGCGGCGGCAAAGAATCTGAATCACGCGCTCAATTTCAACGCTGCGCCCAATCAGCGGGTCTAGCATCCGACGCGCCGCCATATCGGTTAAGTCCCGGCTGTATTCGGCAATCCCGCTCGCTTCTTTTTTGCTATTGCCAGTCGCCGGCGTCGCGGGCGGCGGCGAGAGCGTCCGCAGAATTTCCTCGCGGATGGACTGCGGGCGCAAGCCATGCTCATAGAGAATTCGCGCAGCGAGACTGTTTTCCTCGCGCAGCAAGGCGAGCAACAGGTGCTCTGTGCCAATCGCTCGGAGGTTCATCCGTTCCGCCTCTTCAGCGGCGTGAACAAGAATGCGCTTCGCTTCCGGCGACAGCGGCAAATCCATCGCCACGGTCGAGCGCTCGCGCCGGACGGTGCGGGCTTCGATGTCGCGGCGCACGCCTTCGAGCGTGAGCTGCGCCTTGAGAAAAAACCGATTGGCCAGCGCCTTGTCTTCGCGCATCAGCCCCAACAAGAGGTGTTCGGCGTCAATGGATGACGCTCCGAACTGCCCGGCTTCATACCGGGCGAAAAAAACAACCCGACGAGCTTTTTCAGTGTATCGCTCGAACATACGGTGAGTTCCTAGCCGAGTGGGTCAATGTGACGCTGGTTATCTGAGAGGACGCAACCGAGATAGCCAGAGGAAAGCCGCCTAGCGGATGAGGCGGATTATGCGCCGACCAAAGGCGAACGTTCGTGCCGAAAAGGACACAACGGCATTTTCCCACAGCGGCGCCCGCGCGCAAAAGCGAAACCGATAGGCGCCCAAGGAAGGCGGCGACTGAACGCGAGACCGGCGGGCCCAGCTTAGCCGGGTCCCGCTGGCGAAGCCTTGCCCCGGGAGGGTCCGATTGGGGATTTAGGCAGCTCAGTTAGAAAGTTGGAAACAGCAGGGCGACTTGTCATCACCCTGCCGACGGATGCGGCGCGCCTTCACAAGTCCGTTCGCGCTTACGCTTCGCCTTTCGGCTCGCGATTAAGATTGTTGCTTAATTGACGAGCGAGCGTTTCACGCAAGTCTTCAGCCGCGCGAGCCAAAAGCTTGCCGGCCACTGCGCTGGCAGAAGTCGCCTGGCCCAGCATGACATAGGTTTCAAGCACGGCCAGCGTCTGGCGACTGACCGGAATAGTAATGCTCTGCGCGACTCTGCCACGGCGCTTCTTTGTTTCGCTTTGGGCTGCGGACTGCTTTGTGTTCGGCATGTCTTTCAGATTTCCTTCTTGAGGTATTTTCAGAAATGACTTCAAGTGGCGAGAATGACTTGAAAGTGCTGCCGCATTTATAGACGAATTTAGATAAGAAATGGAAACGCTTTTTCTCGCTATTTACCTTAGCCCGCGCTTGACAAAGCTTTCTCCGAACTTGTGATTGGCGGCTTTGCCGCGGCTTGCGCCAAACGGATCGAATCGCCCAGGCTTTCCGTTATGCGCTGACTTCCCTGGAGCAATATCGTTTGGGTCAGCCCGTCCCTATTTTTGACGAGCAGGCCAAGGTAATAACGCTTTTTTTGAACAAGATAAGCCAGCGGTCCCAGGATGGCCGCCCGAAAGCCCGTCAACTGCCGCTCGGCATAGCTCCGCGTCGCTTCCAGATCGGCATAAAGCGCCGCCATTTCAGACTGCCAGCCCTGATGATGCAGGCTCGTCAGCGCAAGCCCCCGCTCAAAGAGTTGCACGGCGCTGTAGGCGCGCTCCGACTCGTCCACATCCGCGATATTCAGGCGGTCGAGCGTCACCGGCTCGCTGATCGCCGCGCCTAAGTCATGCGCTTCGGCCAAGCTTCTTAAGCGGTCCCGATCCCGCGCATCCAAGCGCGTGGCCTGGCGCACCAAGTCTCGGAAAACGAAAACCCAAACTGCATACATCGTGCCAATGGCGACGACCGTAAAGGTGATGCGCATCGGCAAAGGCAATTGATTGAAACTCGGCGCATCTTCAAGAAAGACGATCAGACCGGGCGTCAGCAAGCTTGAAAGCATGGCGGAGACCTCTCGGAAAGCAGGTGCGAACCCGCTTCCAACATAGTCTATGGGCGTTGAGCGCGTGAAAGGAAAACGCAACCGCCGCGCCTCGTTGAAAAGCCTTGCCGCCTTTCAGCTCGCGGCAATGTCTTCCAACAGGCGCTGCGCGGCCGCGACCGGGTCTGGCGCGGCGATGATGGGGCGACCGACGACAAGGTAGGTCGCTCCGGCCGCCAGCGCCTCGCTTGGCGTCGCAATGCGCTGCTGATCGTCCGAGGCGGCGTCTTTTGGGCGGATGCCCGGCGTCACAATGACAAAATCATCCGGCGCGATGCGCCGAACGCCCGCGATTTCCCGCGGCGAGCAAACGATGCCGCCCAACCCGCAGGCGATGGACAGGCGCGCTAGGCGCTGCGCGACCGTTTCCGGCGTTCCGGTCAGCCCGACTTCCTCGAGCATCGCTTGGTCGGCGCTGGTCAACAGCGTCACGCCAAGCAGGATGGGACGCGCCACGCCTGCCGGCTGCCCCGCCACGGCGTCCTGCGCCGCCTGGAGCATCGCCCGCCCGCCCAGCGCGTGAACGGTGCAGAGGTGAACGCCCAGCCGCGCCGCCGCCGCCGTCGCGCCGGCGACCGTATGGGGAATGTCATGGAACTTCAGGTCTAGGAAGACGCGCGCCCCGGCGTCCAGCGCCGCGGCGACAATCGGCGGCCCAACCGCTGTAAACAGCGTCTTTCCAATCTTGAAGCCTGCCGCGTAGGGCGACAACAACCGAATGAGCCGCTCCGCAACCGCGCGATCCGGCGTGTCAAGCGCCACGAAAAGTCGCGCCGCTGGCGAAAGCTGAGGGTCTGTCATGTGGGCTTGTCAGGCGGGCGTCAAACAAAAATCGCTCGCGGCGACCAGTCAGCCGGCCGCCGCGAGCGATGGGCTCAAAGCCACTTCCGCGCTTTAGGAGCATGGCTTTATTGGTAGCGCGGCTTTAGTAGCGCGTGCGATAACGCCGTCCCGTCGTCCGGGCGTTGCGCGTGTCGTAACGCGGACGGGCTGGGCGGCTTTCAGCCAGCGTCGGCGCGACCGGCGCGGCGCCAAGGCGGTCTTGCGGCGATAGCGCGGCATAGGCTGCCGCGAAGCGCTCGCTCGCGCCAACCGGAATCCTAAGCTTGAAGCCGGATGGCGCAAGCGGCCGATGCAGTTCAGGGTTGAGCGCGGTCAACTCGCTCGCCGGCACTTGCAGCAGCTCGGCAGCTACGGACAGCGAGGTCGGCGTCTCCAGCTGGAAGGTGTCGTATTGCATCGGCGGCTCTGGCGTCACGTCAAATCCGTACTGTTTCTGATTCTTAGCAATCGCTATGACTGCCAGAATCGCCGGAACGTAATTCTGCGTCTCGCGCGGCAGCAAGCCGCGCTGGTGAAGCTCCCAGAAATCAGCGTAGCCGCACCGCTCAATGGCGCGCTCGACATTGCGCTCGCCGCAGTTATACGCCGCCATCGCCAGCAGCCAGTCGCCGGCGAAGTAGTTGTACAAAAACTTCAGATAACGCGCGGCGGCGCGGGTTGAGGCTTCCGGCGCGACGCGCTCGTCCATATAGGCATCCTGACGCAGCCCGAAGCGCGCGCCGGTGCCAGGAATAAACTGCCAGATCCCGCGGGCCTTGGCGAAAGACAGCGCGCGCGGCTGCCACACCGACTCGACCTGCGCCAGCCAGATGAGGTCCTTGGGAACGCCTTCCTCAGCAAAGATGCGCTCCGCCATCTCGCGGTACCGGCCTGACCGAGCCAAGCCGCGCTCCATGGTCGCGCGCCCCCGACCAGCCGCGTAAAAGTTCATGAACTGATAGACTGGCGCCGTCACCGTAAACTTGAAGTCAAAGCCGGACAGGTCCAGCTCGCTTGCCGGGCGAGCGCTGACGCGGCTGACATTGAGCGCGGCCAGCTCGTCGCGGTAAGCGCCGCCGCCGGCGAGGGCCGACTGACGCAGCCCGGTCTGCAACAGCTCGATCCGCCCCTGAAGCTCGAAAGCGTAAGCCTGAACGTCCTGTCCGGCGCGAATGTCGTCTGGCGCTTGCTCAATGACGGCGCGGGCTTCAGCGAAGCGCCGCATCGCTTCCTCAAACTGACCGCTGCGAAAAGCTTCCTCGCCGCGCTTGTAATGACGCTCCGCTGTCGCGATGAGGACGCGCCCCGCCGCGCCGGCAGGGGCGACCGCGCTCGGCGCGACCGGATTCGGCGCAGGCGACTGCGCCGAGGTCGTGGCTGTTCCGCAAACTGCCAGGGCGCAGAAGGCGGATGCGCGCCAAAGACTGATGTCAAAAGTCATGGCATCTCCAAAGGTCTCAACCTGAATAATGTCGAGCTTCCGAGCGCGTAAGCTGTGAAAACAGATTAGGACGGAGTGTAAAACGCTCAAAAGCTTCAACTGGAAGTGAGCGCCTTCTATCACCAGTGTGAAAGGCGTGTCAAACGCATCTATCGGCTGGCGCGACTCAGCTTGCGCGCAAGCCCGCCGACTGAAGCGCTGTCAAAGCGATGGCGTCCACGATGTCGCCGGCGTCACAGCCCCGCGACAGGTCGTTGGCCGGCTTGGCCAGCCCTTGCAAAATCGGGCCAATCGCCGTCGCCTTTCCCAAGCGCTCAACCAGCTTGTAAGCGATGTTAGCGGCTTCCAGGCTGGGAAAGATCAACACGTTGGCCTGCCCGGCGACCGCGCTCCCCGGCGCCTTGCGCGCCCCGACGATGGAAACAATCGCGGCATCCGCCTGCATCTCCCCATCCGCCAGCAAATCCGGCCGCCGCGCCGTCACAAGTCGAACCGCTTCGGCGACCTTGTCAACAAGGGGGTGCTCGGCGCTGCGCCGCGTGGAAAACGACAACAAGGCCACTTTCGGCTCAACGCCCAGAAAGACGCGGCAGTTGTCGGCGGCGGCCAGAGCGATGTCGGCCAGCTCGGCGGAGGACGGCTCGATGACAATGGCGCAGTCCGCAAAGAGAAAGTTGCCATCCGCGCCAAAGGTCCGATCCTGAACCGTCATCAACATAAAGCTTGACACAATGTTGAAGCCCGGCGCCAGCCCAATGACCTGTAGCGCCGCCCGCACCGTTTTGGCTGTCGAGTGCGTCGCCCCCGCCACGGAGCCATCCGCCTGTCCAGTACGGACAAGCATGTTCCCAAAATAAAGCGGGTCGAGCATCGCCTCGCGCGCCTGCTCCAGCGTCATGCCCTTCGCCTGGCGACGCTCGTAAAAAGCCTGCGCGAAGGCTTCGTAATCCGGGTGGCGCGCCGGCTCGATCACGGTAAAGCGGTCCGGGTCGAGTTTCAGCTCGCGCGCCCGCGCGCGAATCAGCTCGGCATTCCCCAAAAGCGTCATGCGAGCGATCCCTTGATCGAGGCACGTCGCCGCGGCGCGCAGCGAGCGCAGGTCATCCCCTTCCGGCAAGACAATATGCTTGGCAAGTTGCGCGGCCCTTTGACGCAGGCTTTCCAGCAAAGTCATACGCAGGCTCCTTTGGCAGGGTCACTCCAGACACAGCCGACGGGCGAGATTTTTTTCATCGGGAAACAGCCGCGACCGAAGCGGCTCATCAAAGCCGAGGGCCGCGTCAGCCGTCGGTATGAGACCAACCAATTCAGGATCCCCAACGGCGACGCCATGCCGTTGCGCCGCCGCGACAATGGCGCGAAAAACATCCGCCGGGCGAGTTTGGCGCGTATCCGTGAGGTTCACGGATACCTGCGCCGCGCGGCGCGAAGCCAGCCGCAGCCCCAGCGCCTTGACGCCGGGGAGTCCGCCGTTGGCGGCGCGCAGCTCGCGCGCTATCGCCTGCGCGACTTCAAGCGCGTCGGTTTCAAGCGCAACGTTGAAGGCGATGAGGTAATCGCGCGCGCCAACCGCCACGGCGCCAGCTGTCGGGTGCGGCCGCGTCGGCCCATAGTCTGGCGCAGGGAAAGCGGGCGAAGCGCGGATGGCGCGCCGAAGCGCGGCCAAATCGCGATAGGCGTCGTGGCGCGCCGCTTCGCCGTAGCAAAACGCCGGAACGCCGCAGTCGGTGGCGACGCGCGCCGCAACGCGCCGCGCCAAAGCGACGCAATCCGCCATGGTCGCGCCGCGCACCGGAACGAACGGCACCACATCCGCGACGCCAATGCGCGGGTGAACCCCGCGGTGCGTCGACAGGTCAAGGCGCGCCACAGCTTCCGCAATCCCAGCCAGAGCGGCGGCTTCAACGGCTTCCGGCCTCCCAGCGAAGGTAATGACCGAGCGATGGTGATCCGGGTCCAGATGTTGGTCGAGAACCGGACCTCCCAGAGCCTGCTCAATCGCCCGCGCAATGGCGGCGACCGCGGCGGGTCGCCGCCCCTCGCTGAAGTTGGGCACGCATTCTATGAGCGGAGCGAGCGGCCCTAGAGACGAAGGCATGCCTAGCGAGGCGCTTGCAGGTGGGCCTCAAGAAACCACAAGCGCTTGTCAATTGCGCGGGAAATGCCGGTGTAAAGGTCGGCCGTATCGGCGTCGCCCAACTCGTCCGCCTCGGCAATGGCGGCGCGGACGCGCTTGGCGAAGGGAGCGTAGCGGTCGGCCAGCGCCCTGACATGATCCAGCCCGTCTTGAATGTCGGCCGGATACTCCGGCAGCGCAGAAACGGCAGCCGCGACGCGGGCGGTCCCCAGCGCCGCGCCGCCCAGCGCCGTCACCCGCTCAGCGATGTCATCCACAAAGCCGTCTAGCTCGCCGGCCATCTCGTCAAACAGCCCATGGAGCGCCACAAACTGCGGACCCTTGACGTTCCAGTGCGCCTGCTTGACCTGCGTCTTGAGATCAAGGGCGGTCGCTAGCGATTGGTTCAGAAGCTGGATGACCGAGACGCGAATTTCTTCGGGAAGGTCAATCTGTGTCGCGTGAAGTTTTTCGCCCATAGGTCCTCTCCTGTGGAAAAAGCTGTGAAAATGTGCATAAAGCGTGGCGCGCGCTCAGCCGCTTGGACGGCCCCAACGGCAGCGGCGCGCGTCATTTACACGTAACGAAGTTTCATTGACGTTTCCGCCAACTGCTCGATTCGCGCTTCCACCCTTGGCGAAACCAGCTTGCCGTCGCTGAAGTCAGCGCCCGTGGCATAGACGAAGCGTGGCACAATGACCGCCCGGAAGTCCAACATCAGGGAGTTGGCTAGACCCAGCGCGGACATGTAACTGCTCTGCCCGCCGGCCGCGCACAGAAACCCCACGATTTTGTTTTCCCAAGCGGAGCCTGTCAGCTCAATCAAATTCTTGGCGGCGGCGCTCACGTCGTAATTGTAAATCGGCGCGGCCAGCGCGACCACCCGCGCCTTGGCAATGCGCTCGGTCAGCGCCGCGACCTGCGGATGCTCGCGCGTTTGCTCGCCGTCGCAAAATGGCAGGGCGTAATCGCGCATATCCACAAGCGCGGATGGCGCTTGCCGCGCCGCGTAAGCCGCCGTGAGGCGCTGCGCCATCGCCCGGCTATGGCTTGTCGAGCGGAGCGAAGCCGATATGATGAGATATTCCATAAATCCCCCTCTCCCCAAATTCCCGGCGACCGACCAGGCGCCGACCCAGCCGGTCGCCAGACGCCGCCGCCGTCAGCCGGCGACGACCTTCTCGAGCGCGTCGGCGTAGCGCTTGGCATGGGCAGCCTCAACGCGCCCAAAAGCCTTGAACTGCTTGGCAGCTCGGCTCAGCATCGCCTTGAAGCGCTCGGCATGCTCGCGCGACTCGGCGCCCTGCTCCAGGAACTCGGCCACCGCGTCGGCGGCGCCTTCCTGCCGGGCCGTCTCGGCGAAGGCAGGGTACATTTGCTCGGTTTCATACATTTCGCCTTCGTAGGCAATGCGCAGCAGCTTCTCGACCGTCATCTCGGCTTCAGGGTACATCAACTGCAAGTGCGCGAAGGCGTGTCCGGTTTCCTCGTCAGCCGTGCGCTCAAACAACTGCGCGACCTCCTCGTTGCCCAGCTTGCGCGCTAACTGGCCGAAGTAGAGGTAACGGCGATTAGCCATGGCCTCGCCGGCGAAAGCCGCCTGCAAGTTTTGCTCGGTCTTGGTTTTGAGCTGATTCATCGCGAATGTGTCTCCTTTTGAGTGAAAAGAATCAAAGCTTAGATAAAGTCTAAGCTTATGGGCAAAAAAAATTACGACGCGGCAACCGCGGCGCAGTTCGCGCATAAGCCGCGCAACGTCAAGTCAAAGCCTTCAATGACATGCCGGTCCGGCAGCGTGCACTGCGGCCAGGGAGCGACCGCGTCATAGTCCACATCTTCAACGCGCCCGCAGGCTCGGCAAACGAAATGGTGATGCGGGTCAAGGTTGGGATCAAAGCGCGCCACGCCATCCTGCTGGATTTCAGACAACAGCTCGCTTTCCCTGAGCCAGTTGAGCGTGTTGTAAACCGTCGCCCGCGACGCCATTGGGAATTTCGCGTTGACCGCTTTCCACACGTCTTCAGCCGTCGGGTGACCGGAGCACGCTTGCAGGTATTCCACAATGGCCAAGCGCTGCGGCGTCAGCTTGAGGCCGCGAGCGCGAATCAGGTCGGTTACGTCTTGCGTGGCGAGTCGTTTCATAACAAAACTAGACTAAGTCTAAGAAAGTGTCTTGTCAACGCTTCTCCGGCGATGTTTCGCCGCCCGCCGCCCGCTGTCGCCGCTCCGCTCGGTAGCGGTCAAGCTCCCGCGGCGAAACATTCACCACCTCGACCTGGGCTGCGGGGAGATCAGCCAGCATATCCAGCGTCATCGGAACGACCGTCGCCGCGCCTTCCGCCTGGAAGCGGAGCGTCAGGCCCAGAATGGAGCGCCGGTAACGGGCGCGGAGGAAAACCTGTTGATTCGGAGGATCAAGCCGAATCCGAACGCTTTCCGCTGAAAGTCCTCGCTCGGCAAGCAGCGCCAGCGCTCGGTCGCGCAGCGTGGCGACGGAATAGCTGCGATCCTGCGCCAGCGCGACGAGCCGCCGCTCCAAATCGGCGTTGGACTGGCGGTAGGTCAGATACGTGGCGACCGCGTAGCCGATGAGCGCCAGCCCCGCTAGCGCCGCCGCCGCCCGCGCCCGCCGCCAAAGCTGAGCGCGATCCAAGCGCGGACGCGTGACGGAAAGCTCTGGCGCGAGCGGAAGCGACGCGAGCGGCGACGGACTCGGCCGGGACGCAGGCGAGACGGATGTGGATGCCGGTTTGTTCGGCGCTTCATTCGGCAACGCGGCATTCGGCAACGCGGCGCGGCGACCTTTTTCCGAATCCGGCGCGACGCCGTCGCAAACCGGCGTCACGGGCGGCGCGACGGCAGCGTCTGGCAACTCGACCGCGAGCTTAACCGTGGCAGCGCGCTGCTCGGCGAGCGCCCTGACCGCCGCCACGCCCGGCGTCAAGGACTTGACTGGCGTCGCCGGGCGCGGCGGCGACAGCGCCGCGGCCACGGCGGCGGCCTCGCGCAGTTGCGCCCGGAAATCCGTCGCCAGACTGAGCGGCGGCGCCTCGGCAAGCTCGCTTATCAGGCCATCCGAAGGCTTTTTTGGCGACGGGGCGGAAGCCAGCGCCGCCTCAAGCTCCAGCGCCAGATCAAGCGCCGTGGCTTGGCGGGCGGACGGATTCTTGCTCAAGGCCCGCATGACGCACAGCTCGACGGCTTCCGGCAGATCAGGGCGCAGATCGCGCAGCGGGCGCGGGGTCGCCGTCACCTGTTGCATCATGACCGTGGTTGTCACCTTGCCGGGAAAGGGCACATTCCCGGTCAACAGCTCATAGACGAGCGTTCCCAGGCTGTAGATGTCGGAACGGGGATCAAGCGGCTTGCCTTCGCACTGCTCCGGCGACATGTAGTGCGGCGTGCCCATGACGCTCCCGGTCTCGGTATTGAAGTCGCTGTTCACGGCGAAGGCGTCCATGAGCTTGGCAATCCCGAAGTCAAGCACGCGCGGGATCTCCTCGTCGTCCACGACCTCGATCATCACGTTGTCGGGCTTGAGGTCGCGGTGAATGATGCCCCGGCGGTGCGCCGCATGCACCGCCGAGCAAATCGGCTTCATCCAGCGAACCAGCTTCTCGGCGGCGATGGTTCCTTCGGCGCTAAGGGCGCGGCGCAAGCTTTTGCCCTCAACAAAATCCATGACGAGGTAGGCCACGCCATCCGGCGTGATCCCGAAGTCCGTCACGGAAACAATGTTGAAGTGCTTGAGCTGTCCGGCCATCGCCGCCTCGCGGCGAAAGCGCGCGAGGGCGTCCTCGTCAGCGACTAAGTCCAGGGAGAGAACCTTGACGGCCACCGCCCGGTGAATCAGCAAGTGCCGCGCCCGATAGACCGTGCCGGATCCGCCCCGGCCGATGCGGCGCTCGATGCGGTATTTGCCGTCCAGCGCGCGACCAATAAAGGGGTCGGCTTGCGCCGCGCCGGCAGGCATGGCTTCGTCAGAAGCGGGACTCAACGGCAAGCGCATCGTCAAGCCGGCCAGCAGGGCCGGCGGCACCGACGACGCGCCATTGGAAACGGAAGCGTCGCGCATGGCGATCCTCAGAAACTGGATCGGGAAAAGGCGTCGAACCTGGCTAAAACAAGAAGTCTGCTCTCAAAGCGTTCAAGAGCTCGCCGCCGCAGGCGTTTGGAACATTCCCAAACCTTGAGGAGCCATAGGCTACATGCCTCGGGCCGCGAGTTCAACGGCGAATCCGGCGCTCACCGCAGCCAGAGCTTGAGCGCCCAGCCGACCAGGAGGCCAACCGTGACGACCAAGATCGTCAGGAGCGGCGGGAACCAAGCTTCGACCGGCTCGACCCAGCGCCCCTTGCCGACAAGATATAGCAAGGAGCGCAGCCACCACCACCCAAAGAGGGCGAAGATCGCAGGCGACATCGGGTGAAAGCGCAGGGCGCGCACCCATTCGCCCTTGGCCAGCGCGCAGAAAGCGCGCGTCAGCCCGCAGGTCGGGCAATCAATGCCGGTGGCGTTTTTCAGCGTGCAAAGCGTGACAGTCGGCGCGTCGGGCGGCTGGTACAAGACGCTTACGATAAACACCGCGGTCGTCAAGACGAAACCCGACAAGTATGCCATCATGGCGACACGTTCAAGACGACTCGAGGATGTGTCGGGTGTGAGCTTCATGTCCGAAAGCAATAGTCCGGTCAACGGCGCGGCGCAACCCGCGCTGGCTGGCGAATCCGATCCGGCGGCGCTTCCGGCGCGCCGAGCCTATCTGCTGATTAGCCTCGTCGTCGTCATTTGCTACGCCAACGCGCTCGACTGCCGGTTCGCCCAGGATGACGTCTTCGTCGTGACGGTCAACCCCGTCATCCGCGACCTGCCGCGCATTTACCGCGCGTTCGCTCAGCCTTACTGGGGCGTTGGCTATGAGGAAGTCAGTACGTATCGCCCGGCGGTCAACGTCAGCTTGGCGCTCAACTACGCCGTTCACGGCCTTCATCCGCTGGGTTACCACCTGGTCAACTTGGTCATCCATGCGCTGAACTGTTGCTTGCTCTATGGGCTGGTTCAATCGTACACGCGCCGGTCGCGCGTGGCGTTGTTCACGGCGCTGCTCTTCGCCGCCCATCCGGCGCATGTCGAGGCAGTGACGCAAGTCGTTGGCCGGACTGAGCTTCTGGCCGCTTGCTTTGGCTTTCTCAGCTGGCATGCCTACTTGCGCGCCGGAGACAATCCCCGCCGACGCTGGACGGCGTGGGCGGCGTTCGCCGCGGCAATGTATGCCAAAGAAAGCGCCATCACGCTGATTGGCGTTATCGGGCTGGCGGAACTCTGCGCCGGGCGGCTTCGAACGCGCGCCGCCTGGCGGCGCGCGGCCCTGAACGCCAGCGGCTTTCTTCTCGTCGCGGCGAGCTACATTGTTGTCCGGTGGCTGGTGAATGGGCGCTTCGGCGTCCATGGCGACCAAACGTACTTTGAGGGCGACGCCTGGCTGACGCGCGTCCTGACAATGTCGCAGGGATTCGTCGAGTATTTCCGGCTGCTTGTGTTCCCCTACAAGCTGTGCGCCTTCTATGACTTTAGCTTCTTTCCGAAAGTCGCGACCGTCACGCCGCGGGTGGCGGCGGCGCTCCTGCTCATCGCGGCGGTTCTGGGCGTCAGCGTCTGGGCCTGGCGACGGCAACCGCTCATCGCCTTCGCTATCTTGATGTTTTTCGTCTCGATCTCGCTGGTCTCGAACATCATCGTGCCGACGGGGCTGGTCATTGCCGAGCGAGTCCTCTACACGCCTTCGATTTCCATTTGCCTGCTGGGCGGGCTTGGACTGGCGACGCTTTACGAGCGGCGACCGGCTGGGAAAGCCGCCGCGGTCGCGCTTTGCCTGGCGCTGCTGAGCCTGATGGCCTGGCGAGCGATCACGCGCAATCCCGACTGGACTGACAACGAAGCCTACAGCCGGGCGCTGCTGCGCGACGCGCCGGGCAACCCGAAGAGCTGGATGGCCATGGCTAGGGTTTATGAGGATTCCGGCGACGCGGCAGCCGCCGAAGCCGCCTTGCGGCAGGCGATTGCGGTTGGCGCCCATCGCGCCGCGCCGCGGACGGCGCTGGGTCAGCTCTATATGCGCTTGGGCCGGCTTGCCGAAGCGGAAGCTCTCTTCCGGATGGCCATCGAGGGAAATCCGCTCGGGTGGCAGACCTATTTTTCCCTGGCCAACGCGCTGGCGCGACAAGGGCGAGCGACGGAAGCGCTCGAGTGGTACGAAGCTGGCAAGCGGCGGTACCTTCCGCCGGGGGATGTCTTAGCGGCGGTCGCGGCAGGCTTTTACCGCAGCGGACATTACGCCGAGGCCTGCGCCATTTACGAAGACGCCCTGCGCCGGAATCCGGCGCAGGGCGCAGCTTGGGCCGGGTATGGGCTAGCGCTTCTGCGCCTTGACCGACTGGGCGACGCGCAAGCCGCCCTTGAGCAAGCCGTCGCGCTGAACGCTGACTTGGCCGACGCCTGGATGAACCTAGGAAGCGTTTATGGGCGGCAGGGCGACTATGCCAAAGCGCGGCGCGCCTTCGCCGCGTCATTATGCATTGACTCAGCTTCAGCGGAAGCCCGCGCCAATCTTCGACTGGCGACGGAACTGGCCTTTTCCCGCTACGAATGACAGTGCAGAATCCTCTAGGATAAAAAACCGGCGTCATCCTGAATCGAGCAATCCTCGTATTGACGGATGCCAAGCTTTCGTCTAACGACTTGATAGAGGCTCATGACCACAGCCCCCTATACAACGGATCGCTCCGCTCAGACGAACCTTGACTTAGCGCGGAAAGCCTTTCAGCAGGGCAACTACGAGGACGCTCTAATACGCATCTATGCCGCGCTGTGGAGCGATCCGCCCGATCCCAACGTTCATCTTTTACTGTGGGATGTGCTGGAAGCGCAGCGACTTGAGCGAAGCCGCGTGAAGCTCCTGCAGAACGCCATCGAGGAAGTGGCGTTCTCGCGGAAACCCAAGGCGCCGCTCCCGGTCACGGAGCCGGATCCCGATCCAAACGGGAAGCGGCGCGCGCCCCGCTTCCCAGTCTCGCACCCGGTCATCCTCGTGGCGAACGATCCGCGGCGCAAGATCTGGGCGGAGCTGGCCGTGGTTGAAGTCACCAGCCGCGTCGGCGCCCAGCTGCGCGTCGCTACCGAGTTTGCGCTCGGCGAGCGCGTTCACCTCTTTGGCACGCGCGGCGACGCGAGCGAAACCATCGAAGCCGTCGTGCGCAACCTTCGTCCCGACGAGGAAGAGGAAGGACGCTTCCTCGCCGGCGTCGAGTTTCTGACGGCAGCTGGCAATTGGCTGCTGCCGGGCCAATCAGACAACCCGGACAGCGGCGCCTAGCGCGCTTGCCGGGAAGGCGTAACGACGCCGGATGGCTATCGCGCGGCGGCTCGACGTCGCTTCAAAAGCGCGCGCTACCTCATTGTGGATAAGGCGCGTCAGCGCGGGGCGCGCCGCTGGTCGCCGGCCGGCGCAGCAGCGGATGGGAGATGTAGTTGGTTGAAAAGCTGTTCCCAAGCTGAAAGTGACGCTTGATCGTGGCGGCTGGGTCGAAATACCACTCGCCGAGCGGGCGGCTGCGCTCATCGCGGTCAAACCAACCCCACGGCGGGCGCGCCATGTTGCGACCGCCGCTCGTCCCCAGGAAGGCGGAGCCGAGGACGCCAAGCCAAATGGCGCGACGCTTCCCGGCGACCGTAGCGTATCGCGTCCCGTAGTTAAATTGCTCGCCGTAGGTTTCGTTGCTCCCCGACTGAGCCCGCGCCCAGAGCGTCGTCTCAATTGGCGCTAAAGCGTACCCAAGGCGGGGCGGCGGCTCTCCTTCTCCGGGAAGGCCCGGCTGGCCGGCATATTCGTAGCGGATCGTTCCCTTGACCGAAGCGCGGAGCTGGCGCTGACTCCCCCGATACGCCTCGATGCCGTGCCCGCGCGGCTCGATAAAGAGCAGCGGGCGATTCCCTTCCAGTCGAACCGTGTTTCGAGACTGTCCCGTGCCGGGCGTGTAACGTAGAAACTTGTTGTGCGCGAGCGACTCCACAAAGACGACGCGCTCGCTCGCCCCAGCGCGCGCCTTGGCCACGACGACGAGACACCCTTCCAGATCATTTTCGTGCGCCAGAACGAGATCGTCCACCACGCCAGTCGGGTCGTAACTCCGCCCATAGCGCGCGCCAAGGCGAAGCAGGTCGCTTACGATGACGCCTCGGCGGTTGCCGCCCTTCCAGTCGCGTGGGTGAAAAACGGCGTAGTGAATGAAGTGGTGAGTGGTTGTCTCGCAAACCGAAAAATACACCCAAGCGGCTAGCGGAAAGCGCGCGTCTTCGGCGTTTTGCCAATTGTTGTCGCCGCGCCAGTCGTCGTCAAAATCGAAATTCGTGATGTAGTCGAAGCGCGGCGTCTGCCCAAGCCCCTGGTAAAAGATGGGAGCATAGCGCGCCGCGAGGGAGAAGCTGTCCTCGCTCGCGGGAGCATCCGCAAGCGAGGCGGCTGCCCCACTTGCCGCCACTGGCGCGGCGACGTCGAGCGCCAGCCAACTTGCCGCCAAGCACGCCAGGCCTATCCGGCAGTATCGCCCGATACCGCGCGAAACCAGCCCCATTAGCTAGCTTGAAGCCGTATCGCCAGACGAGCGATGGGCGAGGGCGGCTTCGATCCGATGCCAGAGGCGGGACTTGTAGCGCGCCGCCGTGTTCTGGTGGATGATGCCTTTCTGGACCGATTTATCAATCACCGAAACCGTTTCCATGTAAATCTTCTGAAGCCCGACGGCGGCTTTTTTCTTCACGCCGGCCAGCTTTTCCGAGCGAAGCAAGTCAAGCTCCTCGGCGGCAGGCTTTCTCAGCGCCGCGCGGAGCTTTTTGATATACGTCCGCAGGCGGCTGCGATTGCGTCGATTGACTGTATTGCGGCGCTCAGTCTGGCGGACACGTTTGATAGCGGAAGCCTTATTGGGCATGGGGTCGCGGTCGTCTCCTTGCGAGTTTCCGGCTTAAGGCAGGCGAGCATAAAGTCTGGGGCGCTTTTCGTCAATGCCCGTGTCAACCGTCGGGGAAAGCTCCGGCAAGAGTTTCCGGCACGCGCGGTCGCGTCCCAGCGGCAGAGCTTGCCATACGACAAGGCAAGCAAGTATGCTGGCGACAGCTAAACAATAATTTTCCTTACTGGAGCAAGCCATGCCGGAGATTGACTCGCCTTCG
>NKPT01000176.1 GCA_002254845.1 Chloracidobacterium sp. CP2_5A | reverse complement strand
CTGCGGTACTTCCTGCTGCGTGAGGTGCCGTTCGGAAGCGACGGCAATTTTTCCTATGACGCGCTGGTGACCCGCTACAACGCGGACCTGGCGAACGGCCTCGGCAACCTCGCAGCGCGGACGCTGAAGCTCGCGCGCGACCTTGGCGCCGAGCCCGGTGAGTTTGCTCATCCGGCGGCTGCGGCGGCGCGAGAGGCCTACGAGGCGTTCCAGTTTCACCGCGCGCTGGCCAGCGCCTGGGAGATCGTCACCTATCTCGACGGGTATCTCGTCGAAAAGGCTCCGTGGAAGCAATCGCGCGAAGAAGCCGCCGCGACGCTGCGCCACGCGCTCGGCGGCTTGCAGCTTGTCTGCGAACTGGTGGAAGCCGCGATTCCCGAAAGCGTCGCCAAGATCCGCGCCCAGATCGAAGGCGCGCCGCTCGGCCCGGTGTTTCCCCGCGCGGACGCGAAAGAAGT
>NKPT01000245.1 GCA_002254845.1 Chloracidobacterium sp. CP2_5A | reverse complement strand
GCGATGCGATCCAGCGTCTGGGCCGCGAGCAGGCAACCGAGGAGCAGCAGGAAATGGCGCATCAATAGGTCTGTCCCAGGGCGAAGTGGAATTGAAAAACGTTCACGCGCTGGTTGACGCGCTGCCCGCGTCCGGCGATGAGGTCGTCGAACGTGCCGCGGAAGCCAAAGAAGCGCGGGGAATTGGGACTATAGCTGACATCAAAACGCAACGGCCCGATGGGGGTCTTGTAACGGACGCCGAGGCCGATGCCGTGCACGAGATAGTTGAAGTCCGTAAGATCGCGCTGGCGAAAGCGGAGGCTGACGTCCTGGAGCCTGGCGAAAACGTTGCCGGCGTCCCAGAAGACGACGCCGCCGAGGTTGTCGCCGAGCACGGGGT
>NKPT01000085.1 GCA_002254845.1 Chloracidobacterium sp. CP2_5A | reverse complement strand
GCCTGCTCGAAGTCGGCGAGCGTCTTCAGCGATTGGCGCAGGGCGCTGAGTTCGGCGCGGCGCCGCTCGATGGCTGCCTTGCGCTGATCCTCGGGCAGCGCCATGTCCACCCGCTTGGTCAATTCCCGCACGGTCGCGCGCGGCGGACTTGTGTAGCGGTCTATGTTTTTCGTGTAAAATGCCCGCAGGGCGGACTCCGACGGTTCGGCCCTTTCTTGCTCCCATTTGCGCAAATAGGCGGAGGTCACCTCGATCTGGGCCTTCGACTCCATCTCGGCGAGGAACTCGGGCGACTGGTCGAGTTTCAGGCGCCGGCTCTCCTCGCGGATGAGGTAGGCGATGACCTTGGGCGAGGCCTTGGCCAGATTGATGCGCTCCGTCGCGGTCATGCCAGTCCATGATTTTTGCGTGGGCAACATGTCGCGCCGGAAATCGTCGAGCGTGTATTTGAAGCCTGGAGCCTCGGCGATGACGGTCGTGCCCACCAGCGGGTCCGGGCTCGCATAGTCGGGCCGCTCGAGAATGGCCGTGGCAATTTTCAGCCCGTGGCGCTCCGCGAGACGGTCGAAAAACTCGCGTTTGACGCGGTCAATGTTGCGCGTCCGCTCCTGCTCGGAAATCTCAATGAAACGCTGCGCTTCGCCAAAGGATTCCGTGGAGGTCGCGCGGTAATCCGCCACGCGGATGAAATGCAGGCCGACCGAGGTCCGGATCGGGCCTGTGACCTTGCCGACCGTAGTGCCAATGACGGCCTGAAGCAACTCGGGTCTCATGCCCGCCAGATCCGCCACAAAAGAGGTGGCTTTGTCGCTGACCGGCGCGTCGGAGTACTTGCGGGCCAGATCGTCGAAACTGACGCCGCGGGCCAGTTGGGCGGCAATGTCGCTGGCCAAGGCCGTCAGCGATGTCTCGGCCTCCTTGGTGACCGGGACCAGCAGCCGCTCGCCCGGCTTGACTTCCTCGAACGGCACGCGGTCGCGGACGGCCTCCGGGGCCAGGCGCGGATAGTGCAGCGGGTCGTTGCGCAAGATGCGGCCCGCCGCGCGCGCATCGCCGGCCTGCTCGCGGGCGATCTTTTCGAGGGTGTCGCCTTCTTTCACCGTATAAGGTTTATACAGAAGCAGGAGAATCTCCTGAAGCCGCCACTCCTCGGGTTTGGTGTAATACTCGGTCTTTTTCTCTTCGTAAAACTGTTTTTGGGATTCCTCGTTCAGGGCGGCGAGGCGCGGCTGCACCTCGCGCTCGAAAAACACGCGGCTGAGCGCCAAATCGCGGTAACTGTCAAGCCGCTGCCGGATTTCGGGCGAGGCGGAAGTGATGCCCGCGGCGGCAGCCTTGCGCGCCAGCAATTGTTCGAAGACCAGATCGCGCACTACCTCGCGCAACCGCTCGGCCGGCAGGCGCATGATGAGTTCCGGGGTCAGCATCGCGACATTGCGTGGCTTGCGCAGTTTCAAGG
>NKPT01000138.1 GCA_002254845.1 Chloracidobacterium sp. CP2_5A | reverse complement strand
TCCGAGATCTTCAAAGCGCGCCCCTCCGACCCGGCTGCCGCAAGGCAGGTGGCCGCTGAAATGGAGCGCTTGCGGCGCGAAGCCGCCAGCGGCGCGGATTTTGGCGCGCTGGCGTCGCGCCACAGCGAGGGCGACACCCGCCAAAACAATGGCGATCTTGGATGGATTGATGCCTCCTCGCGCATCAGCCCTGAGATGGCTGAAGCCTTGGCCGAACTTCAGCCGGGCGGCGTTAGCCGCGTCGTGCAAACAAAGGACGGATTTACCATTTATAAACTCGTCGCGGTCGAGGAGCCGCAACCCGGCTTCGAAGGCGCCAAACCGCTTGTTCTTGCCGCCATCCGCGAGGGCATCCGCCTGACGGCTTACGACGAGGCCAAGAAACACATGACGGTGCGGATCGGGGGCGAAGTCCAGAAACCCCGCAGCGCCGAGGCCGCCGAAAGGCGCTTAGCCAAACGAAAAACCGATTCCGCACGGCGCAACTCGCGCCAGTCGGCCAGCGCGAGATCGCAAC
>NKPT01000023.1 GCA_002254845.1 Chloracidobacterium sp. CP2_5A | reverse complement strand
GCACACCGACAGCTCGTGGGATCGGCTGGTCGCCGGCGAGGACGCTAACATGCTGGATGGTTTCGTGATTGTCCGGTTTGTTTATCCCGAGCTCATCGACTTCACGCTCGGGCTGGAGCACCTTGAGGTGGTGACGCGCCCGATTCCGCGCAGCCTCTGGCCCGACAAGCCGGTTGGCGGATACGTCAACAAGCTTGGTCTGCGCGATGAGTCGCAGGGGACACTGGGCATTTCACAGTCTATTTACGGCTCTTTCTACGGCGAGGGCGGCACGATCGGCATCGCTGTGTTTGCCATCATTTACGGGCTGGGTTGCGCCATCTTGACCAGGTGGATGGTCAGGCTGCATCCGTTCGTCTATACCGTGCTGCGGGGACTGTTTGTGGCCTGGCTCATCCCGCTGCTGCGCGGCGGCGACTTGCCGGGCATTTATGCGTGGCTAGGGATGTCATCCCTGACCGTGCTAGCTTTCGCCTGGTCAAACTGGCGCTTGCTGAGGAAATCCAATCAGCCTGCGTCCTGGACGCCGCCGGAGGTTGTTCCGGCCCAAATTTGAAGCGTCTCTCGCCGAGCGACACAGCCATGGCGAATATTCTCGTCACCGGCGGCAACGGGTTCATTGGCTCGCATCTGGTTGACCGGCTGGCGCGGCAGGCGTCCGTTGTGGTTTTTGACCGCCGGGAGCGGCGTTACGACCCGCTTCCGCCAGGCGTCAGGGCGGTGTCGGGGAGCCTGTCCGACCGCGACCTCATCCGCAACGCGCTGACGGACTTCGGCATTGACACGGTTTATCATCTGGCGTGGAGTTCAATTCACGAAAGCGCGACGCGCCGTCCGCTGGCCGACATCGAGTCAAATCTCATGCCGACCGTCAGCCTCCTCGATGCCTGCCGCGAAACCGGCGTCCGGCGCGTGATCTATGTCTCATCCGGCGGGACGGTCTATGGCTTGCCGCAAGCGGGCGCTGTCGCGGAAGACCACCCGACCCATCCCATTAATGCGTATGGCGTGACCAAGCTGGCAGTTGAAAAATACCTTGGGGCGTATCGCCATCTCTATGGTCTGGAGTATGTTGTCTTCCGCCCGTCGGTGCCTTACGGCCCGCGCCAAAACCCGCTTGGACGACAGGGGGCCGTGGCGGTTTTTCTCTACCGCGCCTTGCGCGGCGACCCAATTGTCATTTTCGGCGACGGGCAAACCAGCCGCGATTTCTTTTTTGTCACGGATATGATCGAGCCGCTGGCGCGCGCCGGGCTTGGCGATGAGGGCGTCAATCAAGCGTTCAACTTGGGCGGCGGGCGCAGCTACAGTCTGAATGAGCTGGTCGCGGCCATCGGAGACGCCGTAGGGCGATCGCCGGCGGTTCGCTATGAGCCGGCGCGTCTCATTGACGCCCCCCGCGTATGCCTCGACTGTCGCGCGGCGCTGGACGCTTTCGGCTGGCGTCCGACGACCAGCTTGGCGGAAGGCATCCGACAAACCGCCGCGTGGATGCGGGCGGCGCAGATTCTTTCCTAGGCGGCGGAGCGACGCCCATGCGGGTTCTGTTTGTCGTCCCTTATCTGGGCGCAAGGTACGGCGGGATCGCGAAAGTTGTCAGAGAGCTTGCCCAGGCGGTCGGACGGGCTGGCGCGACCGCCGACATCATCACTACGGACGCCGACGGCGACCAGCGTCGCGCGGTGACACGCCGCGTCTGGCTAGGGGAAGACGGCTACCGAGTCATGTATTTCCCCTGCTGGCATCGCAAGGATTTCATTCTCAGCCCCTCGCTCGCGCAATGGTTCTGGCGGCGCGGGCGGGACTATGACTTGGTGCACACGCACTCCATCTTTGCGCCCCTAATCGCGGCGGTGCAGCTGGGCTGCCGCCGCTTGGGGCTGCCGTATGTCACCACGCCGCATGGCATGCTGGAGCCATGGGCGCTGGCGTATAAAGCCTGGAAGAAGCGCGCCTATTACGACTGGATTGAGCGTCCGTCGCTGCGCGGGGCGCGAATGATTCAGGCGACGGCTTCGCAGGAAGCCAAGCATATCGGCGCGCTCGCCCTGGGGCCGCCCGTCGAGCTGATCCCCAACGGGTTACATCGAGCGGAGTTTGAAAGCTGGCCTGACCGCGAGGCGTTTTATGCCGACTATCCAGCTTTGCGCGGCAAGCGTCTCATCCTCTTTTTTGGACGAATTGACCCAAAGAAAGGACTTGATCTGTTGGCGCCCGCCTTCGCGCGCGTTCACGCGAAGCATCCAGGAACGCATTTGCTCGTCGTCGGGCAGGACAACGTCGGCTTTTTGCCGCGCGCGAAGCAGTTTTTCATTGACGCCGGGTGTATGGATGCGGTGACGTTTGCCGGCTGGATGAGCGGCCCGCCGCTCTATGCCATGCTGCGCAGCGTCGAGCTACACATTGCGCCCTCCTATTCCGAAGGCTTTAGCATGGGCATTCTGATGTGCTTGGCCGCGGGCGCGCCGACGATCATGACGACGGGCTGCAACTTCCCGGAAGCCGGCGCGGCCGGCGCGGCGCGCATCGCGGACGCCGCGCCCGACGCGCTCGCCGAGGCGCTCGATGCGCTCTTGTCCGACCCGGCTTCGGCGCGGGCGATGGGCGCGCGGGCGCGAGAATTCATTCTCCACAACTACACCTGGGATCGGATAGCGCAAAGACTGCTGACGGCCTACGAACGGATGCTCGCGCATGACCACCGTTGACTTATCGCGCTTCGACAACGCTTGGTACCGGCCTGGCCCGACCCTCAAGCGGGCGCTGTGGGCTTTGGTCAACGCCTGGGTGCTCAAATCCGACCTGCCGTACCCGTCAGCGTTCAAAGCGGCGCTCCTCCGGGCGTTTGGCGCGCGCGTCGGCCGGGGGGTCGTCATCAAGCCGAATGTTAACATCAAGTACCCGTGGTTTCTCTCGATTGGCGATTTTACGTGGATTGGGGAAGGCGCGTGGATTGACAATCTTGCGCAAGTCGCCATCGGCGCGCATGCCTGCATCTCGCAGGGGGCTTACCTGCTGACAGGCAATCATGACTACGCCGCGCCCCGCTTTGATCTCATGATCGCGCCCATCGAGATTGCGGATGGCGCGTGGGTGGGGGCGAAAAGCGTCGTCCTTCCGGGAACGCGCTTGGAAAGCCACGTCGTCGTTGCCGCCGGCAGCGTCATTGGCGGCAGAACCAAGCCGTATGGAATTTATCGCGGCTGCCCGGCGCAATGGACGCGCCAGAGGGTCATTCGCCAAGCGGATGTCGCGACCGAGACCGCGCCATGAATGACATCGCCCTGCCTGGCGTTGCCCCGCCGCCGGATTTGGCTTCGACCGCGCCCAAGGTGCTTATTCTGACCCACTACTTCCACCCGGAAACCGCGGCCGTCGCGCAGTTCACGACTGAAATTGCGCAGGACTTGGCGCGGCGCGGCTGCGAAGTCACCGTTGTGACGAGCCGCGCGCCTTACCAGCGCAACGCTCCGCCCCTGCCAGCCAACGACGCTCTGGGCGCGGTGCGCATCCGGCGCGCGCTGGGCACGCGCTTTGATAAGCGCCGTCTCTGGGGTCGGATGTCCAATCTGGCAACCTTCATCGCTGGAGCCGCCGCTGAATTGACGTTCGGCTTTCGCGGCTACGACGCGCTGGCGGTGTGCAACGCGCCGCTGCTGGGCGCGATTGGCTGGGCGGGGCGACTGATCCGCGGGCGACCCTACGTGTGCATTGTCGAAGATATTTACCCCGACCTCGCCGTTCGCTTCGGCGTCATTGGCGAGCGCTCGCTCATCCGCCGTCTCTGGGATGCTGTCAACGCGCTTGTCTACGCCAACGCCGCCGCCGTCATTACGCTCGGCGAGCGGATGCGCGCCACGCTGGCCGCCAACCATGCGCGCGCCGGTCGCCCGCCGCTGGCAATTCGCGTCATTCCAAGCTGGGCCGACGGCGATGCCATTCGCCCGCTGCCCAAAGCCGAAAACCCATTCGCGGGCGAGCACGGGACGCGCGACAAGCTAACTATCCTCTATTCGGGCAACATGGGGTTGGCGCACGATCTGGAAACCGTTATCGCCGCGGCCGAGGCGCTCCGCGACGACCCGCGCTTTTTCTTTCTATTTATTGGCGACGGCGGCAAGCGCGCGCGACTGGTCGAGATGGCAGCCGAAAAGCGGCTACCCAACGCGAAGTTTCTACCCTACCAGCCGCTCGAGCGCTTGCCGCTGTCGCTGACCTGCGGGGACGTTTCCGTGGTGACGATGGAGCCGGCGGCGGAAGGGCTTATCATTCCAAGCAAAATCTATGGCTCGCTGGCGGCCGGACAGGCCATTCTGGGGTTGGTAGGCGAGGCGACCGAAGTCGCCGACATCATCAAGCGGTATGGCTGCGGAGTCCGCGTAGCGCCAGGAGATAGGGCGACATTGGTTGAGGCGTTGCGTCGGTGGGCGGCTGAGCCAGACCTCCTGCGCTCGATGCAGCAGCGGGCGCGAGCCTGCTTCGAGTCCAATTTCCGGCGCGACTTGGCGCTGGAGGCTTACTGGGAGACGATCTTGACGGCGACAGGACGGCGCAGGGGTGACGCATAGGAGGAAGAAGCGGAAAAAAAGCGGGGAACGCGCCCCTTGGCGCATCCCCCGCGAAATTCGCCGCGCGGCGTCGGATCAGAACTGATACCGCACCCCAACCTGGAACTGGAACACCGAGTTGCCCAGCGTGTTGTTGAGCAGTAACTGCCCTAGCTGAGCGCTATTCGGGTTGCGCTCCCGCAGCGAGAGGAAGTTCGGGTTGAGCGGCACATTCGCCTGCGGAATGCCGCAGTTGCGCTGCGCCGCGATGAGCGCGTTGCCCGTCAAGCCAGCGAAGTTGCAGAGGCTCGTGACCGCCGCGCCGCTGTATTGCAAGCTCATCGTGTTGAAGATATTGAAGAACTCGCCTGAAATCGTGACATCCTGCGACTCGGTGATCTTGAACCGTTTCTGCACGCGGAGGTCCGCGTTGTAAATCGGGCGGTTGCGGAAGGCGTTGCGCGGGAACGGATCGCCCGGCGCGCGGAATGGCCGATCGAGCTGACCGCCGGCGCCGGCGCCCAGCGAGCCGTCGCGATTGACGTCGGCTGAACCGCCCCCGATGTTGCCGACAATCGCGTCAACCGGAAAGGCCGACTGCAAGCGGACGACGCTCGACACTTCAAAGCCATAGGGTAGAAAGATGACCGGGTTGACGACAAACAAGTGCCGCCGGTCAATGTTGGAGAAGCCGCGCTCGCCGCGCAGGTCAAACGAGTTGGCTGGGAATGAGCCGCCGGCTTCGCGCTCGTTGTCATCGTCCGAGCGATTATCCGACAGCGTGTAGAAGGCGGAGAACTGTCCCCACCGACGCTCAAGCTTCGCCCGCAACACCATCGCCCGGTAGAGCGACCGCGCTGTGGATTCGCGCACTGTGAGCTGCCCGACGCCAAGATTCGGCCGCGTAGCGAAGGGCGCAACCGTTGGGTTGAAAATCGGCCGCAGCGAGATGTCGCCCGGAATGTTGTCGGGGTTGATGCGCGGCGCAGGCAGGTTAAGCTGCCGGTTTCGCTGGAGATAGACTGTGTTGATGAGCGAGAAGTCCGCCCCGAGCGTCAGCCCGCGCGCCACTTGATATTCATAGCCAAAGTTGGTCTGTACCGAGCGCGGGTTACGGAAGTTGCTGTCAATGAACAGCGGCGTGGCCGCCGCTGAAAGCGAGAACGGCGTCGCGCCCGCCGGCAGGAACTGGTTGAGTACGTTGGCAATCTGCGTGAGCTGCGCCGGCGTCACCGTCGGCAGCGCGCCAAGCTGGAAGTTGTTGAGGTTGATGCCAGCCAGCAGGAACTGGCGGAAAACCGTATTCGGCGCCGCCCCCGTGCCCATGATCGCCCGGTAGCCCGCCGTGGCCGGCGAAGCGTCAAACGCCGCTTGGTTGAACCCGGACGGCAGGGAGAACGGAATCTGCGCTGACAGATTGCCTGGAGGCGTGCGGAAATTGTTCGTCGCGTCCGCGAAGAGGAGGAGCGGGGTGGTGGCGTAATAAATGCCTCCATTAGCCCGGAAGACTGATTTGCCATTGTTGAACGGATCCCAGGCGATGCCCACGCGCGGCGCATACTGGTTGGTGACGTCGGGGATTTGCGTCGGGTCGCGCCGAACGCCCGGAGCGTCGATCGGATACTGGACGCTGTTGACGATGTTGACAAGCGTGGTGTTGTTGGCTTCCGGCGTCGGGTTGTACTGCCCTTCCCAACGAAGCCCGTAGTTGAGCGTGAAGTTGGGGCGAATGCGCCACGAATCCTGACCAAAGAAGGCAAGCTGCTGAACGGTGTACTCGGTGAACCGATTCCCGATCTGCACCGTGTAGTTGGCCGCCACGTCGAATCGCCCGCGCTGCGCGGTCGGCGGGGCGTTGGGCGGGACGACGGGCACCTGTACCCCATTGATGACCGCCAGGGTCGAATTGGCGCCGATGAGCGAATAGGATCCAAACTGGTTGAACCCAAATAGCTGGTTGGCAAAGATCCGGCTGTATTCGAAGCCGAACTTCATCGTGTGACTGCCAGCCAGAAATGTCAGGTTGTTGACGAATTGCGTCCGGGTGTCGTACTGCGTCGTCGGCAGAAAGGCCACCGCGCCGACGTTGCCGATGAAGCTGTTGAAGGTCGGGCGGCTGGAGTTCGAGCCGCGCGGGCGATCCTCGCGCGCGAACTGAAAGCGGAACTCGTTGAAGAGATTCGAGGTCAGCGTCGTGTTGAGCGAAACCACGCCGATGTTATTCCGGTTCCGCTCCGCGCCGTTGTTGGCCAGCGAGCTGTTTGTGGTCGGGAAAATCTGCGGCCCGTTCGAGTTGGCGTTGAGCGCGCGATTGAAGCTAAAGTTATAGCGCGCTGTGAGCAGGTTCTTGCTGTTGATCTGCCAGTCAAGGCGCAAGAGCGGGGCCCAGGCGTCGTTGGTTTGTTCGAAGCTGCCCTGCTCGTTGACGTAAAAGTTAAAGACCGCCTGCTGCTCGGACGTCAGCGAGCTGGGGTTGACCAGCGCTAGGTTGGGGAACACCGTGCTGCGCGTCTGGCGCAGGCGCTGCTGCTCATAGGCGAAGAAGAAAAAGAGCTTGTTCTTGAAAATCGGCCCGCCGACCGAGCCGCCGAACTGCTGCTGGGTCGGCGCGGCGTTAATCCGCCCGGTGATGCCTTGCGCAGCGAACTGCCTCTCCTGCGCGCGAAAGAAGTCATTGGTGCGCGCGGCTTCCTGCGGGCGGATGAGATAAAAGGCCGTGCCGTGGAATTCGTTCGTGCCGCTCTTCGTCACGGCGTTGACTGTGCCGCCGGTGGAGCGGCCAAACTCAGCTGAGTAGCCCGCTGAAACAACCTGAAACTCGCGGATGGATTCCTGCGGAATCGTGAACGCAGCGTTTGAGCGCTCGCCGCCGCGAATGCCGCCGAAGAACGGCTGATTGTAGTCCATGCCGTCCACGTTTACGTTCGCCCCATAGATGCCGCGCTGCCCCGACAGCGAAATCTGCTGCCGGCGCGGCTCAACTTGCGCATTGGGGGACAGCGTCACAAAATCCTGAAAGCGCCGGCCGTTGATGGGCAGGTTCTGGATGGCGGTTGAGTTCTGGATGGCGTCGGCCTCGCTGCGGGTCGTCTGAATGCTGACGCCGCTGGCCGTCACTTCAATGACTTCGCCAGTCACGGCCCCGACGCCCAGCGTCAGGTTGAGATTAAAGGTGCGCCCGACGATCACGGTGACATTCTCCGTGGTGGTCGCCGTGAAGTTGGGCGCCTCCGCCTTAATCGTGTATTGACCAACCGGCAATTGCACGAGCACATACTCGCCGTTGGACTTCGAGGTCGTGGTTTGCCTAAAGCCGGTCTTCGCGTTTTCAGCCGTCACAGTCGCGTTGGCGATGGCTGCGCCGGTTTGATCCGCGACCACCCCAGCGATTTGACCAGTTGTCGCCTGAGCTTGCGCCCGCGCTTGCGCCGGGAAGGCTAGGCCGACCGCCACCGCAAGCAGCCAGAGCCACTTCAGTCGCAAAACATCTCGCATGATGATTCTCCCTTATAATTTTTACAGAGGACGAAAATGGAACTCCAGCCGGAGCAAACGCGCCTCGCTCCAAGAAGCGGTCTCCCGCGACCGCTGGCATCCGAAACGCTTTCCGCCACTGGAACCTTTTCCCAAAGTTCGTTTGGCGTTATAAGCCACAGGTATCGCCATTATTCCCACTCATGTGAACACAGTGTGAACGAGCGGGAAAGTGTTTTTTCCGCTCGTTGCCAGGTTGCAGCCCGCAAGGAAAGTTCGCGCGAATTCGACCTGCAAAGAAAGCAGCCCCTGGGAAAGCTGACTCAGACCCTAAGCGCGCCATGCATAACCGTAACCGCCCGTCCGCCAAGGGTGACCCGCTCGCCGCGGTCCTCGACGCGGACAATCCCCCCGCGCTTTGAGGCTTGAAAGCCAATAAGCTTGGCCTTGCCAAGCTTGGCGCTCCAGTAAGGGCCAAGGGAGCAGTGGGCGGAGCCGGTGACAGGATCCTCGCCAACGCCTTTCGCCGGCGCAAAAAAGCGCGAGACAAAATCGTGGTCGGGCTCGCCTTCGTGAGCGGCGGCGCGGCACGTCACAATCGTCCCCCACTTGGGCAGCGTCGCCAGCAGCCGCAAATCGGGCCGGATGCCACGCAAGGTCGCTTCATTCTCGACTTCGACCAAGTAGTTGGACTCGCTGGCGCCGACGTACGCCAGCGGCGCGCCCAGCGCCGCGAACAATTCCATTGGCGCGACCGTCGGCGCGACTGGCATGGCGGGGAAATCCATCTCGATGTCTCCGTCTTCCTGTCGAATGCAGGAAAGCGGCCCGCTCGCCGTGTGGAAAACCACGACCGCGCCGTTCGCAACCTGACCCTGCTCGTACAGAGCATGCGCCGCCGCCAAGGTCGCATGCCCGCACAGCTTCACCTCGGCTTCGGGCGTGAACCACCGCAGCCGCCAGCCCCCGTCCGCTTCCGGCAAAACAAAAGCCGTTTCCGAAAGATTCATCTCCAGCGCGATAGCCTGCATCAGGCGCTGGTCAATCGCTTCCTCAAGCAAGCAAACGGCCGCCGGGTTCCCGCGGAAGGGCTTATCCGTGAAGGCGTCTACAGTGATGAACTTGATTGGCATGATCGTACCTCCCTCTGTTGAGGCTTGCGCCGGACGCCGCTTCGTCGCAACCTGCCGCTCAGGCGCGATTGATCGCCATTAGCAGAAACAACAGGGGAAGATAAACTACCGACGCCCGCAACACACGCTTGGCTGCCAGATTGGCTCGCGTTCGCGCCAGCGTCAGGCAGGAGTGCAAAAACAGTCCGCCCAGCAGGAGCGCGCCGACAAGATAAACCCAGCCGGACAAGCCCAGCCAGAAGGGAAGCAGGCTCAGCCCGACGGTGATAACCCCGGTGACAAGCGTTTGCCGAATGGTCCGGCGACCGTCGGCTTCAATAACCGGCAGCATGCCAATTCCAGCCCGGCGGTAGTCCTCGCGATACATCCAGGCAATGGCGTAGAAGTGAGGGAACTGCCAGAAAAACATGATGGCGAAGAGCGTCCAGGCTTCGATCGAAAGCGTCCCGGATGCCGCCGCCCAGCCTATCAGCGGCGGCACCGCGCCAGGAAAGGCGCCGATGGCAGTGGAAAGCCAGGTCCGCGTCTTAAGCGGCGTGTAAATCCAGACATAGCCAATCGCTGTAGCCAAGCCCAGCAGGGCCGTCAGCGGGTTGACAGTCGGGCACAAGTAAGCCTCAGCCGCCACCGTCAGCGCGACGCCAAACAAGAGCGCCCGGAAGGGCGAGACGAGTCCGCTCGGGATTGGCCGCGTCGCCGTCCTCCGCATCTTTCCATCGGCGGCATGCTCCATCCACTGGTTGAGCGCCGCAATGCCGCCCGAAAGCATCCCAATGCCCAGCATCGCATGAAAGAAACGGAGCCAATCGAAGTCGCCCGGCGCGCCGAGGATGAAGCCGAAGGCGGCGATGAGCGCAACCTCGAAGGTGATGCGCGGCTTGGTGAGCGCCCAATACGCCGCCAGGCGGTCGCGAATGGCTGGCGCGCGGACCAGGCTTGGGGAGGCGAGAGAGAAGGGGTTTGACATAATGAGCGAATGAGGGCGGCGTGTCGCTACTGTTGCTTCAGGATTGGGTCGGAGGAATAAAGCGACGGTATTTCCGGCGTCTTCTCGCGAGTGAGGTAATCGGCGAACGTCAGCCCAAACAGCACGATTAGGAAGAAAAACGAGCCGATGACGACCATCCGCGTCAGCCACTTGCTGTAAAGGACATGCATGAAATACAGGATGATGAGCGTGGCCTTCGCCACCGCTATGGACAGCGCCACAGGCGTGTTCAAGACGCCCAGGTCCATGCTTGCCGTCCAAACGGTGGCGACCGTGCCAATGACCAGCGCCGCAAACACTAGCAGGCAGGTTGCAGGCGAAATGCTGTGGTGGGCGTGGCCTTGCCCATTCGCCAGATGTTCGTTATGGGGTGTCGTCTCGTGCGCCATATAGCGAGCCGCCTCGTCAGTGGTGACCGCCCCCGCCTGGCGGGAGATGCGCGCCAAGCAGGTAGAGCAGCGGGAAAAGAAAAATCCAAACCAGATCGACAAAGTGCCAGTACAGCCCGAACATTTCGACTGGGTTGTAATACTCCGGCGAATACTTGCCCTGATAAGCCGTGATGAAAATCCAAATGAGCAGGCCTAGCCCGACCACCATGTGCAGGGCGTGCAGACCCGTCATAAAGAAGTAGAGAAAGAAAAACATCTGCGCGCCGTTGGCGAATTCGGGCGCGCCTGCCCAGTGAAAGTTCAGTCCTGGCACGTCCTGGTCGTGGTAGTGGTGCTTATACTCGAAGTATTTCACGACCAAGAACAGCGTCCCGAAGAAGCCAGTTGCAGCCAAAAAGCCCAGCAGCCCGCCGCGGCGCCCTTTCTCAGCCGCCGAGACCGCGAAAACCATTGTGACGCTGCTGATGATGAGGAAGAGCGTGTTGAGCCCCCCCATCTTCCAGTCCATGCGAGAGCTGGCGACCATAAAGGCGTCGGGAAACTTTTGCCGATAAACGGCATAGGCTGTAAACAAAGCGCCGAAGAGCAAAATCTCCGTCGCCAGAAAGAGCCACATGCCAATCGTGGCTGCCTCTTTCTGCTGTTCGACCGTGTAAAAATGATGGGCGATAGGGCTGTGCGCGTTAGACAACTTCGGCCTCCCTTCCCTTGCCAGTCGTGTCCGCTGGCTGCGCCAGCCCGCTGGTTAGTCTGCCCGTATGCCGGGTCGGCTGCGCCGGGCGTATCGGGTAGTTGTAGGCTTCTTCGGTCACGACGGGCTGTTCGAGAAAGTTTTCTGGCAGCGGCGGCGAGGCGGCTTCCCACTCTAGACCCTTGGCCATCCAGGGATTCGACGCCACCTTGCCGTAGCGCAACGACCAGATGAAGTAGACCAGTGGCAGCAAGTAGCCCACCCCCAGAATGGACGACCCGGCGGTGGACATCACATTGAGCACCTGAAACTCCGGGGCATAGACGTGGTAACGGCGCGGCATCCCCAGGTAGCCAATGATGAACTGCGGGAAAAACGACAGGTTGAAGCCCACAAACACAATCAGCGCGCTGAGGCGTCCCCACCATTCAGGGTACATCCGGCCAAACATCTTTGGCCACCAGTAGTGCAGCCCGCCGAAATAGCCCATGACCGCGCCGCCCACCATGATGAGGTGGAAGTGGGCGATGACGAAGTAAGTATCATGTAGGTGGCGGTCCAAGCCCATCGAGGCTAAAAACAGCCCCGTCAGTCCGCCAATCGTAAATAGTCCGATGAAGCCCAGCGCATAGAGCATCGGCGTGTCGTACGACACTGAGCCCTTGTAGAGGGTCGCCGTCCAGTTGAAGACCTTCACCGCCGAAGGAACGGCCACCAAGTAGCTCAAGATCGAGAACAGCATGCCGGCGTAGATCGACATGCTGGAGACATACATGTGGTGCCCCCACACGATGAAGCTAAAAATGGCGATCATCAGCGATGAGACGGCGACGAACTTGTATCCAAAGACGCGCTTCCACGTGAAGGCTGAAATGAGCTCGCTCACCACGCCCAGGCTCGGTAAAATCATGATGTATACGGCCGGGTGCGAGTAAAACCAGAACATATGCTGGAAAAGCACCGGGTCGCCGCCTAGCGCCGGGTCGAAAATGCCGACTCGGGCGAATCGCTCAACGGCGATGAGCACCATCGTGATGCCCAGCACTGGCGTGGCCAGCACTTGAATGATGCTGGTCGCGTAAAGCGACCAGATGAAGAGCGGCAGGCGAAACCACGTCAGCCCCGGCGCGCGCATTTTGTGGATCGTGACAATGAAGTTCAGCCCCGTCAGAATCGAGGAAAAGCCGGTGAAGAACACGCCGAGCGTCGCCGCAATGACGTGCGTGTTGGCGAAGGTGGTGCTGTAGGGCGTGTAAAATGTCCAGCCCGTGTCAACCCCGCCGACGGCGACGACCCACAGCGTGAACAGCGACCCGATGGCGTAGATGTACCAGCTCAACAGGTTCAGCTTGGGAAAGGCGACGTCCTTGGCCCCGATCATCAAGGGGATGAGAAAGTTGCCGAGCGTCGCCGGAATCGAGGGCACAAGGAAGAAGAAAACCAGAATGACCCCGTGCAGGGTGAAGAACTTGTTGTAGGTATCCGCGTTGAACATGTCCGCCTGCGGCGTGAGCAGCTCAAGCCGGATGAGCAGCGCGAAAAAGCCGCCGAGGAAGAACATCAGCGTGATGGAAATCATGTAAAGCAGGCCGATCCGCTTGTGGTCGGTCGTAAACAGCCATGACTTCCACCCATAGTGGGAGTTCAGGTAGTGGATGCGCGGTAGGGAGACGTTTTCTTCGATCATAGCGTCACTCGATGCGGATTATGGCCCGCCGACTGGCGAATCAGTTGGCTTTCGGACGCGCGCCTTCCGGCGCGGGACGCGGCGATGTCGCCTCGGAAGGCGTCGCCGGGGGTGTCGCGCTTGGCTTGACATTGCCGGTTGGCAGGGTCTGATCAGGGTTCTGTCCGGCTGGACGCGGCGCAGGAGCGGTTGGCGGCGCGACCGGCTCAAACTGGTCGTACTTCTTGCCCAAGTGCTTGATATAGGCCACCAGCTCGATGATTTGCTCTTCGGTCAGCTGCCCGTCATAGCCGGGCATGATGTTGTCGTAGCCAGCGGCGATTTTCGCGCCCGGCTTGATGATTGATTCCCGAATATAGTTTTCATCCGCCACGATGACCTCGCCGGTCGTCAACTGGACGTTGCGTCCATAGAGGCCGGGCAAGTATGGTCCCCGCGCCTCGGCGTCGCCCGTGTGGCAACCATTGCAGGCCAGCTTGTTGAATAGCCCCTCGCCGCGCAGGGCCAGCGAGCCAGTCGCCGCGCCGTTGAGCCACGCCTGATACTCGTGCGGCTCGAGCGCCACAACGGAGCCAATCATGTTGGCATGCTCTGTGCCGCAGTACTGCGAGCAAAACATGTGATACGTCCCCGGCTTCGTTGCCTCGAACCAAACTTCGGTGTAGCGCTTCGGGATGACATCCATGTGGATGCGAAACGCTGGCACGAACATGCTGTGGATGACGTCTTCCGATACCATGACGAGCTTAATCGGCTTGCCAATCGGAATGTGCAGCGTGTTGATTTCTCGCTGACCGTCGGGATGTTGAAACTTCCACATCCACTGGCGCCCCGTGCAGGCGATCTCGAGCGCGTCCTTTGGCGCCTTGGCGTCCTCGAAGTAAACTAGCGCGCCCCAGGCGAAAAATGACAGGAAGAAAAGCGATGGAATGATTATCCAAGCCCACTCGAGCGCGATTGGCACGTGCGCTTCCTCCGCCAGCTGGTCAGGCGCTCGCCGGCGGTACTTGACGGCAAAGTAAAAAATCAGCAGCACAATGGCAATCGAGACGCCGCCGCATACCGCGAGCATGAAGAAGTAAAGGGCGTCCACGCGCGGCGCGTTGGCGGAGGCTTGCTCCGGGAACAGCGGCAGGCGAAAAGCGAGAGCCGCCCAGCTGAAAAGCGCGTTCAATAAGGTCAATTCAGTCATGACAACGTCCCTACCCAGCCTTGGCAGGGCTGGAAGCCGCCGCCGGCGCCTGTCTTTCCTTGCGCTCTTGCCACAGGAAGTAGCCGATGAGCCCCCCTAGCGCAATCACTGTGAGCACGGCGAAAATCTTGATGGCTGTCAAAATGATGGGGGTGTAGCGACCCGTCACTGGGTCGTAGTGGAAGCAGTAAAGCAACGCTTGCTCGACCGGGCTGCCAATCTTGCCTTGCGAGGATTGCACGAGCGCGAAGCGCAGGTCATTCGGGCGATACTCGACCCCGTAAAAATAGTGCGAGAGCTGTCCTTGCGGCGTGGCGACCATAATGGCGCTAGCGTGGGCGTACTGTTGCGTCGCCTCGTCCCAGGCGTACCGGAAGCCTAGCGCCGCCGCGAGCCGCGACACTTCTTCCTCGCGCCCAGTCAGGAAATGCCAGCCCCGCTCAGTCCCGGGGCGTCCGTACCGCTTGAGGTAGCTGCCTTTCTGGCCAGCCGCCAGCTCGGCGGTCTCGCGCGGGTCAATGCTGACAATGACGACTTCAAAGTCCTGCCCCGGCATGTAGTGAACTTCCCGCAAGCCCTTGATGATGCCGTTGATGATCTGCATGCAGAGCATCGGGCAGGTGAAGTACACCGGCGCGACAATGACTGGCTTATCGGTGAAGTAAGTCTGAAGCGGGCGCTCAACGCCCGTCTCATCGCGCAGTTGCACATCGAGCGGAAGCTGCGCGCCAAGCCTCTGCGTGACGCCAATTTGCTTGAGCAGCTCAGGGGAAGCCGATGGCATGCTGGACTGGGAAGGCATTTCGACTTGCTGCCCCGCGCCGTACTGAGCCAGCGCCGCGGGGACGCTCAACCAGCAGCTAACGGCCACTAGCAATGCGGCTTTAAGAATGGATTTCATAACTCCTTGCCTATAAAAGCGCCTTCAGTGCGCGCTTAAAAGCGCCTTCAGTGCGCGCTGGGCGACGTTCCCTGAGCGTCTTGGACTGGATTGGGCGTGGGCGATAGCTGAGCGGAGCCTCTGACACCCTTCGAGCGCGGCAGCGGTCGCCCCGAATTCGAGTCGCCAGAGTGCCGCAGCGCCTCTTCCTTGTCGAGCAGGGGCGCCCCGGTCCCGCCGGGGCGATGCGTTCCGGTTGGAGCATTGAACGCTGTCACGCGCTTGCTGCTTGGCAGCCCGCGCTCCAACGTAAGCTGCATTGCCCGCTCAATAGGGATATGCGCGATGCCTTTTTCCTTCGAGACCCAGCCGTAACTCCGCAGGCGGGCGTCTTCCTTGGCCCGCCAGGCGCGCATGTCGGCTTCTGGCGACTCCTGAAGCGGCGGCTCGTGGTCATTGACAACGCGCGGCTCATCCTTGGCGCGCTCCGTCTTGGGCTGGGCGCCCCGGTAGCTGTGCTCGCCCAGGTAGCTATAGATCAAGTTGATGACCGCGGCGCAGCAAAGCGTGAAAACCAGCACCGCAATGCCGACGCCGAACACAGCCTTGATGTTGGCGTCGCTTTGCTCAAAGCCGACGCCGTTGGGCAAGTCGTGGTGTTTGTCGTGGCGGTCGGATTTGTCAAGCTTAGTGTCCGCCATGAGCAAATGCCTCCTTCATGTTCGGGTCATGCCGCGGAATTAGCGGCCGCTGCTCCAGGTTCCGCAGGTAGAGCCACACCCAAATGCCGCCGATAGCCAGCGGCGCGGCGATGTCCATCCAGGACACGCTGAAATGCGAGAGATGCTCTGCGGCGTGAACCCCATGCCCAGCGTCATAGGTCGGCTTGATCCACCAGAACAAGTCCACCATGCGCATGAAGATAATGAACGCGCTGACGTAAATGAGCGGCTTGCCAGGGTCCTTGACCTGCCGCTGGAGCAGCACTGCGAACGGCAACATGAAATGGCCGACGAGCAGGCTGCCCGCGACATAGCCCCAGCCGCCATTGAGCCGGTTCAGATACCAGGGCGTTTCTTCCGGCAGGTTCCCGGAATAGGTGATTAGAAACTGTGACAGCGAAGTGTAGGTCCACAGCATCGTGAACGCCAGCATGAGGTTGCCGAAGTCGCGGAAGTGCTTCGAGCCGATGAGCCCCTTGAATGGCGCGCTATCGGACATCAGAGCCACGACGATGACCGTAAGGCATACGGCCGACAACAGGTTGCCCACCATGTTGATGAGCGGGTACATCGAGGAAAACCAGTAAGGCTCGAGCGACATCAGCCAGTCGATGTTGGAAAAGGTCATAGTAATTGCCATGACCAGGAGTCCCGGGCCGCTCAGGTTGCGCAGCTTCTGAGCCAGCCGCTTGTCCCCGCTTTGGTCTTGCTGGAGCGACCACCGATTTAAGAAATGCGCCCAGACTAGCCAGACCGTAAAGTAAAACGCCAGCCGCCCCAGAAAGAATGGGACGTTCAGGTAGGTTGCCTTTTGGTGCAGGTGGTGATCGGCGTCAACCCGCGCGGCGTCCGTCCAGATATAGAGCTTGTTGAGCAGGACGCCGGCTAAAATCGGTAGAAAGAGCGCTGCCATCAGCCACATGTTGCGCGTGGCGGCTTCCATGGCTCGTCGGCCCAGGATGCCCCAGCCGCCGCCGGTCAGGTACTGGATCATCAGCAGCGTCATCGCGCCGAGCGTCACGCCGTTCCAGAAGGTGAAGGCGAATAGGTAAGCGTGCAAAAACTGCCGAAAGTCAACAAAGGCGGCGAGGATGACGCCCAACGCGCCCAGCGCGCCGATGATCAGCGCTGGCGCTTGGAACCGCTTGACAGCCAGCGGCGCGGAGGCGTCCCGCTGCGCTTGCTCAGGATCGTAGCTCATCAGTGCGCTCCTCCTGAATGTGAGTTTGCAGGCGAGTGCGAGCTGGCCGGTCCCGCCGTCGCGGTGGGCGGGGCGTCAAGGTCTTTTCGATGCTCGGCTGGCACGTCTTCAAGCCTGGCATTCTGGCTCAGCTGAAGCGCCCGGACGTACGCCACGATCGCCCACCGGTCGGAGACTGGAATCTGGTGCGCGTGGCCGGGCATCGCGCCGTAGCCATTGGTAATGACCGAAAAGTAGTAGCCAGCCGATTTCTCGCGGGTCTCCGGATCATGGAACGACGGCGGCGGCGAAAAGCCGCGCTGCACGATCATCCCGTTGCCATAGCCCGAAAATCCATGGCACATCGTGCAGTAAATCGTGAATCGCTCTTGTCCGCGCCTCATGACTTCCTCGGTGACCGGGAAGGGAAACTCCGTCACGTAGTCGCCATTTTCCTTGCGCCCTAGAAAGACTTCCGGGTCGTCGCGCAGAAAGCCGCGGGCTACCGTGCCAGCCGGGATCGGCCGCGCCGACGACCGATCGGCGAAGATTTCGCTCCGCTCCAGCGGGTCGTAGCGCGGCTGGTAGCTCATTTTCTGCTTGCAGCCCGCGCCGCTGGCCAGCAGCGCCGCCGCCACGCCGGCCCAGACGGCTCGTCGCCAGCGGCTCGGATGCCTAATGATTCTCGACATCGTGAATCTCCATTGGCTTCAAGCCTTCAAGAAACTTGCGAACCCCTTCGAGATCGAATTTCGGATCGTCCGACTCGATGCACAGGAAAAATCGGCTCTGCGTCGCCTGCGAGAAGCTCGGCACGTCGAAAAGCGGATGGTGCGGTCGCGGCAGCCCGTTGAGGGCCAGCATCGCCAGCACGCCCGTAAACGCCGCGAACGCCACGGTGCACTCAAAGGTGATCGGGATAAACATTGGCCAGGCATAGAGCGGTCGCCCGGCGATGTTCATCGGGTAATGAATCAGGTTGGCGTAGGCTTGCATGCCAAACCCGACGCATGCCCCAGTCAGCCCGGCGAAGAACACAATCTTCGAGATGGGGTTTTTGTGGTCGTGCATGGCGTCGGCCAACTCCTCAATGGGAAAGGGCGAATAGGCATCGTATTTGCGATAGCCGGCCTCATGCGTGGCGCGGGCGGCCGCGACCAGCGCCGCCGGCGACTCGAACTCGGCCAACACCCCGTAGTAACGCGGTCGGCTGCTCGGCTTCATGGCTTCGCCTCTCCTTTCTGCGGCGCGCCGCTTGCCCCGGGCAGGAGCATTTGCATTTCAGACATCGAGATTATTGGCAGGAGTCGAATGAACAGGAACAGCAGCGTCAGGAAGAAGCCCATCGTGCCAATGTAGAGCGTCCAATCCCAGAACGTCCCGGCGTAAGTGCCCCAGCCCGACGGCAGGAAGGTGCGGTGCAGACTGACGACAATGATGACGTACCGCTCTAGCCACATGCCGACGCTGACGAACATCGAGATCCCGAATAGCCACCAGGCGTTTCGCCGAATGCGCCTCGCCCAGAGAAACTGCGGCGCAATGATGTTGCACACGATGAGCGCCACGTAGAGCGCCCAATAGGGGCCCAGGACGCGGTTGTGCACCATGAACTGCTCGTACTCGTTGGCGCTATACCAGCCGTAAAACAGCTCCATGATGTAGGCGTAGCCCACCATGTTCCCGGTCACGAGCGTAATCAGCCCCATGTTTTCGAGGTGCTTGTCGGTGATGAAATCCTCCAGCCCGTAAACCCAGCGCACCGGAATCGCCAGCGTCAGCACCATGGCGAACCCGGCGTAGATGGCCCCGGCGACAAAGTAAGGCGGGAAGAACGTCGCGTGCCATCCCGGAATGATCGAAACCGCGAAGTCAAAGCTGACTATCGTGTGCACCGACAGCACGAGCGGCGTCGAAAGCCCCGCTAGCAACAGATAAATGGACTCATACCGGTGCCAGTGCCGCGCCGATCCCCGCCAGCCAAGCGAGAAAAAGCCGTAAACGGTCTTCGCAAGCCAGCTGCGCGCCCGGTCGCGCAGCGTCGCCAGGTCGGGAATCAAGCCAACGTACCAGAATACCAGCGAAACGCTCGCGTAGGTCGAGACCGCGAACACGTCCCACTCCAGCGGGCTGCGAAACTGAGGGAAATACATCCCCATCGTGTTCGGGTAAGGGAAAAGGAAGTAAGCGTACCACGGCCGCCCCAGGTGCAGCACTGGAAATAGACCCGCGCAAGCCACGGCGAAGAGCGTCATCGCCTCCGCAAAGCGGTTGATCGAGGTGCGCCATTTCTGGTGGAGCAGGAGCAGGATGGCCGAGATCAGCGTTCCGGCATGACCGATGCCAATCCACCAGACGAAGTTGATGATGTCAAACCCCCAGCCCACCCGGTTGTTAATGCCCCAGACGCCGACGCCCTTATAGAGGAGGTAGCTAATCGAGCCGAGCATCATCATGAAGATCATGAAGGCGATGCCGAAGCCGACCAGCCAGCCCAAGGTTGTGCCCCGCAACAAAACGAGGGCGCTAATCTTCTCGTTGATGCTGGCGTAAGTGTGTCCGGGACCAATGACTGGCAGCCGACTGGTCGGCGACACTGATGGTTCGAATTCGTTAGACGCTGGCATACAAGTGGTCGCTCCTGGTGATGGGTCAGTGGCTCGGCGAATGGGTTTCCCGCGATGCGCCATGCGCCCCGTCGCCGCTCGATTGACCGTCGTGGCTTCCGCCGTCGCGATGCTCGCCGCGCCCGGGCGCCTTCTTGCGCGCAGGCGCGAGATCAGGATGGACGTTGCGCACTTTCGCCAGATATGACGTGCGCGGGCGGACATTGAGCTCGGCCAACAGCCCGTAGCTCGTCGGCTCCTTGCGCAGCTGCGCGACTTGGCTGTCAGGGTCGTTGATGTCGCCGAAAATGATGGCCTGAGTCGGGCAAGCCGCCTGACAGGCGGTGATCACCTCGCCGTCCAGAATGCGCCGATCCTCTTTTTCGGCCTCGATGCGCGCCGCGTTGATGCGCTGAACGCAGTAGGTGCACTTTTCCATCACGCCGCGCGTTCTGACCGTGACGTCGGGATTGCGGCCAAGCTTCAAAACCGGCGTGTCGTAATCGGAGTAGTGCAGGAAGTTGAACCGCCGCACCTTGTAGGGACAGTTGTTGGCGCAGTATTTCGTCCCGACGCACCGGTTGTAAGTCATCTCGTTGACGCCTTCCGGGCTGTGCGTCGTCGCGGCGACAGGGCATACCAGCTCGCACGGAGCCATTTCGCAGTGCTGGCACATGACCGGCTGGAGATGAAGCGCGAGGTTCGGATCATTCGGGTCTCCAGCGTAATACTGGTCAATGCGAATCCAGTGCATTTCGCGCTCGCGCAGCACTTCGGCCTTGCCGACGATAGGGATGTTGTTTTCCGCCGTGCAGGCGACGACACACGCCTGACAGCCGGTGCAGACATTCATGTCCACGACCATGCCCCAGGCGTAGCCCTGCGAGTAGTCGTCAGGTGGCTCGAATAGCGTCAGCTTGCGCGCTTTTGGATCGTCAAACTCGGCGCGGGCAAACTGCGGGTCGGAGAGGTATTCCGCCAGCGTCGCCTCCCGGACGAGCTGGCGACGCTCGAACGCGCCGGCAGCCTCGATTTCCCAATGCATCTGCGTGCAGGCGAGTCGCGCCGTTTCGCCGGTCTTCGTCGCGCTCGCGCCGCTAGCGTGCCACAGCGTATCGGCCGCGCGGAGCGAATTGGCATTGAAGCCGGCCCCGTTGCCGACGCTCCCGGCGCGCTCGCGCCCATAACCAAGGTGGATGGTCAGCGTGTCGTCGGGGTGACCCGGCAGGACCAGCGCCGCGCCGCGCGCCTTGCGCCCGCCAATGGCGACTTCGACCACGGCGTAGGGGTCGGCATCGTGAGTCCGAGTCAGTCCCAGTCGCGCGCCCGTGCGCGGCGACATAATCACGGCGTTGTCCCACGTGAGCTTTGTCCGGGGCTTGGGCGTTTCCTGAAGCCAGCCATTGTTGGCGAAGCGCCCGTCATAAATTGTCGGGTCGGGCCGGAAGACGACTTCGAGGCCGGCATTGGAAGCCATTGGCAGGGCTTTCATCGCCTCGGGAAGGTTGCCAGCGAAAGCAACCTCGACCGGCTTGAAGGCGGAATCCGCCAGGAAGCCGTCGTGAAGCGTCCGTCGCCATCGCTTGTCAAACTCGTCTTGCAGATTGACCGCGCTGCGCCCAATCTTGACCGCCCCCGTCAGCGTCGGCTCGAGCGCCTTGCCGGACGCGAGCTGCGCCAAGTTGCGCTGCCAGAAGTTGCGGACGATTTCATCGCCGCCTTGGTTGAACTCGCCGAGAAACGCCGCCAGCAGCTCGATGGGCGACTTGGTTTCCCTGTAAAGCGGCGCGATGAGCGGCTGCTGTATGGAAGCTGTCCCGTCATGCGCCCGCGCGTCGCCCCAGGCTTCGAGGAAGTGCGAGGCCGGAATATGCCAGTGGCAGCGGGCCGAGGTTTCATCGAAGTAGAGGCTGAGATGAACCGATAGCTTGACCTTCCGCAGCCCGCCGGCGAAGTCAACGTCGGATGCGGCCGTGTAAGCCGGGTTGCCATCCAGAATGACGAGCGTCTCGACCATCCCGGCGTGCATATCGGCGACCAACTGGCGAAAGTCGGCTTCCTGATCGGCCGGAGCGACTTCGGGCGAGTCGGTGTAAGCCAGCGTTTTCCCGACGTTGCCCAGCTTGGCGTTGACGGCGTGCGCCAGCGCATGCAGTGCCGCCGGCTGGTAGTCGCCGACCACGAACAGGCTCTTGCCGGCGTTTGCCTGAAGGTCCTTGACGAGCGTTTCGACAAGCTTGACATGGGCTGCGGGCGGCTGGGCCGGCCGGCCAGTTTCGACGCCCAGCCCAACGGCGACGGCGTTGGCAAGCTCAATCAGCTCGCTGGGGCGGACGGCGATGCGGTGGTCAGCCACCGCGCCGGTCGCGGTCGGCGTGCACTCGATCATATACAGCCGCGACATGCGCTTGGTCGCCTCCTGCCCCAGGCGGGCGCGGCGGCGGCGGCTGAAGTCATGGGCGTGGCGGACGCTGCCAGGGCCAGCGGCGAGAAAGTCGGCGTCAAGCGCCGCGATGACATCGGCCGCTTCAAATCGGTACTGCGCCTCGACGACGCGCCCGAAGGCGAGCCTTGCGCCGGCGCGGACGGCGTCCCGGCCGCACGGCTCGTACTGTATCCACTTGGCTTTCGGGAACTCGCTCAGCACGCGCCGCAGTTGCGCGCCGAGCGTCGGCGAGGTGACGGTTTCGGTCAGAATTCGCAGCCCCGCGCCCTGATTGGCGCGATGCTGATCGAGCGACTTGCGCAGATCGCGCAGGAACAGGTCGTAGGGGCGAGCGTCGCCGTAGTAGCGCGTGGTCTGGGAGCGATCCGGATCGTAGAGCGTCAGTATGGCCGCCTGCGCGAAGAGGTCCGTCGCGCCCAGGCTGGCTGGATGATCAGGGTTGCCTTCGATCTTCGTCGGGCGCCCCATGTGGCTTTCGACAAGCACGCCCGTCGTCAAGTTTCCCATGCTGAACGTCGAAGCGTAAAAGAGCGGCTTGCCGGGCACGATTTCCTCCGGCGCCTTGACATAGGGCACGATCTTGCCGTCGTCCGGGTAGGCGCTACAGGCGGTCAGGCCGGCCAAGCCGAACGACGCGCCCATAATCTTGAGGAAGTGGCGGCGATCAAGGGCGTCGCCGAGCAGAGAAGCCTGTCGGGGAAACGTCTCGGCAAGCGCCGCTTGGGCGTCCGGATTGGCGAGCAAGCGCTCGATGCCGCGCCAGTAGGCTGGCTCCGGCGCCGCGGCGGCCGGCGGCAGGGGGACGGATGGGCGTGCGGAATGATCGGTCATGGCGTCGCGCTTCAGTGATGACAAGTCGAGCAGCTCGTCAGCTTGCGGGCTGACTCGATGTTGTATTCCTTGACGAGACGCGCGCCCAGGGTGGCTTGCGTTTCGCCGATGTCTTCGGGCTTCCACGTCATGTTAAAAACCTGGTCGCGCGGGCGGATATGCTGCGCCGGGTTGCGGTGGCAGCTCAGGCACCACTCCATCGTGTGGGGCTGATCCTTGTAGACGAGCTGCATTTGATCCACCCGCCCGTGACAAGACACGCACCCGATGCCCTTTTGCACGTGGACGCCATGGTTGAAATAGACGTAATCGCCAAGGTTGTGAACCCGGTTCCATTCCAGCGCCTGTCCGGACTTCCAGCTCGCGCGAACCGGCTCCAGCATGGGCGCGCCGAACCAGATTTGCTGGTGGCAGTTCATGCAGGTTGAAATCGGGGGGATGTTGGCGAAGGCCGAATGCTCAACCGAGGTGTGGCAGTAGCGGCACTCGATGCCGAGGCCGGCGACATGGTGCTGGTGGCTGAACTGCACCGGCTGCGGCAGGGCGATGCCCACGTTGGTGACATTCGACGAGCGGTTAATTTCGAGCAGCAGCCACGCGCTGAACCCAATGATGAACACGGCCCCGAAGATCGAAACCTTCGCAATCGTGTTCATGCTCCGGTGGAAATGTTGAGCCATATCAAACCCCTCTGTCGCGCGTCGCCACGGTCGCGGATCGCGGCCGACGCGCCGCCCAACGCTCGCGCCAGGGACGGACGCGGCAGGCGACGGGGCACGGTTTTCCGATCTGGGACGTGGTCACTTCTGTTCAGGGTGGCAATCGAGTCGCCGCATCCCGCTATCGCTCGCGCAATGGCAATTCGGGGGGAATAGCAACAGGATGGACGCTCGAAACGTCATGCATAGAATAAAAGCGTGTTGTTTCGCGCGCCTCGCGACGGCGGCACAGTGGCGCGGGAGGGCTGCTCGCGCTGCCGGTGAAGCTTTCAGCTTCGTACGCTGGCGTACGAACAAAGTGACGCTACTCTAGCGTGTTCTTTCGAACATTCCAAGCTCTTTTTGTATGTTTTTTCCCAAATCTCGCTGGCGGTCGCCGTCGTCGCCGATCGGCGCCGGCGACGACCGGCGCCCGCTGCGAGCCGTGCCGGCTACGCTTGCCGCCGAGCGGCGAATCGCTCGACAACGCGCTCGTAATAGGCTTCGTAACGGGCGACAATGTCATTGGCGTTGAACTTCTCGACGGCGACGCGCCGGCAGGCTTGGCGCATCCGGGCGCGGAGCGCGTCATCCGTCAGGATGCGCTGCGTATGATCGGCCATGGCTTGAATGTCGCCGACTTCCGCCAGAAAGCCGGTTTCGCCGGGGGTGACGAGCTCCGGCAGCCCGCCCGTGCAGCTTGCGATGACGGGCACCTCGCAGGCCATGGCTTCCAGCGCGGCCAGCCCGAAGGATTCGGACTCGCTCGGCAACAGCAAAACATCGGCAATAGAAAGATAGGCCACAATATCCGGCTGCTTGCCGACGAAGTGAACCCGGTCGGCGATGCCTTTCTGGCGAGCGAGCCACTGCGCCTGGGCGCGCTCCGGGCCGTCGCCCGCCAGGACCAGCTGAAGCGGAAGGTGGCGGCTGAGCCGCGCCGCGATGCGAATGCAGTCGGTGGCGCGCTTGACGGCGCGGAAGTTCGAGACGTGAACAAGCAGCGGCTCTTCGGGCTTGGCGAAGGTCGCCCGAAAGCTTGGGTTTTCCACCCGTCGGTAGACTTGGCTGTTGATGAAGTTGGGGATGACCTCGATGGGCGTGTCCGCGCAAATGTCGAATTCGCGGCAGGTTTCCGCCCGCAGGTATTCCGAAACCGAAGTCACGCCGTCACTTTGGCGGATGGCGAAGCGCGTGATCGGCAGGTAGGAGCGATCCGTTCCGACCAGCGTGATGTCCGTGCCGTGAAGCGTGGTGATGAACGGGACAGGGCGGGCGTCCTTGAGCATCTCGCGCGCGAGAAAGGCGCTCACCGAGTGGGGGATCGCGTAGTGGACGTGCAGCAGATCAAGGTCGCATTCGAATGCGACTTCCGCCATGCGGACGGCCAGGGCCAGCGCGTAGGGCGCGGTGTCAAACAGCGCGTAGTTCGTGGCCTCGACCTCATGAAAGTGCATGCGATCGGACATGCGCGCGAGCCGCAGCGGCAAGGTCGCGCAGATGAAGTGAACCTCATGGCCGCGCGCAGCCAGTTCCAGCCCAAGCTCGGAAGCGACGATGCCGCTCCCGCCATAAGACGAATAGCAAGTGATGCCAATTTTCACAGTCAGGCCTTCCTTCGGGACGCTTCTTCAGTTTTGGCCGGAGCGTTTAGCTTGGACTGGGGCGGCGCCGCAGGCGGGCGGCGAAAAAGCCGTCCGTGCCGTCCTGGTCGGGCCAGAGGCGAAGAAAGCCTTCGCAGGTCAGGGCGTCGCCGGCATCGGGCGGGGGGGCAATCTCAAAGTGCCGGTGGTGTCTGAGAAAGGCGCGCGCGACTTCCTCGCCTTCGCGGGCTTCAAGCGAGCAAACCGCGTACAGCAGCGCGCCGCCCGGCTTGACAACGCGCGCGGCGTTCCACAGCAGCTTGGCCTGAATCCCGGCGAATTCGGCGAGCTTGCGCAGCGTTAATCGCCATTTGATTTCCGGGTGACGGCGCAGCGTTCCAGTGCCCGAACAGGGCGCGTCAAGCAAGACGGCGTCAAAGGAGTCGGGGAACAATGAGAAAGGCAGCTTTTTGCGTGACTGCCGGTGGTTGGCCGTTGAAACCAAAGTGGCCGATGTCGCGTCGGTCACGTAGCACTTGGCGATGCGGACGCCCAGCCGGGCGAGGTTTTGCTGCATCGCCGCCGCCCGCTGCGCGTGCAGCTCCAGCGCCGTAATCGCGCCTTCATTGCGCATCATGGCGGCGATCTGGGCCGTTTTGCCGCCGGGCGCGGCGCACATATCCAACACCCGCTGACCGGGCTCGGCCCCTAGCCAGCGGGCGACGCGCTGCGAGCCGGCATCCTGCACATAGACCGCGCCGCTGGCGATGAGGGCGCTGACGGCCGAGAGGCTGCCCTCCAGGACTTCGTAGGCCTGTTCAAGCCCGGCAACCGGCTGGAGCGCGAGTCCGGCCGCTTCCAGCGCCGCTCGCGTCGTCTGCGGGTCGTGACGTAACGGATTGAGCCACAGAAAAGTCGGCGCGGGCAGGTTATTCGCCGAGGCGATGCAGGTTGCGCGGGTTTCGCCCAGCGACCGCGCCCAGTGGCTCAGCAGCCAGGCCGGATGCGATAACTCGGCCGCCCGGTCGACAATGGTGGCCGCCGCGGGGCGGGGCGGGGGCGCGCTGACCTTGCGCCGCGCGCGCTTGGCGGGCGCGGGCGGCGGAACAGGCTTTCTAAGAATGCGTCGGGCCGGGGCCAACTTGCCTTCGTCGAGCCCGCGTTGACGCAGCATCTCGCGGAGCGCGGCGTTGACAAATCCGGCCGCATGCGTCGTTGCGGACGACTGCTTGACCAGCTCCACGGCGTCGTGGACGACGGCGAAGGCCGGCGCGCGGGTCAGAAACGCGATCTGATACAGCCCCATGCGGAGCGAGGTCTTCACGGCTGGATCGAGTCCGGCGACCTCCCGCCCGGTTTGCTTGCGAATTTCCGCGTCCAGCTTGCCGCGCCAGCGAAGCGTCCCCAGGACGATCTCGGTGGCGAGGCGGCGGTCGGCATCCAGTTGCTCGGTCGAGCCACTCGGCGCCACCCGCGCCAAGGCCGCCTCCAGCGCCTCGCTTGCCCAAGCGTCGTCCAGCTCGACGCGCAGGAGCGTCAAAAACGCCGCCCGCCGGGCGCGACTGACCTCGCGCGTCGGCTCGGCTGGCGCGGCGGTCGTCGCCGCCGGCGCATCCAACGATTCAGGCGCGGGAATGGAGACGCTCATGCGCAGTTTACTTGCCGCCAGCTGCCGGGCGACGCAGCTTATGGCTTTCCGGCTTCGTTTTGCTCACGGTGGACGGGTGGCAGCTATCGCAGCTCCCGACGTTAAACACCGGGATGAAATTATGCTGCGCCGGGGCGAAGCCGGGCAAGGGCGACAGTCGCTGGACGCGCTCTTTCGCATCCTTTTCGTTGACTTTTTCGATGCGCTCAAAGCCGTGACAGCCAGCGCAGGCCAAGTTAGTCGGGTAGGTTGGATTGCGCCGGAAAGAGGTTTGCACCAGCCAGTCCCACTCGAGCTTTTCCTTGGCGAACGCTTCCGCGCTCTTTTTGCCGCGCTTCGGGCGAGCGTCGCGGAGCTCCTTGGTTAGCGCCAGCAGGTTGCCGTGACAGCTCTTGCACGAGAGGGCGGTTTGCTTGGCCGCCGCGTCGGGATGCGTCATGGCGGCGAGCGGCGCCACCTTGCCCAGCCCGTCGAGAAACTCGATGGTTTCAAAGGGCTTGCTTGGGTTCCACTGACGATTGAAGACGGCGTGGTGGCCGTCGTGCTGAAACTCCAACGTGATAGCCGTATAGCGCGGCGAGCGCAGGAGTCGCCGGTCGGGCTGGCGCTCTATCGGATGGCAGCCGGCGCAGTCCGTCGCGTAGGGCGGGGCGGCATCCTTGCCCGTCAGTTCCTGAGCGTTCTCAATGTGGCACGCAAAGCACTCGCGGTGCTCGGGCCGCGATGCATACACGTTGCGGATCGGCGACTCCTTGCTTCCCGTCAGGGTTGGCAGCGCCTGCACCTGGTGACAGCTTTCGCAGCTTTCCTTGGCGTGGGCCGTGATGGCGTGCGAATAAAGCGCCCCAAACTGCGTCTGGCGGGTCGGGTTTGGAAACGGGTGAATGTCTTTCGCCGTTTGCCCGACCGGCGGGCCGTTGTGACAGACGGCGCATAGGGTTTGAAGCTTGGCCAGGCGGGCGCGATTGCCTGGCGTCACCATAAAGCTGTGACAGGCCGCGCAAGCGGAATGGCTGACCGGGGCTTTTCGACCGGCAAATCGCTTCAGGTATTCCGGCGTCTCCAGCGGATACTTGCCGAAGCCGTCGGCGCGAACTTCCTCCGGGCCGACCAGATGGCAGTAGTTGCAGTCAAGCTTGATGGTTGGCTTGCCCCCGTTGAGCCGAATCAGCTCCTTGTCCACAATGGCGACCTCGCCGGTCGGGTGCTGATCGTGGAGAAACGCTCCGTCCGGCAGGGCGTCTTCCGGCGTTGGCAGGTAGATTGGCCCAGCGGTCGGCGCGACGGCTGGCGTCTCCGGCTTTTGCGCGGACAAGCCGAGCCACCCAGCGCCCGCCAGGGCGAGCCAGACCAACAGGGCAAGCTTGAGTCGCGCTGTTTTGATCACGTCTTCACGCCTCGGCGCGCGCTTCGCGCGCCAGCCTCGCCGACTTCACAGGTTCGGGTTGGCCGGGAATTTGACAAACGCCAGCCGCGTGCCGCGCACGATCAGCTGGTCGCTGCGAATGTTAGCCGGAGACTCAAAGCCGGCCGAGCCGAATGACGCGATGATGTCGTCCTGATCTATGCCGTCGCCGCTGACGCCAACCGCGCCGACCAGAACCCCGTTTTTGTAGATGGGCACGCCGCCGGCGAAGATTTGCAGCCCATTGCGGATGTTGCTCGGCGGCCGCCGAATGACGGGCACGCTGCCGGGGTTAGCATAGTTTGCGAGAATATCCGCCAATGAGCCGGCAATGAGGTCAAGTTGCAGACCCGTGTTGAACGGGCTCCAGACGTTCGTCGCGGTGAACAAGCGGCTGGCGTTGGAAAGCGGCCCTGGCGCGTTCGGCGCGCAGGGGCTTGAGCCGGTGCAGTCAATGCCGTCCGGGAAAAACGGCCGGTGCAGGTCGCCGAGCCCGCGACAGCTGAAGGCGACGGAGCCGTTGAGCTGGATCCCGTCAGCCGCCGCCCGACTGACGTACGCGCCCAGCCCGGCGGCGTTGAGAATCGCGCCGGCGTTTGGATTGCTCATAAAGGCCGCGGAGCGCGCTTTCTGAACGCAGACGTCAAGACCGAACAAGGGCGCGTCAGGCGTTCCGCGCAGCCCCAGCAGGTTGCCGCTGGCATCCACGACCGCCACGTTGACTTCAGCGAAGTTATTGAGGGGGAGCCGAATGCCGGCGCGGGTCGAATAAGCCTGCTGAATCGCCTGGCTCAGCAAGCGCTCGACTTCCGCGACCGAGAGCTGCGCGCTGGGCGTGATGTTGGCCAGAGGCGTGAAGATGCGCACCGCGCGGCCGCCGAGCGTCCCGCAGGCGAACTGGCTGCCCGGACCGAGGAAGGGCACGCCGGCCTTGGGCGTCGCCTGCGTTCCGAAGGCCGGAATCACCATAAAGGCGCCCTGCGCCGCGAGATTGACCGGCGGTTCCGCCACCGGGGGCGGCGCGTTGAGAAACCGCAGCGCGATGCCATCCACCAAGACTTGATTGCCGCGAATGCCGGCCGGCGCTTCAAAGCCCCGCGAGCCAGCGACGGCGATGAGCTCTTCGGGGGCTTGGTCGTTGTCGGTCGGGTCAGGGTCGAGCGAGTAATTCCCATCGAGCTCAACGCCGATGCCGCCAACGGGCGAATCGCCAATGTATAGCGGCACGCCGCCGGCGTCGGCCGCCAGCCCCAGCGGCAGGCGCGGGTTGATGTCGCTAAAGAGCAGACTGGAAAACTGCACGCCAAACAGCGGCCCGCCGCGGGTAAACGACACGCCCGGCGGGAAGTGCTCCTGGATGATGAAGCTTGCCGTGCGCGGCGTGAAGGCGTTGCCCGTCGTGCCGAAAAACGCGCAGGTGCCGGCCTTGGAAATTGCCGCCAGCTCGCTGGGGATGGCGCGGCCGCCGAGCGGCCCGCCGGGGATGAACGTGCTCGGGTTCGCGCCCGTCATCCGGAAAACCGCCAGGACGTTGGCTTCGCGGTCAGTGACGGCAATCGTGGCGCGCAGGTTCAGAGCCGCCGCTCGCGTCACAGCCTGCGTGATGATTTGCGTCACATCGCTGGCCGACAGCGCCCGCTCATTTGGCGCGGGACATAAGGGCTTGTTGAGCGCCTGCGTTTGCGGCGGCGGCGTAATCACCACGTTGCTTCCGGCGATGTTACGCGAGCCGCAGGCGGAAAGCGCCAGCAGTCCGGCAATGAGCAAGGCGAGAGCCAAGCTTGTGGGCAAATGGTCAAGAAGCGACGAGCGACGCATTGAAGTCTCCTCACAAAGCCCCATCCGACGGAAAGCTGGATTCTGAGGCGACCTCCGTCGGGTCAGTCGGTTGCGTGGCGGGCATGGAGCGAATGAAATAAACCGAAAGTGTCACAAAACATACCAAAAAGCTTCTGGATTACAACCTGAAAAGCGGAGCGGGCGACCGCCGGTGGCCGGTTTGGCGTGGCGACCGTCTAGCGGCCCTCCTCTTAGTGGCGCTCTGGGAGGGGTTCCGGCGAAAGTCGCCCGTCGCCCGCTAGGCGGTAAATCTGCCCGCGCCACGTCACGGTGCGCCCCCAAAAGCCCCCCAGCCAAATCGCAAAGTGCAGTAGGTCGCGCAGCGGCAGCCAGCCGAGGTTGCGTATGGCTGGTCGGTCGCCCAGCGCGCTCGCCGTCTGCCACGCGGCCAGCAGGCGCAGCGCCACCCCGGCCAGGAACAACTCCCAAGCGAGGGCGGCGGCGGGAAACGCCGCGACGAGCAGCAAGCCGAGAACCAGCGTGTGCGTGATAAACAGCCCCGCGTAGCCGCCGAAGCGGGCCGTCCGAATGGTCCGCGCCCAGCGGAGCTGATGGCTTAGGAAGCCGCGCCAAGTCATCCGGGGCACGACGGTTTCCACCACGCAGGAGGAAAGCCGCACCTCGTAGCCGGCTTGATAGGCCAGGTTGCCGAGCAGGTAGTCATCGCCCAGGTGATCAGCCAGTCGGGCAAGACCGCCAAAGTCGGCGATGACCGACTGGCGCGTGGCAATGGTCGAGCCAAAGGCGAAGCTAAGACCTTCCGTCAAGCGGGCCGCCAGGACGCTGCCAATGAAATCCGCGCTAATGCCGAGGCATTCGAGGCGCGCCGGCAAGCCGCGGGAGGCGACGCCCCGGTACAAGCAGGTGACAACGCCAACCTGCGGGTCGCGCAGCGGGCGCGCGACCATTCGGGCGTAGTCGCGCGGCGCCCGGATGTCCGCGTCGCTCACAATCACGATGTCATGCCGCGCCGTCGCGAGGGCATTCGCCAAATTGGCGACCTTGGGGTTGATTCCCAACGGCGGCGGCTGGAAGACGCAGGCGACGCGCGCGGCGGGATAAGCCAGCTTCAGACGCTCGATGATCTCGACCGCGGCGTCCTGCGGGTCGTGCAGCGCGAAGATGATCTCGTAATGCGGATAGTCCTGCTGGAAAAAGCTTTCCAGGCAAGCTTCGGTATCGTCATCCACGCCCCGGATGGGCTTGATAAGGCTCACCGGGGGCGCGAAGGCGTCAGTTGCGCGCCGCTCTAGGCGCGCGAGACGCCGAAACCAGAGCGTGCCAAGCAGCACGACAAGCTGGTACGCGGACGAAGCGACGACGAGCAGAGACAGAAGCGCGAAGAGCCAGGGCGCGAAGCGCATGGTCTAGCCTCCGGGATCGGTGGCAGTCGGTAAAATCGGGGAGCCGCTAGTAACCATGCGAGGTCATGGCTTTTTTAGAAGAACAGAAGATACGCGCCGCCAGTGACCAGGAGCGTGCCGATCCATCGCTCGCGGCTCACCCGTTCCTTGAGAATGAACTGCGCGCCAAGCGTGTTGAGGACAAAGCTTAGCGAGGTGGCCGGCTCGACCAGACTGACCGGGGCCACGGAAAGAGCCGCCAGAAGGGAGACGAACGCGCCGGCCATGCAGGCGACGCCGAGGTAAAATCCCGCCGCGCCGACCGTCCGCCACGCCAAGGCGAAGGCGTCGCGCCAGGTTTGCAGCTCGCCTTGACCGACCTTCTTCATGGTTCGGCTGAGGGTGAGGTCGCCGAGCGTGCCGAAGACAACGATGCCGCCGACGAGCGCCGCGACGACGGTCAGCGAGGCCGTCATAAGGCGGTCTCCGCCGCCGGCGGACGCCGATCCGCTTCGGCGCTGCGCGCCACAAGGTACACGCCAATCGCGATGGCGACGATGCCCAGCCAGCGCAGCGCCGAAACCTGCTCGCCAAGCAGGAACGCCCCTAGGAGCGCCGTGATGATGTAGCCCAGCGAAGTCACGGGCAGGACATAGCTGAGGTCGAGCTTCGACAGCAGCGTGAGGAACAGGATGAAAAACGCGATGAGCAGCGCCAGCCCGCTCACGAAGGCCGCGTCGGTCGCCAAGGTCAGGAGCAGCGCCGCCGCGTCGCGGGCCGCGAGGCGCGCCTCCAGCGCCGGGGCCAGTCGCTTCATCGCCAGCGTCAACAAAACGTTACCCATCGAGTTGACAATGACGGAAGCGATGACAAGCGGGTGGAGTTTCATAACAAATCCGCATACGTCGCCGGTCGGAGGTTGGCGCGGCGGAGACGCGCCCGAACCGCTGGACTCAACAACGCCGCCAGCTCGTCCGGACCCTGGGCGTTATGCGCGGGCAACATAGGCGATGGCGCTTCCGGGTGGCAATAGATTTCATGCGCGCGGCCGGGCGCTTCCGCGCCGAGACGATCCAGGAGCGCGAGCCAATAGTCCTCCGTGAAGCGCCCGGTTTCATAGAGGCCATGCACTTCGTCGGCGCAGCGCAGCCCGCGGCGCGCCATCTGGCGGGACGCCCCGCGCGCGAGCCAGCCAAACATCGCCCGGTGCAGCAGCTTGACGGGCCAGCCCCGCCATCGGATGGCGAGGTTTCGCCAAAGGCGCTCGCGCGGCAGACGGATGAAGCGGACGCCGAACGCGGCGGCGCAGTCGGCGAGGATGGGGAAGACCGCCGGATGCAAATGAAAGTGCAGATGCCCGTCCACATGTGAGCACGGCAGCCTGGTCGCCATGAAACGCTCGAACTGGGCGCGAATTTCGCGGCCCAGCTCCGCCCGGCAGCGCGGGTCGAGGAAGTACCGCAGGCCGGCCGCGACTGGATTGGATGAAAACCGGCGCTGGGCATCCGTTAGGTGGGGAATCGCGGCGGCGGGCAGCGCCGACTTGCCGCAGACGAGCGTGAGGTGCAGTCCGACCGCCAGCCCGGGACGGGCTTTGGCTAGCGCCACCGCCTCCTCAAAGGCGTCGCCGCCGACCATGAGGCTACAGCTTGTCAAAACGCCTTCGTCGTACGCCCGAGCGACCGCCTGATTGACGGCGGGCGACGCGCCGAAGTCGTCGGCGTTGATGATGACCAGTCGGGTTGCCATAGAGCGAGAGTCATCCAGCTCGTTGGGCGACGCGCCGGCTTGGCTGGGCCTTCCGACGGCGCGAGCTGACCTTGCTTTCCGAGGATGCGGCGCGCCGGCCGCCATCGGCTCGAGCCAGCTATCATGCCGCAAGGGCGCCTCGGCAGGACAAGCGCATCTTGCCGAAAGCCGGCGATCCTCCCGAAACGCGCCCATCGCCGCCCGTCGGGCCGGGCTTCGGAGCGCGCGGTCGCCGTTGACAGGTCACAGCCGCTGACAGGTCACAACTGAAAGCCGTCGCCAAGCTGGCGAGCGTCGCGCCGCCGCCGGTCCAGCAGCCCTTGTATCGGCGGCGGCCAGCCGCGATCCAAAGCCATCAGAAGCGCCTTGGCGCGCGTGACGTAGGGCGGCGAGTCGGCGCCCGGAAACAGCGCCACCGCCCGCTGCAAGTCGGCGCGGGCGCTCGGCAGGTCGCCAAGGTGCAGCAGCGTTTCGCCGCGATTGACCAGCGCGACGGCGTCATCCGGCGTCGCGGCCACCACTCGGTTGAGATGCGCCAGCGCCCCGGCGTAATCCTTGACGCGCAGCTTGAGCGCGCCCAGCGCCGACTGAAAATAAACGGTCGCCGGGACGAGCGCCGCCAGCCCCTCGAAAACCGTAATGGCTTCCATATGCCGCCCCTGCTCGGCCAAGTTGTACCCCAGATCGGTGACCAGCCGAACCTCCTCCGGCGTCCAGCCGGTCGCGGCAGCCAGCGACAAGCTGCCCTGTAGCCAGTCGTGATCCTGTTTGGTGAGCATTGGTTCGGTCCACGCGGAGCGAGTGACGTTCGGCGCGTCAACGCTACGCGCCAACGCTACCGATGGAAGTCCGGGACTGCAAGCGGGAAAGCCTTGTCGTCTAGAGCCGAGACTTTACTTTTCAGGCCCGCTCTGAGAAAAACGACGCCCTTGCCCGTGTGATCTGGCAAGCCGACTCCACGCCTTGGAGCGCAGCGCGCGCCTATGTTGAAAAAAATCCCGCTTCACTGGCAGATCCTGGCCGGGATGATCGTTGGCCTCCTGATTGGCTTCGTCGCCGACCGACTTGGCGCGCAGCAGCTCGTCAAGCACTGGATCAAGCCGTTCGGGACCATCTTTATGAACCTGCTCAAGATGATTGCCGTGCCGCTCATCATCGCCTCGCTCATCAAGGGCGTCTCGGATATGAAAGACCTGAGCCGGCTGTCGCGGATGGGCGGGCGGACGCTGGCGCTCTACTTGGTAACGACGGCCGCGGCGGTCGCCATCGGGCTGGGCATTGTCAACCTTGTCAAGCCCGGCGCGGGCGTCGCGCCGGCGACCCGCGAAAAGCTCCTGAGCGCCTATGCGAGCGAAGCCGCGGGGCGCGTCACAACCGCGAAGTCGGAGCAGGAAAAGGGACCGCTCCAGCCGCTCGTGGACATTGTCCCGGACAATTTCTTCGCCGCGACGACCGACAACCGCCGGATGCTGCAAGTCATTTTCTTCGCCCTGCTGATCGGCGTCGGGCTGATTCTCGTCGCCGAGGAGAAAGCCAAGCCCATCAAGGATATCTTCGACGGGCTGAACGAGGTCATTCTCAAGCTGGTTGACTTGGTCATGCTAACCGCGCCGGTTGGCGTCATGGCGCTCCTGGCGGCATTGATTACGGAATCGCCGAGCGCGGACCTCCTCGTGAGCCTCGTGTGGTATGCCCTGTGCGTCGTCGTCGGGCTGGCCATTCTGATTTTCGGGCTCTATCCGGCGCTGACGCGGCTCTTGACGGGAAAATCGTACGGCTTCTTCTTGAAAGGCATCCTGCCAGCGCAGTTGGTGGCCTTTTCAACCAGCTCCAGCGCGGCGACGCTGCCGGTCACGATGGAGCGCGCGCAGGAGAGCCTGGGCGTTCACGAGGAGGTCGCCGGCTTTGTCTTGCCCATCGGGGCCACGATGAACATGGACGGCACCGCGCTTTACCAAGGCGTCGCGGCGGTGTTCATCGCGCAGGCGCTGGGCCTGACGCTTGATCTGGGCGACCAGTTGAGCATCTTGCTGACGGCGACGCTCGCTTCGATTGGCGCAGCGGCCGTGCCGAGCGCCGGGCTGATTGTGCTGGTGATTGTGCTGGGCGCGGCCGGCATCCCGCAGGAGGGGCTGGCCTTGATTTTCGCCATTGATCGCCCGCTGGATATGTGCCGCACGGTGGCGAATGTGACCAGCGACGCCTGCGTTGCCATGGTCGTCGCGCAGAGCCTGGGGCTGCTGGGCCCGCCCCAGGAGCGCCGCCTGGATGATTTTTATCCCCGGCCCTGACGCGCCCCGCGCGCTGAAAAAGCCGCTGAACGAACTGGAAAGCGATGGCTCGCAAAGTGAAAAGGCTTGCATCGGGCGGCGCGCTTGGCGCATAGGCTTTATGCGCCTTATGAAGGCAAGGGCAAAGCTTTCGCAGCGTCTCTTATGCAGATCTCATGCGGACTGACTGGCTTCTCGCGCTCGCGCTGGCTTACGAGCGTAATACCGCGCAAAATCCGATTCCGCCGGACGAGCTGTTCGCCTTGCTCCCAGATGAAGCCCGGCAGCGGCTTGAGCGCCGACGCCAGGAAATATGCGCCGATGACGAGGCGAAGGTCACGGGCTGGCTGGGCCAGACGCTGGATGATCTTCGACAGCGCGTCCGGCAAAAGCGTCTCGCGCTGGATGCGCGCATTCACCCATCGCACATCGCGGCCGTGTTGCGTGACGAGCCGACTTACATCCAGCGCCTGCTGTTGGCGTCCCTGCCCGCGCCCATGGGGGCGGCGGTGGCGCGCGCGCTGCGGCAGAGCCAGGCGCGCCTCAGCTCGGATGATCTCGCGCCGGTCGCGGCGGCGCTGAATGCCGTTCGCCAGCGGCTTTTAGGACAGTTTATCAGCCCCGACCAAATTGCGCCCCTGACGGCGTTTGACGAATTGACGGAGGCTGAGTTGCAGCGGACGGCGCAGGCGGCCGGGATTGCGGAGCTGGGGCTGGCTGGCTACGACCTTCCGACAACCGAGGCGGTCACGGCGCTGCTGCGGCGCTTTAGCGAAGCGGACGCGCGCGCTGTGGCCGCGCGCATCGCCGCCTTGCGCGCCCAGCCCGCGCCCGCGGCGGCGCGGCGCGAGTTCGCGCGCCGAATTGTCCAGTCGGCTCTGACCCATCACAAGCGCGACCCGGAACTGGCGGCGACGCTTGGCTGGCAGGTTATCGCCGCCGCGCTGCCGGCCGGCTGCGATGCCAACCGGCTGGCCTTTACCTTCCAAAAGCTGACCCCCAAGCTGGCGCGTCGCCTTCAGGAGTGGCTGGACGCCCCGCCTGCCGCCGCGCGCCCGGCGTTGCAGGCGCAACTCTTTCAGGAGATTCTTGGCCTGGCGCAACGTCATCGTAACGAGGCTGTGTCCGACTTGCCGGCAAGGGCGTCAGCGCTTGAATAGCGGGCTGTGACCTATGCTTGTTGTCAAATCAACTGGCTCAGAGCTGCCGCCGCTGACCGGCGGCATCATCAAGCGATCGGTTCTTGATGCGCGCGCCGAGGCCCGGCGGCTGGCGAGCGAGGCCCGCGCTGAAGCCGAGCGGCTGCTGGCCGAAGCCCGGGGCGAAGTCGAGCGCATTCGCTCAGAGGCGTACGCGACCGGCTACGAGGCCGGTCTCAAGGAGTTCACCGCCCGCCTGCTCGACCTTCAGCGCCGCCGCGCCGCGATGCTGTCCGACGCCGAGCGGGAGGTCTTGCGCCTGGCGCTGCGGATCGCCGAAAAAATTGTCGGGCGCGAGATCGAAACCCGCGACGAAACCTTGCTCGACATCGCCCGGACAGCCATGCGCAGCATTCGTCACGCGAGCGCTATCACCATCTGCGTCAACCCGGCGGACGCGCCCAAGCTGGAGCGCCACCGCGAGGCTATTGAAACGCTCCGGCGGGGGCAGCTTGTCAATATCGTTCCCGACACTCGCGTGTCGCCCGGAGGCTGCATCCTCGAAAGCGAGTCCGGCATCGTGGACGCGCAACTCGATACGCAACTGCGCGTCATCGAGCAGGCGTTGCTTGATATGCACGACACGCAGCAGCGCGACGCGCGTCACGGCTCACTCGAATGAACCTGCGAACCCAACAAAAACCCTCGGAAAGCGCGCGCTTGATCGCGCTGGGCACGGCGACAGCCGTTTGCCTGATGCTGTCCATCGCCCTCGGCGGCGGGTTGTGGTTCTTCTTCGGCGGGGAGTCCGTCCCGGCGCCGGTCGCTCGCTCCGCGCCGTCCAATCCCATCGTCGCCGCGCCGCCGCCGCCCGCGCCGCCGCCGCCGGTCATCGGCACCGTGCTGGTGCCGGCCGGCATTGTCGCCTTCGACGGCGCGGATGGCGTCGCCCCGCGCAAGGTGGCTGTGGAGAGCTTTTTCATTTCAGAAACCGAAGTGACCAATCAGCAGTACCAGGAATTCATTGTCGCCACCCGCCACGCCGCGCCGACCGGCTGGACCAACGGAGCCTTTCCGGTCGGCGCGGCCATGCAGCCGGTAACCAACGTCTCGTGGCACGACGCCAATGACTTCTGCGCGTGGTATAGCGCGAAAATAGGCGCAACCGCGCGCCTGCCAACCGAAGCCGAGTGGCTGCGCGCCGCGCAGGGCGATGACCGCCGGACCTATCCCTGGGGGCGGGAGTGGCGAGACAACGTCGCCGCTTCCAAGCAAACTGGAGGCAAGATCTTTCCAGTCAAAAGCTTTCCGGACGGGCGCAGCCCCTATGGCGCTTATGACATGGCGGGCAACGTCTGGGAATGGACGAGCGACGTCGAGCTTGACGCGCAGGGCGCGCCCAAGACTGACGACAAGGGGCAAACGCGGCGGATTATCAAGGGCGGCTCGGCGGACGAGGAGCCGCGCACGCTGAGCCTCTTGGTGCGCAAGTCCGTGCCGCCCAACGTCGCCGACCCCATGCTCGGTTTTCGTTACATCATCGTGCCAAACTCGACGCCGGCGACCGGGGCGGCGGCGAGCGCGCCCGCGCCGTAGGCGAGATGTCCAGGGGAGGCGATGCAATGACTAAGCGAGGCGGCTTGGCGCTGGCGGGACTGGCCGCGCTATTGGTTAGCGAAGGATGGGGAGCCCGAGCGGCTTCAGCTCAGGAGTCCAATATCGAGCGCCGCATGAGGAGCGAGCCGAAGGGCGCGGAGCCGCGCCCCGAGCCGTCCGGCGGCCCGGCCGGCGACAAGAGGAATCCGGGACGCCCGCGGACGCCGCCGCCGGCGAAAAAGAAGCTTATCCCGGCGGCTGAACCGCCGCCGCCGGCGGTCGAAGCGCCGCCCAAGCCGCTGGATATTTTGGTTACGGTCAATGTCCCTCAGGCGGAGATTTTCATTGGCGAGAAATCCGTTGGCGTCGCCCGGCGCGACCAGCCGCTCAAGCTTCAGTTGCCGCTGGGCGTCGCCCGGCTGAGCGCGACGAGCGAGGACTACCTGCCGTTTTCGCGGGAAGTCGAGATTGTCCCTGATACGAAGCGTCTGGAGATCGCGCTCGACTACGACGTCAGCGCCCTCTTCGCGCGTTATGAAAACCCGCGGACCACCGGCCTGGTGACCGCTGAGGAATGGGAGGCGCTCATTGACACCGCCAACCGGCATATCGAAGCGGGCGACTTGCGGATTGAATACAAAGCCCTCGCCCTGCTGGGGCAGGGCCAGTTGGCGCTGCGGGTCGGCGATACGGCGAGCGCGATTCCGCGCCTGCTGGAGGCGACGCGCCTTGTGCCGTCCTCCTCGATTGCGAGCCATGCGCTGGGCGAAGCCTATCTAGCTTCGGGGCAGCCGGCGGACGCGGCTGCGGCCTTTCAGCGCGCGGTCGCCGCCAATCCGGTGCTGCCTATGGCTCACTACGGGCTAGGCGTCGCGCTGCTGCGGCAAGGACAGGCGCGCGCGGCCGTGACCAGCCTGGAGCGGGCGGAGGCGCTGGGCTACGCGCCGCCGGAACTGCCCTTGCAGATAGCGCGCGCGCTGGTGGCGCAGGGGGCGTATGGCGCGGCCATCGACCGCCTGCGCCCGCTGATGCTCTCGCCTTCGGTGGACACGCTCATCACGCTGGGCGACGCCTATGCCGGACAGAAAAAGGCCGACGCCGCGCGGGGAGCCTACGAAACAGCGCTCCAGCGCGACCCGGCCTCGCCGCTTCCGCCGGCGCGCCTGGGCGAGCTCTTCTTCCGAGCGAAGAAATACCAGGAAGCCCGGCCCTACCTGCAACGGGCGGTCGAGCTCGACCCCGACGGACGACTGGTCAATGCAGCCGAGCTGCGGACGATGCTTCAGAAAGCGGTCGGCAAAGGCAAGAAGTAGGCGCGCCGACTTATGACGGCCGCCGTCCGCAGCGTCCGGAAAAACGCCAACGCCTTGGCGGACGCGGAGCTCGGCGCCGCGCCCCTGGCTGTCGGAGGCGGCGCGCCAGTCGCAAGCCGGCCGAGTCCGTCTCGTTCCGATTGCCCAACAATAGGCTGATCGCCGAACAAGTCGGATTTGAGAACGGCATAGCGGTTGTTTCGTGGCGCTTGCGTTATGGCGCTGCCGGCGGCGGATCTGGTCGGGTCGGCGGCAGCCCGGCGAAAGCCTGCATGGCGCGGACAGCGTCGCCATTCGGCAAAGCGAAGGTCGCATCATGGTTGCCGCCCGGCAGGGTGAGCTGTATCACGCGCCGGTTGCCGCCCTCGACGGCGGCTTTGGCCAGCGCCTCGGCCATCCAGAGCGGCACGGTCGCGTCGTTTTCCGCGTGCAAAATCAGCGTCGGACAGCGAACCCGCCCGATTTTCTCAATGTTCGGACAGCGGATGCGGGTTAGCGACTGCGCAGGAAACATTGGATACCGCAGCGCGGCGATGTCCGGCAGCGCCGTAAAGGTCGCGAGCGTGATCAGTCCGGCGGCTTCGACGCGCGCCGCGAGGTCCACGGCCGGCGCGCCGCCAAGCGAGTGCCCAACGATGAAGATGCGTTGCGGGTCAATATCCGGGCGCTGTTTCAGATGCTGATAGGCTGCCGTCGCCGTGTCGTATAGCCCTTGCTCGCTGGGCTCGCCGCCGCTCAGACCCAGCCCAATGTAGTCCGGCGCGAAGACGTTGAAGCCGGCGCGCCGGAAAACCTCGATCTGGCAGCGCAGGAACGTGTAATTGAGATACTCCCCAACGCCGTAAAACAGCAGAAGCGTCGGGCGCTGGGCGGCGTCTGGGAGAACGACTTCGCCGCGAGCGTCAAGCGCCGGCCCAAGGATCGCCGTGACGGTTTCGCCGCGCTCAGCCGTGAATTCGACGTAGCTCGCGCCCAGCGGCGGCGCAAGCTTCTGCCGCGCCTTGCCTTCGCGCGCGACCGAGCGAAACACCATTGAATGTTGGCGAGTCCAGAAATACCCGCCGACCACGACATAGCTGACCAGCGCCAGCGTCAGCGCCATCAGCAGGATGCGGAGCGCGCGCGCCGCCAGCGGACGACGGGCGCCAAATCCAAGTTGGGTGTCAGTTGTCATGCCAAAAGCGCCCCGCCGCCGATACGCGCCGCCCGCGCGGCTCCCCAGCGGCGCTTTCAGCGCACGTTACCCATGAGTCGGCGAATGAACGGCGTGAGGGCAAACGCTACCGCGGAGACGACAATCCCCGTCGCCGCCACTTGGTAAAACAGCGAGCCGACGGATTCCGGCTTGCTTTCATCAAAGTGACCAGCGATGAGCCCGCCAATGTAGTTGCCAAAGGTTGGGCCTAAGAACCAAATGCCCATCACGACGCCGCTCAGCCGTTCCGGGGCGAGCTTCGTCATCGTGCTGAGGCCCACCGGGCTGAGGCACAGCTCGCCCAGCGTGTGAATGAGATAGACCGCCACCAGCCACCACGGGCTTAGCCGCCCGCCGCCCAGAAAGGCGACGCCCACAGCCGCGACGATAAACCCCACGCCAACCAGTAGGATGCCGACCGAGAATTTCAGCGGGCTGGACGGCTGCCGGTCGCCCCACTGCACCCACAGCCACGCAAACGCCGGCGCAAGAAAAATGATGAACAGGGCGTTGAGCGACTGAAAGTAGCTCGAAGGAAACTCAAAGCCGAAGATGCTGCAGTCGGTCAGGCGGTCGGCGTAGAGGTTGAGGCTCGATCCCGCCTGCTCAAACAGCGCCCAGAACACAATCGAAGCGAGAAAGAAATACACAATCGCCAGCATGCGCTTGAGTTCGTCTTCGGCGAGCGTCCGCAGAAACGAGAACCAAACCAGCGCGATGATGCCAGCGAAAACTAGCGCGATGTAGCCGTAGCCGGCTTTATCCCCCAGTTGGCTCGCCACAAGGCCGTGGAGCTGCTGAAGCCCGGCCACTATGGCGAACAAAGCCGCCGCCACGCCGAGGTAGGAAGCCAAACCCTGCCAGACCGGGGTCGCGCCGCCATCCTCGCGCGGCGGGCGCTCGCCCACGCCTTGCAGGTATTTGAAGCCAATGATGTATTGCGCCAGCCCCAGCGTCATGCCGATGCCGGCCGCTGCAAAGCCCCAATGCCAGCTTGCGCTTGGCTGGAATCCCCAGCCGGCGATGACGCTTTTCCACTTTTCCGACTGCGCCAAAAAGCCGCAGGCCAGCGGCGCGAGAAACGCGCCTGCGTTGATGCCCATGTAAAAAATCGAGAAGCCGGCGTCGCGGCGCTGGTCGTCGGGCTGATAGAGCCGCCCGACAATGGCGCTGATGTTTGGCTTGAGCAGCCCCGTGCCGAGAACGATCAGCACGAGGCCAGCGTAGAAAGCGATTTCCGACTCGAAGGCCATGGTGAAGTGTCCGGCGGCGATGATGACGCCGCCGATGAACACGGCGTATTTCAGCCCTAGAAATCGGTCGGCCGCCCAGCCGCCCGGCATCGCCAGCAGATAGACGGCCGAGGTGTAGGTGCCATACACCAGCGCCGCGCGGGCGTTGCTATATCCCAGCCCGCCGTTTTCGCGACTGGCCGTCATATACAGCACGAGCAGGGCGCGCATGCCGTAGTAGCTAAAGCGTTCCCAGAGTTCCGTGAAAAACAGCGTCATGAGGCCAATCGGATGGCCGAAAAACTGCTTTTCTGACATAGCCTCCCGCGAGGCTCCGGCAGTGGCAGTCGACATAGCGCGAGCTTCCTTGAGCTGGAATGGATGGATATAGTGGCGCACAATAGCGCATTTAGGGGCGTCGCACATCTTGAAAAGCTTTCGCTTCGGGCCGCCAGGGATGGGCGATTCTGCGGAACCATCCGCGCCGCAACGTCGCCGCCGGGCCAGAAACGCGGTAACCTGCGGTTTCGGCTTTCTCTTGATCCGGGCTGGAGTTTCAGCGGGAGGCGCTAATGGCGTCAGCGGCCGTGCCAAAGCTAGACCTATCGCCTTACGTCAAGGCGCTTGATTGGCTGCCCTCGGTTGAGGTGCGCGGGCGCGTCACGGAGCTGGTCGGGCTGCTGGTGCGGGCGTCCGTGCCAGGCGCCCGGATTGAGGAGTTGTGCCTGATTCGCTCGCCGCACCGCGCTCAGGATTTGAAAGCCGAAGTCGTCGGCTTTCGCGGCTCGGAGATCATTCTCATGCCGCTCGGCGAGCTTCAGGATGTCGCCATGGGGGCGGAAGTCATCTCGACCGGCGGCTCGCTCAAGGCGCGGGTCGGCGACGAGTTGCTGGGGCGCGTTCTGGACGGCTTGGGCGAGCCGATGGATGGGAAGGGTCCGATTCATAACGCGGTGGAAGTCGCCGTTACGGCGCGCCCGCCCGACCCAATGAAGCGCCAGCGCGTCGTCAAGCGGTTTGTGACCGGAGTGCGAGCGATTGACTCGACGCTGACGGTCGGGGAAGGGCAGCGCGTCGGCGTCTTCGCCGCCGCCGGGGTCGGGAAGTCCACGCTGTTGGGCATGCTGGCGCGGAACACCGAAGCCGAAGTCAACGTCATCGCGCTCATCGGCGAGCGCGGGCGCGAAGTGCGCGACTTCCTCGAGCATGACCTCGGCCCCGAAGGGCTCAAGCGCTCAGTCATCGTTGTGGCCACGTCCAACGAGCCATCGCTGGTTCGGCTCAAGGCGGCGCATGTGGCGACCGCCATTGCGGAATACTTCCGCGATCAAGGCAAGAAAGTGCTGCTGATGATGGATTCCGTGACGCGCTTCGCCCGCGCGTTGCGCGAAGTCGGGCTGGCGACCGGCGAGCCCCCGGCGCGCGCCGGCTTTCCGCCGTCGGTTTTCAGCGAGCTGCCCCGCCTGCTCGAGCGCACCGGCAACTCGCAGCGCGGCTCAATTACGGCCTTTTACACCGTTCTGGTCGAAGGCGACGATATGACCGAGCCAATTGCCGATGAAACGCGCTCGATTCTGGACGGCCACATCGTCTTGTCGCGGGCGCTGGCCGCCGGAGGCCACTATCCGGCCATTGACGTGCGGCAATCGGTATCGCGCGTCATGACGGCGGTGGCCGACAAGGATCACATCGCCAAGGCGATGAAGCTGCGCGATATTCTCGACGCCTACGAATCGCAGAAAGACCTGATTCTCATCGGCGCGTACAAAAGCGGCAAAGACAAGCGCACTGACTACGCCATCTCGAAAATTGACGCGGTGAATCAGTTTTTGCGGCAGCCCACAAGCGAAAAAGCCGATTTCAAGGATACGCTTGACCGACTGGCGAAAATTCTGTGACGCGCCTAGACTCCGACGCCGCTTCCGCTATGCCGAAGGCCGTTGCCGAGTCTTTCCGCCGCTTTGCGCCGGCTACTCAGCGCGGGCATAGCTCCGCGCCTTGAGCAGCTCTTCTAGAACGAGGTCGGACACGCTGGGGTCATCCCCAAGGAGCGTGAACTTTTGTTGTAAGACGCTCTCGAAATGCTGATCCGTCTGGCGACCGATAGCTTGCTTGGATGGGAATGGCTCGGAGTAAAGGATAGCCTGGCGCATAATTTCGGTAACCTTGCCATCGGAATCGAAAATCCGCTCGCGGATGCCGGTTAGGACATAGTATGACAGGTCCTTGATGGTGATGAGGTAAACTTCAACCGAATCGAACTTGCCGATGTAGCGAATATCATTCGCTTCGATAAAGGCGCGCCCGACGCTTGACTCCGATTTAATTGGCGCGGGTTCCGGGGTGGAGCGGGAGAGGTGTTTGGCGAGGCGGCCGTCCACGACCCGCACCTCCGCGACTTGCAGGCTTTCCGGGCGCGGCGCGAGGGCTAAGCCCGAGGCCAGCGCGTCAAAATCGTTCTTGGCGTCGGCGTAGGCTTGTCGCGCCGCTAGGTAGAGCGATGAAGTCGGCATGGTGCGGTAGAGTCGCGTGACCTGATCGTGAAAGTGCTGCAAGCGCTCGCGGCAACTCGAAATCTTGCCGCTAAGCGCCTCAAATTCCTTCCGGTAAGCCTCGAAGCTTTTCCCGCGACGACCTTTGTCGCCGCTCTGCACCCCGGCTGCGTAACTCGATAATTCACCTTGCAGCGCGACAATTTCCCCGCGCAGGGCTTTGATGGCGGCCGGCATTTCGCTGTCCGCTAACCCTCCTTGTTGAGCGAAGGCGTTTTGGGCGGGGATGGCGAGCAACAATACGATCGCGACCGACTTCATCCACGACATCGCATGCGTCCCTCGCCAAATTGCAGCTAGCTGCATAACAAAAGTGGCAAGCGCCAGCCTAGCTCGAAGCGCGGCCAGGCAAGAATTCTTCACAACTTTACTGTCATGTTACGCCGCGCGTTATGTGAATGTAAAGCTTTTTATTCGCCCGCGTTACCTCCGCCAATCGCGCCGCGCGGGTGGCAAGCCGCTACGATAAGCCCCCAAGCGCAGGCGTTTTCTGAGATAACCCCCTTTCTGAGATAACCCCCTCGCCTTCGCCCTGCCGCGCTCCGACTGGGACGCTCCCGCTCCCGCGCCGGCGCCAGGCTGGATCGGTCAGGCTATTTCCTTATCCTCGCTTATCAAGCCGGGACTGAGCCGAGCTTTGCGCAAAGGCGGAAGCTTCCAGAGGATTCCATGGTCAAAAAGCCAAGCGCCTAACCAGCGGAGCTGGGACGATTTGTCCGCTTCGATTGCTTGCTCAGCTACAAGCATCAGCTACAAGCAGTGGCGCATGGCGTCATCATTTTGATTATGTAAGCTTCCTAAAAATGGACAAGCATGCAACTCATGTCAGTCTTTCGGTCGTCCGCCTTGGATGAGGAGCCTTCGGCGACTCAACCCCAGCGCGTCGAGAGATTGAGCCGCGCCCAGCGCGAGCGGCTGGCCTACATCGACTTCCGGCTCTGCTTCTTCGGCGAGATCGGTCGCCCCGACCTGATCGAGCGCTTCGGCGTGGCTCCAGCCCGGGGCGACACGCGACTTAGCGCTGTACCGGGAAATCGCGCCATAGAACATCGCCTTTGACGGTAGCAACAAGATCTACCGCATTGGCCAGACGTTCTCGCCGCTGTTCGACCACGCCCCGCAACGCGCGCTGTCGGCGCTGGCGCTGGGCTTCGGCGCTGGCGTGAACGGCCCGGCCAGGCCTTTGCAACCGCTGCCGCCGCGAGTCGCCCGCTGCCCTCTCCACCCCCAGGATGGACGCGCTGGCCCCGGTTTGCCGGGCAAGCCACGCCAAGCGGCCGCTCGCCATCCGCTACCACTCGATGACGAGCGGCGAGACCGAGCGGGTCATCGTGCCCTTTGCGCTGGTGGATACCGGCCTGCGCTGGCGCGTCCAGGCCTTTGACCGCAAGAGCGGAGCGTTTCGGGATTTCGTCGTTCCTATATTGAAGCGCTTGAAGCGCCAAAGCTGCTCGACGAGGAGCCACAGGCCTTTGAGCGTCCGGACAACGACATCCAGTGGACGCGCATTGTCGAACTGGACTTCGTGCCGCATCCGCGACTTGAGCGCCCCGAGGTCATCGGGCGGGACCACGGGATGGAGGGCGGCACGCTGCGGGTACGGGTGCGCGCGGCGGTAGCTGGCTACATGCTGCTGCGCTGGAGCGCGGACGGCTCGCCCGACCATCGCCTCACCGAAGAACAGTACCGCCTTTGGCTGGCCGATCCGCTGACGCTCTATGGCGTCGAGAACGCCAAGCTGGCTCCTGGTTGCCAAGCCCTGAGCAGACCAGAAAAACGGTAGGAAAAACAGACTTGATGAAGCCCGCAAAGCGACAAGACCAAAGCCAGATCAAGCGGATTGCCGACTTCATCTGGAACATCGCTGACGACCGCCTGCGCGACGTTTACGCGCGCGGCAGCGCCGCGACGTGCAAGGACGCGGCGATCACGCTCGATACCGACCTCGACGGCCGGCGCGACGCGTTCAACCCCGCCGAACTGCTGCTCGCGGCGCTGGACGCGTGCCTGATCAAGGGCATCGGGCGCGTCGTGCCGATCCTGAAGTTCCGCCTGACAGGTGTTGAGGCGCGCTTGCACGGCGCGCGCCAGGACGCGCCGCCGAAGATGGAGTCCATCGGCGATGAGATCGTCGTCGACACCGACGAAGACGACCGCCGGCTCGCGCGCTGGATCGTCGAAGGCGCGCCGCCGTCCTGACCGGCGCCAATGCCCCGAACACGGCCGGGGGGGCGCGAGCGTTTGACTTCCCTGCGATATTTCGAAAACATTCGTAATGTTTGGACACGAAGCGGCCCGAACCGCGACGTGTCGCCAACCCGCCCAAGCCCCGCGCTGCCCGACGCCCCGCTGACCGAGAACGCCGCCGTGCTCGCGCTCGCGGCGCTGGCGCAGAACCATCGTCTGCGCGTGTTCCGCGCCCTCGTCGGCGCGGCACCGCAAGGCATGACGCCCGGGGCGCTTGGGTCGCTGCTCGGCATGCCGGCGTCGACGCTGTCGTTCCACCTGAATGAGCTGCTGCACGCCGGGCTCGTCACGCAGGAGCGCGACGGCCGGCGCCTGATCTACCGGCCCGCGCTCGCGCAGATGAACGCGCTGCTGGACTATCTCACGGCGCACTGCTGCCACGGTGCCGCTTGCGCCACGGGCGAGGCGCCCGGGTCGCTGAGCCCGCCGCCACCGCCACCCCCACGAACTGGAGACCACGATGAAGCGATTCCACGTCCACCTTCACGTCGACGACCTCGCCCGCAGCATCGGCTTCTACTCGAAGCTGTTTGCCGCCGAGCCGGCGCGCGTCGAGAGCGACTACGCCAAGTGGATGCTCGACGACCCGCCGGTCAACTTCGCGATCTCGACGCGCGGCGACCGCCCCGGCATCGACCACCTCGGCATCCAGACTGACGCCGCCGCCGAGCTCGCCGCGCTGAAGGCGCGCGCGCAGGCCGCCGACATGGCGCTGCTCGACGAGGGCGAGACCACCTGCTGCTACGCCCGCAGCGAGAAGCACTGGGTCACCGACCCGCAGGGCATCGCGTGGGAGCACTTCCACACGCTCGGCAACATTCCCGTGTTCCACGAGAAGAAGCCCGTCGCGGCCGAAGGCGCTTGCTGCGCGCCGCGCGGCAAGCCGGTGGGCATCGCGGTGAAGTCCGCTGATTCGTGCTGCTGACGCCCCGCGCGTGGCCATGACGACGCACGTCCTGATCCTGTGCACGCACAACTCGGCGCGCAGCGTGCTCGCCGAGGGCATGCTCAACCACTGGGCGCGCAAGCTCGGGCGCGACGTCGTCGCGCACAGCGCCGGCAGCGCGCCGAGCGGGCGCGTCAACCCGTTCGCGCTCGAGGCGCTCGCGCGTGCCGGCGTCGACACCACCGGCGCGCGCAGCAAGAGCTGGGACGAGTTCGCCGCCGCCGGCGCGCCGCCGCTGGCCATCGTGATCACCGTGTGCGACAGCGCCGCGGCCGAGGTCTGCCCCGTGTTCGTCGGCCGCGCCGGCGAGGCACCGGTCAAGGTGCACTGGGGCTACCCGGACCCGTCGAACGCCGAGGGCGGCGACGACGGCAAGCGCCGCGCCTTCGAGCTGACGCGCCAGGCGATCGGCTACCGCATGCTGCAGCTGCTCGCGCTGCCGATCGAGACGATGGCGCGCGGCGCGCTGCAGCGCGCGCTCGAAGACATCGCCCGCAACTGACCCCGACTCGCGATGAGCACGCAGACCCTGTCGCCGTCCACCGCCGCGCCGGCCCCGCTGACGATCTTCGAGCGCTACCTGACGCTGTGGGTGTTCCTGTGTATCGTCGCCGGCATCGTCGTCGGCCGGCTGTTGCCGGGGCCGATCCAGGCCATCGGGCGCATGGAGGTCGCGCAGGTCAACCTGCCGGTCGGGCTGCTGATCTGGGTGATGATCATCCCGATGCTGCTGAAGGTCGACTTCGGCGCGCTGTCGCAGGTCAAGTCGCACTGGCGCGGCATCGGCGTGACGCTGTTCATCAACTGGGCCGTCAAGCCATTCTCGATGGCGCTGCTGGCGTGGATCTTCATCCGCCACGTGTTCGCGCCATACCTGCCGGCCGACCAGCTCGACAGCTACGTCGCCGGGCTGATCCTGCTCGCCGCCGCGCCGTGCACGGCGATGGTGTTCGTCTGGAGCCGGCTCACCGGCGGCGACCCGATGTTCACGCTCGGGCAGGTCGCGCTCAACGACACCATCATGGTGTTCGCCTTCGCGCCGATCGTCGCGCTGTTGCTCGGGCTGTCGGCGATCACGGTGCCCTGGGACACGCTGCTGACGTCAGTCGTGATGTACATCGTGATCCCGGTGATCCTCGCGCAGTGGTGGCGCCGGCGCCTGCTCGCGCGCGGGCAGGCGGCGTTCGACGCCGCGCTGTTGCTCACGCTTGTGCTGCTGTTCGGCTTCCAGGGCCGAGCGATCCTCGAGCAGCCGCTCGTCATCGCGATGCTCGCGGTGCCGATTCTCGTGCAGGTCTTCTTCAACTCGAGCCTGGCGTACTGGCTCAACCGCTGCGTCGGCGAGAAGCACAACGTCGCGTGCCCGTCGGCGCTGATCGGCGCGAGCAACTTCTTCGAGCTCGCGGTCGCGGCGGCGATCAGCCTATTCGGCTTTGAGTCGGGCGCGGCCCTAGCCACCGTCGTCGGCGTGCTGATCGAGGTGCCGGTGATGCTGCTCGTCGCGCGCGTCGTCAACGCGAGCAAGGGCTGGTACGAGCGCGGCGCGGCAGGCAGGCGCGCGACGTGAGCCTGGTTAAGTCGCCGCCGCCGGCGTGATCTGATCCTAGATCCGGCAGTTACCCTGTCACTGCCAGGCTGAACCGCCCCGGGAATCGTGGAGACCATTTGGTTTAAGTCATGCCTCCACCGTGGTGGCCTGACCGGCGAGTTGCCTGTAATAGCTTGCCTCAGCTTCTGCTGGAGGGATGTACCCAATGGGTTCAAGCAGTCGGTAGTGGTTGAACCAGACCACCCATTGCAGCGTAGCCAGCTCCACAGCCTTCTTGGTTTTCCAGAGCCCCTGGCGATGGATCAACGCAGCCTTGTAGAGCCTATTGATCGTCTCGGCCAGGGCGTTGTCATAGCGGTCACCCTTGCTGCCCACAGAGGGCTCCACACCCGCCTCGGCCAAGCGCGCTGAGTACCGAATGGACACGTGCTGCGATCCCCCCTATCGCCGTGGCGGATCAGGCTGTGGTCACGTTCGGGTTGGCGGGCGTACAGCGCTTGCTCCAGGGCATCGAGAACGAAGTCCGCGCGCCTGGATGAGCTCGCGCGCCAGCCCACAATGCGCCTGGCGAACACATCGATGACAAAGGTC
>NKPT01000054.1 GCA_002254845.1 Chloracidobacterium sp. CP2_5A | reverse complement strand
GGCGGGCGGGCCGGCGGGGCGGGCGGGCCGGCGGTTGCGACGGGGTAGGCGCCGGTAACGGGCGCAAAGCTCGGCGTCGCCATAAAGCGACCGGTGGATCGCTGAAGGCGCGCTTGGAGCGACTGCTGCCGAAGGCGCTCGTAGCTTTGCGCGATGTGCCGGAAAACCTCGTCAATCTCGCGCCGGAGCGGCATGGGCGCCGCAAGGAAGCGGTCCGGGTGAAAGCGCTCGACGAGCTGCAAGTAAGCGAAGTTAATTGCCTCGACCGAGGCGCCGGCGGGAACGTTGAGAATCGCCTGCGGGTTGTTGAGGCGAATGCGCGCCCAGATCTCATCGAGTTGCGGGCGCAGGGCGGCGTAATCCGGGCTATAGCTCGCCTGCGAAGCCGTGGTCGGCGTGGCGAGCGGGATGACCGGGCGGAGCGCCGCCGGGATTTCAAGCTTGCCGGTGTCGCGCGAGATGGTAGGCGGATCGGTTTGCTCTAGAACGCCGGCCGAGATCAAGCCCAGCAGCGCCTTGAGCGTAGCGGCTGGCGGCGCGCTGACCGCCGCCAGGATATAGAGTAGGTCGAGCGGCTGCGCGATAAGTTCCAAAAGCTGACGCTCGAACGGCTTGAGCGTCATGGTTTGCATGCGCAGCAGCGGGGAGGAGGACGGGGCGATGAAGCGGTTGAGGTCGCCCAGCCCGCGCCGGATAATGCCGAAGTCCTCGATGCGTCGGACGCCTTCCAGAATAATGCTGGCCGTGGTGAGCTTGAGCTTGAGCTCTTCCGCGACGCGCTGCTCGCCGGCGATAAACTCGTACGAGCCGGTGGTCCAGTTGAAGACCGAGTAGATGATGTCCAGGACTTGAAACGTGATGTTGGTGATGATGTCGCGCTGCGACATGATGCCGGCTTCCACTAGGGCCTGGCCAAACCGCTTGCCTTCGGCGGCTTTCGCTAAAACGCGGTCGAAGTCAGCCTGCGTGATCAGGCCCTGGCGGAGCAGGGACGCGCCAATGCGGTCGGCGGCCTGGTTGCTCGACGCGAAAACGATGTTGCCGGTTTCAAAGTAAATCTGCTTTCGCTCCTCGTCGCGATCCAGAAGCAGCTCGCCCGTGAATCGCTCGCTGTAGGCGCGGCGCAGCAGGTCCGGGACGCTGGCGGTCGTGAGCCGTCCCGCCGCGGGGGCGGCGGAACCCGCCGGCGGCGGGGTTTCCGCGGTTTCCAAGAACGGCGTTTCGTCAGTCGCCGGCGGCGGGAATGTCTCTGACATGCGGGCTAGTTCCTGTTGTTTCCGTCTTTATCTCAAAGCCTTATGAGCCGTAATGGGCTGATCATACTCAGGCGCGCGGTCGCGGGCTACTCCGATTGTCGCCCGCGCTCGCGTTATCGGCTTTGGGCTTGTGGCGGCGGGCGATTTCAAAGAGGTATTGCTGGGCTAGTCCGGCGAGCGGTCCGAAGCGCGCCGCGGCCGCGGCTGCAATCTGGCGATCGGCGGGCGGGCGTCCATCCGGGGCTGGCGCGACGAGGGCGCCTGTCATGGCGCGGCGCACCCAAACGTCAATTGGAAAAGCCTCCCAGCGGTGAAAGCCGAACAGGAGGACGCACTCGGCGACTTTCGGACCGACGCCGGGGAGCGTTTGCAGGGCCTGTCGCAGCTCCAGGGTTGGGCGCGTCGCCGCCTGCTCCCACGCGAGACGCTCGCGGGCGATGCGTTGGGCGAGTTGGCAAAGGTAGCGGTCGCGGTAGCCGACGCGGCACTCGCCGCGGAGCGTCGCCGGCGCGACGGCGGCGAGGGCTTCGGGGGTTGGGAAGGCGTAGTCGCCCGAGCCTAGCGGTTGTCCAAACTTGAGGCTGATAACGTTTATTATCTGGCGAATGCGCGGCAGATGGTTATTGGCTGAAATGACAAAGGCGACCAGCGTTTCAAACCACGGCTGGCGCAAAATGCGCAGCCCGCGCGCGCGCTCAATCTCGCCGGAAAGGCGGGCGAGCGGCGCGACGCGCTCTACGCGCTCTAATAGCGCCTGGCGGGCTGCCGCGTAGTCGCGGTCGAGGTCAAAGTAGTCCCGCAGCCGGGCTAGGCGCGGCGGCGTCGGCGGGTGGTTCAGCAGACGCGCCTGCCACTGCCCGGCAGCTGGCGCGACCAGGAGCGTCATGTCCTCGACGACGCCCCGGTAGGCGGTCTGCCCGTTTGAGTCAGGCTCGACCGTCCAGCGAAAGGCCTGCCCGCCGCGGAGCGTGAGGTCGGGGTCAAAATCCGCCGGGAGCGCGATGGCATCCGGTTGCGCAAGGATGAGGGATGGGCGCTGAGAGACAGCGGTTTTCATGTCTTTTCATGGCTTCGAATCATGTCTCAGCCTTGCGGTTCAGGGCCTGCGGAAGGCTTCGTCCCCAAGGGCCGGCAGGAACTGGATATCGGTAAAGGTCAGCGTCACCACGCGCCCGCCCTGCACGCTCCGAACAATCCGGTGCGGGAGCCACACGTCGTTGACGAGCCTGAAATCCTCGTAACGCTCCTCGATCTGAAGCGGCTGCCCGATGTCAGTCGGAAGCTGGTACGCGCACTTTCGCGGGCGGCGCGTTTCAAGGTCAATGACGACATCGTAGGTATCGCCATCCGCGTCAGTGACGCGGATGGTCTCCTCTACCTGCCCGTCTAAATAGCGCGAGAAGCGAGCCAGCTCCTTGGCGGGCAGCAGGAGTTGCTGATAGAGTCCGACGCCCGCGAGCTTTGATTGCAAGCGCACTTGCTTGAGCGTTTCCGGCTGGGTGATGCGCTCGACGCGGCCGTTGGCGCGCTGCCAGTAGGCTTTCTCATTGCGGACGAAAACGAGACCTGTCGGATTGCCTGGCGAAATCTCAAGCCGGAACTTGCCGCCTCGCGCCCAGAGCTGCCGGATTGGCTTGGGGTCGGGCGCGGATTCGGGCGTGGCGAGGCTCGGCTCGACCGTGGTTTGCGCGCCGTAGAATTGCATCGCCGCGATTCGCTCGATCATGGCGCGCCCGCCGCTCGCGCCAATCATGGTGCCGATCAGCGCGCGGGCGCGCACCGGCGATGGCGCGCCCTTGGGAATTTCGTCACCTGGGGGAGCTGGCGACGCGGCGGCGGCGCGGACAGCCGCCGCGGGCGTTAGCGGGATATCCTGGCTCTTTTTGGATTTTTCCGGCTTTTTGCCACCCGGCTGGCTTGCCGCGGACGGCGGCGGACTGTCGCTTGCGGCGCCGGCTCCCGGCGAGGGCGCGGAGGCGACTTGGTCGGCTAGGGGGGCGGGCTCTGGCGGCTGGCCGCCCTTCTTTTGCTTGGCGTCTTTTTCGGCCCTCTTTTTGTCTTCGTCTCGCCTTGACTTTTCCGGCTTTGACTTTTCCGGGGCTTTGTCCGGGCGCGCCGGGGCAGGCGAGGCGTTTGCAGGCGAGGCGTTTGCAGGCAAGGCATCCGCGACGGAAGCGTCCGCGGCGGCGGGCGGCGCTTCCGCGCGGCGGGCGGGCCGATCCTCGGTCTTGGGCGTGGCGCGCGAGCCAGTCGCGCTGCCGGTCGCGCTGCCGGCGGCGACGGCGAGGAATTCCCGGCGAACCTCGATCGAAAACCTGACAATCTCCTCGATGTTCCACAAAAGATTGATTTTATCGCGCTGGGAAAGTTGTCCTTCGCCGCCGCCGTCGCGCGGGTCGTAGCTGTTAGCCAGGGAGAACTGGAGGTCCGGTAACCGCTTGGGCGAGCGAGCGCCGGCGATCACGAGAAAAATCTCGCCTTGCACGTCGCCACGGATAAAAGCGCGCGAAAAGGCTTCCAGGGGGAGGGTTTGCGTTTCGCCGCTCTCCAGAAATTCAAGCGTCAGGCTGGTCCGCGACAGTCGCAGGCGCACTGGCTGCGGCGCCTTTTTCTCGCTATGCAGCAGGAGCGCGAAGTCAAGCGCGCCGTCGGCGTCAAGCGCGCGCTTGGCGGCGGCGGTAAAGTTTGGCGTGTCGTTGAGCCGCAGGTACGCCTGCGCCAGGAGGCTGAGCGCCGGAAGGTTTTTGGGCGCGATTGACAAGACTTCAAGCAAAATATTCGCTGATTTTGTGTAATCTTTGCTTGAGAAAGCTTTTTGCGCTTCAAAGAGCGTGTCCTCGATGAGCTCCTCGTCGAGCTCCAGCTCGATGGGCAGCGTGAGGTTCTGGCCCGACTTGATTTGGATAATCTGCGTGATGGGGCGGTGCCAGCGGCTTTTCGCCTGGAGCGTGTAGATGCCGGGCGCCATCTCGCGCCGGGCGAAGCTTCCGGTAAGCGATGCCAGCTCGTTATAGACGACGACCTCCAGGTTGGGCGTCAGGGGCGTGATGGTCAGGCTGCCGACGTTGAGTTCCGGCTCGAAGATGACATCCTGGTTATCGCGCGGACCCAGGACAACGCGCGCCTGGGCGTCTTTGTAGCGGGGGCGATTCCGAACCTCGATGACGTGCTCGCCTGGCTCAAGGTCATTGATCTGGAGGATGCCGGTGGTGTCGGTTGTCCCGTACTGCTTGCCGTCGATGAGAACAATGGAGCGATCCAGCTTGGCGACCACCCGAACGGCCGCCTTGGGAAGGTAGGGCTCAAGCGCGCGGAGCGTTTTTTCCTGCGCGCCAAGCGCGCGGAGCGTCTCAATCGTCTTGCGGTCGAAGGTGCTGGAGAAGTCAATTCCCCGGTCGCGGATTTCGCCGGCGAGCGCCGTATCTGGAAAATCATTCTGGATAAGTCGCTTAATTTGTTCGAGAGAAAGCGGCTTTCCGCTTTCGTCCTGGGCGGCGAACGCGGGCGCGCAGGTCAGGACCGCAAGGGCCAGGGCGAGGAGAAGTCCGGTTGGGGCGAGCGGCGCGCGCAGGGCGGCGGCGGGCGGGAACAGGCGATGGAGGCTCATGGCGATATTGGGCCGGGCGGCGACTTAAGAATCTCAAGCGATTTTTGAATGCGCCGCTTAAGGTCGCGGGCGGCGTTGTTTTTGGGATCCTGCTTGAGGGCGGCGTCGCACTGGGCGAGCGCCTCCTCGTAGCGGCGCTGCTCATAGAGCGCCTGGGCGCGGCTAAGGGGCGAAACCTCCGGCGCTGCGCCAGGCGCTGACGGCAGGTCGGGCGGCGCCATCAGGCGCGGGCCCGGCTCGGCGGGCGGGAGCGGGCTTGGGAAGGGCAGCCCTCCGGCCGGCGGCGGCGCGCCAAAGGATGGCTTGGTTTCCGAGCGGCTTCCGTTCCAGTTGCCGGATCGCTTGTCGTCGCGCCAGACGCCAATGAGATCGCGCCCGGTGACGGAAACCTGTCCTTCAAAGCTGATGGCTCGCCCGGCTTCGTCCTTGCGCTCAAGGGTTAGGCGCTGATTTTCGAGGAGTCGCCCAGTGACGGGGAAGGTCTTTGGGGGCTTGGTCGGCGCGGGCGGCGGCTCTTCCCAGAGGCCTGAAAGCGTGGCGCCGCTCTGTCCAAGGCTCAGGATGAAATCGGTTGATTTGCCGGTCGCCTGTTCCTGGATGACGCCTTTCCAGTAGCCGTTGAGGTCAAGGTGGAGCGGGAAAGCGAGGCGGTGGTCGCTTTCCGGCATCTCGACCAGGGTGGCCAAGGGCAGGTAGCCCGAGCGCTGCAGCGAGAGGTGATGGCTTCCGACACGCACTCGCGGGATGGCGAGGATGCCGGTTTGCGGATCGGTTTCGCCGACTTGAACGCCATCCAGACGAACGGCGACGAGGGGCTCGGTTTGAACTGTGAGCGTGAAGAAAGCCGGGCGGAGCGGCAGGTTGACCTTGATGGGGAGAAGTCCATGCTCGACTTCAACTGGCTGCTCGACATCGAGGTAGTCGGGGTGCGAGAGTCGGATGACGCGCCTGCCGGGCGCAACGCCGGCGAGCGAGCAGCGGTTGAGCTGATTGGTCGCGCCGCGCGGCTCGCCGTCGAGATAAACGGTCGCGCCGCTCGCGTTTGTGATTACGACCAGGGTCGGCTTTGAGAACAACAGCAGAAGCGCGCCAATGAGGAGCGCCGCCGCGATCGTCGCCAGCCCGTAAAGCCACTGGTTAACGACGCGGCGGCTCAGGAGCGCGCCTTTTGAGGGCGGGAGCTTGGGGCGGGTCGTGACGGGCGCTTTAGGGTGAGCGTTCATGGGCGGTGTCGAATCGGGTTCAGGCGCTTGGCCGGGCGCGAGCGGCGCGCGGCATTGCCCGCCGCGATAGTTTGCCATAGTCATTGGAATTGCAACCGGCGAATGAGTTGCTTCGCTTAGCCTCCCCTTTGAAATAACAAAAGTCCGATAACGTTAATACAGTCATTAGGGTCGCGGAGCGACCGGCTCGTTACCCGCGCTCATTACCATGAAAGCATTGGAAATCGTCAATGCGCGAGAGCATAACCTCAAGGGTCTAACCCTAACCCTCCCGGCCCAATCCCTCATCGTTTTCACTGGCGTCAGCGGGTCGGGCAAATCGTCGCTGGCCTTCGACACGATTTACGCTGAAAGTCAGCGTCGCTACGTCGAATCGTTTTCAACTTACGCGCGTCAGTTTTTGACGCGACTGGAGCGGCCGGCGGTTGACGCTATTCGCGGGCTCAGCCCGGCTATCGCCATCGAGCAAAAGACAACCAACCGCAGTCCCCGCTCGACGGTCGGCACGGTGACCGAAGTGTACGACTACCTGCGGCTGCTTTACGCGGCAATTGGGACGCCGCGCTGCCCGACCTGTCAGACGCCCATCCGGCAGCAATCCCCGGAAGCGATCGTCGAGTGGGCGTTGGCGCAGCCGCCGGGGGCAACCCTGACGGTCTTCGCGCCGCTGGCGCGGAAGCGCAAGGGCGAGTTCAAGAAGGAGCTGGCAGACGCGCTCAAGCTTGGCTTTCCGCGCGTCCGCATTGATGGCGAGCTGCGGGCGCTTGACGAGGAAGAAATTCGCCTGGACAAGCGGAAGCCGCATGACATCGAGGTGGCGGTAGATCGGCTGGTTATTAAGCCAGGCATCGAGGCGCGGCTCGCTCAAGCGATTCAGACCGCGGCGCGAATGGCCAACGGGCTGGCGCTGCTCGCGCTGGGCGGCCCCGGCGTGGCGGCAGGCGATACGCTGTTTTCCCTGCGTCTCGCCTGTCCCTCGTGCGGGCTCAGCATCCCCGACCTCGAGCCCCGCTCGTTTTCATTCAACAGCCGATTTGGCGCCTGCGCGACCTGCGACGGGCTGGGAACCGTTGTCAGCATCGCGCCTGAGGATATCGTGACGAACCCGTCCCGTCCGCTGGCGGAGATCGTCTTCGCCGTGGAGGATGGTCACCTTGCCAGCCTGCTTAGGGCGGCGCTCGAAGCGACGGCGCGGCGCTGCGACGTGCCGCTTTCAACGCCTTTCGAGGATGCGCCACCAAGGCTGCGCAAGATGTTTTTCGAGGGCGACGCCGAGAAGCTTGTCTTCCGGCATGGCGACTACAGCTATCGGTCGCGGTGGGGCGGCGCGATCAAATGCCTTAGCGAGCGCCTTGCCGAGGCGCGGACGGCTCGCCTTGAAGCCGACATCGGGCGCCTGGCGGCGGCGCGCGCCTGCCCGGATTGCGGCGGCGCGCGGCTCCGAGCGGAAGCGCGGGCGGTGACTGTCCATGGACAAGGGATTGCCGCCGTGACGCAGCTCCCGCTAGCGGAGGCAGAAGACTGGGCGCGCAGCCTAGCGCTGACTGGGCGGGAGGCGCGGGTGGCGACTGGGCTTTTGCGCGAAATTCAATCGCGGCTCCGCTTCCTCGTTGACATCGGGCTTGGGTATCTGACGCTCGACCGCCCGACCAGCTCGCTTTCGGGCGGGGAAGTTCAGCGCGTTCGATTGGCGACGCAGATTGGCGCGCCGCTGCGCGGCCTGCTGTACATTCTCGATGAGCCGAGCATTGGCCTGCACCCGCGCGACAACCAGCGACTTATTCAGTCGCTGGAGCGGCTGCGGGACGCCGGCAACACCGTGATCGTGGTCGAGCACGACGAGGAAACCATCCGCCATGCCGACTGGGTGGTTGATCTTGGACCTGGCGCCGGAACGCATGGCGGGGAGGTTGTGGCGGCCGGCCCGCCGGCCGCCATTATCGAGCATCCCGCTTCCCTAACAGGCCGCTACCTGACCGGAGCGGAAGCCATCGCCGTCGCCCGCTCGCCGCGGATGGCGAGTCGCGGCTACGTCACGGTGGTTGGGGCGACGCATCACAACCTCCAGGATGTGACCGTCAAGTTTCCGGTCGGCTTGCTGACGGTGGTGACCGGCGTCAGCGGCGCCGGCAAATCCTCGCTCGTTCTGGAGACGCTTTACCGGGCGCTGGCGGGCGACAGGCTCAAGCCTGCCCCACAGCCAGGGCGGCACCGCGGCATCGAGGGACGCGAGGCGTTTGACAAGGTTATCGAAATTGACCAATCGCCGATTGGGCGGACGCCGCGCTCGAATCCGGCGACGTACACGGGCGCGTTCACGCCGATTCGGGAGCTTTACGCTAGCCTGCCGGAGTCCAAGGCGCGCGGTTACCGGGCCGGGCGCTTTTCCTTCAACGTTTCCGGCGGGCGCTGCGAAGCTTGCGAGGGCGACGGACTGAAGCGAATTGAAATGGCTTTCCTCCCGGACGTGTATGTTCCGTGCGAGGCTTGCCGGGGGCGGCGGTACAACCGCGAAACGCTGAGCGTCAAGTGGCAGGGGCGCGACATTGCCGAAACGCTCGCGCTGACCGTCGAGGAGGCCGCTGCGGCGTTTGCCGCCTTTCCGGCGCTGACGCGCAAGCTTCGCGCCCTGACGGAAGTGGGCTTGGGCTACCTGACGCTCGGGCAGTCGGCGACGACGCTGTCTGGCGGCGAGGCTCAGCGCCTCAAGCTAGCCTGCGAGTTGTCGCGCCGCTCGACAGGGCGAGCGCTGTACATCCTTGACGAGCCGACCACCGGTCTTCATTTCGAGGATGTTCGCCGACTTTTGGAAGTTTTACAGGCCCTGGTCGACCAGGGGAATACGGTGATTGTTATTGAGCACCACACGGATGTCATGCGGGCGGCGGACTGGATTATTGACCTTGGGCCCGAAGGCGGCGCTGGCGGCGGGCGAGTGGTCGGCGAGGGGCCGCCGTCCGAGATTGCGCGGCTTTCCACCCCGACCGGGCTGGCGCTCGCTCGCGCGCAGCGGCGACAGCTGGCAAGCTAGGCGGCTGGGGGCAAAAACAAGCAGGGACGGGCTGTGGCCGTCCCTGCAACCGAGAGCTGTGAGCCAGGGAGGTTAGCTGAGGAGACGCTCGAGCGCCGGCTGCACGAGGCGAGCGGCGTTTTCGCCAGCCGAAAAGCTCTTGAGCTTGCCTTCGGCGTCAAAGAGATAAAACGCCGGGACAAACTCGTTGCCGAAGGCGTCGGCGATTTTGTGTTCATTGTCAATGGCGCAGGGCTGGGTGAGTCCATACTTGGCAATGGCGGCGTCCACGTCGGCTACGCTCGTGTCGGACTCATAGCGAGGCATATGGACGCTGACCACTCGGACGCCTTTTTCCGCCAGGGCGTCGCGCCATTCATTGACCCGCGGCATTTGCTCGGAGCAGATGCCGCAACTCGCCGCCCAGAAGTGAACCAGCGTGATTTGGCCCTGTAAGTCTTCCGCGGCGACGGGGCCGTTGCGCCATTCCGTGGCGCCTTCAAATGATGGCATGGGCGTGCCAATCCGCATCGGCATGGCGAGTCTCTCGTTGGCTAGATGGTCTTTTGTCCGGGCTTCCAGTTGACGGGGCAACGCCCGCCGGCCTGAAGGGCTTGCAGCACGCGCAGCGCCTCGTCCACGTTGCGACCAATGTTGAGCGAGTGGACGACTTGGTACTGGAGAATGCCTTCCGGGTCAATAATGAACAGCCCGCGCAGGGCGATGCCTTCGTTTTCGATCAGGACGCCGTATTTGCGGCTGACTTCCTTCGTGATGTCGCTGCCCAGCGGGTATTTCAAATCCGCGACGCCGTTCTTCTCGCGCGGGGTCTCAATCCAGGCTTTGTGGGAGAAGACGCTGTCGGTGCTCACCGCGAGCACCTCGGCGTTGAGCGCGTGAAACTCGTCGAGCCGGTCGCTAAAGCCTGTGACCTCGGTTGGGCAAACAAAGGTGAAGTCGAGGGGATAAAAGAACAAGACGAGCCACTTCCCGCGGTAGTCTTCGAGCTTGACCCGCTCTTTGAGCGTGGTCAGGTCTTTGGTGGACGCCATATCGAAACTAGGCGCCGGTTGACCAACTTGCAGCATAGGACACTCCTTTACAAGGAACAGTTCTGGAAAGACGCAATGGCGCGCCGCCGCGCCTCTGTCCGGCGACGCTCGGGCAACCTTACTTGGATAGCCGCCCGGCCTGCAACGGGGGGCGGCGGGCTCGCGGGGAGCGAGGCGGATTTGGCTTTTTCCCGGCGCGCCTCGCCAATGTCTGGCGGGGCGCCTTGCGGGCGGCGGACGGGCGCCGCGCCAGCTGGACGGGCAGGGTAGGGAGTGCGGAAGGAGAGACTCGAACTCTCATGCCTTGCGGCGCCAGATCCTAAGTCTGGTGCGTCTGCCATTTCGCCACTTCCGCGCGAGTCGGCTTCCGCGCGCGTCAGCCGCGCGGGCGGCGCCCAGCCAGCTTACCACAAGCTCAAGTTTGGACGGTAGCCGGAGCGCGCTGATCCTGCGGGTCGCGCCAGAAATCGATTGTCGAGGCCCGATGAACGCACGCAATTGTGCAAAACGGCGCGCAGGGCTTCGGCGCAGCGTATTCCCGGCGCAAGTCTTCCTTCGTGTAGCTTGCCAGCGGAATTCCCGGATAGCCGCGCTGCTGCGAGCAATAATGCACCAAGCCGTCCTCGCAAATGTAGAGGTAGCGGGCGCCGGCGCGGCATTTCCAGGCGTTCGGGCGGCCATGCGCCAGGTTATCCTGGAACGTATGAATCATCGAGTAGCCGGTTTTGCCAATGCGCTTGACTTCCTCGTAAGCGCGCAGCTCCGCGGCGGAAAGCGGCTTGAGCGCGCCCTGGCCATCGTGAATGATGCCGCAGGACACGGCGAATCCGAGCGCCGCGGCGCGCTTCGCGACCGTCACGGCGTCTGCGGGGTGACGGATGCCGCCGCCGATGACCGAGTTAATGCTTACGGCGAAGCGGGCATGGCGGGCGAGATCCGTCAGCCGCCGGTCAAGAACCTTGAGGCTTTTTTGGGAAACCTCGTCAGGATTGACGTTGTCAATGCTGATTTGGAGGTATTCGAGCCCGGCCTCGTTGAGCTTCGCGATGCGCTCCGGCGTCAGGTAGTAGCCGTTGGTAATCAGCCCAGCCATCATGCCATGGGCGCGAATCCGCCGAATCATGGCGTAGAGATCGGGATGCAGCATTGGCTCGCCGCCGCTAAAGGCGACAATCGAGCTGCCGAGCGCCGCCAGCTTGTCAATGCGCCCCAGCAGCTCGTTCAGCGGGACGGGCGGGGAGACGGCGTCGTACTCGTTACAGTAGGCGCAGGCGAGGTTGCACCGCCGAATCGGCACCAGGTGCGCCAAAACCGGGTGCCACCGATCAAAAACGCCGCGAATGATCATGCGGGCTTCGCGGTAGCGGCGAACAAGAGCGCTTGAGGATCTGGACGACATAGGGCTTGATGAGCGTTTGACCGTCAGGAGCGAAGCGAGCCGGCTTCCGCCGGCAGCTCGCCTTTTTCGGCCGAGGTCAGATTGGAAGGCGGCGGCCCCGCCGGGGCGGCAGCCGGAAGCTTGACGCGAAAGGTTGCGCCCTGGCCCGGGGCGCTCTCGACAAAGATATGGCCGCCATGCTCTTGCACGATGCCATAGCTGACGGCGAGGCCAAGGCCCGTCCCGCGCCCGACTTCCTTGGTGGTGAAGAAGGGGTCGTAAATGCGATGGATGACTTCCGGCGATATGCCCACCCCGGTGTCGGAGACCTCGATGATGATGGCGTTCCCCTGCGCGCGGGCGGCGATGGTCAGCGTTCCGCCGTGGGGCATGGCGTCGCGGGCGTTGAGGATGAGGTTCATAAACACTTGCTGAAGCTTGCCGGCGTGGCCGCGAATCGGGGCGAGTCCGGCGTCGTAGCGTCGCGCGATGTCAATCGCCGTGCCTCTCAGGTGCGTCTCCAAGAGTTGAAGCGTATCGTCAAGGAGGTTGCAAAGCGAGACCGGCGCGAAGGTCGAGTTGCCCGTCCGCGAGAAGTTCAGCAGGTTGTTGACAATGTCGGATGCCCGCAGCGCTTGGCGGCGGATCTTTTCCAGGATGACCCGGCGCGGCTCCCGCTCGTCGCAGTCCGCCAAGAGCATCTGCGTATAGCTGGAAATGCCGGCCAGCGGCGTATTGACCTCGTGGGCGACGCCGGCCGCCAGCAGCCCGATGGAAGAGAGCTTGTCGGCTTCGCGGAGCTGCTCCTCGAGACGCGCCCGGTCGGTGATGTCCTCGAGGCAGATGAGCGCCCCGTCAGCCGGCGCGGCGCGGGACCGAAGCGGGAGCAGCGTGAGGTTGAGCGTCAGCGACTGGCCGTCGCGCCCGCGCGCCCGGCAGCGGTAAATCGTGCGCGCCTCCGCGACGCGCCAATCGTACCCGCCGACGATGTCGCGCATGGTGCGCACCAGGTCCGGATCGAAGACCGCTTCTAGCGGCTGGCCCTCCGCGGCTTCCGGGAGCGGGGCGAAAAGCTTCTCGAAAGCGCTGTTCCAGGTTGTCAGCCGCCCGGCGCGGTCAATGACGATGATGCCGACATTGATGGATTCAATGATGTTCTCGTTGAATTCCTTGAGCCGGGCCAGCTCCTCGACGCGCGCGCGCTCGCGCTCGTACAGCAGGCTGTTCTCAATGGCCACGGCGATATAGGGCGATAGCCCGCGCAGAAGCTCCGTATCTTCCGATGTCAGTAACGCCCGCTGCGTCGTCTTGCCCAGCCCGATAATGGCCACGAGCCGACCGCGCGCGACGCACGGGAAATAGTACGCCAGCTCGCCAGCGGCCAGCCCGGACTCGTCCACCAGGTAGCCGCGCGGCCCGACTTGAGCGAGCCCGGAGCGAATGCGCGGCGGCAGCGTCGGCGCGGTCAGCCCGCCCCCGGCGAAGACCAGTCGCAGCGATTCAGGCGATGCGGCGTCGCCGGCGTCCGCGGGAAGAAAAATTGCCAAGTCCGTGACGGAAACCGTTTCGGAAAGCTTCTCCGCGATCGCTGAGAGGAGCTCCGGCAGGGCGGTGGTGGTGGCCATGGCGCGGCCAAAGTCGGCGACGCCGAGGCGGGTGTCGTAGCGCGCGCCATAGAAAATACGATCAATCCGCTCCTGGAGCCAGTTCTTGAAAGGCGCGTAGAGGATCGCGCCGCACGACAGCACCATGACTTGCAAGAAGGTCGTCGTCACCGGCGGCGCCGTCGGGTAGGTCTCGCGCACCCAATCCGCGAGCTTGACCACGCCGAGCATGAACATCATCACGATGCCGAAGGTCGCCAGCGCGTAGGTCAGGCTGCGGCGGACAATCACATCCACGTCCATGAGCCGGTAGCGAACGATGGCATAGCCGAAGGCAAGCGGAATAAAGACCGTCGGGCCAATGGCGATGGCCTCCATCGCGGAGGTCGGCTCGACGCCGGCGATGACCGGCGCGCCATAAAAGGCCATCCACGGCAGGATGCCGAGCGTCAGCCCGACGACCATCCACTTCATCTGCTGCTTGAGCAGCGGCGTCTCGGTTTGAAAGAAGGTGACGGTCACGACGCCGAGCGCGGCGGCGAACGCCGCGACGAAGTGCAGCAGCGCCAGCCAGTCAAGCGCCGAGCGCAAATCGAGAAGCCAGGCGCTGTAGCGCCCGAAAAGCAGGTGAACCGCTTCCAGCAGGATCAGCGCCGCCGCCGGCGCGTAGATCGCCGGCGTCAATCGGCGGTGACGCTCCAGCCAGGCGCTGCGCAGGGGAAAGGTCGCGCAAAAGTGAAGGAAAGTCGGACACAACAGCGTCAGCGACGAGCGATCCGCCCACAAAATGGCGGTATCGAACGCGGTGAACGCGCCGCTCGCGTTCCAGAACAAATAGATGAATGACAGCGCGCAGATGGCGAAGAAATGGAGCGACTGGCGAGCCTGCTCGTGCTTGGCGAAAACCGTCAGCCCAATCAGAAGATACAAGCTCCCGACAAAGGCCGAATAGACTTCGAGCCAAAAGCGGCTCGGCTGCGGATCGATGTTGCGCAGCTCCGCCTGCCAGAGGCCGAGGCTGACGCCCAGCGGGTTGTAGCGCTCGACGAGATAGGTTGCCTGGCCGCCAACGCGCGCGTATTCGTCAAGATAGTACTGAACGTGCCATTCCTTGGTGACGGCCAGCGGCTCCGGCGGCCCGCCGCCGGGCGGCTCCACGATCATGGCCCGGAGAACGTCGCCCCGAATGACGCCAGCCCGCTCGGCGGAGCTGCCGGGGCGAATGCGCTCGGCGGTCAGCCCGTGGCGCATCGCCCGCCACCGAACGCCATCATCCGCGAGCGGAGGCTGCGCGGCGCGCTCCGCGAGATTCGCCAGCCCGAGCAGGACAATGCCTAAGCTGACCGCAGCCACGAGCAAGGTTAGGTATGGCAGGCGGCGCATAGCCTCTCTTCACAGGCGGCGCATAGCTTCCTTAGAAGCGCATGCGGAGACCCCCGCGCACGATCCGGCGCTGAGGAAAGCCAAACATCGCCCCAAGCCCGGCTAGCTCGCCGCGGCGCTCGTCCAGATTGCGGCCCTCGATGATCGCCTCCCACCGTCCAAGCGGCGCGAGCCAGCTCGGAATCGCCTGAGCGAAGGCGAAGCTCAGACCCGAATCCGTGAAGGGCAGCCGGGCGGCGAAGGGGTCAATGGCCTGAATCGGGTTGCCGGTCGCCCCTCGGTAGCCGATGGCGAGCCGCGCGCCGCGCGCCGGAAACGCCATCTCGGCGACCACGGCGACCACCTGGTAGGTCGTCATCGGGCGCGCCGCATCGGCGGCGCGCGCGCCGGCCGGCGCGCGCCCGAGCGCGTAGGCCGTTGTAATCGTCAGGCGCCGATGCGGATGATAGGCGACCACGAGCCCGCTGCCTTGGGCGCGTCCATCAACCCGCTCGACTGGCTGTTCCTCCAGCGCCAGCGCGTGACCTTCAAGCCGATCCTGGTAGACGAAGACGCTGACCGCCGCTTTAGGCGACAGCCGCCAAGCCAGGCCGGCTTCGGCGCGAAGATGGCGCGCCAGCGCCGGCCCGTTTTCATCCGCCGCGAGAAGCGCGGGCGGCGTTGGGAAGTCGCTCGCGAAGAGCGGTTGCTCCGGGGCTGTCCAATCGGGCGCCGCCTGCCCATCGGGCGTAAGCGCGGCATGGGCCTGAAGGGAAGCGCAGGGCTGCCAGCGAGCGGCCAACCGGGGAAGCCAAGCGTCCTCGCTCGCTCGCCCAACCTGAACATAGTCAAAGCCATACGCCAGCTGGAGGGTAGGCGTCGCCTGCCAGGCGTCGGCGACGCGCAACTCGTAGCGACGAGCCGCGCCGAGCGCTGGCTCCCCGGGAGATGCCTCGCCTGGCGCTCGCGGCGCGCTGATCGCCTGGCTGGATGTGGCGCGGATCATCAAGCGGTGGCGATCCGGGGCGTAGCGCAACGCGCCGCCGATGGCGGTCGCTTGGCCTTCCCAGTCGCGGCGCAGGAGCGCCCCAACTTCGAGCTCGGGCGACACTTCGACTGAAACCTGAGCGTCGTAGCCGCTTGAGCCGACCAGCGCCGTCACGCGCCAGTCCGCCGCCGCCGCGCTGTCCGCCGCTGGCGCGGCATTAAAGATGCCGCGGTTGCGGCGATTCTGATATTTCACCGGATTGATGCCGAAGGCCTTTGCGTCAGGCGCGGGGCGGAGCGTAAAGCTCACATGGGCAGGGCGGCCCGGGAGGAGTTCCGCGCGCTCGCTAATCAGCGTCTGAAAGCCGCGCGCCGTGGCGAGAAACCGATAAACGCCAGGCGATAAGCGCGAAAGGAAGAACTTGCCGCTCCGGTCGCTCGAAGCCGTTACCAGAACTTTATTTTCCTCGCCATCTCGAAACAGGGAAATAATGGCATGGGGAACGGGCGCGCCGCGGTGATCGGTCACCAGTCCGGTCACGCTACAGGCTTCGGCGCGCTCGGTTGCCGCGGCGGTCGCCGCGGCAACCGCGACTAAGAGCAGGCTCGATAAGAAACCGCATAGCAGACAGCGCATGCTTTTCCCTCCGCTCGTTAGCGAAAACTCATTCGCGAAAACTTTAGCGAAGCCGCCCGCGGGTCTCGCGCTCGCGGCGATGGCTCGCTCGCCATCCGCGCGGAAGCGCCAATCGCTTCCCGCCAATCGCTTCCCGCCGGGGCCCCATTCTTTCATCCTCATTCTGCCTGTTTCTGGAGTTTTTCTAGAGCCGAATCACCGTATCGGGCCCGCCTTCGACGTAAATGGTGTCCACAAGGCGCACGACGTGTGGCTGGGTGGTCATCAGCAGCGAGGAGGCGCGCTTTCCTTCGCCGAAAAAGCGGACGCCGCGGAGCACGTTGCCATTGGTCACGCCGGTCATGGCGAAAATGATGCGCGCGCCGGGCGCGAGATCCTCGGTTCGGTACACCCGCGTCGGGTCGGTGATGCCCATATCCCGCATTCGGGCGATCGTTTCGCTATCCTCGGCGACTTTCGCGTAGTCCTCGGCGTGGAGCTGATCCTTGAGAACGAAGCGGGCCTGAATCTCGCCGTTGAGGCATTTCATGGCCGCCGCGGTCAGCACGCCTTCCGGCGCGCCGCCAATGCCCATGACGGCGTGAACGCCTGACCCGCTGACGGCGGCGCTGATCCCGGCCGACAGGTCGCCGTCTGAAATAAGCTGAATGCGGGCGCCAGCCGCTCGAATCTCGGCGATGAGCTTCGCGTGGCGCGGCCGATCCAGGACCGAAACCACCAAGTCGCTGACCGCCCGGCGCAGACACTTGGAGAGCGTCTTGAGGTTTTCAGTCACGGGGGCGTCAAGGTCGAGGCGCCCGCGCGCCGCCGGCCCGACGACGAGCTTATTCATGTACATATCCGGCGCATGCAACAGCCCGCCGCGCTCGGCCGCCGCCAGCACGGCGATGGCGTTGGGCGCGCCGGTCGCGCACAGGTTTGTTCCTTCCAGGGGGTCAACCGCGATGTCCACGGCGGGAAAGGGATTGGCTTCATCGTCAGGCAGCTCGGCGCCGGCCCCAACGCGCTCGCCAATGTAGAGCATGGGGGCTTTGTCTCGCTCGCCCTCGCCGATGACAATGCGCCCGTTCATGCGAACTGAGCGCATGGCGTTGCGCATCGCCTCGACGGCGGCGCGGTCGGACTGCTTGCGCTGCCCAAAGCCCATGGTGCGCGCTGACTCAATGGCGGCGACCTCGACAACGTGCAGGAACTCTTTTGAGAGGTGGGAGAACTTGGTTTCCACGGAATCGGTGGACATGCAGGGGCCGCCTT
>NKPT01000240.1 GCA_002254845.1 Chloracidobacterium sp. CP2_5A | reverse complement strand
GGCTGGCAGCGCGCGCTTCAAATTCTGCCAGCCGCCTCGCGCGCTCTTGCGCGTCCATCTCGAGGGCCTTGCGTTGAAGCCTCACCATGGCGGTTTCCTCGCGCAGCACTTGAGCCGCCTTGTGTGCCACAGCGCGCAGCAAGAGGTCGCGCTTGCGCCGGTGCAGGAAGCCGGCGAGATCGCTTTCGAACCGGTCAAAGTTGAGCCCGTCGGCGATCGCGTCACCCGTTTGTTTCCGGGCCAGCGCCCCGGATGCCGAAACGCAGTACAGGGGCCCTGCGAAGTTGGGCAAGACGGTTTGGATGAGGTCCATGTCGAAGTCGGCGACCTCTGTCCGGGCTGCGGGGTCGAGATAGTCTCCTTTGTTGAGCACAACAAACAGGT
>NKPT01000072.1 GCA_002254845.1 Chloracidobacterium sp. CP2_5A | reverse complement strand
CGGCGTACGGATTAGCGGTGTAGGCCGGCGGCGCGTAATTGATCCGCCCAATGCCGCCGGACCCGGAAAATTGCTCGCTTGCGCCGCCCGGCATGGACACGCCCGGCAGGGACAGAGGCGGCGCGGGCGGAATCTGAACCGGCGGCTTGGGCGACGAGGCGTTTTGTTCGGACATGGGCGCGTTCCGTAGCTGACGCGGGGCTTGAGTCAGCCTGAGCTTGGAATGAGGCTAACAAACCTGAGCGTTGTTTAGCATACTTTGGACGCGCCCGTGAATCCTCCTTGCTCACCCTCCTTGCTGGCGCGGCGGCCGTCTGGTCCGCGATTAGGGTTGTGTTTCGCGCTTCGCTGACATAAAAGCCCGAAGCGGATGCGCATTTTTGCTGTGCCAAGCGAGTCAAGGAGCGCTGAGTATGCCGGTCACGATCACGGTCAACGGCGTCAAACAGTCCTGTGAAGCGCCGCCGGAAATGCCGCTGTTATGGGCGCTGCGCGACGTCCTGGGATTGACTGGCACAAAGTACGGCTGCGGCGTCGGCCTTTGCGGCGCCTGTACGGTTCACGTGGACGGCGTCGCCGCCCGCGCTTGCCTGATGCCGCTTTCCGCTGTCGGCGAGAAAAGCGTCACGACCATTGAGGGGCTATCGCCCGCCGGCGCGCACCCCGTCCAGCAGGCTTGGCAACTCGAGGACGTGGCGCAGTGCGGCTATTGCCAGCCCGGTCAAATCATGACCGCCGCCGCGCTGTTGGCGAAAAATCCCAAGCCGTCGGATGAGGAAATCGCCGCCGCGTTGTCGGGAAACCTCTGTCGGTGCGGCACCTACCAGCGTATCTGCGCGGCCGTCCGTCGCGCCGCCGCCCTACGGAAAGGAAGCAAGCCGGCATGACGACCCTCTCTAAGGTTTCGCGACGCGAGTTTTTGGCGGGCGCGGCGCTGACCGGCGCGGCGCTGACGCTCGGCTGCAGCTTCGAGGCGGAAGCTGACCGCGTAGGCGCGACCGCGCTTGCCCCCAACGCTTTTCTGGCGATTGATTCCGACGGGCGCGTTCTCGTTACGGTCAATAAGACGGAAATGGGGCAGGGCGCGCGGACGGGGCTGCCGATGCTGGTGGCGGAGGAGCTCGACGCCGACTGGTCGAAGGTGGTTGTGGAAACGGCGTCGTTTGATCCGTCCAAGTACGGCTTTCAGGGCACGGGCGGGAGCGGCAGCATTCGGGGCGCCTGGGAGCCGCTCCGGCGCACTGGGGCGACGGCCCGCGCCATGCTCGTCGAAGCCGCCGCGCGCCGCTGGAACGTCGCCGCCGCCGACTGCCGAACGGAAAACGGCTTCGTCATCCATCCGTCCGACGCCGCGAAGAAGCTCAGCTACGGCGAGCTGGTTGCCGACGCGGCGGCGCTGCCCATCCCGGATGCTACGGCCGTCAAGCTCAAAGACCCAAAGGACTTCAAGCTCATCGGGCGGCGCGTCGCGCGCTACGACAACCCGGCGATTGTCACCGGCAAAGCCGTCTATGGCATGGACATTCGCTTGCCCGGCATGCGTTTCGCCACGATGGTTCACCCGCCGACCTTCGGCGGCAAAGCCAAGCAAGCGGACGACCGCGACGCGAAGGCTGTGCCGGGCGTGGAAAAGGTCTTCGTCACCGACCGGGGCGTGGCCGTCGTGGCGACCAACACCTGGGCGGCGTTTGAGGGGGCGAAAAAGCTGCGCGTCGCGTGGGATGAAGGCCCGCATGGCGAGCTGTCGAGCGCCGCTATCCGCGCCATGTTCGCCGAAAAAGCCAAGTCGCCGGGCGACGTGGCGCGCAACGACGGCGATTTCGACGCGGCTTTTGCGACCGCCGCCAAAAAGCTCGAAGCCGAATACGAAGTTCCCTACCTGCACCATGCCACGCTGGAGCCGCAGAACTGCACGGCGCGGGTGACGGCCGACAGTTGCGAAATCTGGGCTCCGACGCAGTTCCCCAACTTCGTCATGGATGAGGCTCGCCGCATCACGGGACTCGACGCCGCGCGCATCAAGATTCACATCACGCTGCTGGGCGGCGGCTTCGGCCGGCGGATCGAAGCCGATTACGCCGCCGACGCCGTGGAAGTCGCCAAGCGGCTGGACGGCGTCCCGGTGCAGGTGACGTGGACGCGCGAGGAAGATATGCGGCACGGCTGGTATCGCCCAGCCAGCTTGCACATCGTCAAAGGCGGCTTGTCCGCTGACGGCCGTCTCGCGGCGCTCCTGCACCGCTTGGTGGCGCCTTCCATTCGAGGACAGCGCCAGCCGGACGGCGGGAAGGGCGTTGATCCGGGCGCAATGGCCGGCATTGCCACGACGCAGTATGACGCGCCGAACTTCCGCGCCGAGTACGTCCGCGCCAACACGGGCGTCCCGATCGGCTTCTGGCGGGCGGTGTTCGATTCGCAGAATGGGTTTGTTCAGGAGTCGTGGATGGACGAGCTGGCGCAGGCGGCGAAAGCGGACCCAGTCGAGTTCCGCCGCAAGCTGTTAGGCAAGTCGCCGCGTTTGAAAACCGTGTTGGAAGTCGCCGCGAAAGCCGCTGATTGGGGCAAGCCCTTGCCCAAGGGCCGCGCGCGCGGCGTGGCGGCGCACTTTTCCTTCGGGGCGTTTTGCGCGCAGGTCGCGGAGGTGTCCGTTGCGGACGACCTGCCGCTCGTGCACCGCGTGGTGTGCGCCATGGATGTCGGGACGGTCGTGAATCCAAGCCAGGTTGAGGCGCAGATCGAAGGCAGCATTGTGTTCGCCTTGAGCGCGGCGCTCTACGGGGCCATCACCGTCGAGAAGGGGCGGGTCGTCCAGTCGAACTTCAACGACTATCCGTTGCTGCGGGCGACCGAGATGCCCAAGGTGGAAATTCATCTCATCAAAAGCGCTGAAGCGCCTTCCGGCGCGGGCGAGCCGGCGCTGCCGCCGACCGCCCCGGCCGTCTGCAACGCGCTGTTTGCCCTCACCGGCAAGCGCATTCGCAAACTCCCGATCGCGCTTGACTAGGGCGTGATGCCGGACGTCGCGACGCCTTGCGCCGCAGGCGTCCCGACGAGCCTTCTGCGCGGGGCTTTGAACGCCTTATGTCGAAGGGCTATCCTGGGGTCAAAGGGCGACTCGAGTCGCCCGCGCCACACCGCAATGCGTCGCGCCGCAAGCTCCCGCCCGTTGACCGTCGAGCAGATTAACTGGCTGCGCGTCAACGCCTACCTGCCGCCGTTGATTTTGTTCGGCGTCCTCGTGATCTACCTTGCGTTTTCGGCTTGTGTGCTGATCTTCGCTCCACGAACATTCTTTTTCATCGGCTTCGTCGCCGTAGCGGGACTCCTGATGCTGGTTGTCGCCGCGCTGACCTTGCTTTACGCCTACCGACACTACCGCGACCTATGCGACGGCGTGGCCCAGGCGCGGGTCGTTCGCTTGAGCGGCAAGCGTCGATACCAGCCGCTGCGCAGCGCGGCCAGATTTTATGTTCGCTTTGATGAACTGGATGAGCTAGAGACGTCATGGGAAACCTACGAGAAGCTGACCGAAGGCCGCGAGTACGTCGCGATTTACAGCCCGCGCATTCGACGCTGCTGGGAAGTCGAGTCGTCGGACGCGCTTGGCTGAGCGGCGCGTTGGCCGCGTTGTTGATGGCGAGCGCCGGGTTTGACGGCGCCTGGGGGCGGTCGCCGGATTACGACTTGCTCATCAAGAATGCGCGCGTCGTGGACGGCGCCGGCAATCCCTGGTTTCGAGCGGATGTCGCCGTCAAGGACGGCCGCATTGCGCGCATCGGGCGCGAGCTGGCGGGCGCGGCGCGGCAGGTCGTCAACGCCGAGGGACTCATTCTCGCGCCCGGCTTTATTGACGTTCACGGTCACACGGAAGACATTTTCAGTTACCCCGACGCCGAGAATTTCATCCGCATGGGCGTCACGACGCTCGTCACGGGCAACTGCGGCGCTTCCGTGATTGACGTCGGCGAATTCCTAGGTCGCTACCGGGAAACGCCGCTGACGGTCAACTTGGCGACGCTCATTGCGCACGGCTCGGTGCGCGCCAGGGTGATGCAGTACGCCGCCCGCGCGCCCAACGACGCAGAGCTGGCGGAAATGAAGCGGCTGGTCGCCAAGGCGATGGAGGATGGCGCCGTTGGCCTCTCAACCGGGTTGATTTACGCGCCGGGCAGCTTCGCCAAAACTGACGAAATTGTGGCGCTAGCGAAGGTTGTCGCCTCGTTCGGCGGCGTCTATGCCACCCACATGCGCGATGAGGGCAATCGCGTGCTGGAAGCCATCGAGGAAGCCATCGCCATCGGCGAGCAGGCCGGGCTGCCGGTGGAAATCTCGCACCTCAAGGTCGCTTCGCCGCGCCTGTGGGGGGCGAGCGACCGGATGCTAGGCCTTATTCGGGCGGCGCGGGCGCGCGGGCTCGAGGTGACGGTCGACCAGTACGCCTACACGGCTTCTTCGACGAGTCTGGAAACCATGTTGCCAAACTGGACGCTGGAGGGGGGGCGCCCGGAAGCCGTCAAGCGCCTGGCCGACCCTGCGACGCGCCAAAAAGTCAAGGATGAGCTGATTGCCAGCCTCAAGTCCAAAGGGCGCTCGGACTTCAGCTATGCCGTGGTCGCCTTTTACGGCGCGAATCTCAACTACAACGGCAAACATCTGGTTGAAATTGCGCGCCTGGCGCAGGGCAAGGATGACCTCGACGCTCAGACGGAGCAAATTCTGACAATGTATGAGCAAGGCGGGGCTGGCATG
>NKPT01000172.1 GCA_002254845.1 Chloracidobacterium sp. CP2_5A | reverse complement strand
GTGCAGGGCGGTCCCGAGGCGATCAGCGGCCGGCTGGCGCAGCTCGGCGCCGGCGGCGCGGCATTCGCGATCATCGATGCCGTCAGCGACGACGATCTGCGCGCGCTCGGCGCGGCGCTGTGGGCCTATCATCTGGTGCTCAAGCAGCCGCGCAAATGGGTGATGCCGCACGCTTACTGGGGCAAGGGCTACAGCGACGGCGAGATCGCCGACTTTCTGCGCCAGCGCGGCCTGAAGTACGAAGATCACAGCGCCAATGACGACCGCCTGCTCGATATCGTGGCCGAAGCGCTGACGCAGGAAAAAGTCGTCGGCTTCATGCAGGGCCGGTTTGAGTGGGGGCCGCGCGCGCTGGGCAACCGCTCCATCCTGGCTGATCCGCGTTTTGACGCTATGAAAGAGGTCGTCAACACCAAGATCAAGTTCCGCGAGCCATTCCGCCCGTTTGCGCCGGCCATTTTGCGCGAG
>NKPT01000136.1 GCA_002254845.1 Chloracidobacterium sp. CP2_5A | reverse complement strand
TTGTAGGGAAGGGCGTTTTCCCGCTGGAACTTCTCGGCGATGGCGGCTTTCAGCTCCGGGTAGCACGGTGTCGGCGTGTACTTGGTCAGGCCCTTGTCGAGCGCGGTCTTGGCGGCATCCTTGATGAAAGCGGGGGTGTCGAAGTCGGGTTCGCCGGCACCGAAACCGACGACATCGACGCCTTGTTTCTTCAATGCGTTGGCCTTGGCGGAGACGGCGAGCGTGATCGACTCGGCGACCTCTTCCACGCGGCGGGCTAGCTTGATCATGGTTGGGGAAACGATAGGGCAAGCGCCGGTCGGATCAAGTGTGGCTGGCCGACGCCGCTGGCCCCGACCAATCCACTCAAGTCGCGACGCGGTCGCGTCCGATAAACCGGAAATGATGCAGCAGGCGCTGATCGAAACGCTGGTCGCGTCGCGCAACGAGGCGGCCGACGACGTGCTGCTCGAGGCGTTGCGGGCGGGCGCCCTGCCGGAGCAGGCGACGGTCCTCGAGGCGATCCTGCGGCGCCGGAC
>NKPT01000175.1 GCA_002254845.1 Chloracidobacterium sp. CP2_5A | reverse complement strand
GGCCGCACCATCGTCATTCAAGCGCCCGACGCCTTGCGCGCGCTGCTCCGGCGCAACCTGGGAGCGTGAGCCGCACGCATCGCCTCCGCGCCGCCGCCTCTTTGGATTTCGAGCTTCGGCGTTCGGAATTACGCCCCTTCCCCCGCTGTCCCCCGTAATGGTGACTGGTTGCTTTCCCGCGCCGGGTTAAGCTAGGACCATCAATTGCGGCTGCGACGCCAGCGCAGCCAAGGGAAAACGGGGACTGAAATTCGCAATGTGTGTGCAAGGGCCGGTTTCCGCCGGCCCTTTTGCTTTTTCCACGGCTTCCCGTCCCTTCGCGCGGCAAACTCGACTTCCCGCCGCCCGCCGCCCATTCTTGCGGGCCAATACATGAGCGGCAGCTACCATCAGTTGCTCGACGCCGTCATCCGCGACCTTGAAAACCGCAAGGCTCGCGGGGTGAAGCATGTGCTGGT
>NKPT01000202.1 GCA_002254845.1 Chloracidobacterium sp. CP2_5A | reverse complement strand
GGTCAGGCCGCCGGCGAAAAAAAACCGCCAGGGGTTTCGGCCTGGCGGTTTCGGGTCTGTTCGGTTCGTCTTGCTACGCGCGCCGATCAACTCTCTCCGCCCAAGGCCGGAAAAAGCCAAAGAAGTAAAAGAAGTAGGAGCGCGCGACGGTCATCGTTTCAGCGGTCGCGCCGCCGGCGGGCGACGCGAACGGCCGCACTGTACCGGAGTTGGGTGCGCCGCCGCAACCGGCGCCGATCAGAAGCGCAGGCGCACGCCGACGTTGGCGCTGTTGCTGAAGCCCGACGGGTACGACTCCTCGGCTTCGCCGCCCGACTCGCTCAAGCGATAGCCGCCGTAGAGCGAGAAATTGGGCGCGAGCTGGTAGCTGACGCGCAGGCCCAGCTCGAAGGCGCGGCCGCGCGGCGTCATCAGCCCGTCGG
>NKPT01000117.1 GCA_002254845.1 Chloracidobacterium sp. CP2_5A | reverse complement strand
GTGTAGTCCCGCCGCAAGGCGGCCAACTCGACTTGGAATTGAGGATCGTCCTTGGCTTCGGCATAAGCGGCGGTCAATTCGTCTAAAGGCCCGAAAAGCGTTTCCGGAACATACATGCCGCCAAACGGGCCAAAGTAGCCACGAGCGTCAGGAACAGCAGTTAGGGAAGGCGTCGGCATAGGTTCACGAAAGCTTCGACTTTGCCCCGGTCTTTTCGACCGGGCACGGCTTCGACGCCGCTGCAAACGTCGAGTCCAAAAGGTTGCACGGTTTCAGCCGCGCGCACAACATTTTCGGGCGTCAATCCTCCGGCCAGGATCACCGGGCGTCCCAGGGCGGGAACCAGCCGGGCCGCTTCCGCCCAATCCACTGTCTGCCCGGTCCCGCCGTGGTCCGGGCTCGATTGGTCGAGGAGAAAGCGGCTGGGGCCCTGGGCGCAAGCCCACTGGCGGACGGCTTCGGGCGAGAGCGGGCATCCGAGGGCCTTCGTTATGGCCAGCCCGGCTGCGGCCAGTCGGTGGGTGAGTTCTGGCGTTTCCGAGCCGTGGAGTTGAAAGATGTTGAAAGCTCCCAGTT
>NKPT01000254.1 GCA_002254845.1 Chloracidobacterium sp. CP2_5A | reverse complement strand
AATGCCGCAGTCGCCGCGATTTCAGCCAGCGTGAGGCGGCGGTGGACACAAAGCAACGAAGCCGTCCTCAAAATGCCGCAGTCGCCGCGATTTCAGCCAGCGTGAGGCGGTGATGGAGGCGACCCTAACCGCCGGGCCGGAGACCGCCGCAGTCGCCGCGATTTCAGCCAGCGTGAGGCGGCGCGCCGTCCACTTCTCCAACGGCCTCTTTTCGACGCCGCAGTCGCCGCGATTTCAGCCAGCGTGAGGCGGCTAGCGTCCTTTGAGTGAAGAATATCCACCAAAGGCGCCGCAGTCGCCGCGATTTCAGCCAGCGTGAGGCGGACCCTGACCGGGCACCAGGCTTTCGTGCGCGTGCGCCGCAGTCGCCGCGATT
>NKPT01000074.1 GCA_002254845.1 Chloracidobacterium sp. CP2_5A | reverse complement strand
TTCAACAGCCTGTCGGGCGCGAGCGTCAACGGGACGTGGGAGCTATACGTTCAGGACTTTGTGAGCGGCGATTCGGGTAACATCAACGGCGGCTGGTCGCTTAGCATTACGACGACGACCAACAACGGCTTCGTCTGCTGCTGCGCGAGTCCCACGGTGAACCCGCCGACGGTAGCCGCCGCCGTCATTGGCTCGCCCTATACGCAGACGCTTACCGGCAGCGGGACGACCGCGCCTTACACGTTTGCTCTGGTCGGCGGCGCGCTGCCGCCCGGCCTATCGCTCAACCCAACAACCGGCGTCATTTCAGGCACGGCGACAGCGCTGGGGCTGTTCAGCTTCACTGTGCGCGTCACTGACGCCAACGGCTGCCTCGCCAACCAGAATTACGCTATTCAGGTCATTGCGGGGGCTGTGCCGCCCGTGCCGCCGCAGGCTTGCTCAACGCCCATCTTCACCAATGGCGGCATTGAGAGCCTCCCGACCGGCGGCTTTGGCGGCGCGCCGATTAGCGTCGTCGCGTTGCCCTTCACCACCTTTGGCTTTACGGTGACTTCAACGAGCAACTTCGCGCTAGCGGAAGACTTCATCGTGCCGAGCGGCTCGACCTGGACGCCTACGGCCGTGACGCTTTACGCCTATCGGACAGGGTCGGGCATTGTGACCTCGCCGATCATCGGCGTCAGCCTGCGGCTGTGGGATGGCCCCCCCGGCGCAGGCGGCACGGAGCTGACGGCGCTGACGTCGGCGGCCATCACAACGAACGTCTTCAGCGGCGTGTATCGCGTGCCTGCAACGACGCCAACGGACAACCAGCGCCCGCTCTTCGCTACGACGGTGAGCTGGCCCGCGTCATTCCCGGCAACGCTGGCGCCGGGAACCTACTGGCTTGAATGGACGCTGACGCCGCTGAGCGGCAGCCTCTTCTATCCGCCGCGCGCTGTCTTCAACGGCACTGAAAATGGGCGACAGCGCAACGGAACGACGTGGGCGACCGCGGTTGACTCGGGAGCGAGCCTGCCGGTTGACTTCCCCTTCGTCATCTGCGGGACGGCGACCCCGGCCTGTACGCCGTCGGTCATCAATCCGAGCGTATCGCTCGCCGTGACGTCAAATACGGTGGTCGCGCCAAGCTGCGGCCCGCATGGCTACAGCAACGACTTACTGATCAATGCGGCGTTCACCAACATCAGCAATCAGACGGTGTCGTTGGTGGGCTTCCAGGTCGCGGAGTTGCAAGAGTCGGGCGGGCCGCCGCCCTCCGTGCCGTTCCGGTTACTAACGGCGGATGGCGCCACCTGCACAAGCGGCGGGCTGGTCGGCTCGGTGCAGTCGCTACCGTCGAGCGTCATCCTGACGCCGGGGCAAAGCCTCCCCGTCACGTTCCGCATCGCCCTGCCGTCGGTGCGGCGCTTCCGGTTCTTTGTCAATGTGCTGGGTTGCGCAACCGGCGGCTCGCAAATGACGAAGGAACAAGCGCCGGCAACAGCGATGCAGCCGCTGGAGCTCGAGCTTGACCCGGCGAAAGCTGGCAAAAACCTGCGCGTCAACCCGGAGGGCGCCGCGCAGCCGCGCGGCTCAGCGGCGACCGGACGGCGCTAACCGACAACCCAAGCCGGCGGGCGACAGGCTCGCCGGCCCTGCCTGCGGTCACGCTCGGCGCGAGCGTGACCGTTTTTTTCAGGTAGCCTTTTCTTCTTAGTGTCTCGGCGCGAAAGCGGGAGGTCAAAACATTGGGGGAGGCGGCTTGCCTCCCCCAATGGCGTTGTCACAAAGGCAGGCAAGGGAGCGCTACCGCCGCCCGGATTGGCCCGCCGGGCGGCGACCGTCCGCGGGCTGGCGCGCCTCGCCTCAGTCGCTCCGCCCCGACCAGAGCTATCCGTCTTGATCTCGATGGGCGAAGACTTGACGAGCGGGTTGAGCTGCCGTTCCGACAGCCGGCTGCCGCCGGTCACGCCCCCAAGCGCTTTGACAAAGAACCGGAACCGTCGCAGGGACGGCATGGCAATATCACCGTCGCGCTTTGACCCGGCGCAAGCGGGACGCCCGTCAGCGACTGCGTCGCGCCAGCTAGACCCCCGCTTGCGCAAGTCGCTCCATCCGCCCATGTCAGGCGAAAAAACGGCGACGGCGCGGGGCCGCTCGCAGGCTGGAGTTCAGCCACTTGGAAAGCTAAGTTGGTCAGCGTCGAGCTGGATAGATTGGTCAGCGCGGACTCAACAGGAAGTCATTTGAATCGCCATTCATCGCGCAAGTCGAAGATCCTTCCAAGCCGAATGGCGCATTCGTATTCGCGTTACGGACGCCAGGGAGTTGATCACGCCGGGCGTACAGGAAGCTGCGCGCGGGTTGCAAACCGGCGTTTCCGTCTGAGAGGGCGCGAAACAGGGCCCGCCTTCCGCGGACGAGCGCTCCATAAGACTGATTTGCGCTAGAGGCGGTCACGCCGCCGGTCGGAAGAAGCTGCGCGACAAGCGTTCCGGTGTTGGCCGGACCCGTATTCTGGAGCGCGAAGTTGAAGGTGACGGTTTCGCCTGGATCGGGCGCGCTGTTGACCGCCGGAGCGCAGCTTTCCGCCGTTAGCGTCGCGCGTGGCGACGTAGGGACTCCGCGGTAGCCGCGGCTGAAATAGTTTGACTGAAGTTAACGTTAGCGTTCGGAACGCTCTGATACGCCGGCAGCTCAGGCCGAACCCGACCGAGGAGTCAACCGTGATAACGTTTTTCGCGGCTTTTGGGCGAGTTAGGGCGGATGCTCCCGGGCCCCCGCCGTTGCTGGCCGAAAACGCGATGCACAGCGGATCAATGGTCGCCGCCGTTGAGACCTTGCGCGCGAAGCCGTCAGCAGGACGAATAGCGCCAGTCCAAAGAGCCAATAGTCCGAGCGTAAGGCAGGCGGCGAAAAGCGGTATCAGTTTTTTTGCCGGACGGCGACGCGCCGGATGAGAAAGGGGGCTAAATCGTCGCGCGCCAGAGGCTTTTTTTGGCGAGGGCTAGGAGAACGGCCGGCAACAGGTTGCCGGGCAAGGCTTTGGCTTAAATTTTTTAGGTCGCGCGGGCTTTGCCGCAGCGGCTTTGCGTCGACTCAGCCAACCCGTATCAAGCCGCTGTGACGCCAACGTAACAGCCCTGCGCTTGCCGGCGCTGAAAAAAAGAGGCGGCGCCGGCCGGCGTCGCCTCGGAGGACAAGCGAGAAGCGTTACGGAATCAATAGTCGCCCATGCCCGGCATGCTTGCCGGCGCGCCACCGGCTTTCTTCTCTTCCGGCAGCTCGGTGATGAGGGCTTCCGTCGTGAGCATCAAGCCCGCGATGGAAGCGGCGTTCTGAAGGGCCGTGCGCGTGACCTTGGCCGGGTCAATGACGCCCGCCTTGACGAGGTCTTCGAATTCGCCCGTCGCGGCGTTGAAGCCGAAGCTCTCGGACTTCTCGCTCGCCACGCGGTTGACGACGACTGCGCCTTCCAGGCCCGCGTTGATGGCAATCTGGCGGAGCGGCTCTTCCAGCGCGCGGCGAACAATCTGCACGCCGAAACGCTCTTCGTCTTCGCCGACTTCCACGTTTTCAAGACCCTTCTGAGCGCGCAGGAGCGCCACGCCGCCGCCCGGCACAATGCCTTCCTCAACTGCCGCGCGCGTCGCGTGCATCGCGTCTTCAACGCGCGCTTTCTTCTCCTTCAGAGCCGTCTCAGTCGCCGCGCCGACCTTGATGACGGCCACGCCGCCGACCAGCTTCGCCAGCCGCTCCTGGAGCTTCTCGCGGTCATAGTCAGAGGTGGTGTTTTCAATCTGGACGCGAATCTGCTCGACGCGGGCCTTGATCTTTTCGGCCTTGCCGGCGCCTTCGACGATGGTCGTGTTGTCCTTGTCAATCGTCACGCGCTTGGCGCGGCCCAAGTCTTCCAGCTTGACGTTTTCGAGCTTGATGCCGAGGTCCTCGCTGATGACCTGACC
>NKPT01000119.1 GCA_002254845.1 Chloracidobacterium sp. CP2_5A | reverse complement strand
CAGGGAAGTGAGCGGCTGCAAGCCCGCGTCGTCTTCGCGGTCAATGCCCAGCGCGGCGCAAAGCACGCCGAGCGTCCCGCTTTTGGACGGCTCGAAGCCCGTATCGCGCACGGTGAAGCGGCTTTGCGTCCCCCAGGATTGCATGGGGGCGCAGAAGCGAATCAACAGGGTGTTCATGGGTTACTCCAGCGCGGCGAGCAGTTTCTTGACCCACGCCTCCATGTTCGCTTCGGGAGGCAGGCTGGCGGGCGGAGTCTCCAGCGAAAGCGCGGCGGCAGTCGTTCCGTCATTGCCATAGACCCTGTTCAACTTCTCCCAATACTCGCCCAACCGCTGAATGGAAGCGGACATGAGACCGCCTTCGCTCTTGTTGGGCTTGACGGGCGTTTCAAAGGCGTTCGCCAGAGACCAGGATTGACCGTCCTTGCGGACGACGCCGAGCATGAAGTCGGGCGGGTTTTGGGCGGCGAAGGCGTTTTGCTTGCCCGTGGGAATCGCCAGCGCGGCGGCGCGCAGGAAGCCTTCCACCGTCTTGCGGGCGAGTTCTGTATCGCCGCCGAGATTCT
>NKPT01000213.1 GCA_002254845.1 Chloracidobacterium sp. CP2_5A | reverse complement strand
TCCGGTGGCCTGCGCGCCGTGAATGCTCCAGCGGCTTTCGGCGACCAGCCCCAGCTTGGCCAGTTCCTGGTAGGCTTTGTGGATCTTGGTCAACAGCGAGCCGGAAGCCATGGGGATGACGGTGTGGGGCGGAACGCGCCAGCCAAGCTGTTCGGCGATCTCAAAGCCCATGCTCTTGCTGCCCTCGGCGTAATAGGGGCGCATGTTGACGTTGACGAAGGCCCAGCCGTATTTGCCGGCGATCTCGGCGCACAGGCGGTTGACCTCGTCGTAATGCCCGCGGATGCCGATGACGTTGGCGCCATAGACGAGCGAGTTGACAATCTTGCCCTGCTCCAGGTCGGCGGGAATGAAGACGTAGGAGGTCAGGCCGGCCGACGCGGCGTTGGCGGCCACGGAGTTGGCCAGGT
>NKPT01000170.1 GCA_002254845.1 Chloracidobacterium sp. CP2_5A | reverse complement strand
TACCAACCCCGCTGGGGCTGAAATCCAGCTGACCGGCGTCTATGCCCCGGCCCTGACCGAGCCGCTCGCCCACGTCCTCAACGAACTCGGCTCGCGTGCCGCGCTTGTCATTCATGGCGCGGGCGGCACCGACGAACTCAGCCCGGTTGGCGTCAACCGCGTCAGCCACCTAAAAGACGGCGCTGTCCACACCTACGACCTCGACCCCTCTGACTATGGCCTGCCCCGCGCCACAGTGGCCGACCTGCGCGGCGGTACGCCTGATGAATCGGCCCAGATGATGCGCGACCTGCTTGCCGGAAGATTGAACGGCGCCCGCCGCGATGCCGTCTTGCTCAACGCCGCCGGGGCGCTCGCCGCCGAGACCGGAAACTTGCAAATCGCGCTGACCGAAGCCGCTGCCAGCCTCGACAGCGGCGCGGCCCTCGCCAAGCTGAGCGCCCTGGTCGAATTTTCCCAATCTTTTGCC
>NKPT01000125.1 GCA_002254845.1 Chloracidobacterium sp. CP2_5A | reverse complement strand
GGTTGGACGTTCTGGCGCTGTTTTGCGTCGACCTGGCAGATGCACAAGGACGAGGTGTTGGGTGAGCTCGTTGCGCAGCTGAAGGCAATGAATATCGAGCCAATCGGTGCCATGCAGCGCGCGCCGCTTCAGGTCGAGAAGAGAACGATTAAGGCGAGGGCTTCGACCGATGCGCCGCTGCAAGGTGATGGCGCTGGTATAAGCTCCGTGAGGGATGTGTCTGCGCTCGATGGGTCGTTGTTCGCCGAAGCTGCCGCGCCCGCTGGCGCGTTGACGGCCGTCAAGCCGCGCGGCCGTCGCGCCTCCTAAGCTGGCCCGGCACTGCGAGCCGCCGCAAGCCGCGATGACCACAGCCGACGAGCTGTCGCGTTTCACGACCGACGTCACGAAGTACTCGCGCGAGTTCTGCCGCGCGCGCGTGCGCGACATGCTGCGCGTCCGCCGGCTCGAGGAGCGCTGCGCCGAGCTATACGGCGCCGGCAAGATCCGCGGCTTCCTGCACCTGTACATCGGCGAGGAGGCGGTGGCGGCCGGCGTGCTGCC
>NKPT01000018.1 GCA_002254845.1 Chloracidobacterium sp. CP2_5A | reverse complement strand
GGGGCGGGGGCGGGGGCGCGAGGAGCGTCACGTCGTTCGCTGACTGACTTAGCTCGGCCGCAGCCGTCCATACTTGCCAGATCACCAACCCAGTAAAGCCGACCACCCAGATCACGAAGGTAACGGCCATGAAGGCTGAGCGCCGGCCGGCGTCCTTGGCTTGCGAAGTGGACTCAACCATGGTGTCAAACATATGCTTACCTCATCTCTCACAGGCAACGGGCCAGTGCAGCCATCCTGCGGACGGGCGGCGCCCCCCCAAATGACAGAGTCGGCCGTAAAGCATGATAGGGTTGCGCGATCTAAATATCGGGCGTGTGAAACAACCCCGTCACATTGCCTCAGCTCCAGCATTTCACCGTTGAATCCTGAAATGCCTAAGCTAATAGCGAGCCTGCTAACAGTATCGTCACATCGCTCTGGCGTGTAATGAGTGCGCCAGACGTTACTTCCGGGCCGGGCGTCATGTCAAGACTTTTCGCTGCCGGACTGGAGCCGCCGTTGCCCGCTTTCCAGCCGAGACCATCCGAGACGATAAAGAGCCGCTCAACGGCGACAACGCGATTGAGCCAGCTTTGTCGTCCCAGCCTCCTACCTGCTTGCCTTTGACACGCGGGGGACGGGAAAGTTCCGGCGCGGGCGCCGGAACTTTCCCGATTAGGAAGCCGCGCTTGCCTAGCGAGTCGGCGCTGACTTGGCCCGCTGCCCGGCGCGCTTCTCGCCGCCGGCGCGCGGCGCGGCCGGCGCTTCCGCGGCAGCTGCGGTCACCGGCTGCCGCCGCTCGAGGTATCGCTTCCACCACAGCATAACCGGACTGGCGATGGCGACGGATGAATAAGTGCCAAAGAGAATGCCCACCAGTAAGGCCAGCGAGAAGCTCTTCAAAACCTCCCCGCCAAACAGCACGAGGGCGACAACGGAAAGCAAGGTCAGCCCCGACGTGATAATCGTGCGCGACAGCGTCTGATTGATGGCGTCGTTGGCGATGGCTGCCAGATCATCCCGCCGCCGCTCAGCAAGCTGTTCGCGGATGCGATCAAAGATCACGATCGTGTCGTTCATCGAATAGCCAACCAGCGTCAGCATGGCGGCGATGAACGTCAGCGAGATTTCCCACTGAAACAGCGAGAAAAGCCCAAGGGTGATCAGCACGTCATGAATAACGGCAACCACCGCCGCCACGCCGTAAATCCACTCGAACCGAAACGCGATGAAGAACAGCATCCCGATACAGGCCACAATGGTGACGACAATGGCGCGGTTGCGCAGGTCCTTGCCCACTTGCGGGCCGACGATCTCGGCGCTGACGACGTTGAACGCGCCCGCCGCCGCCGCCTGCTCAAGCGCCTCCCCAAGCTTGGGATCAAAGCCGGTCAGAGGAATCGCTTTCAGGTCGGACAGCGTCCCGCCCGCCGCGTCGCGAACCTGCATGACATGGTCGGCAAACCGACGGTACTCCTTTTCGGCCTCGCCCGGCGGCAGCGTCTTCTTCAGACCCAGGGCGTCCTGCTCGGCGAGACGCTCCGCGAGCGTGGACGCCCCGACAAGATTGATGTCGAGCTTATTGGCCGGCATCGGCGCGCCGTAATGCTCCTGGAGCGCCAGCGTGATTTTGCGCTTGTCGCCGTCCACATCCGCTTCGGTTTGCGGCGTATTGATAAAGACCTCGTTGCGGTCGGACTGACTGAGCTGCTTGCCGGTTCGCTGAATGACGATTTTGTCCGGCGCATAACCGCCCTTGCGTAGCGCCTCGCGAATCTGACGCTCATCCGGCGGCGAGACAAAGCGGACCGTCAGCTTGGTGCCTCCGGCAAAGTCCACGCCTAGGTTGAAGCCGCGCGCGATCATCGAGATACAGCCGGCTGCCAGCACTATCGCGGAAAAGGCGATTAAGTACTTCGCCTTGCCGAGGAAGTCGTAGTTAGGGTTCCGAAAGAGTTCAATCATGGTGACGCTTCACGAAAGACCGCGGATAGGGTTAGCCCGCCCGCCGCGCGGCGGGCGGGAGGCTCGACTCAGACTAGATACTCAACGCCGAGGGACGCTCCGAGCGCGACAGCGTGTAGCCAAACATGGTTTTTGACACGAACGTGGCGGTAAAGATGTTCGCCAGCAGCCCGGCGAGGAGCGTGACGGCGAAGCCGCGAATGGGTCCCGTGCCGAAGACAAACAGGATGAGCGATGACACCACCGTTGTCACGTGGGTATCCAGGATGGTCACAAACGCCTTTTCAAAGCCCAGCTCGACAGCGTTGAGCACCGGCTTGCCCGCCTTTAGCTCTTCGCGGATACGCTCGAAAATAAGCACGTTGGAGTCCACTGCCATGCCGATGGTCAAAATGACGCCGGCAATGCCCGGCAGCGTCAGCACCGCGCCAAACATCACCATGACGGCCAGGAGCATGACCAAGTTGAGAATGAGGGAAATGATGGCGTTGATGCCTGACAGCCGGTAGTACGCCACCATGAAGAGAAGGATGAACAGGAGTCCGGCTAGCGAGGCGGCCACGCCCTGCCGAATCGAGTCCGCCCCTAGCGAGGGGCCGACCGTTCGCTCCTCAAGGTAGACAATGCGCGCCGGCAGCGCGCCGGAGCGCAGCACCAGCGCCAAATCCTCGGCGGAAGCCTTGGTGAAGTTGCCCGTAATTTCGCCGGTTTCTCGAATCTGCCCGCGGATGGTTGGCGCGGACTTGACCCGCCCGTTTAGAACAATCGCCAGCCCCTTGCCGATGTTTTGCCCGGTCCAGTCGCTGAACTTCTTCGCGCCTTCATCCTTGAGCTTGAAGATAATCCGGTAATCGCCCTCGCCATCCGCGCTCCCCGCCGCGGCGAAGGCGTCGCGCAGGTCCTTTCCAACCACAATGGGCGTTTTGGAAACGAGGAGAAACTGCGTCGGCGCGTCGGGCTTGGGCTGCGCCCGGCGCTTGGCGACGGGGTTGCCGTCCTCGTCCAGCGTCTCGTCATCGTCGCGCTCATCAAGCGGCAGCGGCTCGACATCCGTCCGACTGCCGATGGCTAGACGGGCTTCATCAAGCGTCGCGTACGTTCGGTACGCGCCATCCACCGGGCGCAGCTCCAGGTTCGACTCCAGCACGAGCGTCTTCTTGACGCGCTCCGGATCGTCCACCCCTGGCAGTTGCAGCAAGATTTGGTGGCTTTGCTCTGCGCCATAGCGCTGGAGCGTCGGCTCAGCGACGCCAAAGGCGTTGATGCGGTTTTCAATGATGAGCATGGCCTGCTCGACGGCGCGGCGTCGATACTCCTGCGCTACGCGCTCCGTCAGCGTAAAGGTCAGCGTGTCGCCGCTGACGCTCGCCGTCCACTCCGATTTTCCAAAATCTTCTAGAACCTTGTCGCGGGCCTCGCCGACGCGCCCGGCGTCGGCGATCGTGACGGCGAGCTGCGTCGCGGAGAGCCTTTTCGACTCCTTGACTGAAATCCCGATGCCTTCCAGAATCGCCTTGGCTTTTTCGGCGTTGTCGTCGGTCATCTTCTGAATCGCCTCGTCCGCCATGACCTGCATAACGAGGTGCGACCCGCCTTTGAGGTCGAGACCGAGCTTGATGTTCGCGGCAAGATTTTTCTTGATCTGATCAAGCGACTTGAAGTCATCGAGACGCGGAGAGCGCCAGCCGATCAGGATGATGTACAAGCATCCCAGCGTCACAGCCAAAATCACAATAGCCCGTTGGAGAACGTTTTCGCGCATGTTTGAAAGCTTCCAATGCACTGCGGTATTTGGAAAAGTTTCAAGCATAGCGCAACCGAGCGAATCGGCAAGCGATTTTGAGAAGCCGCGGTCGCCCGTGCCTGGCTTTCGCTCGGCCGTCGCTGCAAGAGACCGCCGCGTCCGGCTTGTCCTGAAAGTCACAAAATCAAAGCTTAGGACGTATGCTCCGCGATCCCGCGCGCTGAGGTGTAAGCAGCTGAGGGTAAGCAATGGTCTTGATCCGCCGATGGTCGCCGGTTTTAGCTCTGCGCCTTGATCCTGGCCAACTGGGTCGGGCTGTGGCTGCCGGCTTTCGAGTCGGCAGCCGCAACCGCCGCTTCCCATCCGCCGCTGAAAGCGCCCGTCGCGGCTGGACCGCAGGGGCGTGTCGCGGCGCGCCTCGACGGCGACCATTTGCTCGACTATGTGACGGGGCGAGCGATCGCCGGCGGGCGCTACCTGATCGAAATTTACCTGAGCGGTCGGCCAAGCCGGACCGCCATCAAGACCAAGGGCGTTGGCTTTGCCGTTCAGGATGTCAATGCGGACAATATCGCCGACCTGCTCGCGCTATGTTTGCTTTCATCCATCAGCGACAGCCAGCGCCCGCCGATTGTCGGCAGCCCTGAGCTGAACGTTGAATCCAGCGGCCCGCGACTGGAAAGACAGGCGTTGCCGGGCGGCCTTTGCCCGTCGCGCAGCGACCACGACGACAAGAAGGATCCGCCTGCCGGCTTGCCGGAGACGGTCCTAGCGGGCGATCAGCCGAAGACGCGCCGCCCGCCTCTGACCCTAGAGCCAATGCTGTTTGATTTTATGCGCCCGCTTGGGGCGGAGCGTGGCGAGCTTGAGGCGAATGCGCTTGTCCGCCCGTCTATTGGCGGGCAAGGCGCGACTTGGGCGCCGGAAGTCGAATTCGCCGTTGCTCCCGGACACACCGTGGAAATTGAACTCCCGTTTGAGGGCGGGCGCTTGGAAGCGTTCAAGCTTGGGTTCCAGGGAACCCTCGGCGCATTTCGCCAAAATCGCTCCACTCATGGCTGGCAGGCGTTGATTGAACGCGCGCGCGGGCGCAGGAGGCTTCAGCTCGACGCGCTGCATCTGGCAGGGCGTCGAGTGGGCCAACGCTGGTCGGCGTTGATCATGCAAGGCGCGCCGTAGGTGCGCGACGAGCGGGGGAGCGCGGTCAAGGGCGTGTTCAATCCGACCCTTTTTCGGGAGTTTTCAGAGCGCCTGGCGCTCGGACTTGAAACCAACCTGGCCATTGGCTCAAAGCGCCGGGTCGACTGGACGCTGCTGCCGCAGGCCCAGGTTGAATGGCGACGGCATTCATTTCAGATGGGCTTTTCAGATGGGCTTTGGCGCTGAACGCGGCTTCGCCAACGGCATCCGTCCGGCGCTGGCTTTCCGCCTGGCGCGCGCCATCGGGACGGCCAGTCACTGAGCGTTTGCCCCTGAAGGCGCGCCTTCAGCTCGCCGACCAAGCGAGCAATGCCTGCCGCAGGGCGGCTGGCGCGGCGGCGCGCTGCGCCAGGATCACGGTCGCGGGAGACGCCGATACGCCGGCGAATGATTCCGGCGTCACGACCACCACCGGCAGGGCGCGCCAATCTGGGTTGCGGCGCACCCGCCGGTAGGTCTCGCCAATGTGCGCCGGCGTTCCAGCCAGCACGATGCCGCGCGGCGGATCAAGCAGCAGCGCGGCGAGCGTCGCGTCGCCATCGCCCGCCTGGCTGACTTGGTAGCCGGACTGCTGGCACCACTCGGCGAGCGTTGCGCGAAAGCCGTCATCATCGCAAGCCACGATGACCGCCGGCGATGTTTCAGCCGCCGGCGCGCTAAGCAACACATCCTCCAGCTTGCGATGCGCGCCGGTGATGGCGTTGAGCTTCGCGAGGTCATCGAGCCGCGACTGGAGGGCCGCGACCGTGTCTCGATAGGCGCCTTGCAAGATGGACACCCGCTGACGCAGCGAGGCGGCTTCCTTCTCGCGTTGCGCCAGCGCCGCTTGAAGCTTGGCGATCGTCGCCTCGGTCTCCCCTGGCGAAGCGACTGACCCGGTCGCCGCCGTCACGCGGCTGTCAGCCAGTCGCGCCTCTAGGCGATCGATGGTTTCGCGCCAAGCGGCTCGCTCTTCCAGCAGAGCTTCCAGGCGCTGCGCCAGCGCTGCGCGGGAGACTTCGCTTGCCGCAACGGATTGCTCCAGCTTGTCAATGTGCGCTTCAAGCAGCGCCACGGTCTGGGACTGGCGGGCGGCGGCCTCTCCGGCGACCGCCAGCTCGGCTTCCAGTCGCTCATAATCCTTGATGAGCCGCGCTTGGTCCTCTTGTGAAGCAATCACTTCGGACAATAGCTTCGCGGCGCGCTCCTCAATTTCCGCCGCCTTCCGCTCAGCCGTCTGGCTGCGGGCAATCGCTTCCGTCAGCAACGCCTGGGCGGCCTCCAGATCTTGGCGCACCGCCTCAGCCAGGCGCTGCGCGTCAAGCCGCGACTGATGGGCTTTCGCCGTCTCCTCGGCCAGAGCGGTCAGCTGCGCCGCGAGACGCTCGATTTCCGCTTCTTGCGCGACTTGCGTCTCTTGCGATTTGGCGAGCAGGGTTTCAAGCTGAAGGGACCGCTCCAGCAGATGCCGGTGAGAAGCTTCATAACGCCGCTGGGCTTCGGCCAAATCTTGTTCCGCCGCGGCGCGCGCTTGCTCGGCTGAGGTCACCCTTCCTTCAAGCTCGTGCAAGCGGGCGAGCGCTTCGGCGTACTGATGGGCGGAGCGGTCGGCCCGCTGGCGAGTTTGGCGCAAGTCCGCCTCAAGCAGCTCGACCCGCGCCTTGAAGAGGTCGCGCTCCCGGAGGGCCGCCGCCTGCCCTTGACTGAGCGACTCGCAGCGCGCCGCCGCTTCGGCCATCGCCCGGCGGGCCTGCTCGGCGTCCGCCTCCGACTGCCGGCTCACTTCCGCTAGGCGCGCGCGCTCCGCCTCAAGCGCTTCCAGCTTGGATGCAAGCCCAGCCGCCTGCGCCTCAGCCGCCTGTCGCGCCTCAGCGGACTGCCGGGCGGCATCGCCGGCGGACGCTAGCTGTCGCTCAAGCTCGACCGCTTTCGCCACGGCCGCCTCATGCTCGCGGGCAAGTTGCTCGCGCTGGGACTGACGCGCAGCTTCCTCGCTTGCCAGCGCCTGCTCGCGCCCTTCAAGATGCTGGTAAAGAAGCTGCCACTTGAGCAACGCCGCCGCGATTCGGGCCAGCCGAAGCAGCGCCGCCCCATCCGTCCGCCGCGGCGCGGCTAGAATCGCCACTGACTGCACTGGCTGGCGGAGCATAGGCACGATCAGCCCGCCGGCTGCGGCGTCGGTCAGCCACTTGGCCGCGCTCCCGCTCAACGGCTCGACCTGACCATGCTCCAGCGCCCGAAACAGTTCCGGCGCGTCGCCAAGCCAAAACTTTTGGTCGGACAGTCCCGCCGCGAAAGCGGCCTCGCCCTGGATGGCGCGAACGGATAGCGCGTCGCCATCCAGCGTCAGCAGCGCCGCCCCGACCGCGCCGCTCATCCGACACATCTGCGTCAGCGTCTCCGGCGCGAAATCTTCCAGCCGCCGAACCCCGGCTAACTCCTCCAGCGCGGCAAGGATAGTCTCGGCCGGGCCGGCGAGCGACGACTCCGGCGCGACAGGAGCAATTGCGATAAAGCCAGCCGGATCGCCTTCCTCATCGCGCAGGGGATTCAACGTCGCATATTCGGCGAACACTTGCCCGTCCTGGCGCTGCCGGCGCATTTCCCCGGCATAGGCCCCTTGCTCAAGCGCCTGCTGATAGATGGTCGAGACCTTTCCGCTGCGCCAATCATCGGGCGCATGCAGCTTATCCGCCATCGCCCGCCCAATCACTTCCTCGGGCGCATAGCCGTAGGCGCGGCGCGCGCCCTCGTTGAAGGCCAGAATGTTGCCTTCCAAATCCTCCACGACGATGGCGCGGTCCGCTGAATGCGTGAGGATGGCGGTCAGCAGTCGGGATTGCTGCTCCGCCTCGCGCGATTTGTCGCGCGCGGCGGCATCGGCCCGCTGCACGCGGTTCGCCAACTCCGCCACTCGAATGGCGGCCGAGGCGGCAGCGGCCTGCGCCGCGCAGTCTTCAAAGTCGGCCGCGGTGAACATTCGCGCGCCAAACACCGCGAGGAGTCCGAGCACGCGATTCTCAACTCGCAGCGGATGCGCGATAAACGACACTACGCCTTGCTCGTCAGCGAGCTGGGGATCAAGCAGCATGGCCCCGGCGGAGGGCGGCGGCGACCAAGCGACAACGCCGCCCCGCGCCAACTGCTCGGATGAAAGCGCCGCCAGCGGCGCGCGCCGATAGGACGCTTCCACTGGAATGCCAAAGTTGGCCTTGAGGTGCAGGCACCGGCGCTTATCCGGGCAAGCTTCAGCCCACCGACAGGTCTGGCACAGATCGCCGCGTCGAATGAGCCACAGCCGCGCGCAGACGGCCGTGACGCCCTCAGCCGCTCGCTGCGCCACGGCCGACAACACTTGATCGAGGTCCTGCGGGCTTTGGAGTCGATGAGCGATAGGTTCGAGAATCTCGCGCATGGCGGCTAAACTCAGAAGGCTTTTCACAGCGTCGCCGAGCGCCGGCGATCCCTCACGCCGGCGACTGACCAGCCAACGGGAACTGGTCAAAGTATGGGCAAAGACGAGCGTAAGTCGTCGGAAGGTCTTCCGGCAGCACGCGCGTTTCAGCAATGGTCGTGATGAAGTTCACGTCGCCAAACCAGCGCGGCATGATGTGCATATGCAGGTGGTCGGCGATGCCGGCCCCGGCCGCCTGCCCCAGATTCATGCCAACATTGCAGCCCATGGCGCGATACTCCTGAGCCAAAATTTCCGTCAGGCGGCGCGTCAGATCAAACATCTCGTAACCGGCCTCGGCAGGCAGCGCCGCCAGCGTCGCCACGTGGGCGTAGGGCACAATCATCACATGGCCATTGATGTAAGGGTGGATGTTGAGAATGACAAAGTTGTGCCGCCCCCGATAGAGAACGAAATTCTCCGGGTCGCGCGCCTCGGCTGGAATGCGGCAAAAGGGGCAGCCCGTCGTCGCGCCATCGTCCTGACGCTCTAAGCCGGCAATGTAACGGTAGCGCCACGGGCTCCATAACACGTCCACAGGATGCCTCCTTGAAGAAGCCCCGACCGGGAGCGATGGGAAGCGCGGCGTCACGGGCGATGGCTCAGGATGAGCGCAACTCATCCTGGTTGATCAGCTCCCGCAGCTCCTTGCCGGGCTTGAAATACGGAACGGACTTGGCCGGGATGTCCACCGCGTCGCCGGTTTTCGGATTGCGCCCGCGCCGCGAGTTGCGCTGCCGAATGCGAAACGAGCCAAAGCCGCGCAACTCGATTTTCTCGCCGCGGTTCAGGGACTCGATAATAGCCGCGAAGACCTCGTCCACAACGACTTCGGCATCCTTTTTCGTCAAATCGGCGGCGCGCGCCACCGCTTCCACCAGTTCGGCTTTCGTCATGGTTCAGCCTCGTCCAGCCTTGAACGCCAGGGTCAACGCTGTGGATGAAACGGTTCAGAACGCAAGCTTGATAGGCTGAACGCTACCAGAGTCGCGGAAGTTCGGCAAGTCTTCCAGAACGTTTAGTTTACAGAAAAAACCCGACTTCCGCGCGCCCGACTTGGCGCTTGGCGCGGTCAGCGGCGCCGCGGCCGGCGGTCGTTGTCCCCCCGCTCTGGCGAGAGCGACCGCTCCGACGGCGCTGACCGCTCGGCATCGCCGTTGCTTGGCGCGGACTCCTCAAGCAAGGCGCGCCGGCTGAGCCGAATCTTGCCGCTCGGATCCGCGCTGAGGCACTTCACCATGAGTTGCTGGCCTTCCTTCAGCTCGTCGGCTACCGAGCGCACCCGGTAATTGGCGATCTCTGAAATGTGCAGCAGTCCTTCCGTTCCGGGGAAAATCTCGACAAACGCGCCGAAATCGGCAATGCGCGTTACCGTGCCAAGATAGGTCTTGCCCGGCTCGGCCTCCTCGATAATCGCCTCGATCATCGCCCGCGCGCGCTGACCGGCCTCCTGATCCGAGGCGGCAATAATGACGCGCCCCGAATCCTCGATGTCAATCTTGCAGCCAGTCTTCTCGACAATGCCGCGCACCACCTTGCCGCCGCTGCCGATGACATCCCGAATCTTGGCCACCGGAATTTGGATGGTCAGAATCCGCGGGGCGAGCGCGTTGATCTGCGGGCGCGGCGCGGGGAGCGCCGCCTGCATTTTTTCCAGAATGTAGAGCCTGCCCTGCTTGGCTTGCTGAAGCGCGTCGGCGAGGATTTGCGCGTTGAGGCCCTTGACCTTGATATCCATCTGCAGGGCGGTGATGCCATGGCGCGTGCCGGCCACCTTGAAGTCCATATCGCCGTAGTGGTCTTCCGCGCCGGCAATGTCGGTCAAAACCGCGTAGCGCTTATCGCTCATCACCAGCCCCATGGCGACGCCGGCTACGGGGGCCTTGATCGGCACGCCGGCATCCATCAGCGCTAGCGCGCCGCCGCACACCGTCGCCATCGAGGATGACCCGTTGGATTCCGTAATATCCGACACGACGCGCGTCACATAAGGAAAGTCTTCCGTCGGCAGCACCGCCTGTAACGCCCGATGCGCTAGCGCGCCGTGACCGACCTCCCGGCGACCCGGGCTGCCCATGCGCCCGATTTCGCCCACGCTGAACGGCAGGAAGTTGTAGTTGAGCATAAAGTCGCGCTTGACCTCGCCGGCTTCCAAGTCATCGAGATACTGCACGTCCTGGCTCGTGCCAAGCGTCGCGGTGACAATGGCCTGCGTTTCGCCGCGCGTGAAGAGGGCGCTCCCGTGGGCGCGCGGCAGCACGCCCACCTCAATCTCGATTGGGCGAATTTCTGAAAACTTGCGCCCGTCAGGACGCCGCCGATTGAGCAGAATATCGTCCCGGAAGACTTTCTCCTTCAGATACTCAAAGACGCGCTTGGCCATGGCGCGCTGGTCGGGAGCGTCGGCCGGGTAGCGCTCGACAACTTCCTTTTCAAGCGCGTCCACCTCGGCGTAGCTGACCAGCTTATTGCGCCCGCGCACATCTAGCGCCGCCCGCAGGCGCTCCGTGTAATCGGCGGTCACGGCCTGTAGGATGACCTCGTCCAAGACCACCGGCGCCACGGCCCGCTTCGGCTTGCCGACCTTGGCGCGCAACTCGCGCTGAAGCGCGCATAGCCGCTTGATCTCGTTGTGACCGAAGAGCAGCGCCTCAACCATCACTTCTTCGCTCACTTCCTTCGCGCCGGCCTCAACCATGACGATCGCTTCCTCGCTGCCGGCAATGGTCAGATTCAGGCTCGACGCGCGCATCTCCTGGTAGGTCGGATTAATCGCCAGCTTGCCGTCCACCAGCCCCACCCGGACGCCCGCAATCGGCGTCTCAAAAGGGATATCTGAAATGTAGAGCGCCGCGGATGCGCCGGTAATCGCCAACACGTCCGGGTCGTTTTGCTTGTCGGCGGACATCACCAAGGCGATGACCTGCGTTTCGCTGTCATAGCCATCCGTGAACAACGGGCGGAGCGGGCGATCAATGAGCCGACAGGTCAAAATTTCGCGCTCGGTCGGACGACCTTCGCGCTTGAAATAGCCGCCCGGAATGCGACCGGAAGCGTAGCCGTATTCTCGATAATCCACCGTCAGCGGAAAGAAGCCGCGCGAGCTGGCCTCCTTGGCCGCGACCGCCGTGACCAACACCACCGTCTCGCCGCATGTGACCATCACCGCCCCATCGGCTTGCTTGGCAATTTTTCCAGTTTCGAGCGACAGCTCGCGTCCGCCAATCTGAATGGCTTGCTTGACATGCATAGCGTTTTATCTCCTTCGTCCGTGAGAAAGCCTGAACTATCGTATCTTCTTGAATATTGTTTAGAGCCAGAGCCGCGCTCGCTCCGACCGACGCCGCGCGCGCGCGCGTCGCGCCTAGTTTTGCGTGTAATCTAGTTTTGCGCGTAATTGAGCCCAGCCCGCCGCCTGCGCCGCGCGTTTTTCGCGCGGCGGGCGACGGGCTGGGCTGGAAGCGCCCCTTGGACTTTGCCTCCCGCGGCTGGCGGCGGGCTGCCGGCCGGAGGAAGCCTGCGCGCCTACTTCCGAATGCCAAGCTTGGCTATGACCTGCTGGTAACGCTCGGCGTCCTGACGCTTGAGGTAGTTGAGCAATCGCCGCCGCTGACTAACGAGCTTGAGCAAGCCGCGCCGCGAGTGATTATCCTTGACATGAGTCTTGAAATGCAACGTCAACTCTTCAATCCGCTTGGTCAACAGAGCGATTTGCACCTCCGATGACCCGGTATCGGTTGCATGGCGGCCATACTCCTGCAAAATGGCGCTTTTGGTTTCTACGCTGAGTGCCACGAAGATGTCCCCTCCAAAACAATGCCGGCAAAACGAACGGGAGCGCCGCGATGGCTGGTGGATTGCTCTTCATTTCGTCTTCCTTTAGTATGCGAAACTCGCATTTGTATCAGAATCGAGTCATGCGAGTCAAACCTGTCTTGCTTTCCAAGGAGTCATCCGTGAAGCGTTTAGCATCATTTACTCTCGCCCTGGCGCTAGCCGGCGGCAGCGCCGGGCTCCTGGCCGGGTGCGACAAAACCGATGGCGCGACCGGCGGCACGGCCGAGATCGCCGCCAAAGTTAACGCCGTTGTCATTCCGCTGGCCAAAGTCAACCGCCGCATCGAGCAGGGCATCAAGCAGCAGCAGCCCAATGCTAAGCTCAGCGATCTCAGCCCTATCGAGCTGGCGGCGGCGCAGCTCAAGGCGCTTGACGCGCTGATCGCGGAAGAAATCCTGCTCCAGCGCGCGCAACGCGAGCAAATCCAGGTTACGGAGGCGGAAGTTGAGCAAGCCGTCAAGCGGCAGATTGCCGATGAGGGGCTGTCGGAGGAGGACTACCGCAAAAAGCTCAAGGAAGCCGGGCTGACCGAGGAAGAGTTCCGTGTCGAGGCGCGCCAGGCGCTGCTCGTCAGCAAGCTCCAGGAAAAGCTCAAGGCGAAGGTTCCAGCGCCGTCTGACAAGGAAATTGAAGAGTTCTTCAGCCAGAACAAAGAGCAGTTCCGCCTCGACCGAGGCGTTTCGCTGGGCATCATCGCGGTGGATCCGGCTGACAACGGCTTGAAGAACGACGCCATCGGCGAGGCCCAAGCCAAGGAGAAAATCGCCAAGATCGCGGAGCGCCTTAAGGCCGGCGATGATTTCGCCACCGTCGCCCGCGCCGTCTCGGAAGACATTCAAACCGCTCAGAACAGCGGCGACGCCGGCTTCTTCTCCGAAGACGTTCTCCGGCAAACCTTCGGCGAAGCGCTGGCGAAACGCTTCTTCAGCATGACCGAGGGGCAAATCACCGAGCCGATTCCTGGCTCGAACGGGCGGCTCTATGTTTTCAAGCTGACCGGCAAGCGCACCGAGGCCATTGAGCCAAAGCTCGACAACCCTGAAATTCGGAAGCGAATCGTGGACCTCATTCGCCAGCAGCGCGAGCAAATTCTGGTGGCGGCGCTCCAGGCCTCGGCGACGAACGACGCCCGGATTGAAAACTACCTTGCCCAGCGCATGCTCGATAATCCAGTCAACTTTGGCTCGGCTCGCCCAGCCGGCTCGGCGCTGCTGCCGAAGGCCGAAGCGCCGGCCGAAGCCAAGCCGGCCGAAGCCAAGCCGGCCGAAGCCAAGCCGGCCGAAGCCAAGCCGGCCGAAGCCAAGCCGGCCGAAGGCAGCCGCTGACAGTCTCCGCCCATCGCCATGTCGGACGCCCCCGCCTCGCCCATTGTCGGCGCGGAGACCTACGGCCTCATCGCCGGCAACGGGCGGTTTCCTTTTTATGTGCTGGACGGCGCGCGCGCCGCGGGCGCGCGCATGGTCGTGGCGGCTATTCGAGAAGAAGCCTCGCCTGACATCGCCCGCGCCGGAGTCAAAGTCGAATGGTGCGGCATCGGTCAGCTTGGCAAGATGATTCGCTTCTTCAAGCGCGAGGGCGTCCGGCGGGCCATCATGGCCGGACAAGTCAAGCATCGGCAGATTTTTAGCGGGGCGCTTCCCGATTGGCGCATGGCCAAAATGCTCGTCAAGCTGACTCGCAACAATACCGACTCCCTGCTGGGCGCGGTCGTCGCGGAGCTTGCCGCGGATGGCATCGAGCTCGCGGATTCCACGCTGTTCGTCCCGGACCTGCTCGCTCCGCGCGGCGTCCTGACCAAGCGCCGCCCCGCCGCCCGCGAGCAAGCCGACATTGACTACGGGCTGGAGGTGGCGCAGGCGATTGCCGGGCTGGACCTGGGGCAAACCATTGTCGTCCGCAACCGAGCTGTCGTGGCAGTCGAGGCCATGGAAGGCACGGATGCCGCCATCTTGCGCGCCGGCGAGTTGGCCCGACGCCGGGAGCTGACCGTCGTCAAAGTCGCTAAGCCAAACCAAGATATGCGCTTCGACGTGCCAGTGGTGGGCCTTCCGACCATCGAAACGATGATTGCCGCCGGGGCGACGGCGCTAGCTGTCACGGCCGGCAAAACGCTGGTCTTCGACCGCGCGGCAGCGGTCGCCCTAGCGAATCAGCGCAGCCTAACCATCATTGGCGTTTAGTCGCCGGCATTGCGGCTGTCGCCGCCTTGGCGGCTTCCAAAGCGGCGTGCGCAAGCCTAGAAAATCTCCACTCGAGCGGCGGGCGGCTTTCTTCCAGCTTGAAAACGAGGGCGACAAATGAACAGTCGCCTATCAATCGGTTTGCTTCTTCCGCGTTGGGCGAAAGCAAACTCATCGGAGCGCGACTGCCCCGCGTATATTCACATGATTCAGCTTGAGACAACTGATGTCCGCAGCGCTTGCGCGCTACGCAAAGCATCTGCGCTTATCATTTCCAGGAGATAGCCTATGCGTTGGAATTCCAAATTGTTTCTCGCAGTTGGCGCGCTTGCGCTGCTGGGTTGGGCGCTCGCGCCGCGCTTTATCATCGAGGGAGCAAGCCCCGCCAGATCAACGGTCTCGGCCGCCAGCTTCAACGTCACCGGACTTCAGGGCGTCTTCGCCCTCTCCAACAACCGCCTGATTCCGCACAGCCTGGAAAACCCATCCAATCCCAGCCTGCCCATCGCCCTGACCGGCGTCGTCGCCGGCGAAACGCTGGTTGACATCGATTTTCGCCCAATGAACGGGCTGATGTATGGACTGGCTCGCAATGCCATGGGGCAGGTGCGGCTCTACTGCATTAGCCATCAGAACGGAACGGCCACGCCGCTCACGGCCACCGCCCAGGGGCTGGTCGCCGCCGACGGGACGACGCCCATCCCAGTGACGGGGACGGTCGGGATCGATTTCAATCCGGCGGTTGACCGCCTGCGCATTGTGACGAGCGCCGGACTCAACTTCCGCATGAACCCCAATACGGGGTTGCTCATTGACGGCAACGCCAGCGCCCCGGGCGTCCAGCCGGACGCCAACATCAGCGGCGGCACGACGCGCGTGGATTCCACGCTCTACACCAATAACAACGCCCTCGCCGCCATCACCACGCAGTACACGCTGGATGCTGGCAGCCGACGACTCTTTGTCCAAAATCCGCCCAACAACGGGACGCAAGTCAATGGCTTGCCGGTGACAGCCGGCGGCAACCCGCTCAACTTCACGCAGGTTGGCGGCTTCGATGTCGCGGATGGCGTCAATGCTCCATCGTCGGGCGCGCCGGTCGCGTCTGGCGCGGCCTTTGCCGTCTTGCAAGTCAACAACGTCAACGGACTCTATGCGATAGAACTTTCCACCGGCGCGGCGCAACTTGTCGGCCCGGTCGGCGACGGCGCGACGCCCGTGCAGGGTCTCGCCATCCAAACGCGCCCGGTTGGCGGCGAGTTCGGCGTCGCGCTCAACCAAAATGGAACGCGCCTTGTGCAGATCAGTCTCGGCGCGCTCGCCACGACTGAGGTCGCCGTCACTGGCGTTGCCGCCAATGAGCGACTCGTCGGCGTTGACTTCCGTCCGGCGACGGGGCAGTTCTACGGCCTGGGGATTGACGTTTTCGCGTCCAACGGCACGCTGTATTTGGTTGACCCCAAAATCGGCGCCTGCAGCCCGCTTGCGCCTTCCGCCATCGCCTATGTGCAGGCTGACGGGGCAGCGCAAGTGACGCTCCCGCCCGGAGGCTACGGACTGGATTTCAATCCGGTCGTTGACCGCTTGCGCGTGACAACGGCCAGCGGTCTCAATTTCCGCATCAATCCCAACGACGGACAGCCGCTGGATGGAAACGCGAACGCGCCCGGCACCCAGACGGATGGCAACATCAACGGGTTGCCGATGGGTTTAACGGGCGTGGCGGCGACGGCCTATACCAACGCCTTTGGCGGGGCCACTGCGACAACGCAGTACACGATAGACTCCGCTGGACGCGCGCTCTACATTCAGAGCCCGCCCAACTCCGGCACGCAAATCTTTGTCGCCAACATCACGCTCAACGGCGCGCCGCTGTCGATTGACACGGTCAACGGCTTTGACATCTCGCCTAACGTTCGCGCGCAGACCAGCAATGCGCCCGTCCGCGGCGGGCGCGCACTGCTTTTCGCCGGCTCGGGCGGCGTCAGCCAGATTTTTAGCCTCGATCTGGTCACTGGACGCGCCACCCAACTGGCGGAGGTTTCCTCGGCCGGCGTCACCGGTCTCTCCGGCGGCTCGCTGGCCAGCCGCCTCGTGACGGATGTGACCAAGATCGGCGTCTATAGCTCGGCGGCGACGGCGTTCACGCGCCATGCCAATTCGACCGGCATGGCCGACGCCGTCTTCGCCTACGGGCTGCCAGGCGATATTCCCATCGTCGGCGACTGGGATGGCGACGGCGTGGATACGCTAGGCGTCTTTCGCCCCGCTACCGCGCAATTCTTCCTCAAGAACGCCAACACCGCCGGCTTTGCCGACACCGCCTTCAACTATGGCGCGCCTGGCGATATTCCGCTGGCGGGCGATTGGACGGGCAAGGGCTTTGACTCCGTCGGCGTGTTCCGTAACGGCGTCTTTTTCTTGAAGGACAGCAACACTGCTGGCTTCGCTGACCGCGCTGTGGCCTTTGGGCAAGCCTCTGATCTGCCCATTGCGGGCGACTGGAACGGCGACGGAAAAACCAGCGTTGGCGTCTTCCGCGACGGGATATTTTTGCTCCGCAACAACAACGCGAGCGGAGCGCCGGACGCCTCGTTCGCCTTTGGTCAGGCAGGCGACCGCCCGGTGGCAGGCGATTGGACGGGCAAGGGCTTTGATTCGGTTGGCGTCTTCCGCAACGGTCAGTTTCTGCTGCGCAACGCCAACTCCAGCGGAACGCCAGATATTTCCATCAACTTTGGAAGCGCTGGCGACCGCCCCATCGTAGGCAATTGGAACGGCGAGTTTCGCTGATTTGCGCGCCCCTTCAGGGCAATCGCCCATCCAGCGGGCGGGAGCTGCGGCTCCCGCCCGCTTCTTTTTCAACCGAAAGAAGTCCTAACGGAATGGGCGATATTCAGCAAGAAGTCGCGCTCAAAAGTCCGCTCGCTTCCCGCTCGCGGCGATATTCGCGCTGGCGTAGCGCTTCGCAAGGGCCGCCATATCCTCAGTAACCTCAAAATACGCCGCTACATTCAGACGCCCAGAGCCAAGCCCAACCCCCTGCGCCCCTTCGGGCTTCGCCTTTTTCGCTTCAGGCGAGCCCGCCATTTGGCGGTCTGCGGCTTGCGCGACGCTGTTGCGGGAAGCCCGCTGGCGGAGACATTCGCGGCATCTCTCCCGGAATCAATAAGTCAAACCGAATCGGCGGGCCAAAAAATAAAACCGCCGGAGGCGTTCCAAGGAACGCTCCGGCGGGAAAGATGCCTGCCAGCGAGGCAGCGACGGCGGCTGACCGCCACTGCCCGTGGCTTAGGAAAGGCTGACTACGGAACCCACTTGCCAACCACCGGTCGGTCGTTCGGGTTACCGTAATTGGCGGTGATGTCCGCCGGACCGCTGGTGTTGGAGTTGCGGAGGAAGAACGCCGGGAACGGCGAGGCACGGAAGACGCCAATGGTTGTAGAGCCATTGCCATCCCAGTCGCCTGCAATCGGCGAGTCGCCCGCGTTACCGAAGAAGACTTGGATATCAGCGTTACCCGCCGTGTTCGAGTTGCGCAGGAAGAAGAACGCAATCGAGCTGCGGAAGGCGCCGATGGTCGTTACGCCATCGCCGTCCCAGTCGCCAACAATCGGCGTATCGGTCGGCAAACCGTAGTTGATGGTGATGTCCGCCGGGCCGGAAGTGTTCGAGTTGCGCAGGAGGAAGACCCCGCCGCGGAACAAGCCCACCGTCGTCGTGCCATTGCCATCCCAGTCGCCCGCAAGCGGGATGTCACCCGGTTGCGTGCCAGTGATGGAGAAGGCCGGCACATCCGCTACGCCAGCCGTGTTGCTGTTGCGCAGCAAGAACTGGCCGCCGCGGAAAACGCCGATGGTCGTGATGCCATCGCCGTTCCAGTCGCCGGAGAGCGGAACATCAGCCGCCTGACCATAGAAGAACGAATTATCGGCAAAGCCTGACGTGTTGCTGTTGCGCAGGTAGAAGAAGCCATCCGACGGGCGGAACATGCCGATGGTGTCCGCGCCGCTGTCAGGCGCCTGCGATACCGTGACCGACTGCGACGGAGCGCCTTGAGCCGTCACCGTAATAGTCGCCTGTCGCGCCGCGCCGCTGTTGCGGCCGACCGAGAAGCTGACGGTGCCAGTCGGCCCGCCAGTCGCGCCGGCGGTGATGACGAGCCATGGCGCGCTGCTCGTCGCCGTGTAGGTGCAGCCCGAGGAGGTTGTCACCGCGAAGCTGCCCGTGCCGCCAGCGACCGGCTGCGACGTGCCGGTTGGCGCGCCGAGCGTCAGAGTGCAAGTGCCATCCTGCGTGATGGCAATGCTCTGGCCGGCTACGTTCACCGTCGCCGAGCGCGGCGCGCCAGCGTTGGACGCCACCGTGAAGCTCACTGCGCTGCTACCCGAGCCGCTCAGCGGGCTGGCTGAAATCCAGGTCGGGAGACCCGTGATCGTCCAGCTACATCCTGGCGACGTCGTAATCTGGAACTGGCCTGAGCCGCCTGCGGTTGAGAAGCTGGACGGCACAGCCACGGATGAGAAGGAACAGCCTGAAGCCGGTCCCTGGCTAAAAGTGAAGGTCGTCGGCGTAGGCGCGCCAATTTCGCTCGGCAGCGTCACCGTCACCGAGCCGTTGCGAAGCGTGCCCGTGCCGTTCGACGAAAGGCTGACGATGATGTCTACAAAGCCCGGGTTCGTCGCGCGAGGCACAGCGCCAACAACTGTGACAAAGGGCGAGTTCGTCGAAATCGTCGGCAAGAGATTGCACAGCGACACCGCGCTGCGGGTCATTGTGGCAATCGTCATCTGACCGCCGGCTGGGTTCATCGCCCCAAGGTTGAAGCTTCCGCCAGCCGGAATCGGCTGGAATGGCGGGAAGCTTGGGAGGACAAGCCCATACGAGCAGCCGGAGCCGTTCTGAAGCGCGGCAACCCCTGGCCAATTAATCCTGAGGCCAAGACCGTTCGGTCCGGCTGCCGAATCGTTTTGGAAGTCAGCGCGCACTGACTCGAACGCATTGAAGAGACCGCCGATGTAGGCGCGCCGCCGGTCCGGATCAAGCGTGATGGTGTTGACCGTCATTCTCCCATCCAGGAATCGGCTGCCAAACGGCGGCGTTGTGTTGAACGGCAAGTTCGGGTAGTAGCTAAGCTCCGTGCCGGTGGTACTGTTGAAAACCGAGGCGACCGACCCGACTGGCACCGCGTATGGACCGGGCTGGAAGACAAGCGGGGCGTTCGGGTTCTGACCCGTGCCTGGCGGCACCGTCATCCAGGTTGAGCGCGGCACATTGAACGGATCTACATCATCCGTAAAGGTGCCGTTGACGCCGGCGCGATGCACGCGCGCGCGCGTCGTGTTGTTGATATACCCGATTCCATCCCCCGGACCAAAGTCACGCGGACCAATGAGGAACGGGCCGCCGATGATTGGGCGATCATCCGCCTTGACGGCAATCGCGCGCACCACTGGCGATGCGGTGAAAGGCAGCTGGCCGAATGACCCATCGTGGCGACCAGTCGACTCAAACCGCGTAAAGGCAGTGCGAACCAAATTGCTGGCGGCGCCAGCTTGGTTGAGGATGCGGGTAAAGCTGCCGCCAACGAGAATTCGTCCAGCGTTGTTACCAAGGGTCTGGCGACCAAGCGCGAAGATCTCGCCGAAGCGACCGTTGGAGTTTGAACCGGAGTTCGCAACCGTCGCGCCACTCGCCGCTGTGTATGTAGCTCCCAGGCCAGACGTGCCGGTCGGGAAGACAGCGCCCGATGGGCCAGTAGAGAAGCTCGTGTCGAGCGTGCCGTTAGCGAAGTACCGAGCGATGTTGTAGCGCGGCACGTTATTAGCCTGCTCAAAGAGACCAGCCGTGACCACGAGACGCGCCGCAGGCGGACCTTCAAGCAAAATCGCGTTGACGCGAGCCCGGAAGTAGCGCAGCGGCGCAAAAGCGGACACGCGATCCAGGTAGGCGCGAATGGATTCGTTGATCAATGGCGACGGGGTAATCGTCACCGGCTGAATCGCAAGGTAGTCGCCAGCGCCTGGCAACGAGAACGATGAGTCGCCAAACGTCATGTCAAGCTGACCATTGATGGCGAGGACGCGCGCGATGCCGCCGCGCGGCACCTCGTTGTAGCACTTGAAGAAGCCGCCAATGTAAACATGGCCGTTTTCTTCATCGAGAACGATGGCGTTTACGCGACCAGCATCTGGGTTGTACTTCTCGCCAACGTTGACAAAAACTGTCCTCGGATCAACAAAGCTCGCCCCATTCCAAACCGGGAACGCCGTTTCCGGATCAACAGTCGTCAAGCCGCTCCCGGAAGCGCCAAAGCCGGTCGGACCGCCGCGGCGAATGGCCGTAGTGCCAACAACCGGCGGCAAGTCGTCGGTGCCAACCTGGAAGAGCGGGTCAATAGCCCCGGAGGGTAGCAATCGGACAAAGTTGTTCCACGGCACGTCGCCGACGCGATTGAATTGGCCGCCTACGTAAATTCGCCCCTGCGAATCAACCGCCAGCGCTCGGATTGAAGCAGGCGAGACGATGTCAACGCGCCGGAAGCCCTGACCGGGCGTTTCATTGATGTTGTTCGGAGGCGACACAAAAGCTCCATTATCGAGCTCGTTGCGAACCAGGTAGCCACCGATATTTCTGAACGTCGCTACCACGCTCACCGCGCCGCAAGGCGTAATCCGGTAAAGCTCAACGATGTGTCCGCCATCTGGCGATGTTGTGTCAGTGCTTGGAATACCCACGTCGCCGGCAATCAGCAAGTCGCCATTTGGCGCCAGCGCCGAGGCGTAGAACTGCGTCGGGCCAACCTCGACGAACGAGGGCAAGCCACTTGCCGTCGGCGGGTTATAGCTCGAATTGAAAGTCGCGACGAGCTTCTCGGCTTGCCCATTGAGGAATACGCCGCCAAAAAGCGCGCCCGTCGTCGCATTGGCCGCAATCGCCTGCACCACGGCGGGATTCGCCTGGAAGAACGGCGAAGTCGTTCCCAATGAACCGAGAGGAGCGCCGCTGACGGGACTTAGAGCTACATCGGCAAAGGCTGTAGCCGTTTCCTGCCCGCCGACGTGAAGCACATTGAAAGGCGGCGGCTGCGTGAATGGAGAGCCAATCGTAAAAGCCAAGGCGCGAACCGGATTGGGGATAGCGCCAGCGGGAGGATTGAACGTCAGATCAAGACCAAAGGCTGTGAACTTCGCCACTCGCGCCCGGCTCACCAGGTTAAACTGCGAAAACTCGCCGCCGGCGAAAATCTGCGAAGCCACGCCGGGGGGTGGCTCGGCCACAGCGAGCGCATTAATGGTCCCATTCGCGCCGCCGCCGGTCGTCGGAAAGAAGAAATCGACTTGACCGGTTAAGTCAAACAGCGCGACGTTACCGACGTTCTGCGACGTGCCGCCAGTGGCCTGCGTGAAGGTTCCGCCTACCACAACGCCGGGAGAGCCACTGCCAAACAAATTGGCGGCATACTTGATGGCGCGCACCGGGCCATTCACCGAAGTCGGAAACGCCGGCGAAATAACCGCGCCGGGATTCCAAAAGGCCGCCGGATCGAGAACCCCGTTAGGCTGCAAGCGCGTGAAGTTGGGGCGGCCACCGATCGTGCCGCCATTGAGACCAACGTAAACGTTGTCGGAGGGGTCGACTTCAAGAGCCAAGACCGCCGCCGTTGGAACCGGCGGATTAAACGTCCCATCCAACAAGCCACCCGAAGACAGGCGGAGCAAGCGCGACCGCGTTGGGGGCGTCGTCGTAAACTCGCCGCCAACAATGATGCGGTCAAACGAATCCACCGCCAAGGCATTGATGGGAGCGTTAAAAGTAAAAGCCGACGAGAAAGTTGTATCTATCGAGCCGTTGGCGTTCAACCGCATGATATTGCGGTACACCGTAGTCGTGCCCGGCACGCGGTATGCAAAATTGCCCGCGACAATGAATTTGTTGGCATTGGGGGCGAGACGCTGAACGGCAATCGCTCGAACTTCGCCCGGCGCCGGGATGATATTGCCGATTTTTAGCAGCAAGGACTCCATAGAGCCGTCGAGCGCTCCGCTTCCGCCCGAGCCGTACCCAAACGTGCGGTCGGCGCTGCCAGGACCGGCGCCCAAGCCAGAGACAGGGGGCGGACCCAGCGGACCTGGGCAAGCCTGACCAAACGCGGTCCCGCCTGCGCCAAAGCACAGGATGACCGCCCATGCAAGCAGCCATCGGAACGATGACAGCCGGACATGACGATGAGAGATCATTGTGTCCTCCTCAAGAAAACTTCTACTAGCTGACAAACAGATTGCGCGCGGAAGATACCACGTCGCAAGCGCGTGTCAACCAACGGTTTGCTGTAATACCAGTTTGAAATCGCGCATTGTTAGCAACTGGCATGTAAACTTTCGCCGACGCTAGCGCTTTCGACTTTAGCAAGTCAAGCCGGACGCCATGCTGATCGCGTGGCCGCTTCGGAGCGTCATGCCCTCTTCGCCGAACTCATACGGCCTCTCACCTCCTCGAAGATTTCTACCCCGTGATCAGCGGTCGGGCGGACGTCGCCGTCCTTGCGCGCGCGGCTCGCGGAGACGCCGCCGACCAGCGTTCGGTCAAAAAACGCGGAGCGTTTACTGCATGCCGCCGAGCTGAGCGGAGAGGCGCGCGGAGAAAAGCGCGGGCGCCTTGGCAAAACTAGGCTTGATTTTTCAGGCCTGATTTCTAAGGCCGACAGCCTCCCGCCGCTTACGAGCGCACGAGGAGCCGCTCCCAAATCGCGCGCCGATTGGGCGGAAACGCCGACGTTCGCCTTGTGCCGGTATTTGCGGGAGGCTGCCGAAAAAATAAAGGCAGAAAACATTACTGAGACTGAGTAAGACGTCACGGCATACAGCCTTGAGCAAGCGCCGGGTAAGGTACAACCCGGCTTGATCCCAACCTGGCTGCACTTTCACGCGCAAGCGTCGACTGCCAAGATGTGGAGACGCTGCTGCACGATTTTTAGAATGACTCCGCAGTCCATCATATGCAGGCAGGGACTGGTTGTCAAAAGATTTCTCGCGACCCGTTACGTCGACGTAAAGTCCGGCGGCGGCGCGGAATGCGGCGGCGCGCCGCCTAGCGGGTTGCCGCGACGGCGACTTTAGCAAGAGCAAGCCGCGCTTGAAGCGCGCGCCGCTGAAGCGAGCGACCGTCGCCCGCTACGCCGACTCGCCAGGCAAGACCGCCACGTCGCCTTGCGGATTACCGACGGCGATCCGCGCCCCATCTCCGCGCCACGCCAGAACCGACACGCCGCCCTCTATGTCGCGCCGCCCCGCCGGCGACGCCGGACGCCCCGGCTTCTCTGGCGGACGCCACAGCAACAGCCCATCTTCGCCGCCCGACGCCAACACGCGGCCATCGGGACGATAGGACAGCGCCGTCACCAGCCCGGCGTGGCCCTCTAGCGCGACCGGCGTCGAGCCGGCCGGCCCGCGCCCGGAAAAGTCCCAGATCGTGATGACCATTCCGCCGCCCGTCGCCAGAAACCGCCCGCGCGGATGCCAGGCCAGCTCGCGCACCTTCGTCTGGTAGCCCGACATCATCAAGTCCTCGCCGGTCGTCGTGTCCCAAGCGTGGATCGTGGCATCCTGGTCGCCAACCACCAAGTACTTGCCATCCGGCCGCCACGCCGCCGCCAAATGCGATCCTTTCCAGGCGAAAACTTCCGCTGGAATATCCGCGCCCGGAACCCAAAGCGTGAGCATCCCATAGCTTGCCGTCACGAGCGCCCGCCGCGTCGGATGCCATTGGATGTCAGCAATCGTGCTCGTATGCCGCGCGTGCTCGCTGACCAGCGCGCCGGTCGGCGTCCAGAAGCGCAACGTCTTGCCGGCCGCCGACGCCAGCAGCGCCGGCTGGCCGTCGGCGCGCGCCGGACTCCACGCCACCCGCTCGACCCAGCTTGCCCCGGCCGGCACATCCGCCACCGGCTCGCCGCTCGCCGCTCGCCACAGCCTGACGCGCCCGTCCTGTCCGCCTGTCGCCAGTAGCTCTCCATCCGGCGAGCCGTCCAGCGTCATGCCGCCCACGCGGTGCGCGGACTGCGTCCAGCGCGGCGCGCCGGACGCGGCGTCAAAGACCGCAAGCGTTCCGGCGGCGGACAGCGCCGCCAGCCACGCCCCATCGGGCGACCAGCGGAGCGCTAGCGCATGGTCGTCGAGCGTCGCTCGCCAGAGCGGCTCAAGCCGGCAGGCCGCGCTTTTCAAAAACTCGCTGATTGAAGGCAATGGCATGGCGCTCCTGATCCTCCCGGCGCGCTCGCGCAGGGACGCTACGCAGGACGCGCGATATCCGCCGCCGGCGTGGCGCTACCAGCCTGATCGCGCCTGCAAAGCTTCTGGCTGAAACGCTCAAGCCGACGGCGCCAGCCCCAGCCAATCCTGCGGCGTGAAAAATGTCATCGCCTCGGCCTCGCGCGTCCCCGGCGCCGGGCAATAGTTATAGACCCACTTCGCCAGCGGCGGGAGCGACATCAGGATGGACTCCGTCCGCCCGCGGGTTTCAAGCCCAAAGACCGTGCCCCGGTCATAGACCAGGTTGAACTCAACGTACCGCCCGCGCCGAATCAGCTGAAATTCGCGCTCGGCGGCGCCATACGGCTCATGCCGCCGGCGCTCGACAATCGGAACGTAAGCCGGCAAAAAGGCGCGGCCAGCCGTTTGGACAAAGGCGAAAATGGCTTCCAGGTCGGCGCTTTCGTCCGCCTTGAGGTAGTCGAAGAAAATTCCGCTCACGCCGCGCGTCTCATTGCGGTGCGGCAGAAAAAAATACTCGTCGCACCACTGCTTGAAGCGCGGGTAGTAGTCGGGATGATGCCGGTCGCAGGCGTCCTTGAGCGTCTGGTGAAAGTGGACGGCGTCTTCCCGGTAGGGGTAGTAGGGCGTCAAGTCGGCGCCGCCGCCAAACCAAGCGCTGCCGCCCTGCTCAAGGTAGCGGAAGTTGGCATGGACAGTCGGCGTCATCGGGTTGCGCGGATGGATGACCAGCGAAACGCCGGTGGCGTAAAACGTCCGCTCCTCGCCGGGCATCATGCGCGCGGCCAGCTTTTCGGACATCAATCCGTGAACGGAGGAAAAGTTCACGCCGCCTTTCTCGAAGATGGCGCCCTCGGCGATGACGCGCGTGCGCCCGCCGCCGCCGCCTTCGCGCTCCCAGAGGTCTTCCTGAAAGCGGGCCGCGCCGTCAAGCTGCTCGAGGGCGGCGCAGATTTCATCCTGGAGCGTTTTGAAAAACATCTCAGCCCGCTCCCGCAGCGGCGCGCCTTCCGCGGCCGGCGCTTCACTTGGCTTCATCTCGGTGGCTGTCATGCCCAAGCCAGTCCTTTCCGTGTGAGGTGCAACTCCTTCTTTTGCCAAGCTACACCACGCGCTACGCTTACGGCAGATGAATTTCACGCGCCCCGCGGGCGTCCCCGCGCTCACGCTATGCTTGACCTTGAAACTCATTCCGCCGCCCCGCCGACCAGCTCGCGCCGAAGACTGTTTATCATCTTGGCGGCAACCTTCGTTTTGGCTTCCATCGCCGTCGGCATCGTCGCGTGGTGGGAAAAGCGGAGTCGCGAAGCGGCCGCCGTCAGCCTGACGGAAGGCTTGCTCCGAGCGGGCGACCCGGAGTTCGACGCTTATCTCAAGCGCGAGGGCGTCCGTCTCGCCACCATTGACCGCCTCGTGGTCAATGGCGAGACCAGCGACCGGTATGAATATGTCTGCCGCATCGAGAACCGCGGCGACCGACCGCTGACCGGCATCGAGCTGCGCGTCTATTTAGTTGATATGGAAGAAAAAGCCATCGTGGAAAAACGCTCCTACCCGCTCGCGGCTCAAAACCTCAGACAGCTCGCGCCGGGCCAATCCATCACGGCGCGCCCGACGCTGACCGGCGTCAAGACGCCGGAAAGCGAGGTCCGCGACTTTTTTTGCGTCGTCAGCGGCCTGCGCTTCGCCCAGCCATGACCGCGCCGCGATCGGATAGCTGGCAGCCGGAAGTCATTGTGATTGGCTCCGGCATTGGCGGGCTGGCGACGGCGGCGCGGCTCGCTCGTCACGGCGCGCGCGTGCTGGCGCTGGAACAGCACAGCGTGCCGGGCGGCAGCGCGTCGCATTTCGCGCGCGCCGGGTATCGGTTTGATGTCGGGGCGTCGCTGCTGTACGGGCTGGGCACGGAAGGCACGATTAATTTCGTCGCCGAGGCGCTGGCTGAAGTCGGCGAGGCGGTCGAGACGCGCCGCGACGAGGTCCAGATTCACTACCACTTGCCGGATGGTCTGGAGATTCGGACGCACTATGACCGCGAGCGGTTTCTCGAAGAGCTGATTCGCCACTTCCCAAGCGAGCGGGCTGGCATCCGCGCATTCTACGACGCGGCAATGGCGGCCTACCGCGTCCTGGCGCGCGTCCCGCTCATCGCGCTGGACGATATAGCCGGCCTGATGCGCGGGGTGGCGACCGCGCCGCTTGACGCGCTGCGCATGAGCCAAGCGGCGCTGACGACGCTCGGCGACCTGGCGCGGCGCCACATTCGGGACGCCCGCCTGCGCCGCTTCATCGACATCGAGACCTTCTGCTGGGCGCTGACCGGGGCCGATGCGACGCCGCTCGTCAACGCGGCGCTGGTCTTCGGCGACCGCCACGTGAACGGCGTTCGCTATCCGCTGGGCGGGTGCAGCGTCATCGCGGAAAAGCTGGCGGCCGGCATCGAGCGCCTTGGCGGGCGCATCCGCTACGGCAGTCGCGTCCTGGCGGGGCTGCTTGACCGGGGACGGGCGCGGGGCGTGAAGCTGGCTTCCGGCGAGACCATCACGGCCCGCGCCGTGGTCTCGAACGCGACGGCCTGGGACACCTACGGGCGGCTGTTCAAAGAGCATCCGCTGGCGGGCGTGGCGTTGCGGGAGCAGTCCTTGCGCTATGCCCAAGCGGACAGCTTTACCAGCCTCTTCGGCGGCGTCGCCGTTGAGCGCCTGCCGGCGGAAACGGTCGTTCACCACATTGTCGTCAACGACTGGGACGCCTACGACAAGCCGCGCGGCATGCTGTTCGTTTCCCTGCCCTCGCTGCACGACGCGAGCCTGGCCCCGCCGGGCTATCACAACGTCCATGCGTTCATGGTGGATCGCTATGACGATTGGGCGGCGCTGACGCAGCGAGCGGCGACCGGCGGCGGCGCGCGCCGGACGCCGGGCTACCGGGCCGCCAAGGAAGCCGCCGCGCGGCGCATGCTCAGCCTGCTTGAGCGGGTCATCCCCGACGCTTCCGAAGCCGTGCAGGTCGTCTCGGTCGGAACGCCCCTGACAAACGAGCGTTACTTGGCGCGAACGCGCGGCACGTATGGGCCGCTCCTGCGGCGGGGACCGGACGTGCTGCTCAAGCCGCAGGGCGGCTCGCTGATTCGGGGTCTATACTGCGCCGGCGATAGCTGCTTTCCAGGCCAGGGCGTGCCGTCGGTCGCCGCGTCGGGCCTCAGTTGCGCCGACCGCATCCTGCGGGCGTGGTGAGACCGCATCCTGCGGGCGCGGCGAAAGGCGCGCGCTTTGAAGTTGGCTTCCAGGAGAGTCCTGCCCCATGAAGTTCGGCGTTGTCGTTTTCCCCGGCTCAAACTGCGATCACGACGCCTATCACGTCATCAGCAAGCTCATCGGGCAGCCGGTGCGCTTTGTCTGGCACGCGGAAACCTCGGTCGCCGACTGCGACGCGGTGGTGTTGCCGGGCGGCTTTTCCTACGGCGACTATTTGCGGTGCGGAGCGATTGCCGGCTGCTCGCCAGTGATGCGCGCCGTCCGCGCGCATGCCGCCAACGGCGGTTATGTCATCGGGATCTGCAACGGCTTTCAGATTCTGTGCGAAGCCGGTCTCTTGCCGGGCGCGCTCCTGCGCAACGAGGGCCTGCGCTTTTGCTGCGATCTGATACGCGTTCGGGTGGAGCGCGCCGACACGCCATTTACCCGCGCCTACGCGCCGGGCGAGGTCATCACCCTGCCCATCGCGCATGGCGAGGGCAACTACTACTGCGCGCCGGACGACCTGGCCCGCCTGGAAGCCGCCGGACGGGTGCTGTTCCGCTACGTCGACGCGGACGGCGAGCCGACTCCAGAGGCGAATCCCAACGGGTCGCTCAACAACATCGCCGGCATCCTCAATGCGGAAGGCAACGTGCTGGGCCTGATGCCCCACCCGGAGCGCGCCTGCGAGGAATCGCTCGGCAGCGGCGACGGGCTGCGCTTCTTCCAATCGCTGATGCTCACGCTGCGCGACGCCGAGCGGCGGCGGCGCGCAGCGGTTACAGAGACAGCTTGAGGCTGATGTCGGCGGCTTTGACGCTGTGCGTCAAAGCCCCGACGGAAATGAGATTCGCCCCGGCTTCGGCATAAGCGCGCGCGGTATCCAGGGTTATATTGCCGGAGACCTCGATGAGCGTCTGGCGTCCTGGCGGCTCCAGCTCGCGGGCGAGCGCCACGCACTCGCGCGCCTGCTCCGGCGTCATGTTATCGAGCAGGAGCGCGTCGGCCCCTTCCGCGACGGCCTCGCGGACCTGCTCCGGCGAGCTAACCTCGATTTCGATCTTGAGCAGGTGCGAAGCGTTTTTCTTAGCGGCGCGGAGCGCCGGGCCGATGCCGCCGACCAAGGCGATGTGGTTATCCTTAATAAGAAGGCCATCATCGAGCCCGAAGCGGTGGTTGTGGCCGCCGCCAATGCGAACAGCGTATTTGTCGAGCAACCGCAGCCCCGGGGCGGTCTTGCGCGTATCGGCGATGACCGCCCCGGTGCCCTCAATCGCCTGCGCGAAGGCGCGGGTGAGCGTGGCGATGCCCGACATGCGCTGGAGCAGGTTGAGCGCCACCCGCTCGCCGGCCAGCAGCATATGCCCCGGTCCCGTGATGCGGGCGATTTCCTTGCCGGCCGGCACGGCGTCGCCGTCCAGATAGAAGGTTTGAATTTGTATCGACGGGTCAAACCACTGAAAGACCATTTCAGCGACTTCGAGCCCCGCCAGCATCAGCTCTTGCTTGGCAAGAAAGCGCCCGCGCGCTTTGACTTCCTGAGTCAGAATGGCGTCGGTGGTCACGTCGCCGCGGCCCATATCCTCAGCGATAAACTGGGCGATGAGATTTTCAATGGCAACCGGGTCAAGTCTCATGGCGTCTGCGCGTCGTTTTTGGAACGGGAATAAGGCCGGCGGTTGCTTTGCCGCGCCGTGGCCACGCATAATTGCGCACTTGATACAAAAATCAAATGGAAGCGAGGCTGCGCGCCGTGGAATTCTCAGTCGCTAAAGCGGATTTGCTCAAGGAGCTGACGTTTCTCAACAACGTTGTCGAGAAAAAGACGACCATTCCGATTTTATCCAATCTGCTGCTGACGGGAGAGGCTGGCCCAGGCGGCGCGCTCACGCTGGCCGGCACGGACCTGGACGCCACGCTCAAAACCTCATGCGCGGCGACCATCAAGCACAGCGGCACGGCGCTCCTGCCCGCTCGCCGGCTCTTTGACATCGCCCGCAACCTGCCCGACGCCGACATCCGCTTCAAAAGCGACGGCAACGGCAACATGAATCTGACCTGCGAAGGATCGCGCTTTCGGCTCTTTAGCCCAGCCCCGGAAAACTACCCGTCGCTGCCGGAGCTGCCGGAGCTGCCGCTTTCCGTGCCGGCCGCCATTGTGCGGGCGATGATTCCGCGCATCCTCTTCGCCACCTCGCAGGAGGAATCGCGCTATCAACTCAACGGGGTGCAAATGGTGGTCGGCGGCGGCGCGGCGAGCGAGTCGAAGCGCCGGCTGCTCCGCATGGTCGCCACGGACGGCCACCGGCTGGCGTTCATCGAGAAGCCGGAGTGCGTTGCCGGGGGCGCGCTTGGCAAGCCCATCAACCTCCTGATCCCCAAAAAGACTATGGCCGAAATCGCCCGGCTGGCGGCGGACGCCGCTGACGGCGACATCGCCTTCGGACAAGACGACCGCCATGCGTTCTTCCGCGTCGGGACCCGAACGTTCGTCTCGCGGTTGCTGGCGGGACAGTTCCCCAACTACGAGATGGTCATGCCCAAGAACAACGACAAGACCATCGCGTTTGAAACCGAGCGACTCGTGGCGGCGTTCAGGCGGGTCGGCGTCATCGCGGACGAAATGACCCGCGCCGTCAAGCTGCATGCGAGCGAGGGGCGGGTCGAGATTACGGCGCAGTCGCCGGAGTCAGGCGAGGCGGGCGAGACGCTGGGCGTGGACTATCCAGGCCCGTCCGTGACGATCACGTTCAATGTGGGCTACCTGATGGATTTCCTTAGCGCGGTTCACGCCGCGCAGGTGAGCTTCGAGTTCAAGGATGAAATCTCGCAAATCCAGCTCCGCCCGACCGAAGGCGATGGCTACGATTACCGCTACGTCGTCATGCCGATGCGCGCCTGACGCCGCCCCGCGGCGCCATCGCGCCGCGGGGCGGCGGGAGCGCTCGCTCAATCCACGCTAAGCAGCAGGCTTTTCAAGTAGCCGCCTTCCGGGTGGAAAACGCTCACCGGATGATCCAGCGCCTGACGGTGGCGGTGCAGAATGCGGACGTTCCGCCCCGCTTCGGCGGCCGCTTGAAACACAACCTGCCCAAAGAGCTTTTCGTCCACGAAATGCGAGCAGGAGCAGGTTAGGATCAGCCCGCCTGGCGCGATTTTGGCCAGCGCCAGGCGGTTGAGGTCCTTATAGGCGCGTCCGGCGCGCAGCGCATCCTCTCTCTTGCGGGCAAAAGCCGGCGGGTCGAGGATGATAAAGTCGAACGCCGCGGCCTCTATCGCCCGCAGATAAGCGAACATATCGGCTTCGATAAAGTCCTCTTCCGCGACGGGGAAGCCGTTGAGGGCGCAGTTGCCCCGCGCCAGCTGGAGCGCGCCGCCCGAGCTATCCGCCGAGACGACCCGCGCTGCGCCGCCCCGCTTGGCATAGACCGAAAAGCCGCCCGTGTACGCGAAGCCGTTGAGGACGCGCCGCCCGGCGGACAGCTCTTCCACGAGCGCGCGCATGTCGCGCTGGTCAAGAAAGAGCCCGGTTTTCTGCCCGCGCTTGATGTCCGCGTGAAAGCGCAGCCCATTCTCGATGATGACCAGCGGGCCGAAGTCGCGGCCGTAAAGCAGCCCGACAAAATCCGTCAGCCCCTCCTCGTAGCGAGCGGCGACATCCGATTTCTCATAGATGGCGCGGGGCTGAGTCAGCTCGACCAGCGTTTCCAGAACGAGCGGCTTGAGCCGCTCCATCCCGAGCGTCGAAATCTGAAGCGCCAGCGTGTCGGCGTACTGATCCGCGACGAGACCGGGCAGGGCGTCGCCTTCGCCGTTGACGAGTCGAACGGCGTTTGTCCGCCGCGGGTCGAAGAGCGCCCGGCGGAGCGCCACGGCGCGAGCGAGGCTTTCCCGAATCGCCGCGCGCGGATCGGTCTCGCCAAAAGCCACCAGGCGGGCGGCGATCGAGCAGCGGCGATTGACGTAGGCGTACCCAAGATGGCGCCCGTCGGCGGCCGCGACAGCAGCCAGCTCGCCGTCTTCAAGCCCGTCGGGCCAGGCCGCGACAGCTCCGGAAAAAATCCACGGGTGACGGTGGAAAACGGACTTTTCCCGTCCGGGGCGAAGCCTGACGACAGGGCGCGGGAGTGGTCGGCTGACTTTCGGCATTGGGCGGCTCTCCACGAGAACTTGTAGCGAGTCGGCGCGTTTCTCGGTTAGCATACTCAAGCTGTCACGCCTTGCGGAAAGGCCAGCGCGATGGCTACCAGCGAGCCGTGAGGTCAATCGAAGCGCATCTGTTGGGAGGGCAATGCATGAACGATTATCGCTATGATCAACTGAACCGTCAGTCGCCGTCAGCTTACGGATGGGACGGCGGGCTGACCGCGGCCGATGCGTCCTTGTCCGCGCGGATGGGCTTCATCCGCAAGGTATACGCGCTGTTTCTCATCGGCATCCTCTGCGCCGTAGCGGGCGTCGCCACAAGCATTGTTACCGGATTGTATATGGCGGTCGTCCAGTACTACTGGCTGGCGCTATTGCTGCTGATTGGCTCGGTCATCGCGGTGAACGCGGTGCGCCGCGTCAAGGGCGTCAACCTAGCGGCGCTCTTCGCCTTCACCTTCCTTGAAGGGCTGCTCATTTCGCCGCTCGCGCTGTTTGCCCTCGGGAAAAACCCGTTGTCGCTCCTGGCCGCGGGCGGGCTGACGGTGGCGACGTTCGGCGGGCTGACGGCTTACGTATTCATTACGCGCAAGGATTTCAGCTTTCTGAGCGGCTTTTTGTTCACCGGGCTGATTGTGATATTGGTCGCCTCGCTGATTGGGATTTTCGTTGGGTCGAGCGCGCTGTCGCTGGCGATTTCCTCGGCGGCAGTGCTGTTGTTCGCTGGCTATGCGCTCTACGACACGTCAAGCATCATGCGCGATCTGCCGACCGACGAGTACGTGGCCGGCGCGCTGAGTCTGTTTCTGGATTTCTTCGGGCTGTTTATCCACCTGCTCAACATTCTGAATATTCTGGGCGGCGATGAATAGCCTTTGACGCTTTGCCAAAGCATTGCGACCCGGGGAAGCCAAGCGGCTTCCCCGGTTTTTTGTTTCAGCCGCTTGGGGGCGGCGCGCCCCTGGGGGGGGGGCCGGGAGGGAGTCCGCCGTCCTCGACGACCTGGAAGAGCGCCGCGCCATTACAACCGCCGTTACAAAAAAGGAGGGCTAACGCGGGCAAGTCCCGCTCGTCAGCGGAAACCGCCGCAGCTCGGCGTAACGCGGCCCGTCAGGCAGCAAGTCGCTTCGGTAGAGCGTCAGCGCGTCCGCTCGCCAAGCCGTTTGCTCCGGAGGGAAGCCAAGTCGCGTCCCGGACGGCCAGGCGGGGCGCGTCCGTCCCAGCGTGACGTGGCCGTGAAACGGCCGGTCGCGCGCGGCAAGCCCGGCCGCCCGCGCGGCGGCTTCAGCGAGCGCGGCCAGCGCCAGGAGCGCCGGCGGCGCGGCGACCAGACAGGCAATCGCGCGTGGCTGCCGGGCGGAAGGAAAAAAGCGCGGCTCGGTCAGGCTCAGCTCCACGGCTCCCAGCGCGGCGGGTTGCTCAAGGGCGGCTTCGAGCCGCGCCGTCAGCGCCGTCAGGGCGGCGGCGTCAACCTCGCCCAGAAAGCGAATCGTCAGGTGCAGGCTCGCTTCCGCCACCCACTTCACGTGACGAGACCACGGCGCTTGCAACAGCCGCCGTCGGTAACGACAGAGCGCGGCGCGCGCGCTTGGGTCGGGGTCAAGGGCTAGGAATGCGCGCATGCTCGCCTCCGCCTCACTCAAAGCGGCGCTTCTCGATACGAGCGATGCCGCCGGTCGTGCCGATGAAAGCCGCGTCCGGTCGCAGGGCGATGGCAGTGACGTTGGCGGCCGGCAGGCCGTCGCGCCAGACGCGCCACTGATGGCGCCGGAGGTCATAGACAAGCAGCCCGCGGTCAAGCGTCCCGACGTAGAGCCGGTCGCCGTCGGTCGCCAGGGCGTTGAGGTTGACCTCGACGCCCTTGGTTTCAGGAAAGCGCCGGATGTCGCCGGTCGGTCGCAGCGCGCACACGCCGCCGCCATAGGTGCCGATGTAGAGGGTGCCATCCACGGCCAGCAGCGCGTTGATCCAGTTGGCCGGCAGGTCGGCGTTGTCCGTCCGCCAGACGCGCGCGACGCGCAGGCCGTCCAGCTCCGCCAGCCCGCCGAGCGCGCCGACGTAAAGCTTGCCGTTGAGCGTCTCGCAGCAGTACAGGTAGTTGCTCGGCAGCCCGTGAAAGGCGGTCAGGCTGCGGCCGATGCCGTCTTGCCAAAGGGTGAGTCCCTTGGCCGTGGCGATCGCCAGCGCCTGCGCGTCGCCGCCGACCTCCAGGGGCCGCGCGTGAGACACCGCGTCGCCAACCAGCGCGGCCGACTTCGCGTCGTAGCGCCGCGCGACCTTGCCCGCGGCGTCGATCGCCAGCAGCCCGCTTGAAGTCCCGGCCAGCATCGGGGCCAGACGCGATGTCGCGCACAGGCAGTTGACTTCGCGCAGGGCTTCGTCCTGGACGTGTCGCAGCAAGTCGCCGGTGTCAGGGTCGAGAATGTCCACCCCGCGCTCGAACGTCCCCACCCACAAGCGCCCGGTCGCGTCAAAGGCGAGACTGGTCACATTGCCCGAAGTCAACGACCCGCCGGCTGGGCTCGGCCGATCAAAGCGCTGCCAGTCAAACCGGCCGTCGCCTTTGGGACGCAGCGTCTGAATGCCGCTCTGCGTCAGCGCCAGCAAGCGATCGCCGACAGCCGTCAGCTTGACTTGGCGCTGCGGCGCGTCCGGGTTGGACTGAATGAGCGACAGGCGCGCGGGGCGGGGCGCGGCGCGGCGCGGCGGCTGGATTTCCGCGACGCCGCCGACGATCAGCCCGGCGTACAGCTTCCCGCCATACGCGGCGAGCGAGCAGACATTGGGCTGGCGGGACACAAGCTCAAGCTGATCGTCTTTCGTCAGGCGCGCAATGCCGGCGTCAGTGGCCACGTAAAGGCCCTCGTCGCGCCAGGCGAAAGCCGTGACATGCGGCGACGGAAGCCCGCTTGCCGGAGGAAAATGCCTAAGCTCGCCCGCGCGCCAGACGAACAGCCCCTGCGCCAGCGTGCCGATGAACAGCCGCGCGCCAACCGCGCAGAGCGCCGTCACGCCGACCACGGGCGCGGCCCGCGGCGGTTGAAAGCGCTGGGCGAACTGGCTGCCGTCGTAGTCGTACAGCCCGCCGTCCAGCAGCCCGACGATGAGAAAGTCCGGCGTAGCGAGCAGCGCGCCGACGTGGGCCGCCGGCGGCTGGCGAAACTCATGGCGAGTGAAGCGCGCGCCGTCATACTCGATGAGACCCGCCGAGCGCGTGCCAATAAAGAGCCGATCGCGAAAAACAGCCAGCGCCGTCAAGTCATGGTCGGGGAGACCATCCGCGGCGGTGAAGCGCCGAGTTGCCGCGCCATTCTCCGCCAGGGCGGTCAGCCCCCCGCTCGTCGCCGCGTAGAGCTGCCCCCGAAACTCCGCCAGCGCCCGCGTTTCAGCGGCCTCCAGCCAGAGCGTCACGCCGTCCATGTCCGGGGGCGACAGGAGGGTTGAGCGCGTCTCAATCCGCTCCGTCGCTTCAGCCGCCAAGCGCGCCTCGCGCGCCGCGCGCCGCGCCGACCACCAGAGCCATCCGCCGCCCGCGACGAGCAAAGCTGCCAAGCCAAGCGCGACCGCGCCGCCGCGCCGCCGCAGAAAGTTTGTCACAAGCATCGGCTTGCGTTTGAAAGCGCCGCGTAATACATTTCCATTCTCACCGTTTCGCGCAACCTTCCGTCGTCCCTATACGTGTTCCGCCTTCGGTCTCGATGACAGCCGCGATGGTCTCTCGCGGCCCTAACCAAGGAGAGTGTACCCCATGAGTCTGGCAACTTTGGAAGCGCTCCGGCAGCAGTTGTTCCAAACCCACGCGGAATACCGCAGTCTCGTCCGCGAGCACCAGCGCGCCGAAGCGCGCTTACAGGAGATTCTGGCCTTGTCCCACCCGCGGCCTGACGAAATTGAAGAGTCCGCGCTGCTCAAGCGACGCAAGCTTTACCTAAAAGACCGCATGGAGGAAATCCTGCGCCGCCATCAAGTCGAGGTGGCGGTTTAACGGTTGCTCCCGACCAGCCTGAGCGGCATCGCGCCGCTCGCGAAGCGCCGCCCCTGCCCAGGGTGGCGCTTCGTCGCTTTTAGTCGAGCGTGTGGTAGGTTATGGCCGCCCGCCGGGCCGCGCATTCCGAGCGGCAAGAGCTTTTTTGAAGAGGCACAGCATGACGGCGCCACGACAGGAGCGAATTCGCCTGCCGAAGCTGCGGGCGTCCGATTTTCAGCACCCGCTCGACATTGCCGCCCTCGATGCCGTCAAGCAGGCGCGGGGACTTGATTTCATCGTTCGCAAGCTCAACGAATACGGCTGGGAGCGCTGGTTTCGCGTCACGAACGTCGCGGACAACGTGCGCGTCACGCCGCGCCAGTGCAAGCGCCTCCACGATCTGCTGCGCGAGGCCTGCGCAATTCTCGCCGTGCCCGAGCCGGAGCTGTATCTGGATCAGGATCCGATCGTGAACGCCTACACGTTTGGGACGGAACAGCCATTTATCGTTCTCCAGTCGGGGCTGGTGGACTTCCTCTCGGAAGACGAGCTGCTAGGCGTCATCGCGCACGAGCTGGGGCATATCAAGTGCGGACACGTGCTCTACAAAATGATGGCGAACTTTCTGTCGCTCATCATCGAGCGCATTGGCGAAGCCACCTTCGGACTCGGCGCGCTGGTCGGATCGGGCCTGCTGCTGGCGCTTTACGAGTGGGACCGCAAGGCGGAACTGTCGTGCGACCGCGCCGGGCTGCTGGTCGTGCAGGACATTGAAACCTACCTGACGCTGCTGCTGAAGCTGGCCGGCGGCAGCCGGGCGGTTTTTGACCAGCTCAATACCGAGGAGTTTTTGCGTCAGGCGGACGACTACGAAGAGCTGGACCGCGACTTGCTCAGCCGGGTCTATAAGTTTTTGCAAGTCTATCGGCGGACGCACTCGTTTCCAGCCGTCCGGGCGAGGGAGATCAAGGGCTGGGCCGAAGCTGGAGACTATCAGGCGATACTGGACGGCAGTTATTGGATGCGCCCGGCGCGCCCCGATGATTCGCTCGGCTGGCGCCGGACGCCGCCGCCCGCTCCGCCGAGCGGCGATGGCTCGACTGGCGCGGCGGCGCTGCCGGTGTGCCCGGCCTGCGGCGCGGGTCAACCCGACCCTCAGGCGCGGTTCTGTTACCAGTGCGGACATCCGATGGAGCGCCCGGCCCCGCCACGCCGCGCGCCGGAGCAGCCTAGGCTGAACGGCGGCCTGCGCTGCCCTAACTGCGACGCGACGATTTCAAAAAGCGACGTGTTTTGCCCAGTCTGCGGGCTAAACACGCAGCTTGGGTGAGCGACCATGCTGGCCAAGCGCATTATCCCGTGCCTTGACGTGGACGCCGGACGGGTTGTCAAGGGCGTTCGCTTTCTTGACTTGATCGACGCGGGCGACCCGGTTGAACAAGCGCGGCGCTACGACGCTGACGGCGCGGACGAGCTGGCGTTCCTCGACATCACGGCGTCATCCAACCGGCGCGCCATTGTCACGCGCCTGGCGCGGGCCGTCGCGGACGAGATTTCGATTCCCTTCACGGTCGGCGGCGGCATCCGAACGGTGGACGACATGCGCGCCATTCTCCTGGCCGGCGCCGACAAGGTTTCCATCAACACCGCCGCCTTTGAGCGCCCGGCGCTGATTGCCGAAGGCGCGCGGAAGTTCGGCAGCCAATGCGTGGTCGTGGCCATTGACGCGCGGCGCGTTCCGGGCGCGCAGCCGGCGCGCTGGGAAGTTTTTCTGCACGGCGGGCGGACGCCGACCGGCGAGGACGCCATCGCCTGGGCCGCCAAGGCCGAGCGGCTGGGCGCGGGCGAAATCCTGCTGACGAGCATGGACCGCGACGGCGCGCAGGACGGCTATGACCTTGAACTCACCGCGCAGGTCGCGGAAGCGGTTTCCATTCCAGTGATCGCGTCGGGCGGCGTCGGGACGCTGGAGCACCTGTACGACGGGCTGACCGCCGGCCGCGCGAGCGCGGCGCTGGCGGCTTCCATCTTCCACTTCGAGCGACATACGATTGGCGAGGCGAAGGCTTACCTTCGCGCGCGCGGCGTCTGCGTTCGGCCAGCCTGAGCCGGCGGCCTGAGCGGGACGACGCCCAGCGCCGGTCGCCGCGGACCGCTTCCGCTTGTCCGCCGTCAAGGCTCGCCGGCGGGCGAGAGCCCTCGCCCGCCTATGGCGCATATCGCCCGCTCCACCTCCGGCGCGATCCAATCGGGCGTCAGAAAGCGCGGATGCGCCGCCAGTCGCGGACGCCATTCAAAGCCCCACTCAGCCAGCTCGGCGGCATAGCGCTGGGGCGCCAGCCACGGCTCGTCAGGGTTGATGTGGTCAGGCTCGGGCGAAATGCCGCCGAAGTCGCGAGCGCCGGCGAAAACCAAGGCGCGGCGACCTTCCGCCCGCGGAACGAGATTGGGCGGAATCTGAACGACAATCTCGCTTGGCAGCAGGGCGCGCGCCAAGGCGACGGCAGCGACCAGCGTCGCCAAGTCAGGTCCGACGCTGGTCGCCATCGCCGTCCCCGGATGCGGCGTGAACGGCTGGATGATGACTTCCTGAATGTGACCGTACTGCCGGTGCAGCTCGGCGATGGCTTCCAGCGACTGCCGCCGGTCGTCCCAGGTCTCGCCAATGCCGATGAGCAGTCCCGTCGTAAACGGCACGCGCGCCCGCCCCGCCGCCGCCAGCGTCGCGAGCCGCGCTTGCGGATGCTTGCCGGGCGCGCGCCGGTGGGCGGGCTGCTCCAGCGCGGCCGCGCTGGTCGTCTCCAGCATCATCCCCATCGAGGCGCATACGGGGCGCAGGCGGCGAAACTCGTCTTCGGATTGGTTGCCGATGTTGACATGCGGCAGCAAGCCGCGCTTCAGAGCCAGTCGGCAGACCGCGATGAGATAGTCGTGATAATCGCGAAAGCCCCATTGACGGAGCTTCTTCCGGATGAAGGGAAAAGCCGTTACGCCCTCGCCGCTCATGATCAGCGCCTCGCGGCAGCCGGCCTGCGCGCCGCGGATAAAGCAGGCTTCCGCCTCAGCGAGCGCGGCCAGCGGCGTCGGCCGCGCAAAGGCGCAGTAACCGCAGGCGAAAGCGCAGCTATAGGTAGGAATAAAAGTGATGCTGCGCGAGTAGGTCACAACCGCCGCCCCGGCGCCGGGCTGGACGCTTAAGCTGCTTAGGCTGGAAGCGGCGCGCTCGAAACTCACGCTTTGCATCCCTCCGTGTCAGGCATATGCTGAAGGCAGCCACAGCTACATTTTTGCCGCTTCCGCGGTCGTCGCGTTGCGGCTGAAACGCGAGGAACCGCCTATTTCGAAGGTCGAAGGTAACACACAGGGACTCAAAGCCAGTCAGGTCAAGCGCCTTGAGCGATTGCTCGCCCGCCGGGTTTCGCCCGCCGACATCATTAGTCCTGAGCTGGCCCGGCAGATGACCGAGCTTTCAGCCGAAATTCGGCGGCAAATCGGCATTCTGATCAGCCGACAGGGACAAGTCGAGCGCGTTATCGTAGGCGACGCCAGCGGGATTGTCATTCCCGACCTCAAGCGCGTCCGCGTTGGGCAGGGGCGCTTTCGCGGGCTGCGCTGCCTGCATACGCAGCTTTCCGGGGACGGCTTGACGCGCGACGACCTCAACGACTTGGCGCTGCTTCGCCTCGACCTCATGGGCGTCATCGGCGTGGATGGCGACGGGCTGCCGAGCTGGATTCATGCCGCGCACTTAGTTCCCGCCACGGCGGCCGGCGGCGGCGAGCCGTGGGCGTATCTCGACAAAGTTCACCCCAGTCGCCTCAGGGCGGATTTCCTCAGCCTTATTGAAAATCTTGAAGCCGAGTTTGCCCAGACCCGCAAGCTCCGCGATGCGCGGGACATCCGCGATCGCGCCATGCTGGTGGTCGTGACAACCGGGGCGCTGGCCGACGCCGAAGCCGCGATGGACGAGCTGGCGGAGCTGGCGGAGTCCTGCGACCTCGTCGTGGCGGACAAGCTGATTCAACGCCGTCGCGAGCTCGATCCGAAAACGCTGCTCGGCAAGGGCAAGCTTCAGGAAGTCATCATTCGCAGCCTTCAGCATGGGGCGGATGTTTTGCTGTTTGACCAGGACCTGTCGCCGGCGCAGGTGCGCGCCATTGAGGCCGCGACGGACTTGAAAATTCTCGACCGGACACAGCTCATCCTCGACATTTTCGCTCAGCGCGCCCGCAGTCGCGAGGGCAAGGTGCAGGTCGAGCTGGCGCAGCTTAAGTACCTCTTGCCGCGCCTGGCCGGACACGGGGCCGACCTGTCGCGCCTGGCCGGGGGCATCGGCGCGCGCGGTCCTGGCGAAACCAAGCTCGAAGCGGACCGCCGCCGCGCGCGCGACCGGATCGCCGACCTGGAGAAGCTTATCGTCAGCCTGCGCGGCCAGCGCCAGACGCGCCGGGCGCAGCGCGAGCGGCAGCGGATGCCGGTGGTCTCGATTGTGGGCTATACGAACGCCGGGAAATCCACGCTGCTCAACACGCTGACCTCAAGCGAAGTCCTGGCGGAGCGCCGCATGTTCGCCACGCTTGACCCGACCAGTCGGCGACTGCGGCTGCCGCGCGACCGCGACATCATCATCAACGATACGGTGGGATTCATCCGCGACCTTCCGCCGACGCTGATGGCGGCCTTCAAGGCGACGCTTGAGGAAATCGAAACGTCCGACCTGCTGCTGCACCTCGTGGACATCGCCGCGCCCGACTACGAGCGGCGCATCGCGGCGGTTGAGGATATTTTGGCGCAACTGGGGCTATCGCGCCTGCCGCGGCAGCTTGTGTTCAACAAGACGGACCTGCTGCCGGCGGAGGACGTGGCGGCGCGCTGCGCGCTGCACCGCGCCATCCCGATCGCGGCCCGCGACCGGGCAACGCTTGGACCGCTCCTCCAGTCCATGGACGCGACGCTCTTCGCTCAGCCGGAGCGGTCTTCGCCTCCCGGACCCGACGCTCGACGGTCGCGGCCCCGGGAGGCGCCGGCGGTCGGCGCGGAGCCGCGCATTGTCGAAGTTTGACTTGTCTGAAAGCCTGACCCCATATTCTGAACCGAGACGCGGCTTGAGCCTTACCAATGAAGCGACTTTCCTTGATTGCGAACACGGTTTGGCTATGATGCGCGACTTGTTTGCCGATTCACGCGCCCGCTCCGGCGCTCGCCCGGCGGCGTGACCTTCCTTTTCCGCGTTACCTTTCATGCACTCGCCTTTCATGTCACTCGCTTGTTATCCGCGCCGTCGCTGGGTTGGCGCGCTTCTCGTCGCGCTATGGCTGGGCTGTCTCGGCGGCGAGCCGCGGGCGCAAGGCCCCATCAGCGCGGGCGACCCGCAAGACCCGGTTCAGCAACAACTGATCGAGGACGTGCAGTTTCGGGGCAATCGCCGCATTCCGACCGATACGCTGCGCCTCTACGTGACGATGAAGCAGGGCGATCTCTACAGCGCGGAGCAGGCCCAGCGCGACTACCAGGCCGTGCTAGCGCAGGGCTTCTTTGATCCGCTGCGCAGCAATGTGATTCTGGAGCCGGGCAATACCGGCGGCGTCATCGTCGTGTTTAACCTGACTGAGTATCCGGTCGTGCGAGATATTCTTTACGAGGGGCTGAAGTCCATCCAAGTGAGCGATTTGCTGACGCGCTTCAAGGAAAAGCGGATTTCGATCACCAAGGACTCGCCCTACGATCCGGTGCAGGTCAAGCGGGCTGAAACCGAACTCAAAAGCATGCTGAGCGAGCGCGGCCGCCCTAACGCCGTCGTCACGGCTGAAATCGAGGATGTGTCGAAAACCTCTGTCGTCATCATCTTTAACGTGGACGAAGGCGGCCGGGTGCGCGTCGCCAAAATTGAGTTCGAGGGGAACCAGGTTTTTTCGAGCCGCCTGCTGCGCAAGCAGATGAAATACACCAAACAGTCGAGCTTTCTGACGCGCTTCAACTCGAAAGACGTGTATTCGCCGGAGAAGTTCGAGACCGACATGCAACTGGTGTCGCAGTTTTTGCGCGAGAAGGGCTACCTGCGCCCGACTATCGGGACGCCGCGCATTGAGAACATCGGCAAGGTCGGCGGCGGCATCCCCATCCTCAGCAAGAAAGCCGATGGCTTGCGCATCGTCGTTCCGATTGACGAGGGCATCCGCTACCGCTTTGGCGAGATCACGTCGGAAGGCTCGACGATTTTCACGCCGGAACAAGTCATCTTGATTTCAGGCATGCGCAAGGGCGACGTGGCCAGCGCCAAAACCATCCGCGAAGGCGTCTATGAGCGGCTCAAGAAGGCCTATGGCAGCCGGGGCTACATTCAGGCGGATGTCAACGTTCAGCCAAAGTTCAAGCCGCCGGCCGCAGGCGAGACGGAAGGCGTCGCCGATTTCACGATTTATGTCGAGGAAGGCTCGGTGTACACCGTTGAGCAGATTGAGTTTGCAGGTAACAACACAACGCGCGACAAGGTGCTGCGGCGAGAGTTGCTCGTAAGCGAAGGCGAGCCTTACAACCAGGAACTCATGGAGTATTCCATCCTGCTGCTCAACCAGCTCGGCTACTTCGACGAAATTAAGAAGGAAGACATTCAGACGACGACCGACGAGCGGCGCAAGACGGTCAACGTCGTCATCAAGGTCAAGGAGCGCGGGCGGCAGCAGATTCAGTTCTCCGGCGGCGTTTCGGGGATTGGCGGATCGTTTATCGGCTTGACCTACAGCACCAACAACCTGTTTGGCTACGGGCAGAGCGTCTCGGTGGACATTCAGGCCGGCAACCTCTTCCGCAACATCGCGCTTTCCTACAACGACCCGTATTTTCTCGACCGCCGCATCGGGCTTGGCGTCTCGGTGTTCAGCCAGCGATTCCGCTACGCGAGCGGGATCAGCGGCGCAGCGATTGCGGGCGGCTTCTTCAACAGCTTCACCGGGCTGGATGAGCGCAACCTCTTCACGCAGGACACAACTGGAGCCTCGCTGTCATTTTCCTCGCCGCTGGCGGTGATCACGAATCGGTTTCCTAAGCTCAGCCGCGTGTCGCGCCTTGGGGTCAGCTACAGCTACAGCGCGTCGCGGATTACCGATCCGCCGGTCAACCGGGATGCCGATCCAAACAACGACATCATCATCACGTTCGCCCAGCCGGGCATTACCATCAGCTCGCTGACGCCGTCGTTTGTGTACAACACGGTCAACAACCCTATCAATCCGACGAGCGGGCGGAATGTGACCTTCAGCTTTACGTGGTCGGGCCTGGGCGGAAAGGTAAAAACCCTGGCGCCGCTGCTTGAATACCGGGAGTTTCGCCCGTTTCGCTTTTTGGGTCAGGGCATCGAGAAGCCGGCGGTGCTGGGCATGCGGTTTCGCGCCGCGCATGTGAGCGCCTATGGCACGCCTTTTGACAGCAACTCGCTGGCGTTTATCGGCGGCGTGCCGCAGTTCAATCGGTTTTACACGGGGGGCGAATTCGAGATTCGCGGGTACGGGATTCGCACGATCTCGCCGGTCGCGCCCATCGAGGATCGGCGCACAACAACCGATGTGCGCGTCATTGACGGGCTGACTGGGCAGGTTTTGCAGCCGGGCCTGCAAGTCAGCCCGACGGTCATTCAGGAATACACGTACACGGACAAGCTCTTTCCGCTGCCGCTGGGGTCGTTTCAGTTTATTCCCGTGGGCGGCGATTCGCAGTTGCTGCTCAACCTGGAGTACCGCATCCCGCTGGTCGGGCCGCTTTCGCTGGCGCTGTTCGCGGATGGCGGGTCGGCCTTCAACGTTCGCTCGCTCAGCGATCAGAGCATTCGCGCGCGGGCGCTGCCGGCGACGCTTGGCTCGACGCCCGACTCGCCTCTCCCCGGCCCGATTATTCTGCGTCCCGACGGCACGCGCCTTGACGGCACGCGCCCCAACGATCCGAATCCGGGCGGCCCGCTGCCCGACGGCTTTCGCGTCGCATTCGTCCAGGCCCAGCAAGCTACGCGGACACAGGTGAACCTAAGCCAAACGCTGGGCGGCATCGGGCGCAACTTCCGAGCCTCAGTCGGCGCGGAGATTCAAGTCAACCTGCCGGTGCTGCAAGTGCCCTTCCGACTGATCTTTGCTTACAACCCCGGCGCGAAAACCAACGTTTTTGACCCGCGCCAGCTTGGCATCGTTGAGGAGCGCGGCGTTATTCGCTTCACGGTGGGACGGACTTTCTAGCCCGCAGCGCTTTCAAGGATGCGGTTTTCCGAGGACAAAGCCTTATGATTTCGCTTACATGCCTTGCCCTGAGCCTGGCGAGTCTGGCTGGCGGCGCGGAGTCGCCTCGCGCGGTTGCGGTCGCCGAGCCGCCGGCGCCGCAGCAGCCGGCGGGCGCGGCTGGACAAGCGCCGCGCATTGCCGTGGTCAACACTCAAGCGTTTGGCGAGGTGATCAATGAATACCGCCAGCAAGTGACAACGCTCCAAGCCGAGTTCCGCCCGACGATTGAGACGCTGCAACGCTTGGGCGCGGAGATTCAAGCTGAAGAGGGCGCGCTTCAGCGATTGGCCGACCAGTTGGCCCCGGATATCCGCCTCAAGCGCTCGGAAGACCTTGAGCGCAAGAAAAAGGACTTCAAGCGCCGACAGGAAGACTTCAACGAAGCGGCTGAGAAGCGGTCCGTCATTTTGCTCAATCCCGTGCGCGAGAAAATCAGCAAAGCCCTGGAAGCCTACGCCAAGGAGCGCGGCATCCAAATTCTGCTCGATGTCGCCACGGCGGCCGAGGCGGGCGGGCTGGTGTATCTGGCGCCGGGCATGGATATTACCGAAGACTTCGCGGCCCGCTATAATCAGGCGAACCCGGTGGCCAAGCCGGCGGGGGCCGCTCGATAACGCCCGACTTGCGCGCTCATAGCTCAGTTGGATAGAGCAACTGCCTTCTAAGCAGTAGGTCGTAGGTTCGAGTCCTACTGGGCGCGCTCCCTCCCGCCTGACGCTCATTCCTTTTACCGGCTACGCCATCGCGCTGGACGCCCGCCGCCGCATCTTGCCTATGTTTCGCCCTTTGGCATCACGTCCGCCGGTCATCGCCATTTTCAGCTGCCTGTTCCTCTTCGCCTGGACGGCGCCGCGCGCCGCCGAAACGCCGCGCCCTGCGCCAACGCTGGCCGAGCAGCCGCTGGCGGATTTCAAGGCGCGGCGCGACCAGCTTCAAAAGCAACTGACGGATGGCATCACGCTCGTTCCAGGCCGGGTTGAGGAATCGCTCGGCGTGAGCGAAAAGTTTTTTCAGGACGAAAACTTCTTCTACTTGACCGGCGTCGAGGCTCCTGGCGCGGTTCTGCTGCTAACGCCGACGCCTTACCAGGGCGCGCGCCAGATACTCTTTCTGCCGCGCCGCAACCCGCAAACGGAACGCTGGACGGGCCCGCAACCCGGACCTGACCGGGAAGCCGAGCAAAGCTTCGGCGTTGACAAGGCCCTGCCGACCGATGCGCTGGCGCAAGTGTTGCGCGAGCTGAGCGCGACGCCGTATTTCAAGGATGGCTGCAAAATCCACCTCGTCGCCAACCCGGACGAAGCGCGGGATCGGGCTGTCCAGCGGCTGGTCGAGCGATTGCGACGCGACTTGCCGGCGCTGCCCATCCAGGATGCCCGCTCGGCCGTGAGCCTCATGCGCATGCGCAAGACGCCCGCTGAAATCGCCCTGCTCAAGAAAGCCGTTCGCATCACGGGCGAGGCGTTCCAGGAGATTCCCAAGCATCTCGCGGCGGGCTGCTACGAGTACGAGCTGGAAGCCGTCGTCCTGGCGACGTTTTACCGCAACGGCGCGGAGCGTCCGGGTTACCCCTGCATCGTCGGCGGCGGGCGGAACGCGACGATTCTGCATTACAACCGAAACCGCGACCAAATCCTGGACGGGGACTTGGTGGTGGTGGATGTCGGGGCGCAGTACCGGGGCTATACAGCGGATATCACGCGCACGTTTCCAGCCAACGGCCAGTTCACGCCGCGGCAGCGGGCGATTTATGAAGTCGCGCTAGCCGCGCAGGAAGCGGCGGTCAAGGCTTTCACGCCCGGCAAAAGTCGGATGAGCGACCTAACGCTGGCGGCGCGCGACGCGATGCGCGCCAGCCCCCTGCGCGCCGGGAAGCAACTCACGCTCGACAACTTTTTCATCCATGGCCTCGGTCACTTCATCGGACTCAACGTTCATGACGTTGGCGACTACGCGCAACCGCTCCCGCCTGGCAGCGTCATCACGATCGAGCCGGGCATTTACATCCCGGAAGAGCGCATCGGGATTCGGATCGAGGACGACTACCTTGTGACGGAGACCGGGCTGGTCAAGCTTTCCGGCGATATTCCCTCGCGCCCGGAAGCCATTGAGCAAGCCATGCAGCGGGCGCGGCGCTCGCCGGGGCGGACACGCTCAGCCAAGGATTGAGTTTGACGGACGCCGCCGGTCATAGCGGATGCTGGCTCGCTGTCCGGGCCAGTGACGATGGCCCGGCGCGTCCACGACATCGAGCGATTCATACTCGACGTTGGCCACCTCATAGCGGTAGCGAACCAAGACGCCCTGTCCCGTTTCGGTCGGGCTGACTTCCAGCACTTCGCCCTCGATAATACGCCCCGACTCGCGCAACCAGCGCCGTCGGGCAACGTCCGGGTCTTCCTTGCCAAGCAAGCGACGCCACCAGGCGCGTAGGCCATTGGCGGCGGCGCGGCGGCGCGCTTCCGCCATGGAATAACGCCTCGCCAAATGAAAAGTTAGTGAAACTCTTTGTCCGACGCCTGCGGCGCCGGCATAAAAACGCCGTCCCGCAGAACCAGATCATCCGCTGTGCCAAACTCCCCGTCCGCGCCGGCCGAGACAATGCTGTATTGCGTCAGCAGGGGGGCGGCCGACGGGCTCGCCGCTGCCAGCTCGCCGGTTGGACGATAGCGCAAGCTCCGGCCCCAGCTATCCGTCATGGGACCATGGGCGAGGCCGGCGGCGCGCAGTTCCGTCAGTTGGGGCGAAGGCAACGCCCGGCGCTCCCTTTGATAAGCCTGAATCGCCAGCGACAGCTCCAGCATGCGCGCGCGACTTGCCGCCTGCGCGCTTTCCTGACGGCCAACCTGCCAGCGATGCGCCTGATAGCCGCCAAACAGCAGCAGTCCCGGCAGCGCCAAGCTGGAGAGCGCGACGCCAGCCCGGGCGAAACCCAGCCCGCCGAAACGCGCCGGCTCGCGCCGCGCCCGCCGGTAAGCGACGAAGCTCGCGTAGGCCCCCAGCAGCGCTGGCGCAATCAGCCACGGCGTCAGGAAGCTCCCCAGGCCGGCAATCACGCCGGCCAGCCCGAAAAGCGCCTGCCCAACGCGCGGCAGCTCGACCATCGCGTCCGTTTGCGGCGCGGCAATCGCGCGAGCGCCGCAAGCGCAGCCACGTCGCAGGTTTTCATTTTTCCGACCACAGCAAGGACATCGCATCTTGCTGATTCCTCCTCAGCCCGGCTTGTAGCCAAGGCTAGGTCGCTCGATACCAGGAAGCGCGGCCTGTTCCTCGGGCAGCGCCGGCTCCCAAAGCCCGCCGGGCGACTGGGGCGTTTTATTTGTCAAAATCTGGTCAAGCTCGCCACCCATATCCAACCGCCGAGCCTCAAGGTAGGTGTGATACATCCGGTGCACCACCGTCCAGTGCGAGAGGACCGCCAGCACCCATAGCACGGCTCGCATTTTGTGCAAAAACGGATTGTCTTCAGGGCCGATTTCCGTGAGCGAGCCAATAATGATCAGCACCACTCGCTCAGGCCGCTCCAGAAAGCCAACCTTGCACTGTTGGATGAGGTTCTCGGCGCGCGCGCGGGTATAGCTGACCAGCACCGAGCCAAGCAGGGCAATGCCTGCCAGCGTGACATACAGCGTGCTGTGCTGGGGCGTATTGCGCGCGTAAAACACCATGATCCCAATCAGCACGATGACATCGGAATAGCGGTCAAGCACCGAGTCAAAAAAGCCCCCGAACCGCGTGACGCGCCCGGTGAGGCGGGCCACGCTTCCATCGAGCATGTCAAACAGGTTGGCGAAAATCATCACCAGGCCGGCGATGAAAAAGTGACCCCAGCCGTAGAGCAGGGCGCAGCCAATGTTGATGAGCAGCCCGATGAAGGTCAGCGTGTTGGGATTCGGGAAGATTCGAGCGAGGCTTCGAACCAGCGTGTCCAGAACCTTTTTGCCAGCACTGCCAATGCGCTCGCTAAGCATGAAGCCGCTGGAAGCCTTTCCCGCTGGGGCCAGTCGAGGCAGCCCGTAAACGATTAAAAAATTACGGCTTAGAGTATGTGGACTGACTGGTCGCTGTCAAGAAACGCTTCGGAAAGCGGCGATGCTCGGCGGCAGACTGGCGGCGCTAGATGACGGTCTCGCGCAGCGCGGTCGTCAGCCAGGTATAGCGCCGCTCCGCCTCAATGCGGCGCAGCGCCAGCCCAATCGCGCGGGTCGTCCCCAGCAACACCGCCGTCCGCTTGGCGCGGGTCAAAGCGGTGTAGACCAGGTTTCGGCTCAACACCGGAAAGGCCTGCGGATGCAGGATGATGACCACCGCCGGATATTCCGAGCCTTGGCTTTTGTGGACGGAGAGCGCGAAGCCATGGGCCAGCTCAGGCGTGTCCGCCCAGTCGTAGACCACCGCCCGCCCGCCATAATCCACCGTTAGGGCTTGGTCTTCGAGCTGAATCCCGACAATCCGCCCAATATCCCCGTTGAAGACTTCGCGGGCATAGCTGTTGACCCGCTGCACGACTTTGTCCCCAACTCGAAAAACTCGTCCCAACCGCTCGATTTCGGGACGCCCGGCGCGTGGCGGGTTGAGCGCCATCTGCAAGCGACGATTGAGTTCCGCCGCGCCAAGCTCGCCGCGGTTCATTGGGGCGAGAACCTGAATGTCGGCAATCGGGTCGTAGCCAAACCGCTTGGGCAGGCTACGCGCCACGATGTTTTCGAGCCGCTCCTGGATGGCTTCCGGCGTCTCGGCCGCGACAAAGTAGCAGTCAGTCGCCGTTTTCCCGTCCGGCTGAATGAGTTGGGGAAACTGTCCGGCTCGGATGCGGTGGGCGTTTTGAATGATCAGGCTGCCTTCCGCTTGGCGGAAGACTTGTGTCAGGCGGCAAACTGGCACAGCCCCCGACGCGATGATGTCGCCCAGCACTCGTCCCGGCCCGACCGAAGGCAACTGGTCCACATCGCCCACGAGCAGAAGCCGCCCATGCGCCGGAATGGCCTTGAGCAACGCCGCTGCCAGCGGCGCGTCGAGCATCGAGGCTTCATCCACAACGACCGCATCGGTATCGAGCGGATAGTCGCTGTCATGCGCGAACCGTCCGCGCCCTGGATCATAGGCCAGCATCCGGTGCAAAGTGCGCGCTTCGACGCCAGCGACTTCAGAAAGTCGCTGGGCGGCGCGCCCGGTTGGCGCGGCCAAATCAACCCGAATCCCCAGCGCTTGGAACATCGCCACGATGGCGCGCAGCGTCGTGGTCTTGCCGCAGCCCGGGCCACCCGTTATCACGAGGATGCGCTGCGCGGCCGCCGCGAGCGCGGCCTGGCGCTGCTCCTCAGACAACTGAAGCCGCTCGCGCGCCATGTAGGCGTCCAGCCATTGGGCGGCGCGCGCCTCGAGCCCAGCGCGTGGACGCGAGCGCAGCCCGCGCGAAAGGCGGGCGATATGCTGCTCGGCATAGAAGAGATAGGGCAGGTGATAATGCGTTTCCGGCAGGCCGTCCGGCGATGAAACGACCCGGGCGACGAGCTCGCCCTCCGCCGCCAAGGCGGCTGCCGTGACCAGCAAGCGCGACGCATCCGAAAGCCCCAGCAGCGATTGCAGCTCGGCGACGAGCTTGGCCTCCGGCAAAAAGCAATGCCCTTGGTCGGCCGCCTTGCGCAGCGCATGGGCGCAGGCGGCGCGCAGCCGAGCGTCCGCGTCAGGCGCGACGCCAAGGCTGGCCGCAATCGCGTCAGCGGTTTTGAAGCCGATGCCATAGATGTCCCGCGCCAGCTGATAGGGATTTTCGACAACGGTTTGAATCGCCCGCGCGCCGTATTGCTTGTAGATTTTAGCGGCGTAGTGCGTCGAGACCCCATGCGACTGCAAAAACAGCATGACATCCTTGACAGCGCGCTGCGCTTCCCACGCGCGCGCAATCATGGTCACGCGCTTGCCGCCAATGCCCGGCACTTCGCTGAGTCGCTGAATGTCGGTCTCGAGGATGTCCAGCGTCGCTTCCCTGAAATGAGCGACAATGCGCCGGGCCGTGACCGGGCCAATCCCCTTGACGAGACCCGATCCAAGGTATTTTTCGATGCCGGCCAGCGTCGGCGGCTGGCAAACCTCGTGGGCCGTAGCCCTGAACTGCGCCCCATGCGCGCGATGGATTGTCCAAAAGCCCGTCAAACGGAGCGTGACGCCCGGCGACAAGCTTGGGAAATAACCGACAGCCGTCACGGCTTCGCGCTCGTCGGGAACTCGTAACCGGAGAACCGCGTAGCCCGTCTCTGAATTGGCGTACGTGATGCGCTCAACCGTCCCGACGAGCGCCGCCGGAGCGGGCGGCTGACCGGTCATGGCGTATCAACCCATATGTCGCCGCCCTCCGTCGCGACTGGAAAAATCGCTAGACTCTTGGGAGCAAGCGGGTTAGTCGTGCACTCGCCGGTCGTCACGTCAAACGACCAGTGGTGCCATGGGCAAGTCACTTCCGTGCCGACCAAAACGCCCTCGTCTAGCGCCGCGCCCAGGTGCGGACAGCCCTGCTCGCTGGCATAGATCGCTCCGCCGCAATTGTAAATAACCAGCTTCCCCCGCTCCGTCGCCACCATCAGCATTCGCCCCGGCGGCACATCGGCCAGAGCGGCCACTCTTATGCGCGGCATGGCAGTTGCCCCCCAAAGCGAAAACGCCCCGGTCGCCCGAGACGTTGCGCTACGCAAGCGCTTGTTCGTACCCGCAACGCCTAGCCGCCGGCGCCAGCTTAGCCAACGCTAGTTGCAAGCGGCGTTGGGACAGATTCGGTCGGCTGGAACGCCTTGGTGAAAAATAAAAATGAGTCGCCGGTCGCCCGGGATCTCCTGTCCGAGACCATAGTCGTTCCAAAGCGACGCGTTGTTGGTGATGCTGCCATCCGCCGGCGCGCCGCGCAGGCCCGAGTAGCACAACCCAATGTAGCGCGCGCCCGGCGCCAGCGGGCTGTTGTGTACCTGATAGTCAATTGACCAGGTCGGGGTTTGGCTAGGATTGGAAGAGCCAATCCAGGGCATGCCTGAATCGCGCTCCCACTTGACGGGATCGCCGCCCGGCGCTTCATAACTGAAGCCATCGCGCGGATAGCGACCGCGATTCGCCTGGGCAAACACTTCCAGGGAGGAGCCGATGGCGCGCGCCGTGGATTGAAACCAGCCGCGCCGCGCCGCGTCGCGGGCCACAATTAAGTTGGGCACGGCAATCGCCGTGATAATGCCCAGAATTGCCACCACGATGATCAACTCGATCATCGTGAAGCCGCGCTGCCAGCCTAGCGGCAACCGGCGGCGAAGCCCAGATGAAAGCCTGTTTGACACGGCCAGCTCTTCCTCCTTTGTCCGTAATGCGCCCAAAGCGAGCGTCCGGCAGCTTGGGCTTGGGACTGAAGTTGCTTCTGTAAAGCCCGTCGGTGTGCATCCTCGCTTTGCAAAACTGGCTCCACAAGCCTGGAGCGCTCCGTCCGGACATTCCGTCACGCCTTTGATAAAAGGCCCTAAGGTCCTGGTGGAACGAAGCTTATTCAAAGGCGGACAAGCGCCGGACGGGAAATCCGAAGCGCCGGTGAAGCGCTGGCAAGAACAGGATGAGTGACAGATTTTTGTTACCACATTACGGAAAGCTGACGTGTTTTGTCAGCTTCCCTGGTCGTCAGCCGCGCCTTTTGACGGTCCCCCCCTGTCATTACGCGACCGGCAAAGACTCAGGCCGCCGACTATGAGATGTCCGCGTTGTTTTCACGAAGTTCCAGTCAATGCCGACCAGTGTCCGAAGTGTAAGCTGGCCACGCCTAAGGTTCAGCAACTGGGCGCCCGCGCGGGGATTACTGGCAAGTACGCGCCGCCGCAACCCAAAGCCCCTTCCAAGACAGCAGCCAACGCGGGCGCCGCCAAGACAGTTCCAGACGTCAACCTATCTCGCTGGCAACTGATCGCCATTATTGGCGGCGCGCTGGTCATCTTTGGCTTGATTGGCTATGGCATTGGCGAGTACCGATTTTGGAGCACGCCGCCGCCGACCGTCGAGCTTGGCGCGCTACACTTGGTTGAGCGAGCGCGGGCAAGTCAGGGCGGGACGATTGGCGAGGCCCTCACGGCTCATCTTTCGCAGATGGCGATGGAGAAAAAAGTTGACCAAGTTGAAGGGTGGAGCGTTGAATGCGAAGGCTCGAAATGCCGCGTCTCGTATACCATCAAGCTGACCAACCAAGAGCCGCAGACAGCGATCTGGGAAGTGGACGTTGCCGCCAAATCCGTGTCGCCGCAAAATGCCTGGGCGATTGAGCTGACAAAATGAGCCGCCGAATCAAGCCGGAGCGCGCCGGGACGGATGGCAAGCTGGGACGGATGGCAAGCTGGGACGGATG
>NKPT01000037.1 GCA_002254845.1 Chloracidobacterium sp. CP2_5A | reverse complement strand
TACCACGTCATCGAGGGCGCGAATCGCTTGGACGTGACGCTGTCGGACAACACCTCGTACCCGGCGACCGTGGTTGGCGCCGACCCCGATAACGACTTGGCCATCATTCGCATTCAGGCCCCGGCGGAACGGCTGCGGGTCATTCCGCTGGGGTCGTCACGCAACCTCAAGGTCGGGCAAAAGGTGCTGGCGATTGGAAATCCGTTCGGTCTGAACCAAACCCTCACGTCGGGCATCATCAGCGCGCTGGGGCGGCCGCTGCGCAGCGAGAATGGACGCACCATCGAGAACGTCATTCAAACCGACGCTTCCATCAATCCCGGCAACTCCGGCGGGCCGCTGCTCAACTCAGCCGGCGAGATAATCGGCATCAACACGGCGATTTATTCGCCGCGCGGCGGCAGCGTTGGCATCGGCTTCGCCGTGCCGGTCGAAATTGCCAGGCAGATCATTCCCGATCTGCTCGAATACGGTCGCGTGCGCCGGCCCTGGCTTGGCATCACCAATACCTATCAGCTCAACGCCAGGCTGGCGCAGCGCCTCAATCTGCCGGTCAGCGAGGGACTGATTCTCACCGGCATTGCGCCGCGCGGGCCGGCGGCCCAAGCCGGACTCTATGCCAGCGACCGGGTCGTTCAGCGGGGCGGGCAAATCGTGGTCGGCGATGTAATTGTCAAGGTTGGCAACGCGCCCATCAAATCCAATGAGGATTTGTATCGGTCGCTTCGGGATAGGAAGATCGGCGATACCTTGCCGGTGACAGTCATTCGCGCTGGGCAGTCGCTGACCGTCAATGTGACGCTCCAAGAGCGCCCAAGCGAGTGAGGCTGAAAAAGCGAGGCTGAAAAAAAAGCGATGCCGGCGGCGCAGCGCCGCGACATCGCCTTTGTGACTTCTTCATGGAGAGTGTAAGTGGCCTTTCGCTGGGGTGATCCTGTTTGAACCCGGCTCGCTCCGGCTGCCCTCAGCCGCGCTTGATCCTGTTGGCTCTGTTTTGCTTGCTGGCGAAAGGATTAGGCCGCGGTCGGCGGCAAATACTTGACGACCGGCTTGGCGCAGACCGGAACGGCGACCCGTGCCCGAACGAAGCAGTCCCGACACAAGACGGGACGCCCCTGCGTCGGCAAGAAGGGCACCGTGGTCTGGATGCCGCACTCCGCGCATTCGACCTCGACTTGAATGCGCGGGCGGCTGCCGTCGGTCGCCATCATGCTCAACAGTTGGTTGAATCGCTCATTCTTGCGCGTTTTACAAGGCTTGCACCGCTTTGGCGGATTTTTCAAGCCCTTGTCGAAGAAAAATTGTTGCTCTCCAGCCGTGAAGACAAATGGCACCCCACACTCGATGCAGGCGAGGTGAATGTCTTCAAACGCTGGATCAGGCGTTTTGTCTTCGGCTTCCATAGTGACCATAGCTCCTTGAGTTTTTCTCCCTTCGCTCCCGCAGACCGCGAAGCGCGGGGGTTGCCCTGACCGATGCTTCTTCCGGTGACGCCGCCTAAGGCGGCGACTGCGAGAGGAAAAATGCTCCCGCCGCCGCCGCGACCAGTCGGTGGCCACTTTCCCCCCTTGCTCATTCCTGATGAAGCTGTGAAATCTTTTTTGGACAGTTGTTTATCTATTGAAGGCTAAAGTAACTGTCAAGCCCTCTTTCGTCTCGCCGCCGCGACCGGACGCGCAAGTGTTACGCCAAGTTATTGAATTTTCTTGAGTTAGTCGCTTTTGGCAATTGAAATCTTTTTTTTTGTTTGGTTTAGTTGATAAGAGTTCGTGTAGCTTCTCATAAGTTATTTACAGCCGCCTGTGGATGTTTTGTGGAAACGCGGTCGAGCGAGGCTCCGCCTGCCAATCTGGCTCGACCCTTCGTCGCGGGCGGTCAGGCGGCGCGGTTGTCGTTGAAATCGCCGCCAAGCGCGATGTCCCGCGCCGTCGCTGGCCGCCCTTGGGCGACGGGCGACAGGCCGACCGGGCTTCGGCTCTGACGGCCCATACAGACGGACTACACAGGTTGGTCTTGACACCTTGCAGGGCAGCCCACAAGATGCGGGCGCGTCATTAGAAACGCTTGGCGCGCTTAGACCTAGGCGGACTTTCCAGGCAGCTGACTCTCATCGCCTGGGCTTGGGAGCGCTTGGCGATGCGGATTGCGCCCGACTTGCGGGCGGGCGCGGCCAAAAGTCGCTAACCGAAATGGAATTCATCATCGGGAAATCACTACACCCACACAGGAGAAGCACAGGACTCATGAAGCCCATTAAGCACGCCGAAAAAGCGTTGTCGAAAATTGCGGGAGGGCTGTTCACAACCATTCAGATGGTCAATAAGCATCGCCCGGCGCCTTCCTTCACCCCGAAGTGGTCAGACAAGCCCATGCTCAAGTCATGGCAGAAGACAAAGCCCACGCTTGGCTGGCCCCGCGTGACCGACTCGCTTTGCCCGAAATGTGTCAAGGAGGCGCGCGAGAAGATTCTGAGCGGCGAAGCGGATTACACGATCCTTATCAATGAGCGCGTTGGCGAAATCAAGGCCCACATTGTCAAGCGTCACAATGCGGAGACCGGGCGCGACGAGGTCTGGATGGAGAAGGAATGCCCCGTCCATGGCCGATTCGAGGACTTGATGGCGATAGATGCCAACTTCCTCGCGCACATTGAAGCGCAGTTTCCGGGGCGCGACATTGACGCGCACAACGACGCCAAGCTGCACAACCACGGCACAAGCTCCATCAAGCACGGGCGCGGCTCAGTCTTGACGATTGATCTCACCAACCGCTGCAACATGATGTGCGATCCGTGCTTTATGGACGCTAACCAAGTCGGCTTTGTTCACGAGCTGTCGCTTGAGGAAGTGAAGGAAATTCTCGACAACGCGATTAGCATCAAGCCGCGCCGCCAGATGTCAGTGCAGTTTTCGGGCGGCGAGCCGACGCTTTCGCCCCACTTCTTCGAGGCGATTCGCTATGCCCGCGATCTGGGCTACAACAGCGTCCAGTGCGCGACCAACGGCATTGAGTTCGCCAAGAGCAAGGACTTCTGCCGCAGAGCGGCCGAGGCCGGGCTGCGCTACGTTTACCTTCAGTTTGACGGCATTGGCAACGACGCCAACAGCCACCGGCAGGTCGGGAACCTGTTTGACGTGAAGCTGCGCGCGATTGAAAACCTGCACGAAGCGGGCGTTGAAATCGTGCTGGTCGTCACGCTGGTCAACGGCGTCACGAATGACCAAGTCGCGCCGGTCATTCGCTTCGCGCTCGATAACCCGAAGAAGATCGCCTTCATTTCGTTTCAGCCGGTGTCGTTCACCGGGCGCGATGAGGACATTACCGACGAGCGCCGCCTGCGTCAGCGGTACACGCTTTCGCACCTCGCGCATGATGTCAAAGAGCAGGTCGGCATCACGGAGCCGACCCGCGACTGGTTTCCCATCTCCGTGATGAGCACCATCGCCGACTTTGCCGACTTGGCGCACGGTCCGGAAGCGCAGTTCGGCCACCTGAGCTGCGGCTGCCATCCTAACTGCGGCGTCGGCACGGCGGTGATGATTGATAAGGAAACCAAGGAAATGGTGCCAGTGCCGGAGTTCATCAATGTGCCGCAACTTCTCAAGGATATGCAGGCCATCACGGACGCCGGGCGCGGGCGGGCGTTTTCGTCCTTCATGATGGGGCTATCGCTGCTGCGTAACTACGACGCCTACAAGTCGCCGACGCACTTCACGCTCAAGTCGCTGATGGAAAAGTTCGACAAGTCGCTCGGCATTTCCGGGCGCGACTATGGCAGCGTGAAAGGCAACCGGACGCGCGAGGACATTGAAAAGCGCCGCCGCGACCGCTGGAACTTCCTCTTCATCGCCGGCATGTGGTTTCAGGACCTCTTCAACTACGACTTCCGCCGGACGGAAATGTGCATCATTCCCTACGGCACGCAGGAGGGCGAAATTTCCTTCTGCGCCTACAACACCGGCGTCGGCTGGCGGAACATCATTGAGGATATGCACAAGAACGCGACCGTGGCGAAGTGGTACAAGGAGCATGGCAAGCACGAAATCTACGCCAAGGGGCGCAATGTCGCTTTGGCGGATACGCCCTACACGCTCAACATCAATGCCGAAGATGCGTCGCGGGTTCGCCCGCGCGATGAAGAAGTCCCGATGACCGCTGCCGAAGAGAAGCGGATGATGGAAAAGCTCTTCAAGGAAAAAGTCCTGGGCATCAAGAATGGGGAGACGAAGCTGGTGCAGCTTGGTCGCTCCAAGAAAGCGGCTGCGAATGGCAATGGCGCCGCGCCTCAGCCGTTGCCAGCCAGCGTGGCGGTCGCGGCGGCGGCGGGCGCGAATAGCTCGCCGGCGGCCAAGTAGCCTGCCGCGCCAGTCCCCGATGGGGTTTAGGCGCGAGCGCTTATGCGACAACGTTCGGCGGGGCGCCCGGCGCGCTCCGCCGTTTTGGCGCCCGCCAAGCCGCCCCCCCCCCGGATATAGCGTTAGTTTTCTAACATATTCAGAATCATATACTTGCAACGGAAAAGGGGCGGAACTTAACCTAGTCTTCGACGCGGGCTTTCGCCTATTTAAGCATCTACAGGGTTAAGCGTCTGCAAGCGCCTTTCACCCGATGCGCGCCTGCCCGCAGCGCGCCTAGCCTAGATTCGGATTGGGGGCACATCAGCGATGTCCGATGAGACGAAGCCGGCGCCGGAAGGGCAGCCTTCAGCTGCAGATGCCGAGCGCGAGGCGAAAGTAGCGGCCGCCAAAGCCAAGGCCGCCGCCGCCAAGGCGGCCGGCGAATCCGTGGCCGCGCCGGCTGAGTCGGCGCCAGCTCAGGCCACGCCGACGGACGCCGACAAAGAGGCCAAAATCGCGGCGGCGAAGGCTAAGGCGGCGGCGGCGAAGGCGGCCCGCGAGGCGGCCGGCGACGGCGGCGATGCGCCCAAGCCCGCGCCTGCCAAGGCGCCAGCCAAAGCGGCGGCCAAGGCTCCGGCCAAGAAAGAGGTCGCGCCGGCCTACGCCGAAATCAAGGACGACGCCTTTATCGCCGCGCTGCGGGCGTCTTTTCAGGATGACATCAAGGAAGCCGTTACGAGCAATGGCCAGCAGATTGTCCGGGTCGTCCCGGAACGCGCCCGCGACCTGCTCTGGTATTTGCGTTATGACGCCGCCATTCGGTTCGACATGCTGACGGACGTGACGGCGGCGCACTATCCCGAACGCAAGGCCTTTGAAGTCGTCTATCAGCTCTATTCGATTCCTGAGAATCGTCGGCTGCGCGTCAAAGCCGAGTTGCCGGAAGACCAACCCATTTACACCGTGTCCGACATCTGGACGGCCGCCAACTGGCTGGAGCGCGAGGCGTACGACATGTTCGGCATTGTGTTTGAAGGCCATCCCGATCTGCGCCGCATTTTGCTCCCGGAAGGCTGGGTCGGCTTTCCGCTCCGCAAGGAGTACCCGGTTGAGTATCGCCACAACGAATGGGTGGCGGAGAACCTGAACATTCTTGAAATCCCCGAAGGCGCTGACCTGACCGGCAAGTTTGATTGACCGCGCCTGACAGAAGCTGTGGCGACCGCGCTTCGGTCGCCGTTTTCCGCGAGGACGCTGCGAGGACGACGCATGAACGCCATTCCGCTGGTTACGCACCACACTGAAACGCTGTTTGACTCCGAGCAGATGGTTCTGAGCATGGGTCCGCAGCATCCGTCCACGCACGGCGTGCTGCGCGTCATTCTAAAGCTCGACGGCGAGCGCGTCGTTGACCTGGATTGCGATATTGGCTACTTGCACCGGGGCGCGGAAAAAATCTTCGAGAACCGCCTGTACCCGATGATTGCGCCGTACTTTGACCGCCTCGATTACATCGCCGCCGTCTCGAATGGACTGCTCTATGTGGAGACGGTCGAAAAGGCGATGGGCTTGGAAGTGCCGCCGCGCGCGCAGTACCTGCGCGTTATCTTGACCGAGCTCAACCGGCTGTCGAGCCACCTGCTCTGGCTGGCGACCCACGCGCTCGACATTGGCGGCTTCACGGTGTTCCTCTACGCCTTCCGGGAGCGCGAGGAGATTCTCAAGATTTTCGAGAACTTCTTCGGCGCGCGGCTCACCTGCCATGCCTTTCGGATTGGCGGGATGACCTACGATGCCTATCCCGAATTTGAAGCGCAGGTCCGGGCCTTTTGCGACCTGTTTCCGAAGCGGCTTGAAGAGTACGAGACGCTCCTGAATGAAAATCGCATCTGGCTGGGGCGCACGGTCGGCATTGGCATCATTTCCGCCGAGGACGCGATTAGCTTGGGGCTGACGGGCGCGCCGCTGCGCGGATCGGGCGTGGATTACGACGTGCGCAAAACGGACCCGTATGAGTGCTACGCCGACCTGGAGTTCGACATTCCGATTGGCGAAAACGGCGACACGTTTGATCGCTACCTTGTGCGCATGGAGGAAATGCGTCAGAGCCGCCGCATCATTATGCAGGCCCTGGATCGCCTCCCGGACGGTCCCGTGATGGGAAAGGTGCCAAAAGTCATACGAGTGCCGGCCGGCGAAGTGTATCACTCCATCGAAGGCCCCAAAGGCGAGCTCGGACTGTATCTTGTCTCCGACGGCGGGACGAAGCCATACCGTCTGCGCATGCGGCCGGCGTCGTTTGTCAACCTGGGCGCGCTGCGCAAGATGGCGGTCGGCTCGCTCGTTTCAGATGTGGTGGCCGTAATTGGATCGCTGGATATCGTTCTGGGTGAGATTGACCGATGATGATGACCCAAGGGCCGTGGATGCTGGCGCTGAGCGCATCCCCGAAGTGGCTTGAGTCGCTGGTGGAACGGCTCTTCGCCTATCTGCCGGCTTGGCTAACGTCCAGCCTCGCGCCGACCGAGGTCGCCGACTTCATTGTGTGGCCGCTGATTCAGATCGGCGTCATGCTGGTTGTGGTGCTGACGGCGGTGGCCTACCTGACGCTCGCCGAACGAAAGGTAAGCGCCTGGATTCAAGTGCGCGTCGGACCCAACCGCACCGGCCCGCTGGGATTGCTCCAGCCGGCGGCGGACGGCATCAAGCTGCTCATCAAGGAAGATGTGATTCCGTTCAAGGCGGACAAGACGGTGTTTACGCTCGCGCCCATCATCAGCATGGTGTGCGCCTTCATCGTGCTGGCGGTACTGCCGTACGGGCCGCACTACGCGAGCATCACCAACATCAACATCGGGCTGCTGTTTATTCTGTCGGTGTCGTCGGTTGGCGTGCTGGGCATCATCCTGGGCGGCTGGGCCTCGAACAGCAAGTATCCGCTCTTGGGCGCGCTGCGCTCGTCGGCGCAGATGGTGAGCTATGAAGCCGCCATCGGGCTGACGATCGTCTCGGCGCTCATCTTCACGCGGACGTTCTCGATGCAGGGCATCGTCGAGGCGCAGCGCAGTCTGGGCATCTGGTTTGTACTGTTTCTGTTTCCATCGTTCATCGTGTTTCTCATTTCCGTCGTGGCGGAAACCAACCGCGCGCCGTTTGATCTGGCGGAAGCCGAGTCGGAGCTGGTGGGCGGCTTTCACACGGAATACAGCGGCTTTCGCTTCTCGATTTTTTTCATCGCCGAGTACGCCAACATGGTTGTCGTGTCCGCGATTGGCGCGACGCTTTACCTGGGCGGGTGGTACGTGCCGGGCATGGACTGGGTCGCGGCGCGGTTGCCTGAAGCCTACCGGGAAGCGGCGCTGACGCTGATGGGCGTTACGGCTTTCGCTATCAAATGCGGCGCGATCCTTTACTTGTTCATCTGGATGCGCTGGACGTTCCCGCGCTACCGCTACGACCAGTTGATGGAGCTGGGCTGGAAGTGGCTGATGCCCGCGGCGCTCGCCAACATCGCGCTGACGGCGACCATCTTCATTGTCGGCAAGGAGCTGGGCCTGGTGCGCTCCGCGGGCGGCGTGCTGCAAATGGATTGGCAGGGCAAGCTCTTTTTCACGCTGGCCGGGCTGCTCTCGATGTTTCCGATTCTCGCCCTGCTCAACGCCATCAACCGCAACTCGAAGAGCTTCAACCTGCGCGCCCAGCGGACGACGATTCCCGTCAGCACGCGCAAGGTCAAGCTGTCGCCGGGCGTCAAGGCCGCCTAGGGGCGCTGCCGCGCCGTAAGCACGGAGAACGATTATGTTGCTCGTTGGCTGGGAAGCCGTCTTTTTCTGGATGCTGACGCTGGTGGCCCTTTTTGCAGCCGTTTTCACGGTGTCGGCGCGAAACCCGGTTCACTGCGCATTGTTTCTGATTTCAACGCTGATTGCCAAGGGCGCGCTGTTTTTGCTGCTCCGGGCCGAGTTTGTCGCCGGCGCGCAAATTCTGGTGTATGTCGGCGGCATTCTGGTGCTGTTTCTCTTTGTGCTGATGCTGGTCAACACGCGCAGCGAGGTGGAGAACCCGTTCAACCGGCAAGATAAGGTCGGCGCTTTTATCGCCGCGCTGGTCGGGCTGGCCATTCTGGGCGCCGTGACGTACACGCAGCAGCGCGGCGGCTTCTTCAAGACTAAACCCTCCGCCGACCGCATGGCGATTGAGAATGCTAAGCCCGACCCGAACGCGCCGGCGGGCGTGATTTCCGCCGACACCGAAACGCTGGGCGTGACGCTTTACACGCGGGCGGTGCTGCCGTTCGAGATCGCCTCCGTGTTGCTGCTGATGGCGATTGTCGGCTCGGTGCTGCTGGCGCGCGACCGGAGACAGGAAGAAACCTACGACTGAGAGACGGGAGCGACCCAAATGATGACTTTTCTAGCTTTGGCGGCGAGCTGGGCTGCGCGGCAAGCCTCCGAGCCTTCGCTCATGGAGCGTTACGTGCAGGGACTCAAGGAAGTTGACGCCTCGAAGTTCCTGGTGTTGAGCGCCATCATTTTCAGCCTTGGCATGGGCGGCGTGCTCATTCGGCGAAACATCATCGTCATCTTCATGTCGGTTGAGCTGATGCTGAGCGCCGCCAACCTAAACTTCATCGCATTTGCCCGCTACTGGCAGACGCAAGGCGGTCTTTACGCCTACAACGGCCACGTCATGACGATTTTCGTGATCGTGGTCGCGGCGGCCGAGGCGGCGCTCGGGCTGGGGCTGCTGCTGGCGCTCTACCGAAACCGCGAGACCATCGCGGCGGATGAAATCAACTTGCTCAAGTGGTGACGCCAGCTTATGTATCTCGTTGCGCTCGTTCCATTTTTTCCGCTGCTGGGGTTTATCGTCAACGGCCTTTTCGCCAAGCGGCTCGGCTTTTCCGAAAAGGTCATCGGCGCGATCGCCTGCGCGATGGTCGCGGCGTCGTTTGTCTGCTCGGCGGCGGCCGTTTATGAGTTCAGCCGCCACGCCCGCGACAACAAGGTTCAGGCGGCCGCCAAGCAGCGCGAAGCCGAGCTGCAGGCGCGCATTCTGGGCCAGGGCGTCGCCTATGACGCAAAAACGGATACTAAGCGCGAAGCGCCCGAACACAAGTCCGACGACCATAAAGAAGGGGCGCATGAAGTCGTGGCGACGCCTTACGTCGTGACGCTGTTTGAGTGGATGCCCGGCGGAACGCTGCGGCTGACCCTGGGCGCGAGCGCCGGTCAAACGGCGGAGTTTTCGGTCAAGTGGGCCTATCAGCTTGACCAGTTATCAGGGCTGTACATTCTGTTTGTCACGTTCGTCGCGTTTTTCATCCACTTGTTCGCCATCGGCTACATGCACGGCGACCCAAGCTTCCACCGCTTCTTCGCCTATCTCAACCTGTTTATGTTCATGATGCTCAACCTCGTGTTGGGCGCGAACTTCCTGATGACGTTCGTCGGGTGGGAAGGCGTCGGCCTGGCGTCGTACCTGCTGATCGGCTACTACTTGAAGAAGCCGGAAGCCGGAACCGCCGCGAAGAAAGCCTTCGTGATGAACCGCGTTGGCGACTTCGGCCTCATGCTGGCGATGATGGCGACCTTCGCCGTCTTTGGGACGCTGGACTATGCCGACGTAATGGCGATGGCGAAGGCGCTGCCGCAGGAGCCGTTTGGACTGGCGGCGCTGAGCTTCACGACTGGGACGCTGACCGTCATCGCGCTGTTGATCTTCCTCGGCGCGGCGGGCAAGAGCGCGCAGATACCGCTTTACACGTGGCTGCCGGACGCCATGGCTGGCCCGACGCCGGTTTCCGCGCTCATTCATGCGGCGACGATGGTCACGGCGGGCGTCTATCTCGTCGCCCGCTGCAACCCGCTGTTTCAGCGGGCGCCGACGGCGATGCTCACGGTCGCCGTCATCGGGATTGCCACGGCGTTTGTCGCCGCGACGATTGGCATTACGCAAACCGACATCAAGAAGGCGCTGGCGTACTCCACCGTATCGCAGCTTGGCTACATGTTTGTCGGGTGCGGCGTCGGGGCGTTCGTCGCGGGCGTCTTTCACGTTGTGACGCACGCCTTCTTCAAGGCGCAGCTCTTCCTTGGCTCGGGAAGCGTCATCCACGGCGGCTCGCCCAGCGGCCACCAGCAGGAGATGACCTACTACGGCAACTTCAGGAAGTACATGCCGATTACCTTCGCGACGATGATGCTGTCGCTCTTCGCCATCTGCGGCATCATCCCGTTCGCCGGGTTCTTCAGCAAGGATGAAATTCTCGCCAAGACGCTGCATACGCCGGTTTTCAGCCACGAGGTTGGACTCGCGCTCTACGCGCTGGGCTTCCTCACCGCCGGGGTGACGGCCTTTTACATGACGCGCCTGATGTGCCTGACCTTTTTTGGCAAGGAGCGATTTCTTGAGGGTCCGGACTTCCAGGAAGGCCATTCTGAGGATCATGGCGACGGTCATCACGCGCCGGCCTCAAAGGATTTTCACCCCCATGAATCGCCGCTGGTGATGACGCTTCCGCTCATGGTTTTGGGCGCCTTCGCCGTCGTGGCCGGCTTTGCGGGCGTTTCCGAGGAGCTGACCGGCGGAGCGTTTCCAAACTATGTGCATCACTGGCTCGCGCCGGTCATGGACGCGACGCTTTATCCCGAAAAGCCCGTCGCCGGCGTCAACTGGACGGAATGGCTGCTGGCCGGCGCGAGCGTCGTCTGGGCGCTGGTCATGATGGGGCTGGCGTACTTTCTCTATGTCATCCGCCCGGAGTTGCCGGAAAAGCTCGCGCAGACGCTGCGTCCGCTTTACACGCTCAGCTACCGCAAGTGGTTCTGGGATGAGTTCATTGATGTGTACCTGGTCGGCGCGTTCAAGAAGCTCAGCCTCGGCGCGTGGGGCGTGGATTTCGTCGTGGACTCGATCGTCAACCTGTTCGCGTGGCTCGCTCGCGCCAGCTCAGTCATCTTCCGCACGGTGCAGACGGGCCTGATGCAGAACTACGCGCTGGTGATGGCGCTGGGGATTTTTCTCTTCATCGCGGGGATGGGCTATCCGCTCTTCAAGGAGCTGTTTATGCCGACGGATCGGCCGTCGCCCCCGCCGACGCCGCAAACCAGTCGCGCGGCTCAGCCTTGACGGCTGGCGGCGTTCGGCAAGCTCACTAAGGAAAGAACGGCATGATACTGAGCAACATGTTCTTGGCAGCGGAGCCGGCCCGGCTCTTTATCGGTCCGATTGGCATTCTGAGCCTCGTCACGTGGCTGCCGTTGGTCGGCGCGCTGATCCTCTTGTTCTTCGATAAGCGCGGCGTTGACCTCATCAAGCGGTTCGCCACGCTTTGGATGGCGGTCTGCTTTCTGGCTTCCTTGCCGCTGGTCTTGCTGTGGAACTACGAGACCCGCGGCTTGCAGTACATGGAGACTGCCGACTGGATTCCGGCGATCGGGGCCAAGTATCAGATGGGCGTGGACGGGCTGGCGCTCACGCTCGTCCTGCTGACGACATTTCTTGGCCCGATTGTGGCGCTGTGCTCGTGGAGCTATATCGAGAAGCGCCACAAGGAATACTACGCGCTGCTGCTCATCATGCAGTCGTTTATGATTGGCGTGTTCGCCGCGGCTGACCTGTTTCTTTTCTATGTCTTTTTCGAGGTCATGCTCGTGCCGATGTACTTGCTCATCGGCATCTGGGGCGGCGAGCGGCGGCTTTACTCGGCGATCAAGTTTTTCGTTTACACGCTGGTCGGGTCGCTGCTGATGCTGGTCGCCGTGTTCAAGTTCTACTTCACGGCGGCGGAAACGGCGGCGAAGTATCCGACGGAGGTCAAGGCGGCCGTCGAGGCGGTGGTCGGTAACAACGCCCCGATGCGCGGCATGGTTTTGGAAGGCGTCGAGGCCGCTCGCCGGGCCGGCGTGGCGCGCGCCGCGCAGACCGGCGGGGGAGGCTATGACGCCGAGGCCGCGCCGCTGGGGACATTCAACATTTACGCCCTGCAGGCGATTGGCGGCGCGCGCGACGGGCAGGGGAAGCCCCTGGTGCCTCTATCGCTTCAGTTGTGGCTGTTCGCGGGCTTCGCGCTGGCGCTGGCGATTAAGGTGCCGATGGTGCCCTTCCATACGTGGCTGCCGGACGCTCACGTGGAAGCGCCGACGGCCGGCTCGGCAATTCTGGCTGGCATTTTGCTCAAAATCGGCACGTACGGCTTCATCCGCTTCAACTTCCCGATGTTCCCCGACGCCGCCATGGATCCGACGGTCGCCTCGGTCATGGCGACGCTGGCGATTCTGGGGATTGTTTACGGCTCGATGGTCGCGCTGGCGCAGCGGGACATGAAAAAGACCATCGCCTATTCGTCCGTCGCTCACATGGGGACGACCATGCTGGCGCTTTTCGCCTTCAACCCGAACGGCATCAACGGCGCGGCGCTCCAGATGCTGAGCCACGGCGTGACGAGCGCGGCGCTGTTCATCATGATCGGGATTCTTTACGAGCGGCGGCATACGCGCCAGATCGCCGAGTACGGCGGCATTGTCAATACGATGCCCGCTTTTTCGGCAATGTTTATGATTGCCACGATGGCCAGCGTTGGCCTGCCGCTGCTCAACGGCTTTGTGGGCGAGTTCATTGGGCTGCGGGGCGTGTTTGAAGCCAATATCGTCTGGGCGTTCTGGGGAACGACGGGCATCATTTTGGGCGCGGCCTACATGCTGTGGCTCTATGAGCGAGTGTTTCTGGGGCCAGTCAAGAACCCGAAGAACGCGGATTTGCCTGACCTAAGCGCGCGCGAGTGGGCGTATCTCGCGCCGCTGGTCGCCGCCATGATCGTCTTTGGCGTGTATCCGAAGCCGCTTGTGACTTTTGTCAACGGCACGACGGAGGTCGTCGTTCGGCAGATGCGCCCCAACTATTTTGGCGACCAGGGGAAGCCGGATGAGGAAAAAGCCGCCGCGCCGGGCGCGCCTGATACGGCAACCCGTAACTAAACCCGTAACAAGACCTGAACGCTTGAGAACGGTGCCGCGAGTATGACTATGCTGCCATTGCTTGTTGAACTGCCTCCGCTTCCGACGCTGCGCGATACGGCGCTCATCATGCCGGAGATCATCCTGACGCTCTTCGCCTGCGCGGCGCTGGCGCTGGATGTGGCGCTGCCGCGCGGCAAAAAGCATATCACGGCCTATTTCAGCCTAATCGGGCTGGCCTTTGTGGCCGTAGCGCTGGCGCAGCAGGTGGCGACGATGGCGAGTCTGCTGCCGATAAGCGCCTTTTACGGAATGCTGTTCATTGATGGCCTGTCGGTCGTTTTCCGCTTTGTCTTCATTGTCGCGGCGGCGTTCTCGATTCTCTACTCGATCCAATACCTGGAGTTCGAGCGCGAGCAGCGGGGCGAATATTACGCGCTGATTTTGTTTTCGACGCTGGGGATGATGTTTGTCGCCGTGAGCGGCGACCTCATTTCGCTTTTCGTCTCGCTTGAGCTGATGTCGCTGAGCGTTTACGTGCTGGTTGGCTACTTCAAGCGCGACGGCCGCTCGAATGAGGCCGCGATGAAGTACTTCCTGATGGGGATTTTCTCATCAGCGCTCATTCTCTACGGATTGTCGCTGGTTTATGGCGTGACAGGTCACACCAACCTAGGGCTGATTTCAGAGACAATCGCCGGTTACGTCCAGGGCGGCGCGTCCGAGTCCGGCGATCCGCGCTTGCTGCTTTTTGTGGCGCTGGCGTTGGTGTCCGCTGGGCTGCTCTTCAAGATCGCCGCCGTGCCATTCCACATGTGGGCCCCGGACGCCTACGAAGGCGCGCCGACGACCGTTACAGCCTTTATGTCGGTCGGGCCGAAGGCGGGGGCGTACGTCCTGTTGGCGCGGATGCTGCTTTTCATGCTGGGGCCGCTGCGCGAGATGGAAAGCCTCCCTGGCTGGGCGGCGATGCTCGCGGTGGTCGCCGTGCTGACCATGACGGTTGGCAATCTGGCCGCCGTGACGCAGGACAACGTCAAGCGCCTGCTGGCCTATTCGAGCATCGCCCATGCCGGCTACATCCTGCTGGGCATCGTGTCGGGGACGGACCTGGGCTACCAGGGGGTCGCTTTCCACATCATGACCTACACGCTGATGAACACGGGCGTTTTCGCCGTCATCATCGCGCTGCATCGGCAGGGCGTCATCGGCGAAAAGCTGGATGACCTGAACGGCTTGTTCAGCAAGTCGCCCAGCGCTGCCGTCCTTATGCTCATCTTCATTTTAGGGCTAGCCGGGATTCCTTCCACGGCGGGCTTTGTTGGCAAGTTTCTGCTCTTCGGCTCGCTGATTGACAGCGGGAATCCCTGGCTGACGTATGTGGCCGTGATCGCGGTGCTCAACGCGGTGGTGGCGTTTTACTACTATGCGCGTTTCGCGCGGGCGATGTTTTTGAACGCGCCGAGCGAAAGCGCCGCCGACGCCGCGCCGCTCCTGCTGACGCCGGGCGTCCGGGTCGCCATGACGCTGTCGGCGGCGGCTGTGCTGTTTTTTGGCGTTTACCCGCAGCCGCTCATCAACGTGGCGGATGTTGTCGCGCAGAGCATCACGACCATTTACGCGCAGAGTTCAGGGGTTGCGCTGCGCTGACGACGCGCGGCGCGCTTGTTCGTGGACGCCGCCTCGCCTCGGTTGAAGGTTGGCGAGTCTGCCTGACACCGGAAACGATTTCAGGGACGGAGAAGCCGTTCCTGCGGAGCGCGCCCGATGCCCATCATAGAGATTCGACTGTCTCCGACGTTCAAGCGCTTTCTGTCCTCCGGGCAGGCGAGCGGGGTGTTGCTGCTGTCCTGCACGGTGGTCTCGCTGGTCATTGCCAATTCGTCGCGCGGGGAGGCCTATCTGCATTTTTGGCATGCCAAGCTCGGCGGCTTGCCGGTTGAGGCCTGGATCAATGATGGATTGATGGCGGCGTTCTTCCTGCTCATTGGGCTGGAGCTCAAGCGCGAGCTATGCGTCGGCGAACTCTCAAGCGTTCGCCACGCCCTGCTGCCAATTTTTGCGGCGCTGGGCGGCATTGTCGTTCCGGCGACGATTCACTTCACGCTCAACAACGGCACGGTGACGCAGCCCGGCATTGGGATTCCAATGGCCACCGACATCGCGTTCGCGCTGGGCGTGCTGGCGCTGTTGGGCGATCGCGTGCCGGCGTCGCTCAAGGTCTTTCTGGCCGCGCTGGCGGTTATTGACGACCTGGGCGCGATTATTGTCATCGCGCTGTTTTATTCGAGATCGTTGGCGTGGGACTACCTTGGCGCGTCGCTGGCGATTTTCGCCGCGCTGACTATCCTGAATCGGCTGCGCGTCATGCGGGTCTGGCCCTATTTGCTCGTCGGTCTCGGGCTGTGGTTTGCCATGCTCAAGTCAGGCGTTCACGCCACGCTTGCCGGCGTCTTGCTGGCCTTCGCGATTCCATTCACGCCGAAGGCGGAAGATGAGGCCTCGCCGTCGCACCGGCTTGAGAAGTGGCTTCAGTGGCCAGTGTCGTTTGGCGTCATGCCGCTGTTTGCGCTGGCGAACACCGGCATCATCATTCAACAGGATGTGGTGTCGCTCATCACCAGCGCCAACGGCGTTGGCATTTTTACGGGGCTGTTTATCGGCAAGCCGGTCGGGATCGTGTTTGCCAGCGTGTTGGCCATAAGCATCGGTCTCTGTCGCATGCCGCTTGACCTGAACTGGAAGCACCTGCTGGGCGCGGGCTTGCTGGGCGGCATCGGCTTCACAATGTCCATTTTCATCACAAATCTGGCCTTTCCGAATGACGCGCTCACCATAAGCGCGTCAAAAATGACGATTCTGCTGGCGTCGCTTGCGGCGGGGACGGTCGGCTTCCTGTGGCTCAAGTTCTTCGGGCAGCCCGACGTGGTTGACCGCGACCTCGAAACGATGGATTACGTTGTCGAGACTTCATAGGCGCTTGTGGTCATGCCGATTCGCCCGCTGGAAGTCTGGTCGCTTGGCGTTGTGGATTACGCCGCTGGATTGGCAATTCAGGAAAAGCTTGTCGCCTGGCGACGCGCGGGCGACATCCCCGACATGTTACTGCTGCTGGAGCATCCGCCGGTCATCACGCTGGGGCGGGCGGCGGAAGCGCGCAACATTGTCGTCCCGGCGACTGTCCTCGCGAGTCGGGGCGTGAGCGTTCACGAGACGCGGCGCGGCGGGGATGTGACCTATCACGGCTGGGGGCAACTAGTCGGCTATCCGATTCTCGACCTCAACCCTGACCGGCGCGACATTCGCCGCTACATGCGCGACCTTGAGGAGGTTTTGATCGGCGCGGTCGGCGAGTACGGCGTTGCGGCCGGGCGCGTCGCGGGCCTGACTGGCGTCTGGGTCGCGGGCGAGCGGAAAATTGCCGCGCTTGGCGTCCACATTTCGCGCTGGATCACGTCGCACGGCTTCGCGCTCAACGTGACAACCGATCTGCGCGACTTTAGCTGCATCATCCCATGCGGGATTCAGGATAAGGCTGTTACGTCCATCGCGCATGAGACGGGCCTGACGCCCTCGCTGGAGGAAGTCGGCGGGCAGGTCGCCCGGCGTTTCAGCGAAACGTTTGAGCGGGAGGCGATCCGGCGCGAAGTGGCGCAGGCGTCAGCGCAGGTTGTGGTTTTCCGGACGCGCGCTGGCCGCCGCGAGTACCTCGCGCTGCGACGCGTCGCCGCGCGCGGCGGTTTCTGGCAGCTCATCACCGGCCGCATCCAGGCTGGCGAAGCGCCGCTGGATGCGGCCCGGCGCGAGCTTTTAAAAACCGGCCTCGTTGCGCTTGGCTTACACGATTTGGCTCTGACGCGAACGTACTTGGCGGACGCCGACTGGCTCGCGCCGGCCGCCGCCCATCCCGTCTTCAGCCGTGAGCATGCTTTTGCCGCGCTGGCCGATGCCGACTGCATACGCTTGTCGCCCGACGAGCATGATGCCTACGAGTGGCTGGATTTTGAAACGGCTCAAGCGCGGCTCGCCTGGGAGGGGGATCGGCAGGCGCTCCGCCAAGCGCGCGAGGCGATCCCTGGCCGATTCCTCTGAAGGCAATGGCGGCTTAAGGACTTAAAGCGATAACGTCTCCAGCCAAAGGCTATGGCGGTAGCGCGGGCCTGGGCTTGTAGCCGGGCGAGGGAGTCGTTTTTATGAGAAGCGTCCCTTGAGGATCCAAGCGCCAAGCCGCTGATTGGCAACCGAACGCCTTGCGCCCGCCGCGCTGGCGGTGTATTCGTCGCCAAGGTCTGCAAAAAATCTCGAATGAAAAGGGTTGTTGCCGAGATGTTCATGGTTTGCAGGCGGCGAAAGCGCGACCGCGCCGCCCGCGGGTTGCGGCGAAGCCGACTATCCGTTTGGCTAACCGTCGCCTTGTGCGCCTTCGGTTGCGCCGCGAGCGGTTGCGCCACGCCGCCGCCGCGCTGGGCGGAAATCATTGAGAAAAAGGAAATCGCCGACTTCGACCGTCCGGCTTGCCCGCCGACCGCCGCCGCCCCCGCCAGTGACGACTTTCTGGTTTATCTTGATGGCAGCGGGAGCATGCGCGGCTACCTCAATCCCAAGGGCGCCAGCGCCTACCGTGAAACCCTGCGCTTGCTGACCGAAGTCGGGCCGCTGTGCGAGCCGAGCATGCGCATTCAGTTTCGGAAGGTCGGCGGCGCGGTTGACCCGCCGAAGCCCTGGGAAGCGCTCGCGCCGCTCCCCGACAAGGAAGAGTTTTACACATTGCCGGAGACCGACTTGGCCGCCGCCGTCCGCGCCTTTAGCGTCAACCTGGAAGGCAAGCGCTCGGGGCCGCCGCCGCGCCTGCACGTTCTCGTGACGGACGGCGTGCAGTCGCTTGGCTCGACGCTCGCCGCGAGCTTCCGGGACGAATGCCTCAAGCTGCTTGACGGCGCCGACGGTCGTCCGCCGTGGCAGGCCACCGTTTTCGGGATTCGCAGCCAGTTCAACGGCAAAGTGTACTCCGAAGTTGAGCGTTCAAAGGCTGTCGTCTATCAGTCGGAGGACGATAAAGCCACCTGGCGGCCGTTTTACCTCATCGCGTTTTCAAGCGACGCCGCCCGCCACGATGAAAACATCGCCCGTCTGCGCCGCGAGTTGACCAAGCTGGAGAGCAAGCCCGAAATCCATGAGCTTCCGCTATCGGCGTGTTTCACGTCGCGGCCGCCGGAGGTTGAAGTCAAGGGCGATGAAGCCAGCGAGGGCTTGGGACCGCGCGTGGCGCGCATCAAGCATAAGCGGCCGGATGCGCCGCCAAGCTTCAACATCGAGATTGGCCCCAATAAAAACCGGCGGCTGGTCATCGCCATCCGCCCGGCCTGGTCGGAAGCCGCCTTGGGCGCGGCCGACGCCGCCCAATTAGCCGAGATGATTGATTGGGAGATCGCGCCGGTCTATCCGGGGCAGGAAGCGGCGGGCGCCGGCTATCCGCGACTGACCGACCTGCAAATCAGAATTGAGAACGGCGCGACGGTCGCCACCGTGCAGCCGGAGTGGGAAAGCAAAGCCAAAACGCCGGCGTGGCGCATCTTTCGCCTCGCTGGGCGCTTGAATCCCAAGAAGCGGTTGCCGGGCTGGCTGGAGGAGTGGAATACCCGCGACGACCGAACGGTCGCCCAAGCAAATCGGACGTACAACCTGTTGGCGACTTGGCAAGCGCCGTGGGAGCGGTCGCCGGTTGGCAAGCAGCTGGTTGCCGACATTTATCTTGCCGTTGGCCCGAAATAGCGCCGGCGGCGCGCGAAGGGAAAGGTTATGACGCGGTTGGCCTATGGGGCGGCGGCGCGGCTGCCGGAACAGCTTATCCAGTATTTTGTAAGCGACACCAGCGATAGCGAGTGGCAGACGGTCGGCGACAAGTGGTTTCTCTACCTTGTGGCGGTCGGGCTGCTGTGCGCGCTGGGAATGCTAGGGGTGAAGTTTCTGCGCAAGCAAAGCGCGCCCAACCCCCAGGCGCGCAACTGGACGCTGGGCGAAACGATTGGCTTTATCTGCTTGGGCTTCATTCCCCTCCTGTTGCTGTGCTTTGTCGGCTGGAAGTTCATTCTGCGCAACGCGGAGGTGATTGGCGGGTATGGGCTGATGGTGGGCATGGCGTTTGGCCTTGCGCTCTACGCCCTGCTGATGCTGCTGGCGCATGCCGTCAGCCCGTGGCAGCGCGACCTTTACCCCAAGCGGTGGTAAGTCGAGTCCCCGCGACGCGAAGACCGCCGACGCGCAGGCGGACGCGCGTCGGCAAGTCGCGCAGATTTCTTTTGACAGCCTGTGGCGAGGCTAGTATCGTTACTGACTTACTGTCGCGTCGTCGGTTTGGCGTCGGGCGGCTTGCAGTCGCGTAGCTCAGGGGTAGAGCACTACCTTGACACGGTAGGGGTCCACGGTTCAAATCCGTGCGCGACTACCACTTTCAACTACGCCGGAAGCGCCGAGCCGACGGCGCGACTTTGTCTGTCAATGCGGCCGTTGCGGTCGCTTAGCCTTGGAGGCGAGGATTGGAGTTTCCCTCGCAGCGCTTGTTTATGGAGTCGTCGGCCGCGCAACCAGTCGCCAGTTCAAGCCTCACGGCTTTCCGAGCTCTTCAGGCGCGCGACGCCGAGCTTGCCAAGCGCGCCATCGCGGCGCGCGTCAACGGCGAGTTGCGCGATACGAGCTGTGTCGTGACCGAAACCGACCTGGTCGAGCCGGTGCTTCCCGAAGACCCCGACGCGCTGGAGATTTATCGCCACTCGACGGCGCACTTGCTGGCCGCCGCCGTGCTCGATCTCTTCCCCGATACCAAGCTGGGCGCCGGCCCGGCGCTCAAAGACGACCCCAAGGGCGGCTTTTACTACGATTTTTTGCAGGAAAAGCCCTTTACGCCGGATGACTTAGCGCGCATCGAGAAGCGCATGCGCGAGATCGTCAAGCGCAACGCGCCGTTTCGGCGCATCGAAATGCCGCGCGAGGAGGCGCTTCGAAAGTTCAGCGCCGACGAGCTAAAGTGCTACTTCATCAGCGAGAAGGGCGGCGAGCATCCGAGCTTTTACACGCTGGGCGACCAGTTCATTGACTTCTGCCGCGGGCCGCACCTGCCAAGCGCCGGACGCATCAAGGCCTTCAAGCTGCTTTCCGTGTCCGGGGCGTACTGGCTCGGCAACGAGAGCCATCCGCAGATGCAGCGCATTTACGGCACGTCGTTTTTCACGCAGGAAGAGCTTGACGCCTGGCTTCAACAGCGCGAAGAAGCCGCCAAGCGCGACCACCGCCGGCTTGGCAAGGAGCTTGACTTATTTAGCTTTACGGATGAAGTCGGCAGCGGCTTGGCGCTCTTTCATCCCAAGGGCGCTCTGATTTTGCATCTGTTGCAAGCGTTTCTCTACGACGAGCTGCTGGCTTGCGATTACAGCCTGGTTCGCACGCCGCACGTCGCGTCCAGCCGGCTGTGGGAAACGTCGGGCCACACCGCCAAGTATCGCGGCGATATGTATCCCGCCATGCAGTTCGAGGATGAGCCGCTGGAATATCAGCTCAAGCCCATGAACTGCCCGTTCCACATCCAGATTTACAAGTCGCAGCCGCGCAGCTATCGGGAGTTGCCGCTGCGCTACGCGGAAATGGGCACCGTGTACCGCTACGAGCGGTCGGGCGTTCAGCACGGGTTGCTGCGCGTGCGCGGGTTCACGCAGGACGACGCCCACTTGTTTTGCACGCCGGAAACGCTTGAAGACGAAATCATCGGCTGCCTGGCGTTCGCCCGGAAAGTCTATGCGACCTTTGGCTTCGACTACCAAATCGAGCTTTCCGTCCGCGACGCGCAGGATCGCTCAAAATATTTGGGCGGCGACGAGATTTGGGCGCCGGCCGAAGCCGCGTTGACGAAAGCGCTGGACAAGCTTGGCTTGGCCTACGCGCGGGTCGAAGGCGAGGCCGCTTTCTACGGCCCCAAGATAGACATCAAGGTGATTGACGCGATCCGGCGCTCATGGCAGTTGGGGACCATCCAGGTGGACTTCAACCTGCCGCAGCGATTCGCGCTGGAATACATCGGCGCGGACAACCGAGCGCATACGCCGATTATGGTTCACCGCGCCATTCTCGGCTCGCTCGAACGGTTCTTCGGGCTGCTGATTGAGCACTTTGGCGGCAAGTTTCCGGTTTGGCTCGCTCCAACCCAGGTTGCCATCCTGCCGATTGCCGACCGGCTCAATGCGCATGCGCTCGAAATCTCCCGGCGGCTGCGCGCGGCTGGGCTGCGCGTCGAGGCGGATGCGCGCAGCGAAAAAATCGGCGCGAAAATTCGTCAAGCGCAACTGCGGAAAGTGCCGTATATGATTGTTCTCGGTGATCGCGAGGCTGAAACCGGCGACCTAGCGGTTCGGACGCGCAGCGAAGGCGATATCGGAACGCTATCGGTCGAGGCGTTCATCGCGCGAGTGACGGAAGAGGTTCGGCAGCGCGCCATCACGCCATAGCAATGCCGCGCCCGGCGCGCGGATCAATGAGGCTCGGCATGGTCCCCCGCGGACGTTGCCCCAGCAAAGGAGTTGTCGTATCGCCATCCCACCAAATCGAGGCGCCCGTGACCGTGGGCCACAGGTTCCCACGAATGAGCGAATTCGTCATCGCGAAGTGCGCGTCATAGACGAAGATGGTAATCAGCTTGGCATTCTGTCGCCCCAGCAAGCTCTGGCCATTGCCCAGGAGCGGGGGCTGGACTTGGTCGAAGTCGCTTCGCAGGCTAATCCGCCGGTATGCCGTATCATTGACTACGGCAAGTGGCAGTATGAGCAGAAAAAGAAGCAGCACGAGGCCAAGAAAAAGCAAACCGTCATCTCGGTCAAGGAAATTAAGCTTCGCCCGGCCATCGGCGATCACGATTACGAGTTCAAGAAAAACAATGCGCTCCGGGCGCTGGAGGATGGCGACAAGGTGAAGGCCTCGGTGCGGTTTATTGGGCGCGAGATTACCCATCGCGAGCTTGGGGAGCGCGTCCTGGCGCGACTCGAAAAGGACCTGTCGCAGGTCGCGACCGTTGAAGTCCGCCCCAAGATGGAAGGCATGACGATGTTTGTCATTTTTACGCCCAAGAAATAGCCTCATTGCTGGCCAGCAGGGCGGGCGACCAGGGCGATTGAAGGTGGTTCATTACGGATGAGCATTTGCGGAAGGAGATGAAGCTATGCCGAAGTTGAAGACGCACAAGGGGGCTGCCAAGCGGTTTCGCTCGACCGCTAGCGGGCGGTTCAAGCGCGGACACTCGCACTGTCGCCATATTCTGACAAAGAAGTCGGCTAAGCGCCGCCGCCACCTTGATATTGACACCTATGTTTCAGCGGCTGACGAGGGGGCGATTCGGCAAATGCTCCCCTATGGCAATCGCTAAATTGGCGGTTACGGAATCATTTGAGTTTTTTCTTTTTGAGGAGTTGAAAACGCCATGCCCCGCGCAAAACGTGGAAATAAACGCCTACAGCGACGCAAGAAAATTTTGAAGCTGGCCAAGGGCTACAAAATGACCAAGAGCAAGCTGTATCGCTCAGCCAAGGAGTCGGTCGAGCGGGCGTTGAAGTTCGCCTACATCGGCCGCCGCATCAAGAAGCGCGACTATCGGTCATTATGGATTGTGCGTATCAATGCCGCCGCCCGACGGAGCGGGCTGAGCTACAGCCAGTTTATGTATGGTCTCAAGAAGTCGGGCATCCTGCTCGACCGTAAAATTCTGGCCAACTTGGCCGTGACTGACGACTCGGGCTTTGCGAAGCTGGCGGCGCAGATCAAGCAAGCCCTTGCCTGACAGGCGCCGCGCCCAAGCGAGAGACCGTAACGCCAATCGGGGCAGGCTTTCCGACCTGCCCCGATTGCTCTTTGAATGCTGTTTGGGGCCTCTGTTTTGGGCCTTGCGGTCGCCGCGGCGACTCGCTCGCCGCCGGAGCTTTTTAGATGTCCTTGCGGGCATTGGAAGCTAAGCGCTTGGTCAGCCCGACAAACTCCATGCGCAGCGACGCCACTGTCTCCTGAAGCTGACGCTCTTCAGCCGGGGCTAGGTTGCCCTTGGTTTTCTCGACCAGCATCGCCAGGATGTCAATGTAGTGTCGTCCGCCCTCGATATCCGGGGGCAGTCGCCCATACTGCGGATGCTCAATCAAGCCGAGCATCATCATGGCGTTTGTCGCCAGCTCCAGGACAAACTCGCTAAACAAGGGGTCCGCTTGGGGAGCGGGCTTGGGAGCGGGCTGATGCTTCGCCGCTTGCCCGTCTGGCGGCGCGACTGGCGCGGCTTCATTGATGGGCGCCGGCGCTTCGGTTTCGTCTCGTTCCGCATCGGCGCGAACCGTGCCGTCGGGATTAAATAGCCGACGGTCGCTGATCTTGAACGATGAGGGCGCTTCTTCACTCATGGGGGATTTCTCTCCGGCGCCGGCTTGGTCAAGGCACCGCCGCGCCTTAGTTGGCGTTATGGCTTTTGAGCGCGCTTCCCGCCGAGATATGGCGGCTGGGGGCGCCCGGCCTTAGGGACCAGTCCGCGACCGGCGGCGCTGGTCGCCGATGACTGAGCTTAGTACTTCACGCTGCAACCATACGGCTTGGTTGTCGCCACGGCGATCGGCTTGCCGCTCATGGCGGCGTCGAGCGCCGCCTCGACGTAGTTGACCTTCGCCTTTTCGTTGGCATCCGTGGAGACGGAATCGTCAATCGCGCCTTGGTAAATGAGGTTGCCCTGCGGGTCAATGACATATATGTGCGGCGTGGTTTTCGCGCCGTACGCCTTGCCAATCGCGCCATCCGCATCAATTAGGTAAGCCGTCGGCGCAGCGTTGCGCTCCTTGAGCTTAGCGTTGATCTCAGCCGGCGCGAAGTGACCTTGCTTGCCGGGGGCGGAAGAGTTGATCGAAAGCCACACGACGCCCTTCGCCGTGTACTTGCGCTGCAGGGCCTGCATGTTGCCGCTCTTGTAGTGGCGCACCACAAAGGGACAGTCGAAGTTGACCCATTCGAGCACCACGAACTTGCCCTTAAAATCGCTCAGCGAGTGCTTTTTACCGTTGCTGTCCACGGCCGTGAACGCAGGCGCCGGCGCGCCGGCTGGCGGCTCCGTCGTGGCGGTAGTGGCAGCCGTGCAAGCCGCCACGAGCAAGGCGGCGAAAGTCGCGCAAAGCGCCGATGCGCGTTTGAAAGTGCTGTTCATCATTATCCTACCTCAAGGAAAGTTACGCCCGTATCAGGCGTGAGACCAAAGTCAAGCCCCGTTGCGCAAACGAGCCGCGCCCGGAGATGTTCCGCAAATCGCTGTTGCCAAGGCAACAACGCCGCATTGTAGATTGACCAGCCCAATCTGACGATGCTTTTTGGCAGGCGAAGCTGACGGGATGGCGAGCATGGCGGCGCGACTTGAACGCCCGCCCGAACTCCGGCAACCTAGCGAACCGCGGCAACCTGGTCCGCGATTGCCGATCGCCCGATGCGCCATGCCCGCCGACTTGCACGCCCATCCCGCGCCAGCTCAGTTGTCACCCGCGGCAACGCCGGCCCAGCTTGACTTTTTCTACCGCATTGGGCTGACGGCCCGCCGCATCTTTCCGGCTATCGCCGACTTGGCGAGCAATGAGGTGTACGTCTTCGCTTCGGCGATTGCCTTCAACGCGCTGCTCGCGTTCTATCCTTTCCTGCTCTTGACGCTTTTGACCTGCCGGGAGCTGCTGCATTGGAGCGCCGGAGTGGAAACGACATTTTTCCTTTTGAAGGCGGCGTATTTGCCAGTTGCGGAGGATTTCATCGTCCGCAACCTGCGCGTGGCGCTAGACGAGCACGCCAGCCGGGGCGTCGCCCTGTTTTCGGTTGTGGCGCTGATATTCACGAGCGCGGGCATTTTCACGCCGCTGGAGCTAGCCCTCAACCGCGCCTGGCGGGTCAAGCGCCCCCGCAGCGGCTGGAAGAGCCAGTTGCTGGCCATGGCGCTGGTGCCGGCGTGCGGCGCTGGCTTTCTCGCCATCGTCGCGCTGACGGCGGGCTTGCAGTGGCTGGCAACGCAGACCATCGGCAGCGTTGGCGGCGCGCGCGCCGCCTCGCTCGCGGCGCTTGTCGTCGCCAAGGCTTTGTCGCTGCCCATCGCCATCGGCATGCTGTTCGGGCTTTATATGGTCTTGCCGAGCGAGCGCCCGGCGGCGCGGCGGGTGCTGCCGATGGCGGTATGGGTTGGGCTTCTCTGGGAGGTCGCCCACTACATCTTCGTGGCTTTGCTGCCGCTGATCAATTTTCGCAAGACTTACGGCCCCTTCTATGTCACCGTGTCGCTCGTGATGTGGGCGTTTATATCGTCGCTGCTGCTTTTGCTTGGCGCGAATTTGGCGGCGCTTGACGCCGCGTCCGGGGCCGCGCGCCCAAAGCGAAACGAGCAAGCTGAAACCGCGTGAAAGGAAGTTCGTCATGCTGCGCTTTGTTACGGCCGGCGAGTCGCACGGCCCGGCGCTAATCACGATTGTTGAGGGATTGCCTGCCGGGCTGACGGTTGACCTGGCGGCCGTCAATGCCCAGCTCCGCCGCCGCCAGCTTGGCTACGGGCGCGGCGGGCGCATGAAAATCGAGCAGGATACGGCTGAAGCGCTGTCCGGCATCCGTCATGGGCGAACGCTCGGCTCGCCGGTCGCGCTCCTCATTCGCAACGCCGACTTCGAAAACTGGCAGACGGTCATGGCCAGCCAGCCAACGCCGGCGTGGGACGCCATTGCCGACGACCCGAAGAAGTCGCGGCGGCTGACGCGCCCGCGTCCGGGGCACGCCGATTTGGCGGGCGGGCTGAAGTACGCCACGCATGACCTCCGCGACATTCTCGAGCGCGCCAGCGCGCGCGAAACGGCGGCGCGGGTGGCGGCAGGGGCGCTGGCGCGGCAGCTTCTTGCGGCGTTTGGCGTTGAAATCGCCAGCCACGTCACCTGTCTGGGCGGCATTCCGGCTGACGATAGGCTGACGGGCGCCCCGTGGGAGCGCATCGCGGCCGCGCAGGACAGCGCTGTTTTGCGCTGCATAGATCCCGCTGTCGAGGCCGAGATGGTGGCTGCCGTGGATGCCGCCCGCGAGCGCGGCGATACGCTAGGCGGGACCTTTGAAGTCGTCGTCCGGGGGCTGCCGGTCGGCTTGGGGACGCATACGCAATGGGACCTCCGGCTAGATGGGCGACTCGCGCAGGCGATTATGTCTATTCAGGCGGTTAAAGCGGTCGAGATTGGGGATGGCGCGGCGGTCGCCCGCCGCTCCGGCGCGCAGTTGCACGATGAAATTGATTATGACGGCGAGCGGTTCACGCGCCCGACCAACCACGCCGGCGGCCTCGAAGGCGGGATGACCAACGGACAGGAACTCCGCCTGCGCGGACACCTCAAGCCAATTTCAACCTTGCGCCGCGCGCTTCAAAGCGTGGATGTCGTGACGAAAGAGGCTCAGGCGGCGGCTTTTGAGCGGTCGGACACGACGGCCGTACCGGCGGCGGGCGTCATTGCCGAAGCGATGACAGCGCTGGTGTTGGCGCAGGCCTGGCGCGAAAAGTTTGGCGGCGACTCGCTTGCGGAAATGCAGCGCAACGTCGAGGGCTACCGAGCGCAGACGGCAGCGTACTGACCAAGCCGATTGACAAGGCCGAGCGGGCGCGCTTTTCGCTTTGAGCGCTAGCTTTGAGCGCGCTACGCTTCCTCAACAAAAGCCCCAAGTCGGCAATAACGGGCGTAACGTTGCTCGATAAGCTTTTCCGGCGACAGGGCGCTTAGCTCCCTGAGATGCCTAACCAAAACGGGCCGCAGGGCATCGGCCGCCGCTTTGTGGTCGGTATGCGCGCCTTCGCCGGGTTCGGGAACGATTTCGTCCACAATGCCGGCCGCCTTGAGCGGCTCCGGCGTGATTTTCATGGCGGCAGCGGCTTTGTCGGCTTTGCTTGCGTCGCGCCACAGGATCGAGGCGCAGCCCTCCGGCGAAATAACCGAGTAAACCGTGTTTTCGAGCATAATGATGCGGTCGCAGGCCCCGATGGCCAACGCGCCGCCTGATCCGCCTTCGCCGATGATGACGCCAAGCGTCGGCGACGCCAGCCGCATCATCTCGATGATGTTGCGCGCAATTGCCTCGCCTTGCCCGCGCTCTTCCGCCTCAATGCCCGGATAGGCTCCCGGCGTGTCAATAAACGAAATGATCGGCCGCCGAAACTTCGCCGCCATTTGCATCAGCCGAATCGCCTTGCGATAGCCTTCCGGCTTGGGCATGCCAAAATTGCGATACTTGCGGTCCTCCATCTTGCGCTGCTGGTAGTTAGCTTTCTGCTGCCCGACGATAAGCGCCGGCTCGCCCTCAAAGCGAGCGAAGCCGCAGACAATGGCCGGATCGTCAGCGAAGCGCCGGTCGCCGTGCAGCTCATGGAAGTCCGTGAACAGCAGGTGAATGAAATCCAAGGCGTAGGGACGGTCTGGATGTCGGGCGAGCTTGACCCGATCCATTGGCGTCATCTCGCCTTTTCTATCCGTAGCGCCGAGAATTTCCTGCTGTAGCTCCCGAACGCGCGCTTGCAGCTTGAGAATTTCCGCGTCCTGCTCCGGCGTGTGCGGCGCGGAGGAAAGCTGCGCGAGTTGGGCTTCAAGGGTTTTGACCTGCGTGGCTTTTTCGGAAGACATGGCGTCGTGAGGGCTGTGAAACGCAAAAGATGAACTGAGCCAAGGCGGTGACTCTAATGGCCGCGGAGCGCGCCGACAAGCGGCGCCGGGCGCAAGCGCTCGCCACGGGCAGGCGATTTCCCGCGACAGGCCGGCTTGCAGCGTTTTGCCGGCTGGTTTACGTTCGTGTCAGCCGAGCTCGACAACTTTTGCCTGCTGACCAAAGGAGACGGAACAGTCATGCCCCAGGGAACTTGTCCTGAGTGCAAAGCGACAGTCCACGTGGACGAAGACGCCGACAAAGGCGACACAATTGAGTGCGACGAGTGCGGCGCGGTTCTGCGTCTGGTCGGACTTGACCCCATCGAGCTTGACCTCGAATCCGACTACGAGGATGACGAGGAAGACGACGATGACTATGACGATGATGACTATGACGACGATGATGATGGCCGCGACCGTTACTACTAATCGACTGCTCATCGCTTTGTCGGCTGAGCGCCGGCCCTAGCCACTGCGAGGTGTCATCTATGGGTAGTTTTGCCGTCATCGGCGCGGGCGCCATGGGCAGCGGCATTGCCCAAGTCGCGGCTCGCGCCGGCTTTCCCGTGATTTTGCGCGATGTCGCGCCCGAATATCTTGAGCGCGGGCTGGCGACCATCAGCGCCAGCCTCGACCGCGACGTGAGGAAAGACCGCCTGACGCTCGCTCAAAAAGAGGAAGTTCTGGCGCGCATTCGCCCCGTGACCGAGCTTGCGGCGGTCGCGGAAGCGGAAGTCGTCGTCGAGGCCATCACTGAGAGCTTTGACGCCAAGGCCGCGCTCTTCCGCGAGCTTGACGCGCTGACGCGCCCCGAAGCCATTCTGGCGACAAACACTTCCTCGATTTCCATCACGCGGATCGCTGCCGCCACCCAGCGTCCAGCGCAGGTCATCGGCATGCACTTTATGAATCCCGTGCCGGTCATGCCGCTGGTCGAGGTGATTCGGGGGCGCGCGACGAGCGACGCCACGGCCGGTTACACGCTGGAGTTAGGCGCGAAGCTAGGGAAGACCTGTCTGGTGGCCAATGATTTTCCGGGCTTTGTGTCGAATCGAATTCTGATGCCGATGATTAACGAAGCCGTCTTTACCCTCTATGAAGGGGTGGCGACCCGCGAGGCGATTGACGGCATTATGAAGCTCGGCATGAATCACCCGATGGGGCCGCTGACGCTGGCCGACTTCATTGGCCTCGATGTGTGCCTGGCGATTTTAGACGTTCTTTACGAAGGCTTTGGCGACCCGAAATACCGCGCCTGCCCGCTTCTGCGGCAGTATGTCGCCGCGGGCTGGCTGGGACGCAAAACCGGACGCGGCTTTTATGAGTATTGACGCGGCTCAGCTTGGCTCGGCAGGCGTTTGGCCGCGCTCGGCTTCGCGCCGACTGACTCGGCTGGGGAAGCTGGTCCTGACGGGGCTGGCGCTGTGCGTCTGGGCGGGAAGCGCCGCCGTCGCGCGCGCCGAAACGCCGCCTGAGCTGTCGCTTGACGCCTATCGCGCGCAAATGGCGCGAGCGCAGGCGATGCTTAGCGAAGCCAGCGCGGCGCTCCAACCCTACTACGCCGAGGACGAGCCCTGGCGGATGGACGACGTTTTGCCGCCCGCCGCGCGGGAGGAGCTGCGCCGGCTGCTGCCGGAGCGGTGCACGGTGGCGACGCCGACCGGTTTTTGCGCCGTGAACAATCAGGCGCTTCGTTCCGCGCTGGACGAGCTGTGCGAGTCGGCGAGCGCCGCGGAAATGCGGGAGCGCCTGCGGGCGCTCGACGCGCAGCTGGTCATCATCCAGCAGCACTTGGGCGCGCCGCCGGAGGGCGCGGCGGCCGACATCCGAGCGATTCTCGCGCGCGAGGCGTTCCAGCCGATCAAAAAGACCAAAACGCCGTTTCAGGTTCTTCGGGAGTGGCTGGCTGAAATTCTGGAGAATCTTCTCCGCAAGCTGCCGCGGCCGGTCAAAGCGATTGGCGAGAGCGGCTTGTGGTCGAATCAGTGGATGCAGCTCGGGTTGTGGATGGCCATCGTCATCCTGCTGATAGGCGCGGCGGTCTGGCTTGTCGGTCGTCATCGGCGGCAACAGGCTGCCGCCGACGACGGCGCGCGGGTCATTCTTGGCGAGCCGGTTCCCCTGGATATGGACGCTGACGAATTGTTGGCGCAGGCGCGCGCGGCGGCCGAGTCGGGCGATTGGCGACAAGCTGCGCGCAAGATTTACATCGCCCTGCTGCACGAGCTCGACAAGCGCGAAGTGGTCCGCCTCAACCCGGCCTGGACCAACCGCGAATACCTGGCCGCCGTCCGCGCCCAAACTCGCATCTATCTGCCCTTGCGCGACTTGACCGACCGCTTTGATGTCCTGTGGTACGGCCGGCAGGACGGCAGCCGCGAAGATTACGAGCGATTCCTCGCCCGCTACCGGGAAGCGCTGGCCGCGCTGCCCGCGACCGCCTAGCACGACTCGCCCCGCGAGCGGGACCGCCCCATGAGCCGCCATACCTTCAAAAACAGTTTGGTCGTCATTTCGGTCGTTCTGCTCGTGCTGGGGCTCAACCTGCTGTTTTACGTCAAGCCGGAACCGGATGCGGAGTCGGATGAGTATGCCGACCGGTCAACGCGCTCCGGCCGCGCCTACGGCGCGATGGCGGCTTACCTGTTGCTGCAAGAGTCAGGGCTGCGGGTCGGCCGCTGGGAGCAGGACTACCGCGCCTTGGCGGAAAGCGAGGACGCGCGCGTCGTCATTTTTATCGAGCCGCGCGAAAAGCCCCGCCCGCGACAGCTTCGGGCCCTGCGGCGATGGCTGGCGGATGGCGGGACGTTCATTATGTTTGAGCGCGGGTGGGGGCTGGAGCTTGGCCGCCGCCAGTTGTTGCCAGCGGGCGCCTTGCCGACCGAGACCAGCGGCTCGGCGTTTGGCAAAGCCCCGACCCAGCGCGTCGTCCCCTGGCAGCCGAGCGGATTGTTTCAGGGCGTGAGCGGGCTGACCTTCTCGGAAAAGGCCGCGTCGGCGACGCTTCGCCTGGCGACAACGCCCAATTCGGCTGATGAAGACAGGTTCAACGATCCCGTCTGGCTCAAGGGATTCGCGCCGCTGGCCGGCATCAAGGACGCGCCCGCCGTCGCGGAGCTTGGCTACGGCGCGGGGCGGGTCATCTTCGTCGGCGATCCCTACGTCATTGCCAACAACGGCATTGGGGAGGGCGACAACGCTCGCTTTGTTTTGAACCTAGCGCGCCTGGCTCTTGGCGAAAGCGGCGGTCGCATCGTTTTTGACGACTACCACCACGGCTATCGGGCGACGAACGGCGGTCTGCTGGGCTTGCTGGGCTATTTCCGGGGGACGCCGATTCCGTGGATGGTTTGGCACACGGTCGCGCTCGGCCTCCTTGTCGCTTATACGCTGGGGCGACGCTTCGGGCGACCGCTCCGGCTGCCGGTCAAGTCGCGCGTGAACGCGCTGGAGTTTGTCGAGGCGATGGCCCGCATCCAACGGGTGGCCGAGAGCCGCGATCTGGCGCTGGAAAATCTCTACCGGCGGTTTCATCGGCGGCTGTGCCGCTATACTGGGCTGCCAACGACCGCGCCGCTTGCCGAACTATGCTTGGTTGCCGGAGAGCGCTCGGGGCGGCCGTCCAGCGAATGGCGGGCGCTGACGGAACGTTGTCAGGCGATTCTGGACGGCGCGCCGACGACGGACGCCGAGTTGCTCCGCCTGGCGCGGCGTCTGCGCGAGCTGGAAAGCCTGCTCCCGGCGTAGCCTTGTCGCTCAAGGTCGCGTTGTCGCTCAAGGCGAAAGCGCCGGACATTACGCGTTCTCTTTGGTTTCGGCGGCGGTCTCGGCGGCGAGGCGGCTGTGCCGGAAGCCATAGCTGAAGTAGATGATGAGCCCGACCGCCAGCCATCCCAAAAAACGAAGCCAGTTGACGACGCCCAACTCCGTCATCAAGTAGCCGCACATCAACAACCCCAAGACCGGGATGAGCGAAAGGCTCTTGAGGAAACACAGGACGGTCAGCCCCAGCGCGCCCAGCGCGAAGACCGCGAACGGAATCTTGTGCGAAACCGCGCCGAGCCAGCTTTCGCCTGGAGCCGGCGCGACGGTGAGAAACTCGCGCGCCACGGCGTTCGCGGGCGGATAGAGCGCGAAGATCAGCGCCGCGACAGCCGCGCCGGCCGGGACGATATACTTGGCATTGACGTAGGGCACGCGAAACTTCCGCTCAGCGGCCGGCGCGGTCTGATCCAGAATGAGCACGCCGCCGCACACCAGCGCGAAGGCGAAAAGCGTGCCGATGCTGGTGAGGTCCGTCACTTCGGTCAGGTTCATAAACAGGGACGGAATCGCCACCACAAAGCCGGCCACGATGGTGGCGAAGCCCGGCGTCTTGAAGCGCGGGTGTATGCGGGCAAAGACCTTGGGAAGCAGCCCGTCGCGCGACATCGCCATCCAGATGCGCGGCTGACCGATTTGGAAAACCAGCAGCACGGTGGTGGTCGCCACGACGGCGCTCACGGCCACGATGCGCTCGACGATAGGCAGGCTCGCGCCCTCCTTCCCAAAGACGAAGGCCATCGGGTCGCCGACTTGCAGCTTTGTGTATGGCACCATGCCGGTCAGCGTGAGCGAGACCAGCACGTACAGCGCCGTGCAAATGATGAGCGAATAGATGATCCCGCGCGGCAGATCGCGCTGCGCGTCGCGGCATTCCTCGGCCGTTGTCGAAATGGCGTCAAACCCAATATAGGCGAAGAAAACGGCCGCGACGCCGTTGAGCACCCCGGCCGCGCCATTCGGCGCGAAGGGCGACCAGTTTTCCGGCTTGATATAAAACGCGCCAACGACAATCACAAACAGCACGACGGCCACTTTGAAGACCACCATCGCGTTTGACACGCGCTTGGACTCGCGGATGCCGACATAGACCAGCAGCGTGATGAGCGCCACGATGCCCAGCGCGGGCAGGTTGCAGACAATCGGAATCTTGCCCAGGCGCGGCGCGTTGAGCCACGCCTCATAGGCGACCGCCTGCGCGGCGAATCCTTCCAGCGCGCTGATTTGCTCAAGGCTTTTGCCCTGTTGGAGCAAGTCGCTCACGGCGTCAAAGCCGCGCTTGGCGGTGAGAAAGTCCATCCGAAAGTAAGCCGGAATCGGCAGACCCCAGCCGGCGAGCAAGTTTGAGAAGTACTCGCTCCACGAAATGGCGACCGCGATGTTGCCGATGGCGTATTCGAGGATCAGGTCCCAGCCGATGATCCAGGCCAGAAGCTCGCCAAAGCTGGCGTAAGCGTAGGTATAAGCCGAGCCGGCGACGGGAATCATCGAGGCGAACTCGGCGTAACACAGCGCGGCAAAGCCGCAGGCGACGGCCGTGAATATGAAAAGCAGCGATACGGCCGGGCCGCCGCTGTAGGCGGCGTTGCCGACCGTCGAGAAAATTCCAGCCCCGACCACGGCGGCAATGCCCAGCGCCGTTAAGTCAAATGCGGTGAGTTCTTTAGCCAGCGCTTCGCCGGCATCGCTGTCTCCGCCGCCGGCCGCGGCATCAGCTTGAATCCGAGCCACCGACTTGACGCGGAACAGACGGGCGAGAAGGGACATGTTCCAGAAAGGCGCCTTGAAAGTTTTTGGGAAAGCCGCCCGATGCTATGGTTTGCGGACGACTTCTGTCAAACTTGACGTGATCTCCCCAAAGCGGGCCGGAAGCGCGCCATGCCTGACCATCAAGCTGACCATCAAGCTGACCATCAAGC
>NKPT01000056.1 GCA_002254845.1 Chloracidobacterium sp. CP2_5A | reverse complement strand
GCTTTTAGGCGCGCCGCGCCGAGGCATTATCGGAACCTCCGCGCAATGGGGCGCGACGGCGGCGCCCCGCCCCGCCTAAGCCCTATCAAAGCTTTTGTTTTCTGAAACTTGCAGGATTGTCAACGCGTTGACAGCGCCCGGCGCGCGCCGTCAGCCGTCCGCGTTCAGACAATCGAGCGCCGCCTCCAGCGCCGCCCGCAGGTCGGCCCGCGTCGTCGCCGTCCGCCGCGCCGTCGTCGTCACCGTCACCCGCAACGTCGCCGACCTCCCTGGCGCGCGATAGACGAACTGAAACGCCCGCCCGCCGCTGCCGCCGCCGCCCGCCGACCCGGATGGCGCGGCGCGGGGCGGCGGGGCGGCTTCCGCGCCGACCAAGCGCTTCGCCGCGGCCAGCCGGCGCGCCGGGGGAAGGGCCAGCAGGTCCAAGAGCATCCGCAGCGAGCAGGCCGGATAGGCGGCGCAGGCGTCCAAAACCTCGCCCCCCAGCTCCAGCGCGCGCAGCCACATCGCCAGGGCGGACCGCTTCATGCCGAGCGCCTCGGCGGCCTGCGCCTGCGTTCGAAAGCGGCGGGCGACCTCCCCCAGCGCCCGCGCCTTCTCGACCGGGTGGAGGTCTTCGCGCTGAAGGTTTTCAACCAGCGCCAGCACCTGCAAGTCGGCGTCCGCCACGTCGCGCCTGAGCGCGACCGGCGCGGTCGTCAGGCCGGCCGCCGCCGCCGCCCGCCACCGGCGATGGCCGGCGATGACCGTCACGCTGCCGTCCGGCTCGCGTCGCCCGACAAGCGGCTGCAAAATCCCATGCCGCCGGATGGACTCCGTTAGGTCGCGCAGCGCCGCGGCGTCCAGCATCCGGCGCGGCTGAAAGGGGTTTTCCCGCAAATCCGCCAGCGGCGTCTCAACCACGCCCGCGCTGGACTCCGCGCCCAGCTCCGCCGCCACTTGGTCGGCCAGCGCCGATAAGCGCGCGGGCGACAGCGTCGGCGCGTCCGTGAAACGCTTGACCTTTGACATAAAACCTCCCTGCGAGCTTCACTGCCCGGCGCTCGCGCCGTCAAGGATCGCCGTCGCCAGCGCGGCGACATCCGCCGCCGCTGGACACTTCGGGGCGTAGCGCTGCAGCGGCTGGCGGCGCGTCCCGGCCTCCGACACGGCGACGTAGTCCCGAATCGGCGCGAAGACCGGATAGCCGAACGACGGACAGACGCGCCGCGCCAACTCTTCATAGTGATGGCGGTGCAGCACCAGGCGCGGGTTGTACAGCGTCGGCACGACCCCCAGCACCCGCAGCGGCGCCAGACGCATGTTTTTCCGCCGTCGCTGCGCCTTGCCAATTTCAAGCTGCGCCTCGGCGAAGCTTTCAACCGATTTGGCTTCGGTCTGCACCGGCGCCAGCAGCGCGTCCGCCGCCAGCAGAATCTGGAGCGTGATTTCGGAAATTTTCGGCGGACAGTCAAACAACACCCAGTCATAGTCGGTCAGGTGCGTTTCGACGACGGCCAGCAGCCGCGCCGGATCGCTTTGCTGCATAAGCGCCAGCTCGTCGCCGATCAGGAAGCGATTCGCCAGCCCCGCCGTCAGTCCGAACGCCGTCGGGTGCGTAACCGGCGGCGCGTCGCCGCCGTCGCACACCGTCGCCCAGAAGGTGTCGGCGCGCGGGCGGGCGGGCGGCTCCAGCCCCAGGAAGCTCCCCAGCGTTCCCTGCGGATCGGCGTCGACAAGCAACACTCGCCGGCCGCGCGTCGCCAGCTCGTAGCCCAGATCGCGCGTCAGCGAGGTTTTCCCGACGCCGCCCGACTGATTGAACACCGCCAGCCGCATCAGCTCCACCAACTTTCGGTCGGATCGGTCGTCTCCAACACTCGCGCCCCGGCCGCCTGAAAGTCAGCCAGCGCCGCCTCGGCCGCGTCGGTGAAATCCGCGCCAGGCGCGACGACCGGCGCCATGGCGTCCCGCAGCAAAATCACCCGGCGCGCCAGATAGGGATTGCGCTCCCGAATGAAGGCGAGCAAATCGGCGACGCTCGCCGCCACGCAGTGACTCGACGCCAAGCCGGCGACCAGGATCGCGTCGGACGTCAGCAGCCGCTCCAGCAGCGCCGTGTTGCGCGTCGCGCGCGGCATCGGCGCGCCGTCCCAACAAGTCGCCACCTCCGGGGCGAAAATCGAGTAGTGCTCCGTCAGCGGGCTGTCGCCCTTGAGTTCGGGCGCGTTCGCCGCGCCGCGCGCGAAGGCGTGAAACAGTCGCGCGTCGTCGAGCGCCCCGGCCAGCCGGTGTCCGGGCGCGCCGATCAGGCAGTGGTAGGGCCAGATCTGAAGCGCGTACTTGCCGCCCGCCTCCAGCCGCTCGCAGTAGTCCGTAAACTGGCGCGTCAGCCACCCGGCCGTCGTCCCCAACTGCGCCGCCAGGGCCGGGTTCGGTCGGTAGCGCCCGGCGCGGTAGTCCTCAGCGGCGATGGTCGTGTACGGCGCCACCGGCCGCCCATCCTCAGCCAGGTGCGCGCCGGGGAAAAACACCTGGCAGGGGATGTGACTGTCAAGCGTGCAGATGATCTCTGAAATCGCATCCAAGCGCCGGTAAATGAACTCCACCAGGCGTCGCAGCGCGTCCATCCCGCCGGTTCCTGACCGGCCGGCGACGTAGAGCGCCCCCGACGGAAAGCAAAAATCCGCCTGCATATCAATGACGAGCAGGCGCGCGCGGCGGGCGTCTTCGGCGGCCGACTGCAGCGCGCGCGCCTCACGCCACTGTTCGGCAGCGGTGAAAAGCGCTCCCGGGCCGAGGCCGGGGTAGTCGGCGTGCAGGGCGTGGAAGGCGCTGTAGTGGGGCGGAAGCGGCAAGTCAGTCGCCATGAGAAGAGACGACACCTCCAATGGCAATACAACAGCGGGACAGGGCCAACGCTAGACTTTGGGCGGCGGCGGCGGCGGCGTCAAGCGCGTTGGACAGATGGCGAACGGGGCGGTTACTATGCCCAGGAGTTTCGCTATTTTCCATAATTTTACTTTTCGCGGATTAGAGACAGATTAGAAACAATTGAAAAACTCATGGTGGAATCATCATGCTAGCGCCGCTTCGCTCGCTGCTGTGCGCGCTGGCGCTGTGGCTAGCGCTGTCCCCGCCGGCGCTCGGTCAGGCCACAACTTGGCCGAACAAGCTACGCTTCCAGCGCTTCGAGCTCAATCAAAGCCTGTCCAATCCGTCGGCGATGTCCCTGGCGCAAGATCGGCGCGGTTTTCTGTGGATTGGCACCGAGGACGGGCTGAATCGCTATGACGGGCGGCGCATTGTCTCTTACCGGCGCAATCCCGACGCCCCGCGCAGCCTTCCATCCAACGCCGTCGTCGGGCTTTGCTCCGCTCGCGACGGCGAGCTTTGGGCGCTGCTGCTCGACGGCAGGCTATGCCGGTATAATCCCTTCGCGGACGACTTCTCGCCGGTCGCGCTTCCGCGGCTCGACGCCCCCTCGCAACGCTACGCCCACTCGCTTTTGGAGGACGAGCGGGGCGATTTGTGGATTGGCTGCGACGATTATCTCATTCGCTACCGCCCGGCGCTGGCGCAATCCAGCCTGTTTCGGCTGCCCGCCCCGGCTCGGCCCGGCCTGATTCCGTCCGCGAAAAGCGCCGCCGTCGCCCCGGACGGGCGCCTGTGGCTGGTTTCGGCTGGCGAGGTCTGGCGCTTCGACCCGCAAGCGGAGGTCTTCGCCCGGGTGACGCTGGGGACGCCGCCAGCCAGCGTCATCGCCTATCACCCGCGGGGGCGGCTATATGTCGGCACGGAAGGCGGCGCGCGGACTGAACTCATCGAGCTAGAGGCGCAGGACGGGCGGGTGACGGGGCGATACCCGCTCGACCTCGCGCCAACCGTCTCGGCGGACGTCCAAAGCCTGATGCCGGACGGCGACTTTCTCTGGATTGGCTTGACGGGCTTCGGAGTGGCGCGGCTCGACCTTTCGTCCAAGGCGCTTCAGCGCGCGACCTGCGACCCGCCCATCCCGAGCGACTCGATCGGACTCCGTCCCCAGGCGCTGCTGCGCGACCGGTCGGGCGTCGTCTGGGTCGGCGACAGGCGCTTCGGGCTGTCGAAGCTCGCGCCCTACGCCGTGCGTTTCAAAACGTACCGCAGCGATCCGGAGCGCCCGAACTCGCTGAGCGACGACTACATTCGCGGACTGTGCGAGGATGCCGCCGGCAATTGGTGGGTCGGCACGGCTTTTGGCGGGCTCAACTGCCTTGAGCGCCAATCGCGCGTCATACGCGCCTACCATCACCGGCCAGGCGACCCCCGCTCGCTGGCTCATGAAAGCGTCTGGGCGACTCTCAGGGATCGCGCCGGGCAGCTCTGGGTTGGCTCAGCCGGGGGGCTGCAGCGCCTTGATCCCAGAACTGGACGCTTCACGGCGTTTCCGCTCCCGCCTAACCAGTCAGGCCGGCAGCCGGTCGTCAAGGTCCTTTACGAGGAGCGGGATGGGACGCTGCTCGTCGGATGCGACAGCGACCTGCTGGCCATCGCGCCTGACCGGCGCGCAGTCAGGCGCGCGCTTGACGGAGTGACCCTTGGGCCGCCCTTTGACGCGGAGACGCTCGACGTCGAGGCGCTGGAGCGCGACGCCTCCGGCGCGCTGTGGATAGGGCTGCGCCTGGGCGCGCTGCGCATCGAGCCGGACGGAAAGACGGCGCGAGGCTGGCAGCGCGAGCTGGGGCAGCCGGCTTCGGGCGTTCCGACCGTGTGCGCGTTTCTAAGCGATAGTCGCGGGCGCTTTTGGCTGGCGACGAAGGGCATGGGGCTGCTGCGCTACGAAGCCGCGCAGGATCGCTTTTATGCGCTGACGGAGCGCCAGGGGCTGCCCCACGACAATGTCTATGCCGCTTTGGAAGACAAGCGCGGGCGACTGTGGATCAGCACCGACAACGGCATTGCCCGCTACGATCCGGACACGGGGAGGCTGCGACACTACCGCGTCGAGGAAGGGCTTCAAGGCAAGGAGTTCAACCGCCGGGCGTATCTGAAGACGCGCGAGGGGATCATGGCTTTCGGCGGCACGCAGGGGTTAACCGCCTTTTACCCTGACGAGCTACAGGACAACCCCTATCCGCCGCCGGTCGCCGCGCTGGTCAAAGTCGCCGGCAAGACGTTTCTGGCGACGCCGGACAGCCCCGCCGTAACGCTCGGCTACAATGAGGGCAACGTGACGCTGCTGTTGGCGGCGCTCGATTTCAATGCGCCCGAAGCCAATCAATTCGCCTACCGGATTGTCGGGCGCGACCGCGACTGGAAGCTGCTCGGCTTGCGCGACGAGCTTACATTGGCCGACCTCTCCCCGGGCGACTGGCTCATTCGCGTCAAGGCCGCCAACAGCGACGGCCTGTGGAACGAAAAGGGTCTGGAAATCAGGCTCTTCATTCGCCCGCCGTGGTGGCGGTCATGGTGGGCGTATGCCGCTTACGCCCTCATCGCCGGCGGCGCCCTCGGCGGGCTGTATAAGGCCCGCCTGTACCGCGCGCGGCTGCTGACGAAAACGCGCGTCGCGCAGGCGAAACTCGCGGCTAAGCAACGCGCCGTCCGCCGCCGGGCGCAGATGTCGCGCATCCTGGCGGCCAAAAACCGCGAACTGGCCGAAGCCAACGACCGGCTGCGCGAGCTTGACGCGGTCAAGCAGCGGTTTACGGCGATGCTGGTTCATGACCTCAAGGCCCCGCTGGCGTCGGTGCGGATGATGCTTGACCTGTTGGATGCGTTGCTCGCGGATAAAGCCGATACAATTGCCCCGGAAATCCATGAGATTATGCGCAACACGGCGGCAAGCGCCGACCGGACGCTTGAGCTCATCAACGAAATGCTGGAGGTGATGCGGGCGGAAACGACGACCATGCAGCTCGACTTGCGGATGGTTTCGCCGAAGGCGCTTCTCGACGCCGCCCTGGCGACGGCGCGCCCGTTGGCGGCGAGCAAGGGACAGCGCCTGACCAGCGTCATTCCCGACGACCTGCCGCTGATTTCGGTTGATGCCGGCAAGATGGAGCGCGCCGTGACCAATCTGCTCTCTAACGCCGTGAAGTTCACGCCGGAAGGCGGCGAGATTACGCTTGATGTCTCGGTCATTGTCGGTAAAGGCGTGGAACGCGGGCGCGAGCTTGCGCTCATTCAAGTTATTGACACCGGACCGGGCATCCCTGAAAAAGACGTGCCATATATTTTCGACCCCTACCGGCAGTCGACGGCGCAGCGCGGCGTGGGCGTTGGGCTGGGGCTAGCGATTGTGCGCAACATCGTCGCGGCGCACGGCGGCAACGTCTCCGTACGGAGCCAGGTCGGCGTCGGGACAAACTTCATCATCACCCTGCCGACCGGGCGGCGGGTTTCGTCCAGTAGGAGCGACGACTCTTCTTCCGGCAAGCCGGCGCGCGTCGCCCCATAGCGAGGAGTTCACTGGTGTCTTTTGAAATCACTATTTTAGCTCACTTTCGGGCGAAGCCGGAGGCGCTTCCGGCACTCAGCGCGGCGCTCGACGCGCTCATCGCCGCGACCCGCCAGGAACCGGGCTGCATCGCCTACGACTTGCATGTCGCCTGCGATGACCCGTGTCATTTCGTCCTGGTGGAGCGCTGGCGCGACGCGGCGGCGCTGGAGGCGCACTTCGCGCAACCGCACACGCAGGCCGCCATGGCGCAAACGCCGCCGTGGCTGGCGGAGGGCGTTACGCTTTCGCGCTGGCGTCCCGTCGCGCCAAGCCAAATCACATCAACCACTTAGGGGACGCGCCATGGAGTATCGCCGCCTTGGGCAAACCGACATGCACGTGAGCGCGCTGGGCTTCGGCGGCGCGGAAATCGGCTTTACGCCGGGCGTGACGCAGGGACAGGTGACGACGTTGGTCGGCGCGGCGATAGACGCCGGACTCAACGTCATTGATACGGCGGCGGCTTACCGGTTGAGCGAAGCCATGCTCGGCGTGGCGCTCGCTGGGCGGCGGCAAAACGTTTTTCTTTTCACGAAGTGCGGCGCGACGGATGGCTTTACGCGCTACGACTGGTCGGAGGCCGGCGTTTTAGAGCACATCGCGGAAAGCCTGCGCCGCCTGCGGACGGACTACCTTGACCTTGCGCAGTTGCACTCCTGCGACGCCGAAACGCTCCGCCGGGGCGAGTGCGTCGCCGGGCTGCAAAAGGCGCGCGAGCGCGGGCTGACGCGCTACATTGGCTACAGCGGCGATGGCGAGGCGGCAAAAGTCGCCGTTGAGCTGGGCGTTTTCGATACGCTGCAAACTTCTATCAGCATCGCCGACCAGGAGGCCCTTGACCTGACGCTGCCGTTGGCGCGGGAGCGTCAGATGGGCGTCATTGCCAAGCGTCCGGTGGCCAACGCCGCCTGGCGCACAGGGCAGCGCCCTAAGGAAGCCTACCACCACGCTTACTGGGAGCGCCTTCAGAAGCTTGACTACGATTTTCTCAAGCGGGAGACGGACGCCGCCGTAGGCTTCGCGCTGCGCTTTACGCTTTCGCAGCCGGGCGTCCATACGGCGATTGTCGGCACGACGCAGCCCGGACGATGGGAAGCTAACGCCCGCCATGTCGCCGCCGGACCGTTGTCGGAAAGCGACATCGCGGCGATTCGCGCCCGCTGGCGCGAAGTCGCCGACGCCACGTGGGTCGGGCAAATCTGACGGCGCGGCAATGTCGCGGCGCGACAGGCGCGCTCAACGCGCCAGGACCCGCGCAAGAATGCCCAGGCGGTCGGCTAGCGTGCGCGCCGCCGCGCCAAAGCCGAAGCGCAGGGTATCCACCAGGCGGTTGAAGGGCGAGGCGCTTCCCGCGGGCGGGCCGTCCAGGACAAACGCCGCGAACGCCGCCGCGAGACCGTCGCCGCCGTCGGCGATGACATTCCAGCCGGGACGGAAGTTCGACGCCACGCCCTCCAGCATCTGCACCAGCCGAAAGGCGTAAAGCAAATCCGGCGGAATAGCGAACTGGAGCCCCGGATGGCGCCGGAAGAGGTCTTCGAGCGCCGCGACGCGCCCGCGGGTGTCGTTGTTGAAGGCGACGCTCAGGCGCGCAAACGCGACGACAAACCGTTCGGCTTCGGCGCGGGGCGATTCCGGCGCGAGCATCCCCGACGCATAGAGGCAGTCCACGACGCGCCGCAGATCGCCGCCGAGCGCCGCCCGCGCCGCGTCATAGAGCGTTCGGCGCGTCGCTTCCGACAACTCGCGCACCAGCCCGAAGTCAAGCAGCACGAGCGTCCCATCGGGCTGGACAAGGAAATTCCCCGGATGCGGATCGGCGTGGTAGTAGCCGTCCAGCAGCATCATGCGGGCGTAAAGCTCCACCAGCCGATTGAGCAGGGCGTCGGTGTCCACCCCCCACGCGCGCAACTGAGCGACATCGGCAATGCGCGCGCCAGAGCAAAACTCCAGCGTCAGGACGTTGGGCGTGCAGCGCGCCGGAACGGTGTAAGGCACATAAACGCCCGGCAGGCCCGCCAGCTGGGCGCGCAGTCGCTCGGCATGCTCGCGCTCAGCGGCGAAGTCGGACTCCTCGAAGAATCCCGACTCAACGGCGTCCAGAATGTCGTCAATGAGCTTCCACTGCCGGCGCGGGTCAATCCGGCGGCCCAAGCGCGACCACCAGCGCAACAGGCGCAGGTCGAGCGCCAACCGCTCGCGCGTGTCAGGGCGCAGGAACTTCACCGCCACGTCCCGGCCAGCGTAACGCGCGCGATGCACCTGCCCGATGCTGGCCGTCGCCAGCGGCGTCTCGTCAAAGGCGTCAAACGCCAGGCTCAGCGGCATCCCGAACTCGCGCTCCAGGGCCGCCCGGACGTAGCGAAAGTCGGCCGGCATCACGTCATCCTGCAGGCGACGAAGCTCGGCGACATAGGGCGGCGGGAGAAAATCGGCGCGCACGCCCAGGAGTTGTCCAAGCTTGACGAAGATGACCCCTAGGCGCTCGCAGGCTTCCCGCAGCCGCCGCGCCGCGCGGGCGTCAAGCGCGTCCAGCCGGGGCGCCGCCGGGCGCAGCGCCGCCCAGGCCAATCGCCGCATAACCAGCCAGAGCGCAGGCGTTAGGGTTGTCAGAATGGCCAACGCTCGGCGCCATAAGCGGAGCGGCGGCGGACGGTCGGGAGTCACAAAAAAGCGCCTTGCGCAAACGCCGGTTACTTCGCGTTCAAGGTCATCAGCAGTTGGCCGCCATTATAGAGCATAAGCTGATTGTCTGTGACCGCAAAGCGATTGACCTTCGGCAGGGCGCGATTGAACCGCATTTCGAGCTTGCGGGCGGCCTCGTCGAGGCAGGCGCGCTTGGTGCCGGCGAGCCGCGAAAACTTCAGCCGGTCGCCTTGGGACTCGTAACTGCCCATAAAGCGGTTGCAGCCGTCCGAGCCGACCACCCGCTTGCTCGACGGATTGAATTCGATGAAGCATTCGCTGCCGCTGACCGCTTCCGCTCCAATTTCGGCAAGCGTCCAGCGGCGACCGCCAAGCGCGGCGGCGGGCGTTTCCGCGTCGGTCGGCGGCTCGGCCGCTCCCGGACAAGCTGGGCGGTGGGTGACATCGGTCGCTTTCAGAGCGGGCAGGTCGTCGCGGCGGAGCGCGTAGCTCACCGTTGCCGTCCGTGACGGGCAGCAGGCTCGATCGCCTGCCGCGTAGCGGTCAAACTCAGCGACAAGGCGCGTCGGCGATAGAAGCTTGACGCTGACCAGCGCCCCGTCGGCGCGGGCGTTCATCGCGGACGGGGCGAGCGTCCCGGCGTAGCGGCCTTCCCAATAGACAAAGGCCTGGTAGCCCAGCGGCCGACACATTTCGTCGAAGCCTGTGGCCGCCATGACCACCTGCGTCATATCAAACGCTTGCGCCGCGCCAAAGAGCTTCCATCCGCGCTTGACTAGCGCCCGCTCGGCAGCGGTGACAGGCTGGCGCGTCCGCTCATTGCAGACGGCGGGCGCGCCGATATCGGGGATATTCGCCGGGGCGGGCAGAGAGGGCAATCGACCATCCGGACGATTCCAATCCGTCAGGGGCTGGTCAAGCCAGTCGCCACCGGCGGCGCGGCGGCTTGTCGCCGCCGGCGCGGCAAGGGAGAGCAAAGCGAACGCCCCGGCGAAGAGACAGATAATGAAGCGAGTCATTAGAATCAAGCCCCTCTCTCTGAAACCAGGGCGGGGATCGCCGCCGCCTCGAATGCGCGGGCGGCGCGCTTCCGCCCGCCCGCCCTGATGCTTAGGCGTCGTCGGATGTTGCCGGCTTGGCGGCCGGCTTCGGCGCCGGCTTGGCGGCCGGCTTTTCCGCAGTCGGCGCTTTGGGCGCGGCGGCGCGCGGCGCGGCCCCGCCGCCCATCGTCCCAGCCTTGCCAGGGTCAAAGTCGGCTAGCTCGTTGTAGAGCCGAATGTAGAAGTTTGGGAAAAAGCTCGAAAACTGAAACGTCGTCACGTAAAAGATGCCCGTCCCGGCGATGGCGGCCAGTCGCGCCAGCCCTTCAAGCGGCTTTAGGTCGTCGCGTTCAAACTTGAGCAGATCCATGCGAAACGTCCTCCGGTGGATGGGTGAGATGCCCTGCCGCCTAGCTTTCAGGGGCGATTAGCTTTCAGGAGCGATTGGGGCGCGGGCCGCCGCTGAAGGGCGGGGGCGCGGAAGGCTTCGGACGCGGCGCGGGCGACGCCATGGGCTGCGTGTCGTCCAGCGACTTCGCTTCCAGCGGCGGCGAAGCCAGCTTTTGCGTTTTTTCCGCCAAAACGCTTTCCGTCGGCTTAGCGACTGGCGCTTCCACGGTCGACTTGCTTTCCAGGGGCGCCGGCGAGCTGACCGGCGGCGGGGCGGCTTTCGCTTCCGGCGCGGGCGCCGGCTTCGGCGACTCGGCAATGGCCGGGGGCGGCGCGGCTTTGACCTCCGGCATAGCCGCCGCAGGAGGCGCGGGCGCCGGCTCAACCTTGGGCGTGGCCGCCTCAGCGACAGGGGGCGGGGCAGCCTTGGCTTCCGGCGCCGCCGCAAGCTCAGGCGCTGCAAGCTCAGGCTTCGGCGCCGGCTGCGGTTTTGGGGGCGCCGCCGCTTTCGGCTCGGATTTTGGCGCTGACTCAGGCTTGGCCGCCGGCTTGGCGGCTGGGGCCGTCATTTTCGGGGCCGCCGGCTTGGGCGCTTCCGGGGCGGGGGCTGGGATGGGCAACTCATCCACATCGGCGGAGAGATCGGGGAACATCGTTTTCTGAACCTTGATGAACGCCCCGGCAAACGCCGTGTAGGTATTGCCGACGTTGTCAATGTATTCGGCGAGCGCGTTTTCAAAGTCGCCAAACCGCTCGTTGATGACGCTACGAAACAGTCCCATAGCCAGGCACACATTCCTTTCAAGACAGCGGCGCCGCGCCCCAACGCCGCCGAACGGGGACTGGAGCCAAAGTTAATGCGGGGGAATGGGCGCGTGAAGCTTGTCTCTACTGTATGGCGCAGCGCCGCCAAGTGTCAATTTGGCTTTGAACTTGGCGGATTTCGCGTCTGTTTTCAGACAAAGCTTGCCGAGCGGTCGAGAATCCGCCACGATGGGTCGCCTCTCCCCGCGTTACTCGTCGCAACTTTTTTGACTGCTTGCCGGTTGGTGGCCGCGCCATGTGCGTTTCATTCCGTATCTCGCCTCGCTCATCCCTGCAAGTCGGCGTCGTCGCGCTCTTCGCCGCGCTGGGCGTTTCGCTCGCCGCTTGCTCGCGTAACGCGCCGGCGCCGCGCGCGCCCAAGCCCATCCAGGCTGACGCCTTTGAAATCGGCCCGCTAACGCCAGTCGCCATTTCGCCCGGCAAGGACATCGCGAAGTTCCTGCACGGCGACCACACCGAGCAGGTTGACGCCCGGCTGACCTGCAACTACTGCCACGGCGTGGAGGCGAACCTGCGTAAGCTGGCCCAGCATGCCGACAACCCCGCGGAAGCCAACAAGCCGCCGTATCCCGGACACGCCAGTTGCATGGCGTGTCACATGGCGGAGTTCACGCAAACGCAAGCCGCGCCGACGCCCGTGACGGCGAAAGACGGCCAGGGCGCCCGCGCGGGCCAGTGGTCGGGGATGTGCTATGTCTGCCACCAGCAGGTAGGTCTCGACAAGGAAGGCGTCAACGCAATGGATGCCTTCCCGGCGCGGCTCAGCCACAACATCGTCTTCACCCCAGAGCAACACCGCGAGCACCTCGGCTACGCCTATCCGTCCGATCTGGCGGACCCGAAGCTGGCCGGTCAGAAGATGGACGACAAGAACTGCCGGGACTGCCACGCCGTTCTGGCTCGGCCGCAGCCGGGCGTGAGCTTTGGGGCGCACACGACCTGCTACGCCTGTCATCGAACGAGCGAATACCGCCCGCCGGCCATTGGCGTCAAGACCGAAGTCAAGCCCGGAGCGCTGGCTTCGGGCGCCTGCAACACCTGTCATGTCGCGACGACCAAGCCGGAGGAGCTGCGGCCGCTCGAAGCCAAGCTGCAGGGCGTCCGGTCATACTCGTTCAAGTTCACGCACTACGCGCATCAGCAGGGCAAGTGCACGGACTGTCATAACCTCAACGGGACATACGCCAACCAAGTTGGAACGCCGCGCGCCAAGCAGCACCTGACTGGAACGCGCTCGTCCATCGGGCAGGGCTGCTTTAGCTGTCACGACGGCAAGCGCGTCTTCGGCGACCTGGACGCCAGCGGGCAGGCCACGCAGGCGCACTGCTTGAAGTGCCATGTCCCCGCGCAGCTCGGGCCGTTGTTTGGCGCGCCGACGGCGTCCGTCACGCAACCGACGGCATCGCCCCTGGCGGCGGCGCGCGGGCGAGCCAGCGGCGATTGAGGCGGGCGTTGAGGCTAGCCCTTAGGAACGTGACATCCGCCGGACGGTTGTGTATCCTCAGCCCTGATTGAGCCTGACCAACGCCGTTGCGCCGCCCGGCATCACGTCTCCCAAACGCAAAGCGGTTGCCAGCGGTCGCTTCCCGTTTACCGATCCACGCAGGAGTTACACAACACGCTATGAAACAATGGCTGATCGCCGCTTACATGCTGGGCGCGGGCTGGCTGCTGCTGGCGCCCTCGACGACGCCTTCAACGATGGCGGCGGCGCTGCTGGCGTCCGCCGCGCCGGCTTCGGAGGACGCGCCGGCTTCGGAGGACGCCAGCACGAAGATGCCGGGCAAGATGGTGTTTGACAACACCGAAAGTGACCCGCCGTTCTCGAAGTACGCCGGCTACAAGGATGACAAAGGCAAAGCGCCCTTTGACCACCAGCAGCACGTGGACTACAAAGGCTCGACCTGCGTGGCGTGCCACCACACGAACTCCAAGACGCTGGCTGTCAAGGACGGCGTGGCGAGCGAGCCGGTCATGAAATGCACCGTCTGCCACACCGATGAGAACAACAAGCCGTCGCCGGCGGAAGGCACGAACGAGGATCATAAGTTCAAGGGCGTGCCAGCGGTCGAGGCGATCACGGCCTATCACGGCGAGGAAAGCTCCAAAAGTTCGGCGAGCGAAGCCGGGTGCATCACTTGCCACAAGCGTTTAGAGAAGGAATTTCCCAAGGCCGGCAAAGTGGTATCGTGCAACAGTTGCCACACGGGCCAGGATTCATAGCTTTCGCCTAAGCTTCGAAGCGGTCGGCGGCGAACTCAGCCGTGGCTAGCGTTTCATTTAAAACCTTTCTGCTTGGGATAGCGCTGGGCGCGGCCGGCGGCTATGGCGTCGGCCGCTGGTTGCCGCGTTCGGACGCAGGGAGCGTCGCGCCGCCGGCGCGAGCGGCTAGCCCGCCGCCGCTCGCGCCGGAACAACTGGCGGCGCTGCCGGCGGCGCATCCGCCGTTGACTTCAAGCGATGCCGCCGCGCCGCCGGCCGTCGCGGCGGCGCGGCAGGCTGCCGACCGCGACATTGGCGACTACGCGGCCCAAATGGACGCGGCGGCGGCGCTGTACCAAGCCGGGAAGCTTGCCGACTCGCTGGCCTATGCCCAGCGGGCGCGCCAGCTGCGCCCAGACAGCCTTGACGCCTTGCTGGCCATTGGCGTTTCGCAAGCGGAGCTGGGGCAGTATGACGCAGCCGTGAAGACGCTTGAGCAAGCCGTCGGGCGGCGGCCCGACGACGCTGACATTCGCGCCGAGCTGGCTTACGCTCATTTGCGCCGGGCGGCGTTTCGGGAGGCGCTGGCTGAAGCGGAACGCGCCCAGCGCCTTGCCAAGTCTTCGGAACGCGCGCTTGAAATTCTCGCGCAGGCGGCGCTGGCGCTTGGCGACAAGGCGCGCGCCAGCGCCGCGGTTGCGCAGCTCTCCGCCGTCAATCCGGGCAACCGGCGGCTGGCGGAGCTTTCCAAGTCACTGGCGTCGGACGCGCCGCCGCCTACAAAAAGCGCGAAAGGAAAGCCGTCATGATCAAGCGTCCAGAGCTAGGGGAGGCCATCCGCAAGCTCGTTTGGCCGCGCCGGGTCGCGCTCCGGATGGGATTCGCCGCCGGCTTGGGAGCGGGCTTGAGCGCCCTGGCAACGGCCGGGCAGCGTCGCCCGCGCAACGCCGACGCCGCCCTGCTCAACGCGGCGCTGGCGCTGGAGCACCAAGCCATTGCCGCCTACGACGTCGGCGCGGGGACGGGCTTGCTCAAGGGGGAGACGCTGGAGCTAGCCCGGCATTTCCAGAGTCAGCACCGCGCGCACCGCGACCTGCTTGTGGAAGAGATCCGCAAACTTGGCGCGTCTCCGGCGGTCGCCTTGGCGAGTTACTCATTCAAGGACAAAAACGGCGCGCCCGTTGAACTCAAAACGGCGGCGGAAGTCTTAGTGTTTGCGCTGGGTCTAGAAGCCGGCGCGGCGAGCGCCTATCTGGGCTTGCTGCCGCAACTGGCGTCCAAAGCGATGCTCCCGGTTGTCGCCGGCGTCGCGTGCGACGAGGCGCAGCACGCGGCGGCGCTCCGATTGCTTCTCCGGCAGCAGCCGGCCCCGGACGCCGT
>NKPT01000166.1 GCA_002254845.1 Chloracidobacterium sp. CP2_5A | reverse complement strand
CGTGTTGTCCTTGTCAATCGTCACGCGCTTGGCGCGGCCCAAGTCTTCCAGCTTGACGTTTTCGAGCTTGATGCCGAGGTCCTCGCTGATGACCTGACCACCGGTCAGCACGGCGATATCTTCAAGCATCGCCTTGCGCCGGTCGCCGAAGCCTGGCGCCTTGACGGCGCATACCTGCAACGTGCCGCGCAGCTTGTTGACGACGAGCGTCGCCAGCGCCTCGCCATCCACATCTTCCGCGATGATAACGAGCGGCTTGCCCTGGCGGGCCACCTGCTCGAGCAGCGGGAGCAGGTCCTTCATCGCGCTGATCTTTTTCTCATGGATGAGGATGAGCGCGTTTTCGAGCGAGGCTTCCATCCGCTCCGGATCGGTCACGAAGTAGGGCGACAGATAGCCACGGTCAAACTGCATCCCTTCAACCACTTCGAGAGTCGTTTCGAGCGACTTGGATTCCTCAACCGTGATGACG
>NKPT01000165.1 GCA_002254845.1 Chloracidobacterium sp. CP2_5A | reverse complement strand
CGTGTTGTCCTTGTCAATCGTCACGCGCTTGGCGCGGCCCAAGTCTTCCAGCTTGACGTTTTCGAGCTTGATGCCGAGGTCCTCGCTGATGACCTGACCGCCGGTCAGCACGGCGATATCTTCAAGCATCGCCTTGCGCCGGTCGCCGAAGCCCGGGGCCTTGACGGCGCATACCTGCAACGTGCCGCGCAGCTTGTTGACGACAAGCGTCGCCAGCGCCTCGCCATCGACGTCTTCGGCGATTATGAGGAGCGGCTTGCCCTGGCGGGCCACCTGCTCGAGCAGCGGGAGCAGGTCCTTCATCGCGCTGATTTTTTTCTCATGGATGAGGATGAGCGCGTTTTCGAGCGAGGCTTCCATCCGCTCCGGATCAGTCACGAAGTAGGGCGACAGATAGCCACGGTCAAACTGCATCCCTTCAACCACTTCGAGAGTCGTTTCGAGCGACTTGGATTCCTCAACCGTGATGACG
>NKPT01000372.1 GCA_002254845.1 Chloracidobacterium sp. CP2_5A | reverse complement strand
GTATGGAAGTCGCTGTCAAACACATGCCGTACGGGCCCGCCTTCCGCCCGCAAGCGCCGCGCCCAGTCGGGCCAGGCCGGTTGCTCGCTCAAGCCGAGAGCCAACAACACGCGCCGCGCCTCAATCCCGCCCTCCGACGTCTCGACGCGCCAGCCGCGCTCGCCAAGCGGCGCCAGTCCAACCGCTCGCTGCCGGACCTGTCGCCGCTCGAGTTCGGCGTCCGCAATCAGTCGCTGGCAGTGCGCCTGGAACAGCGCATACCCCGGTCGGTCGTACGGCGCCGTAAACGCCGCGAGC
>NKPT01000013.1 GCA_002254845.1 Chloracidobacterium sp. CP2_5A | reverse complement strand
GCTCGCGGCGTTTACGGCGCCGTACGACCGACCGGGGTATGCGCTGTTCCAGGCGCACTGCCAGCGACTGATTGCGGACGCCGAACTCGAGCGGCGACATGTCCGGCAGCGGGCGGTTGGACTGGCGCCGCTTGGCGAGCGCGGCTGGCGCGTCGAGACGTCGGAGGGCGGGCTTGAGGCGCGGCGCGTGTTGTTGGCTCTGGGCTTGAGCGAGCAACCGGCCTGGCCCGACTGGGCGCGGCGCTTGCGGGCGGAAGGCGGGCCCGTACGGCATGTGTTTGACAGCGACTTCCATACAGCGACGCTTCCGGCATGGCGGCGGGCGGTTGTGTTTGGCGGCGGCATTACGGCGGCGCAACTGGCGTTGACGCTAAGCGTCCGGCAGCCTGGCGCGGTGACGCTGCTTATGCCGCATCCAGCGCGGGTTCATCAATTTGACAGCGACCCTGGCTGGCTAGGGCCGAAGTGCATGCGCGCCTTTGACGCCGAACCGTCGGTCGTCGCGCGGCGACAGATGATCCGAGAGGCCCGGCATCGCGGCTCCATGCCGCTGGATGTTCACCGCGACATACGGCGGGCGGCTCGCTATGGCGAAATCCAGAGGCTGGAGGCGCGCGTCGCGGCGGCAGCGGTGACAAACGGCGACATTCGGCTCGTTCTTGACAACGGCGACTGCCTCACGACGGACAGCTTGTTGTTGGCGACGGGGCTTGACGCTCGGCGGCCGGGCGGCGACTGGCTGGACGCCGCCATCGCCGCGTGGGCGCTGCCGACCGCGCCGTGCGGTTATCCGGTTGTTTCCAGGGCGCTGCGGTGGGCGCGGGGGCTATACGTCATGGGGCCGCTGGCGGAGCTTGAGCTGGGGCCGACGGCGCGTAACATCGCCGGCGCCCGCAAAGCGGCCGACCGGCTCGCGCAGGGCGCCGAGCGACAGCGCGCCAAGCGTCAGGCGGCGGCGTGACGCGCAGTCCGCCCAGCCGGCTTCAGCGCGAGACGCCGCGCCTGGGTGGGCTAGCCTGCGAAAAGCCCAGGCGCTCAACAGCTTTATTTCATGGGTCAGCCTCGACAGCGCTCGCCAGCAGAATGCGCAAGCTGCGCGGCGAAACTTGCCAGAGCGGAACAGTGGCTTGCCGACCGCGACGCTCGACTGGGCGCGCTGATCAAGCGTCCTGGCCCCCTGTCGCATCCGGCCGGAGCGGCGCTACCTGGCGGCGCTGGTCCGCGCCATCGTCGCGCAGCAGCTTTCCGTCAGGGCGGCCGACGCTATTGATCAGCGATTTCCGAGCTGCCACGAAGATTTCTGAGCTGCTACGAAGCGCATCGGTTCCCGCAACCGGCGGAGATGGCCGCCACGCCGGACGCGACGCTGCCCGCCATTGATCTTTCACGAGCTAAAGCGTCCTACATCAAAGACTTGGCTGCCATGACCGCGGCGGGCGAGCGGAATTTCAGCCGGTTTCCTCGCCTGAGCGACGAGGACATCATCGCCCGACTCGCGCGGATTAAGGGCGTCGGCGCCTGGACGGCGCGCATGTTTTTTTCGCTTGGGCGACTGGATGTCTTGCCGGCTGCCGATCTCGGCGTCCGGCGCGGCATTCAATAAGCCTATGCGCTTGTCGGGCTGCCGGACGCCAAGCAAATCGCGGAGCTTGCCGAGGCGCGGGGCTGGCGACCCTATCGCTCGGTGGCCGCCTGGCGCTTCTGGCGCAGTCTGGCAAGCGCGCCGCCGGCGCGGCGACTCGCCCGCCGCGCGCCGCCGATATAAGCTTCCGACACAAGCTTTCGGCCAAAGTCAAACCGCGCGGAGACCCGCATGACCAACCTGAGAATTGTCTCGCTGTTGCCAAGCGCGACGGAAATCATCTGCGCGCTGGGGCTTGAATCGCAGCTTGTCGGCGTAACGCATGAATGCGACTTCCCGCCTTCCGTCCGCGACTTGCCCAAAGCGACGCGCTCGCTGATTCCGACCAACGCGACCAGCCTGGAAATCGACAGTCTCGTTCGCGAGCGGCTTCAATCGGCTCAGGCGCTCTATACGCTGGATATGCCAACGCTCGAAGCCCTGCGGCCGGATTTGATCGTGACGCAGGCGCTGTGCGATGTCTGCGCGGTGGCGGAAGAGGAAGTCAAAGCCGCCGCCTGCGCTCTGCCCGGCAGTCCGCGAGTGGTCAACCTCGAGCCGCAAACGCTCGATGAAGTCTTCGCCTGCCTGATTCAAGTCGCGGAAGCCGCCGGATGCCGGGCGACCGCGGAACAGGTCGTCGCGGAACGCCAAGCGCGCGTTGCGGCCGTGGCGGAGCGTTCGGCGACTGCGCCGCGCCGCCCGCGGGTCGCGCTGCTGGAATGGCTTCATCCGCCGTTTTCGTGCGGGCACTGGAATCCGGAGCTAGTTCAACTGGCCGGTGGCGAAGAGGTCATGGGGCGGGTCGGCGTCCCATCGCGGACGCTTGCCTGGGAGGAAATCGCCGCCGCGCAGCCGGAGGTCATCTTTGTGGCCTGCTGTGGCTTTTCAGTCGAGCGGACGCTGGAGGACTTGGCGCTGCTTGCCGCCAGTCCTCTCTTTCAATCGCTGCCGGCCGTTCGGCAGGGGCGGGTCTATGTCGCCGACGGGTCGCATTACTTCAGTCGCCCGGGGCCGCGCCTGGTTGAAAGCCTGGAGATTCTGGCTCACGCGCTGCATCCCGAACTTCACCCGCAACCGGCGGTCGGGGCGGCGACGGCGTATCAGGCGCCGCCGCAGCGGGCGACGGTCAGAGCGTAAGGGCGCGCGCCAGCGGGCGAAGCCGGCCCAGGCTTGCAGGCAAAGCCCGCGCTTGCCCGCGAGATGGCGCCAATGCTCGCCGCGGCGATTCGGCTACGGCTCGGCGGGCGGATCGCCGGTGGTCTCCTCCTTGGTCTCGGCGGAGAACTTTCTGTAGTCGCCATAGCGATTTTCGACGCTGATATTGACGCCCGCCAGCAGCAACACCTTGATGCCCGCGTTGAAGTCCTCGCGCAGCGGCAGCCAGACGCCTTCGGCGTTGCGAGTCTGCTCAAAGACAAACGCCGCCCCGCGCTTGAGCGACGCCAGCAAGCCGCCGCCGACCTTGAAATCGCTGGCAAAACGACCTTCAAGCCGCGCTACCTCTTCGTCTTTGGCGTCGAGCCAGATCGTCCCGACGAGCTTTTGCAGAATCTTCTCAGCGTCGCTGGTCGGCTTATAGCCGGGTCGCGGCCGAAAGTCGCAGACAATGACCGGCCGCTCGCGCAACGTCTCGCGCCGCGGATTGTAAAACTCGCAGACCCGCAGGAACTGTGAAATCGTCAGCCGCCGCTTCTGCGCCTCGTCGTTGGCATCGGCCTTGCCGGCGGCGCGCTTTTGCTGACGCGCCTCGTTGTCCTCGATGAACTTCTCCACCCGGCGCTGCTCTTTTTCAGCCGCGGACGCCGAAAGCGGCTTGCCGTCCACGGCGACAAGCTTGCGGGCGCGAACGCCGCCCGTCAGCGGATACACCTCGTAAGTCTTGATTTCCGTTTCCGTAACGCGCCCATCCCCATCGAGGCGACGCACGGTTTCCACCAGCGTGTAAGTGTACTGCGTTACCCGCTCGTCAACGGCGCGCTGGTTGGTCGCGATGCGCGTCAGCAAGGCGGATAGATCAAGCGACAGGTCGCCGGTCGGAATATCGAAGTGACTCGCGGCGAAAGCGTTGACGCGCAGCGCCTCCTGGGCTTTCAGGGCGAGCGCCGGCTCGCCCGCAGCTTCAAGCGTGATTTCAAAAGGCTCGCGGATGCCATTGGCCGGGCGATAATCCGCAAACTGAAAGACGTGACGGCTCGCCCCCTCGCCGCTTTCCAGGCGCGCGAGCAAGCCGGTGTCGGCGGCGAAGTAGCCAGTCGCGGCGGCGCGCTCCCGCGACGTGAAGACCACGCGGTAACAGGGCTTTCCATCGAGTTTCGTCACCGGCAGCGAGCGAGTCGCGATGCCTTGCGCTTTCCCATCGAGCAGATGACCAGCCAGTATCCAAGCTTCCAGCAATCGCTGCCGACCGACTTCATCCACCAGCGTGCTGGCCCCGGCGCGGGTTGTTTGCGCCCAAGCTGAGCTGCCGGTGACGCCAAGTTGGCGGCGGTCAGCGTCAAACGTCAGTTCCAGCCGCATTTGATTGGGAAAGGCGCGGTCGAGCGTAAAGCTCCCCGTTTCGCCGGTCGCCGCCTGCGCCGCGCCGCGCAGCGTGACGCTCCCGGCCGCTCGAACGGCTTTCTCGCCGCCAAGCGCCGCCACGTGGCGGGCGATCACTTTCGGGGCCGACAGCGGCTTGACCGACTGCGCCGAGGCGGACGCGGCAAAGCCCAGCAAGCCGCATCCGCCAATGAGAAGCCCCGCCAGCCGGCGGCCAAAAAGCAGGGTTGAGAAGTCCATCAGCTTTGTCTCTCCAAGGCCAGGGTTGCCGGCCGCCTCTAACCGGCTGAGGAAAATGGATTGTGCATCAGACGGGCGATTCCATAAGTTGGAAACAGCCCAATTGGGCTATTGAGGAGGCGCTTGGCTCGTGAAAGAGGGCGTTGCACCGTCATCGTCATTTCCGTTGCCGCGGACGGCGTCCCGGACCTCCAGCCGGGCGCGTTACAAGATTGCCGCCTGGGTCGAGCTGCTCAAGCCGGTGACGTGGATTCCCGTCATGTGCGCCTACATTGCCGGAGCGCTGTGTAGCTCGAAATTCGCGACTGCAAGCTTGGCTGATTGGCGATTGTGGCTGGGCCTGATCATGAGCGGGCCGCTCATTTCGGGCACCTGCCAGGCGATGAACGACTACTTTGACCGGGATGTGGACGCCATTAACGAGCCTTACCGACCGATTCCTTCCGGCCGCGTCGGGCTGCGCGAAGCCACGCTTGGCATCAGCCTGCTGTGCGGGCTGACGCTGCTGGCGGCCTACCTTATTCACCCGTGGATTGTGGCGCTCGCGGTGATCGGGATTGTCAACGCCCACCTTTACAGCGCCAAGCCCATCAAGCTGAAGCGAATCGTCTGGGTTGGGAACGCCACCGTGGCCCTGTCCTACATCCTGCTCCCGTGGATGTCGGGCGAGCTGGCTTTCAAAGGTCGCCTAAGCTGGACGGCCACCGCCATCGCCGCCTGTTATGTCCTGGCCAGCATCGGCAGCCTGACGACCAACGACTTCAAGTCGCTGGAAGGCGACGCCCGGATGGAGATTCACACGCTGCCCCAAGTCTTCGGGGTTCAGCGCGGGGCGCGGCTGGGCATCCTGGTCCTCAACGCCGGTCAACTCGCCGCCGCCGGGCTGCTGGCCGCTCTCGGCGCGTGGGGCTGGGCCGGACTTGTCGCCGCGACCGTCCTGCCGCAAATGTGGTTTCAGCGCGCCTTCCTCGCCGACCCCATCGGCAAGGCCGTTTGGTACAACGCTCATGCGCAGGGCTTTCTCGTCCTGGGGATGTTTCTGGCGGCCTGGGCCGTTCGCGCCTAAGCCTTTCATCGCCGCCTTTCGCTCGACTTCTCGCGCGGCAGGCGCAACATTCGCGTTTCCAACTCGAAAACCTGGATAGGCGACCCCGCGCCTCTATAGCCCTAGCCTGACGGAGCCACGCACAATGAAGGCCAATCCATCCGCGGCGACTGCATCCTCGACGGCATCCTCGCGCTCGGCGGCGAAGTCAGCGCCCGCCCAGCCAGCGTCCAAAGCTTCCGCCCAGGACTTTGACGCTCTGCTCAATCAACCGGATGACTTGGGCGAGACCGACGCGCCCGCCCTGGCGGAGACGCTCGCCGCGCGCGATGGAGAAAGCTCCCAGCTCGCCGCCCCCGACGCGGGCGAGACGGCGCGGATCGAGTCGCTGCGCGACGATAACCAGCAGCCAGCCGGCGCGGCCGAAGAAGCGGCCCAAGCGAGCCTGCGCCCTGCCGGTCAGGCCCTGCGCCCGGAAGCCGCGTCGGAAGTGACGCCCCGGCGCATCCTGCACGTGGCGGACATGGGAAAAATCATGGCCACGGTGCGCGCCCAAACGTTTTCCGGCAACGAGGCCCAGGCGACGATTCAACTCAGCCATTCCATCCTCAACGGCTTGAGCATCAAGCTGCAAACGGACGCGCGCGGGCGCGTCTCGGCGGAAATTACCGCCACCACCGACGCTGCCAAGCGTGTCGTGGACGCCCACGCCCGCGAACTCCGCCACCTGCTGCAAGCGCGTGGCCTGGATATCGCGTCATTCTCGACATCGCTGACCGATGACGGCGGCGCGCGCCCGGGCGGCGACGGCGGCGCGTCATCGCAGCCGCCCTTTGGCGGCCGCGGGCTGGCCGGCTTCGCGGACGAGCTAGCGGAAGCCGCGCCGGAAACGGTCGCGCCGCAGCCCGGTGGCGACGGCATCTATACGGCCTAGGCGGTCCCGTCAACGGCCCGCCGCATGACGGCGCAAAAATCCAGGACAGCCGCCGGGAAGTCGTCTCCAGCCTCGCGGATGATTTCAACAATCCGCGAGCCGGTCACGACGCCGTCCGCCCCAAGGGCGATCATCTGGCGGGCCGCCTCCGGAGTCGAAACGCCAAACCCAACGCACAGCGGCAGCTTTGTCGCGGCTCGCGCGCGGGCGAGCGTCGCCCGAAGCTGGTCGTCAAAGTTGGTCGCGCTGCCAGTCGTCCCCAGCCGCGACACCACGTAGAGAAATCCTTCCGCCAGCTCGCCAATCCGGCGCAGACGCTCGGCATCCGTCAGGGGCGAAGCCATGAAAACCGGAGCGATGCCGATCGCCTTGGCCGCCGCCGCCGACTCCGCGGCCGTTTCCGGCGGCAGGTCGGCTATCAAGACGCCATCCGCCCCGGCTTCCTTGACTTCGCTGAAAAAGCGCGCCGGGCCGCGCGCCGCGACGGTGTTGTGATACGCCAGCAAGCCGATGGGGATATCGGCCTCCAGCGCGCGGATGGCGCGGACAAGCGCGAAGGCGTCGCGAACGCTAAAGCCTGTCCGCAAGACTTCATGCGTCGCCTGCTGAATGACCGGCCCATCCGCGACTGGGTCGCTGAAGGCGATGCCCAGCTCCAGCGCGGTCGCGCCGCCGGCCAGCATCGCCTCAACGCTCGCCAGGCAGCGCGCGCGGTCAGGGAAGCCCAGAATGGTAAAGGGAATAAACGCCTTGCGGCCGGCTTCGCGGAGCGCGGCGAAGCGCGCGTCGTAACGGTTCATGGCGCGACATCCGGGCGCGGCGCGTAAGGTATGGGGTCGGTCGCGCCGGCCTCGGCAAATCCTTTCAAGCGAAGTAGGCAACTATCGCAGCGCCCGCAGGCCAGACCTTCGGGCGTCGGATCGTAGCAGCTATGCGTAAGGCGGTAGTCCACCCCCAGCGCCAGCCCGCGCCGGATAATCTGCGCCTTAGTCAGCTCGATTAGCGGGGCGTGGATGGTCAGTCGCCGCCCAGCCTCGACGCCGGCGCGAGTGGCGAGATTCGCCATCGTCTCGTAGGCGCGGAGGTATTCGGGGCGACAGTCCGGGTAGCCCGAATAGTCATAGGCGTTGACGCCAATGAAGATGTCGGAGGCGGCGAGCGTCTCGGCCCAGGCCAGCGCGAACGAGAGAAAAATCGTGTTGCGCGCCGGGACGTAGGTTACAGGAATGCCCTCTGCCAGCGCGGCCAGCGGGCGGTCTTTCGGAACGGGCAGTTCCGAGGTGAGCGCCGAGCCCCCAATGGCGCGCAGGTCAAAGGCGACCACGAGATGGGCTTCCGCGCCCAGGGCGGCGGCGATGCGCCGAGCGGCGTCGAGCTCGCGCCGGTGGCGCTGACCGTAGTCAAACGAGAGCGCGTAGCAGGCGAAGCCCTCGGCGCGGGCAATCGCCAGCGTCGTGGCCGAGTCGAGACCGCCGCTGAGCAGCACCGCCGCCCGGCGCGGCGCGGCAGGAATCTGAATCATCGCTCAATCACTCGCGTAGCCAATCAGCCAAAGCCTGGCACACCGGCCAAACAGGCGGCCTATCCGCCGCCCTGAGACCCAAGCGACGCCTCGCGCGGCGCGGTCTCCTCAGCGCCTCACTGACGAGTGTCAAACACGACCTTGCCCAAGTCGCGCTCGACCGTTCGCTGCCTCCGCAGCCGCTCAGCTTCCTCCAGCTCCATCGCAATGATGGGAAACTCATAAAACGCTTGCCCGCGCGCATCGACGCGAATTTCACCCGGCAAGTCCCTTACCAGGCGCGCCAAAATGTCTTCAACGGCTTTCTGAGAAAGCGGCTCTGGCGAGCCCGGCGCGTTGACGGCCTGCACAATCCGCTCGGCCGTCTGCGGGCCGCCGCGCGCGGCGAAAATCGCCCGCATCACGCGCTTGCGCCGATTTTCAGCGCCGCGCCGCGCTTCCCTGCTCAACACGCCCGGCAAGCGCAGCAACGGCACGGCGAAGAAAATGGTCGAAAAAAGACATGGAATGAGACCAAGCCAAAGCTGCGCGGCGCCTTCCCCGAAGACGCCGGCTAAGCCGAGCAGGGAAAAAAACAAATTAAACCCGTTGAGAAAAATGATGAGAGCGTTCATGTTGGGCGTATTGCCCGTCAGCAGATGAGGCGGCTCGTACTCGTCCCAGTAGTACACAATTTTCGCGTCGTCCTGGTCGCTTGTCGCGCGCAACAGCCGGTCAAACTGGCCGTACATCAGCTTATGGCCGCTAATGCGGATGTCGCCCTGGAAGCGTCCAATGCAGTCTGAGAAGAGGAGCGCCGCCGGGTCGGAGGCCAGCCCGGTTAGCGCCTTGACTTCGGTCAGCATAAGAATGCCCTTGTTGCGCCGCAGGTAAGCGGCAATTTCCTTTTGGCTTTCAAGCGGGTCGCGCGCCACGCGGGGCGGGCCGAAAACAAAGTCATAGACCGAAGCGATGAAGTTCTTCGAGTCCGCTTGTTGTTCCCGCAGCAACGCCGGGCGGGGCTGGTAGTCTGTGTAAGCATAGCCTTTTTGATCGGTTCGATGGCGCTTTTTCGGCGTCGCCGTGTTCCACTCAAAGATCGCCGCGAACAGCCGAAGCAAGCCGGAAATAACCTTGCCGCCGCCTGAGCGCTGGCTTTTTGAGCGGCCCTGGCTCTTCCCGGCGGAGAGCGCGGAGAAGATGCCGATGACGAGAATGGCGAGAAAAACAAGGAAATACACAACCAGCGTGACGGCGATCCACGCTTTGAAAAACAGGACAAAGGCCTTCCACAGCAGCCTGAGCGCGTCGTCGCGATACTCGCGCCAGGATTTTTCGTCGCGGCGGCGCAGGCGCGGGCCGAAGTCGTAAATGATGTCGCCGTTTTCCGTCACCTGGAGGTGACAGTCGTAGCGAATCAGCAGGTCGCGCAGGGCGCTTTCGGCCGCGTCGAGCGAAAGCCCGGTCAGGGCGGCGGCTTCCGTCAGCGTCAGGCGCGTTTTTCCGGTCGCTAGCCGCTGTTCCATCAACCGAAACGATTCTGCCGGAGCCAACGTGGTCATAGTCCTGCTGACCATCAGACTTGCCTTGGTCGCGCTCAAGAAGTCTGGAACATAGCCGCCGCTAGGCGGTCGGGCAACGGCGGGCAGCGGCGAGGAGCGAGCGGAGCGCCTGGCTCAGCCCGGCAGGCTGGGCGATCCTGACGCCTCCGCCGCTGGCCGCTCCGCCAACAGCGTCGCCCCAGCCGCCGCCAGCAGGCTCGCCCCGCCCAAGAGCACGACATAGAGCGGATTGCCGCCAAAAACGCGCTTTACCAATGGCTGGAAGGTCAGCGCCGCCGTGATTTCCGGAAGGACGATGAAGAAGTTGAACACGCCCATATAAACGCCCATCTGCTGGGCGGGCAGCGCCCGCGCCAGCATCGCGTAGGGCATCGCCAGAATCGAGGCCCAGGCAATGCCGACGCCGACCATCGCCGCCAGCAGCCAGTAACGGTTCGAGATGACGCCAGTGGAGAGCAGCCCCGCCCCGCCGCAAGCGAGCGCCGCCGCATGTACCGCCCCGCAGCCATAGCGCGCCGCCAGCTTCGGCAGCGCAAAGGCCACGACAAAGCACACGACCGAATAGGCGGCAAAGCAGACGCCGCCCCAGTTGACGCCCTGATCATAGGCCGGCGACGACGGATCGCTGGCGCCAAAGACATGACGCGCAATCGCCGGGCCAAAGAAAAGCCACATGCAAAACAGGCCCAGCCAGGTCAACGCCTGCACGACCGCCAGTCGCTTCATCACCGTCGGCATCCCGGCGAGCGCCCGCCCGATGTCGCCCGCCCAGTCAAACAGCCCAGCTTGCGCCCTGGCTTTGCGGAAAGCCTCCAAGTCAGCTGGCGGATCCTCCGGCGTCGCGATCACCGTTACGAGCACCGCGCCCAGAAAGACCGCCGCGCCGAGCTGAAACGAATAGAGCGTCGCCAGCGGGACGCCGTTTGACGCGCGTCCCGTCACGCCGGCCACTTCGCGCAGCGCGTACGGCAGGACGTTCGCCAGCGTTGCGCCGACGCCAATGAAAAAGCTCTGCATGACGAATCCCAGCGGACGCTGCGCGTCATCCAGCCGGTCGGCGACAAAGGCGCGAAACGGCTCCATGCTGATGTTGATGCTGCTATCCAAAATCCATAACAAAGCTGCCGCCGCCCACAGCGCGGGCGAGTGCGGCATGACAAACAAGGCCAGACTGGCCAGCGCGGCGCCGGTCAAAAAGTAGGGACGTCGCCGCCCTAGGCGCGTCCAAGTTCGGTCGCTCAGCGCGCCGATGATGGGCTGCACAACGAGGCCGGTCACCGGCGCGGCCAGCCACAGCAAGGGAATCTCGTCAGGCTGCGCGCCAAGCTTTTCGTAAATCGCGCTCATATTGGCCATTTGGAGTCCCCAGCCAAACTGAATGCCAAGAAAGCCAAAATTCATCGTGAAAATGTCGCCGAATGAGCGACGACGCGGGCGGGCGGAAGGAAGCGTCATGAGGATTCAAGCGGACGGCGCGCCGGCGCTCTCGCGCCGCGCAAGCCAGGCTTTTCGCAGGTCAATGAGGGGCGGATTGACAAGCGGGACGAGACTTCGTAAGTTTTTGCACGCTTTAACATTCCTAACAATGCAGCGTCAACGCGCATGACGCGCCGCCCTGATCCAGCCTCCCCCAGCTCCGGCGGCGCAAGCGCTTAAGCGCATTCGGGACTTGTCCCGCCAGGTCAACCTTGAGAACAGTTTCGCGATGGCGCCTATTTAGGACCTGGAAGACAGGCATAACGCAAGGCGACCTGCGCTCAGCAGCCTTATGATGTTACGAGCGTTTCACTTCTCAGGAGGAAGCTTCCCCATGCCTACCGCTTACCTAACGCGGCGGAGCGTCGCGCGCCCCCCGCGCGCGGCCCTGGCCCAAGCGCGACTGAAAGACTGGATCAGTCGCTGCGGATGGTTTTTACTTGTCCTGACCTTATGGATGACGCCGGCGCTGGCGCAGAGCGATACGGCCCGCCTCACCGGCATCGTCACCGATGCCAGCGGCGGCGTCATCGCCGGCGCGACCGTCACGGCAACCGACACGGCGACCGGCGTCAAGCTGGAAACGACCGCCAACAGCGATGGCGTCTATGTCTTTCCGGTGCTGAAAGCCGGAACGTACGTCATCGAATTTACCGCGCCCAATTTCAAAAAGCTTTCGCGAACGGACGTGGCGCTGCGCGTCAACCAGACGCTCAGCCTCAATGCCGAGCTTGAGCCCGGCAACGTTACCGATGTCGTCGAGGTCACGGCTGGCGCGCCGCTGATCGAGACAGCAAGCTCATCGGTTGGGCAAACCATTACTGGACGACAAATCATTGACCTGCCGATCAACGGTCGCAACTTCACGCAACTGGCGACGCTTGTGCCGGGCGTGACGCGCGGCACGCCGGGGAGCAACGCCGACGGCTCCGGCGGCAACGCGGAAACCTTCCGGCAGGGCGACACCGGCTCGGCGGCGCTTTCCGTCAACGGTCTCCGGGAGCAAAATAATAACTTCACGCTGGACGGCATCGACAACAATGAATCGATTGTCAATACAATCGTTTTCTTCCCGCCGATTGAAGCCATCGAAGAGTTTCGCGTCATCACAAGCGTCGCGCCGGCCGAGTTCGGACGCGGCGGCGGCGCGATTGTGAGCGCCACGATTCGCTCCGGCTCGAACGAGTTCCACGGCTCCGCCTTTGAGTTTTTCCGGAACTCGGCGCTGGACGCCCGCGCCACCGACCTAGTCGGCTTTGTGCCGCCCAAGCCGGTGTTCATTCGCAACCAATTCGGCGGCACGTTCGGCGGGCCCATCATTCGGGAAAAGACGTTTTTCTTCGTGGATTATCAGCAGCTGCGGCAGCGGCTGCCGCGCGAGGAAGGGCGGACCTTCACCGTCCCGACGGCGCGCATGCGGCGCGGCGATTTTAGCGAGCTGCTCAACCCGAGCTTCACCGGCCTCGGCGCGGCGGTGCAGATCTTCGACCCGCTGACCGGGCTGCCCTTCGCCGGCAACATCATCCCCCAGAACCGCCTCGATCCGGCGGCTGTGCGCTATCTGAACTTTTTCCCTCTGCCGGATCTGACCGACCGGGCGCGTTTCAACTTCTTCAACCGCCAGCTTCAGCGGCAAAACTTCAAGGGCGGCGACGTCCGCTTTGACCATCGCTTCACCGATCGCGACAGCATGTTTGTCCGCTTTAGCATCGCCGACGATCCGCAGTTTGACCCCGGACGCCTCGGCATCAACGCCCAGACGGGCTTTGGGTCGGGGACGAACCGGCAGTTCAACCACAGCGTCATGGGCAACTACACGCGGGTTTTCACGCCCAGCGTCATCAACGAGCTGCGGTTCGGCTACGTCAAGCAAAACATCGAGTTTTTGCCGCTCGGCTTTGGAACCAACCTCAACCAGCAGCTCGGCATTCCAGGCATCGGCGGCATAACGCGCGCCAACGGCATTTCGCTCATCGGCGGCGGCAACGGCGACTTCCTCGAATACCTCGGCGACTTCGGCGAGTTCATCCTCAACCAGCGCACCATTCAGTTCACTGACGCCGTAACTTGGGTCAAGGGGAATCACTCGGCGAAGTTCGGCGTGTCTATCATTCAGCGCAACATCCGCTCCGTACAGGCCGATTTCAGCAAGGGCTTCTACTTCTTCTCGGACCAGACCGCGACTTTCCAGCCAGGCGGGCCACCGGCGGCGAGTCCGGGCATCGGGCAGACTGGCTATCAGGTGGCGCAGATGCTCCTGGGACGGACGGCCTTCACCACGACGGCCAACCCGGATATTCCGGCCGCCACGACGCGCAGCTATGAAATGGGCTTTTTTGCGCAGGACGACTGGCGCGTGACGCGCCGCTTCACGCTCAACGCCGGACTGCGCTATGAGCTGTTTACGCCCTACTACGAACTCAAAAACCGCATGGCCAACTTTGATCCGACGAGCGGCCGCATCCTGCTGGCCGGGCGCGATGGCAATTCGCGGTCGCTGGTGGACACCGACCGCAACAACTTCGCCCCCCGCATCGGCGCGGCCTTTGACCTCTTCGGCAACGGGCGGACGGTGCTACGCGGCGGCTGGGGGCTATTCTACTCGCTTGACCGGGGCGGCATCGCCAATCAGCTCACGCAAAACCCGCCCTTCATCGTGACGCAGTTCCGCTTTGACGGCCCGGGCTCGAATGTTCGGCTGAGCGAGCCGATCCCGCCTCCCGACCCAATTAACCTCGCGTCGCCAAACTTGCCCCCCGGCACGCAGATTCGCTTTGTGCCGCGCAACACGCGCAATACGCGGGTACAGCAGTTCAATGTGACGGCTGAGCACCAGCTGACCAATTTTCTGGCATTTCACATTGCCTATGTCGGCACGCGCGGCGACAACGTGACGGCGGTCACGACGGTCGGCGGATTTGGCGATGCCGAAATCACGCGCCGCTTGACGACCATCGCCAACGTTGGCGAGTCGCGCTACGACTCGCTTCAGATCAAGGTTAATCAGCGCGCCTGGAAGGGGTTGAGCTACCTGGCGGCGTACACGTTCGGCAAGGCGACCAACAACTCGCCGGGGCCGTTTCCGGGCACCGGCGGCGCGGGACGCTCCACGCCAGCCGATCCCGGCGGGCTGGCTCCGGGGTTAGCTGACTACGATGTGCGTCATCGGTTCACCTTTGGCTTCAACTACGATCTGCCGTTTTTCAAGGAATCGAGCAATCGCGCTCTGCGGGCGATTCTCTACGGCTATCAGCTCAACGGCATCTTGACGCTGCAAGGCGGGACGCCGTTCTCCGTCTTCGGCGGCGACGGCGGGCGGGCGCGGCTCGTGCCAGGCCAAGACCCCAACGCCGGGCCGCGCAATGCCGCGCGGTGGTTCAACACGGCGGCCTTTGCGCCATCGGCCAATCCAGCCGAGCAGTACCCGCGCAACGCCTTCCTGCGCTCGCCGGGCATCTCGACGGTGGACGGCTCGATTTTCCGCCGCTTCAACATCACCGAGCGCGTCAACCTGGAGTTCCGGGCCGAGGCCTTCAACTTGTTCAACAAGCCGCAGCTCGGCGTGCCGAACATCTTTCTCGGCGGCGACTTCGGACGCATTTTCTCGGTGCGCAACCGGTCGAACCGCTCCGTCCAGCTTGGTCTGCGGCTGGCTTTCTAGTCCTTTAGCGCTGAGCGCCCAAGCGCGGGCGGGCTTGCCCGCCCGCGCTTTCGCCGCGCCTTCCCAAGAATGAGCTGGCTGGAATGATGAAAACAACCTTTCCGCGAGGGCGCGGCCGTTGGCTGCGCGCTGGGCTGTGGCTGATCGCGGCGGCCGGCGCTTCGCTTGGCGCAGCGGCGCAAACCGTTGTCAAGGTCGAGCCGCCGGACTGGCCGCTTGCGCGACGGCCGACCGCCGTACAGTTGCTCGTGACCGGCGAAAATCTCGCTGGAGCAAGACTGGTCAGCGCCACGAAGGGCGTGACGGCTGGCGCGGTCGAAGTTTCATCCGACGGCCGCTATGCCTTTTGCGAGGTGACCGTGACGCCAACGGCGAAGCCCGGGCCCGTCAAGCTCGTCCTGGCGACGCCTCAGGGACAGGCGCCAGCGCCGTGGGCGTTGTTCGCGCCCCTGCCGCGCTCGGCCGCCTTTCGGGGGCTGACGCCGGACGACGTGGTGTATTTGCTCATGATTGACCGCTTCGCCAACGGCGACCCAGCCAACGACTCGCCGCCCGGCATGCCGCCGGCCGACCGCGGCAAGTCGAAGGCCTATCACGGCGGCGACCTGCGCGGCGTCATGGACAAGCTCGACTATTTGCAAGCGCTGGGCGTGACGGCGATCTGGATGACGCCCGTCTATGACAACGCCGACGACGCGGAGGATTATCACGGCTACGGCGCGACGGACTTCTACGCCGTCGAGCAACGATTTGGAACGCTCGCGGATTACCAAGCGCTGGCGGCGGAAATCCGGCGACGCGGGATGAAGCTGCTCCAAGATGTCATTCCGAATCACGCGGGGCCGCGTCATCCGTGGGTACGGCGACCGCCGACGCCGACGTGGTTTCACGGGACGCCGGAACGCCACTTGACCTGCAACTTCGACATTCCGACGCTGACGCGCCCCGACGCGACGCCGGAAGCGCGCGCCCTCGTCCTCGAAGGCTGGTTCGCCGGCATTTTGCCCGACCTCAACGGCGCGGACGAGAAATACAAGCGCTACGCCATCCAAAACTCGCTGTGGTGGGCGGAAAAAGCCGGTCTTGACGGCATGCGCCTTGACACCTACCCGTATGTTGTCCGGTCGTTCTGGCGCGACTGGCAGCGCGCCATGGACGCCGCCTTCCCGCGGTTCGCCGCCGTCGGCGAAGTTTGGCATGGCGATCCCGCCGTCATCGCTTTCTTTCGCGGCGGCAAGACCGGCTGGGACGGGATTGATACGGGCCTGCGCTCGCAGTTCGACTTTCCGCTGTTTTACGCCATTCGGGACTTTGCCGGCGGCGACGCCCCGGCGGCGCGCCTGGCCGAGCTGCTGCAGCGGGACGCGCTCTACGGCGACGCGCGCATGAACGTCACCTTTGTCGGCAATCACGACGTGCCGCGCATTCGGCGCGCCGTCGGGGGCGACCTGCGGCGCGTCAAGCTGGCGCTGGCGCTGCTGATGACCCTGCGCGGCGTGCCGCAGCTTTATGCCGGCGATGAGATCGGGATGGACGGCGGCGAAGACCCGGACAACCGGCGCGATTTTCCCGGCGGCTTCGGCGACGCGCCGGACGCCTTCACGCCGGCTGGTCGCGCCGCCGACCAACAGGGCGTCTGGCTGGAAACACAGCGACTCATCGCGCTGCGCCGGCAACGCCGGGCGCTGCGGCGCGGCGGACACCGGGATGTGGTCGTCCAGGGCAAGCAGTGGGCGTTTATCCGCGACCACGGCAAGGAACGCCTGCTGGTCGTCGTCAACGGAGACGATGCGCCGGCGGAGGTGGACGTTCCGCTGAAGGCGCTGCTGTCGCCTCCGACGCGGCGGCGGCGCTGGTCGCCGGAGCTGCTGCACAGCTCCAGTCCCGGCCTGGCGTCCCTGGCTGTGGCGGGAACCGTCGCCCGCGCGCCGGTCGAAGCGCTGGGCTACCGCGTGTTTCGCCTTCCGTAGCTGAGGAGATTTGGCATGAAACCAGCTTGCTTACTGCTCGCCGCCGCGCTGACGTGGCCAGCGGCGATCTTGCAATCATCCCCGACCGGCGCGCCGGGACGGCCCGGCGTCCAGGCGACCTGGACCTCCGGCGGCAAGCTAGGCGTCGGCGCAGCCGTGAGCCGCCGGTCGCGGGTGTGGTTTACGCTGGGCGAGACGGGCCTGACGGAGGTCTATTACCCGACGGTGGACATGCCAAACGTTCGCGCGCTGGATTTCATCGTGGTCGGGGACGGCTACGCGGGCTGCGAATCGCGCGACGCAGTCGAGCGCCGGACCGTTCGGACGCGCGATGACGCGCTGGCGTTCATCCAGACGACAAGCGACGGCCAGCGCTGGCGGCTTGAAAAACGCTACGCCTGCGACCCGACGCGCGACGCCTTGTTAATTGAAGTCGGCTTCACGGCGCTCGACGGCGGCCAGTATGAGATTTTCGCGCTGCTCGACCCGGCCGTGGCCAACAGCGGTCTGGGCGATACGGGCGAAAACATCGGTCAAACGCTCGTGGCGACTGACCGCGACGCGACGACGAACCAAGTCATCGCCCTAGCGCTCGCCGCGCAGCCCCCCTTTGGCGCCGTCTCCAGCGGCTTCGCCGGCGTGAGCGACGGCTGGACCGACTTGGCGGCCGACGGTCGGCTAGACTACCAAAACCTCCGCGCCGCGGACGGCAACGTCGTCCAGGTTGGCCGACTTGCCGCGCCGCGGACAACGCTCGCCTTGGCGTTCGCCGACCGCGCGGAAACGGCGGCCAAGGTGGCCGATGCGGCGCTGGCCGAGGGCTTCGCCGCCGTGGCGCGGCGCTACGAAGCGGAATGGCAGGCCTTCGCGGCGCGGCTCCCTAAGGTCGCGCCGGAGTTTCGCGCGCAGTTCGCCGTCGCGGCCATGACGCTGCTGGCGCATGAGGACAAGACTTACCTGGGCGCGAGCGTGGCGAGCTTGAGCATTCCGTGGGGCGAAGCCGCCGATGCCGACCGCCCGACTTCCGGCGGGTATCATCTGGTTTGGGCGCGCGACCTCTACCACGTCGCCACGGCGTGGCTGGCGATTGGCGACCGCGAGGCCGCCGGACGCGCGCTGGATTACCTGTTCAACGTCCAGCAGCGGTCGGACGGAAGCTTTCCGCAAAACAGTTGGCTGGACGGGCGTCCCTACTGGCCGAGCGTCCAACTGGACGAGGTCGCCTATCCGCTCATTTTGGCGTGGCAGCTAGAGCGATTTGACCCGCGAACCTATGCGCAGCAGGTGCGGCCGGCGGCGGAGTACATTCTTCAGCGCGGCCCCTACACGCCGCAGGAGCGGTGGGAGGAGGAAGAAGGCTATTCGCCGGCGACCATTGCCGCTGAAATCGCCGGGCTGGTCTGCGCCGCCGACATTGCGCGCCGCCTTGGACGGGCGGAAGACGCGGAGCGCTTCGAGCGAACGGCCGACCGCTGGGCAGAGGGCGTCCAGCAGTGGTGCTACACGACGACGGGGCCGTGGGACGAAGGCGAGGCTGAGCGGGGCTATTACCTGCGCATCAACGACAACCGCGATCCGAACGACGGCTTCAAGCTCGACGTCAACAACGGCGGCGGGCTGCGCGACGAGCGCGAAGTTGTAGACGCCGGCTTTCTCGAGCTCGTTCGGCTGGGGATCGTCCCGGCCGACGACCCGAAGATCGTCCGCTCGCTGCGTATCGTTGACCGCGTCATTCGGGTTGAGACCCCGGCGGGGCCGGGCTGGCGGCGCTATAACCACGACGGCTATGGGGAGCGCGCCGACGGGAGCGGCTGGCAGGACAAGGGCGTCGGACGCCTCTGGCCGCTATTGACGGGCGAGCGGGGCGAGTACGCTATCGCGCGCGGAGAAGACGCGACGCCCTATGCGCGGGCAATGATGGCTTTTGCCGGGCCGGCCGGGATGATTCCCGAACAGGTCTGGGATCAGACCTACCCGCCCGACGCCCGCTACCGCATCGGACAGGGCACGGGCAGCGCCACGCCCCTGGCGTGGAGCATGGCGCAGTTTGTCAGGCTGGCGATGTGCCTTGAAACGAAGCGCGTCGTCGAGCGCCCGCAGGTCGTCTTTGATCGCTATGCGGGCAGGACGCGCCCGCCCCGGCCGCGGTCGGAGTAGAAAAAAGGGCGCGGAGAAGCGAGAAAAGAGCCTTTCTGGCGCGCTTCCCTTCCTTGTCCCGCATCCCGCGCCCCTTCATTATTGCAGGGCGCTGTTTTCACGGTAGTCGGTCGCGCAGCAGCCTGTGTACCGCTTGAAGGCCCGCGAGAAATAGTCGCTGTCCGCAAACCCGACCTTGAACGCCACTTCCTTGATGCTGCTCCCGTTAGAGGTCATCAACAGCTGCTTGGCCGCTTCCAGGCGCGTCTGCTGGAGCAACTGCCGAAACCGCATGCCGGCGTGCCGGTTGAGCAAGCGCGACAACTGCCCTGAAGACAGGTTCAGCCGCGCGGCAACCGAACGCAAATTGAGCTTTGGATCCGGGTAATGCGCCGCCACGACCTTCATCACGCGATCCATCATGAAGGCCTCGACCGGCGGCTCAAGGTCGGAAGTTGTCGGCAGCGGGAACATCGCCTTCAGCGACTGCGCAGCCATCCACACCTCATCCGGCAACGACGCGCTCAGCATAAAGTCGGCGGAAATGGTGTTCCTGACTTCGAGCGGCGCGTTCCCATTGGAGAACTCGCGCGACCGGCGCAGAAAGACCAGGCAGGCGTCCGGCGCGACCCGGCGCAGCTCATTCACGATCCGTCGCCGAATCGGAAACAGCGAAAGGCCAACAATAATGATTTGATACTGACCTAACTCGGAAAGTCGAGCGCCCGCGGTTTCGAGCGTGTAGGTCGCTGTGACCGGAAGCCCAAACTTCTCAACAGCCTTAGCGGCATGGCTGAGTTCGTCAATCACGGCGATTCGGTAGGCTGGAACCTGACCATTGGCGTAGCTGATCATCACATCCTCCTTGGAATTGGGACTCCGGCGCGTATGGCGCAGGTTGTGCAGGAAGCCCTATACGGTCTGCGGCTTACTGGAAAAATCCCGCAGCCAAAGCGACAGTATTCTATTCCAGCGAGGGGAAGCAAGAATTTTCTCTGCCGAAAATTCAGATGAATTTTCTGGTCTCCCGCGCAACGCCCCTACTTGGCGAAGGGACGGTAGCGCCCCAGGGCCATCAGCGGGAAATAGTGCCGATAGAAGTGGTAGTTCATGTAGAAGTGGTTGGGGAATCCGGTGCCCGTGAACGCCGCTTCCGTCCAGCCGCCGTCGTCGTTTTGGCGCGTGACGAGGTATTCAATCCCGCGCCGGGCGCAATCCGACTTGCCTTCGCCTCCGGCTATCAGCCCCAGCAAGGCCCAGGCCGTTTGCGACGGCGCGCTCGCGCCGATCCCCATCAGCCTCCGGTCGCCGTAACTGGCGCAGGTTTCGCCCCAGCCGCCGTCCTCATTTTGGCAGGAGTTGAGCCACTGCGTGCCGCGCATAATAAAAGCCTCGCGCGGGTTAAGTCCCAGCGCGACCAAGCCGCAAATGACCATGTGCGTGCCGTAAATGTAGTTGACGCCCCACCGCCCCCACCAGCAACCTTCCGGTTCCTGCTGGCTTTTGATGAAAGCGATAGCGCGCTCGACCCGCTCGCGCGGCGCTGGGTAGCCGGTCACGCCAAGCATTTCGAGAATGTGCCCGGTCAGGTCAGCCGTCGGCGGGTCAATCATCGCCTTGAGATCGCCGTAGGGGATCTCGTTGAGGATGGCCAGGTCGTTATCCACGTCAAACGCGCCCCAGCCGCCGTTTTTACTCTGCATGGAGAGCGTCCATTCGGTAGCCAGCTTGAGGCGGCGCTGCTTTTCGGCTTCATCCGGGAGCTTCAGCCGGTGCAGCGCCATCGTGACCACGGCGGTGTCGTCCACGTCGGGGAAGAAGTCGTTCCAGAACTCAAACGCCCAGCCGCCGGCCGGGCCCGTCTTGTTCTTGAAGCGCCAGTCGCCGTCGCGCAAAATTTGTTTGGAAAGCAGCCATTCGCCGGCTTTGACGAGCGCCGGATGGTCGTTTGGAAGGCCCGAATCCAGCAGCGCCAGAATGGTCAGCCCCGTGTCCCATACCGGCGACACGCAGGGCTGCGTATGGAATTCGTCCTCGGTCTCAATGCAAAACCGCTCCACCGCCTCGATGCCTTTCCGCATCGCTGGATGGTCGGGCGCGTAGCCGCGACAGTGCAGGCCTAGGAGCGAATTGAGCATGGCCGGGATGATGCCGCCCCAGTCGCCGCTTTCGTCCTGGTGATCGAGCGTCCAGCGCTCGGCGAGCGCCAGGGCCTCGGCTTTGCGCGGCGAGAAGTTGAGTCGTTCCATGAGCTTGAGGGCCTTATCGAAGGCAATGAACGCGCCGCCCAGCGAGAGCATTCCGTCCGGGTTGGGCAGCGCGAGGTCGGCGCTGGCCCGCCCTTCGGCGTAAAGCTCGTCCGCCGCGCCGCCGGGGACGGCGACCACCGGCTTTTTGTCGCCGACCAGCAGCAGCGGCACCGTGGAGCTGCGCGCCCAGCTGGCCAGCTCATAAATGGTGAACGGAAACCAGTCGGGCAAAAGCATGATCCACGGCGGGAGCGTCGGGCAGCCTTCCCACGGAAACGCGCCAAACAGCGCCAAGTGAATCTTGGTGAATACGCGCGCCTTGGCGACGCCGCCGCGCGCCAGGATGAAATCGCGCGCCCGCGCCATATGCGGCGCGTCGGGCGCATCGCCCAGCAGCTTGAGGGCGAAGTAGGCTTCCACGCTGGTCGAAAGCTCGCCGCCGTCGCCGTAATACAACTCCCAGCCGCCGTGGTCGCGCTGTTGACGCCGCAGGTAGGTTCGGATTTTCCCCAACTGCCGCGCCCGCGCGCCATCCGTGCCGAGGATTTTGTGAAGAAAGACGTATTCCGCCGTGAGCGTCACGTTGGCTTCAAGCTCCGCCCACCAGTAGCCTTCGGGATACTGCCTCGAGAGCAAGTAGCTCTGAGCGCGGGCGATGGCGGCGCCGACCGAGGCGGCGGACGCCGGGGCCGGGCGCGCGGCGCGCGGCGCCGGGGCAATGGGCGACTCGACCACGGGTTGAACGAAACGGGGCGCGAATCCGGTCATGCCAGGGCTTTTCCTTCAATGCGAAATAGGCGGTCTTTCCGGCGACGGCGAGCCGCCGCGGGAAGCCGCGAACTCTACACGAAAGGTCGCCGCCGCGCCTACCGCCGGCGACTTCGCCAAGCCGTCGCGCGAGCGCATGGCTTGGCGAGGAGCGACAGCGCGTTGTAAGCTCGCGGCAGGTCGTTTTTCTTACTCTTCCCGGCTGGCTAGGTGTTTCTCATGGCTATAGCGAATGATGCGGCGACAATGACCGCCTCTCGACAACATCCTCGACAAGCTCCTTCCCGTGGCGGGTTTGGTCTGCGCGCTGAAGTTCATGACGACATCAAGAACGACTTTGATAGCGTCCTGGTGCAGACCATTAAAGCCGCCGGCGGGACGCACCGCGTCGGGCGACTGACCTTTCGCTTAGCCCAGGAGTTCGGCTTTTGTTATGGCGTGGACCACGCGCTGGACCTGGCCTATGAAACGTACGTTCGGTTTCCCGGTCGGCGCGTCTATTTGACGGGCGAGATCATTCACAACCCGACGGTCAACGAGCAGTTGAGCAAGATGGGCTATTGCTTTCTGCGCCCGGGCGATGAAGTCACCGCCGATGACATTGTGCTGATACCGGCCTTTGGCGCGCCGACCCACGAGCTCGAGCGGCTCAAAAGCATCGGCTGCCTGCTGGTCGACACCACCTGCGGCTCGGTCGTCCACGTGTGGAAGCGCGTCGAGAAATACGCCCGCGAGGGGTTCACGGCGATCATTCACGGCAAGTATGACCATGAGGAAACCGAGGCGACCCGCTCCCGGACGACGCTTTACGACAGCGGGAAGTTTTTGGTCGTGCGCGACCGCCCGCAGGCGCAGGACGTCTGCGACTATATTGAAGGGCGCGGCGACCGGGCGACATTTTTGGCAAAATACGCGCCGGTGGCGACGCCGGGCTTTGATCCGGACCGCGACTTGGAGCGCGTCGGTCTGGCTAATCAGACGACGATGCTCTCCAGCGAATCGCTGGAAATTGCCGAAATGATTCGGCAGTCCATGGCGCGGCGCTACGGGTCGGAAGAGCTCAAGACGCGCTTCCGGTCGTTTGACACCATTTGCAGCGCCACGCAGGAGCGCCAGGACGCCATTCTAAAACTCATCGAGGAGCCGCTGGATTTGGTCATTGTCGTCGGCGGCTACAACAGCAGCAACACCGAGCACCTGTGCGAAATTGCCTCAGAGCGATGGCCGACCTATCACATCAACGCGCCGGAGTGCTTGGCTTCCGCCCGCGAGATCCGGCACAAGCCTGCGTTCAGCAAGCAGGAAACCACCTCCTGGGACTGGCTGCCGGAAGGCGACGTGACGGTTGGGATTACGGCCGGCGCATCAACCCCGAACAAGGTCGTTGGCGACTGCATTGAGCGCATCTGCCGCTTGGCAGACGCGACGTAGCGGGAGGGATAGACGGTGAGCGTCAGCGTCGGACACCGGGGGGAAGAGTTTCGCCAGACGGTCAAGCGCCCGCTGCTCGCCCCGGCGGTTGTCAAGCGGCTCTCCGCCCTATCGCCGTGGCGGGCGACGGCTTCGCTGGCCCTGGATTGGGGCGCCGTTGTCAGTCTCGCGACGGCGACGCTCTGGCTTGACCATCCGGCTCTATGGTGCCTCGCGCCCGTTGGGATCGCCGCCGCCCAGCACGGACTGGCGATTCTGGCGCATCAGGCGGCGCATTACCGGATGTTTCAGACGCGGTGGCTCAACGACGCGGTCGGGATGCTCTGCGCCGCGCCGCTCGGCGTCTCGATGCACACCTACCGCATCCTGCACCGCATCCACCACAACCACCTCTACACGCCGGCTGATCCGGATATGGCGCTGATGGCCGGCTATCCGCGCGGACGGTGGAAGCTGGCGAAAAAGTTCATCAAGGACCTGCTGGGCATTACAGCCGTCAAAAACTACCTGTATTTCTTCGGCAGGCCGCTCCGCAAAGCGACGCCGGACGGGCCGGCCGTCCACGCGTCCATGGCGGACGACACATCGGAAGCGCTGCGCCGGGCGGCGCGCGCCGACCGGCGGCTCGTCGTGGCGCTGCATATCGTCCTGCTTGGCGCGGCTGTAGCGACCGGCTGGTGGCCGGCATACTTCGTCCTGTGGCTCCTGCCGCTGGTCACGCTGCTGCAGCTCGTGTTGCGACTGCGGGCGCTGTGCGAACACGGCGCCGTGACCGACGCCTCGACGCCGCTGCGCGCGGCGCGAACGAATCTCGTCCCGTGGCACATTCGCGCCTGGCTTTTCCCGCACCAGATGCACTACCACATCGAGCATCATCTGTACCCCAGCGTGCCGCACTACCGGCTGCCGGAATGCCACGCGGCGCTGCGCGAAGCGGGCGCGCTCGACGACGCGGAGATATCGGAATCGCTGGGCGCCACCTGGCGCAAGTTTTTCGCGCCGGCGACTCAAGCGCCAACCTAAGCTCATCCCGGCGCCGTCCGCGCCCCCGCTCGCTCCGCTGGCGCCTCAAAAGCGTCAACCCATCGGAGGTCAAGATTCATGGCAGCTGTCACGGCAGCTGGAACGAAGACGTCTCCAGCGGAGACTGAAATCAAGCTTTGTTTGGCGCCAACGCTGGCGCGACGCCTTAGACGGCATCCCGCCATCCGCCAGCGCCCGCGGACACGCGCCCGATTGCGGTCCATTTATTTCGACACCGGCGACGCCGCCTTGTTTCAGCGGGGCATCGCCCTGCGTCTCCGGCGGGTCGGGCGGCGCTGGGTGCAAGCCATTAAGGCGGGGCGGGGTTCGGGCGGCGCGCAGTCTGAGCGGATAGAGTGGGAGACGCCGGTTCCAGGCAGGCGCTTGACGCTCGACGCGCTGCCGTCCGACGCGCAGGCCATCATCCCGCCTGAAGTCGTCGCCGCGCTCGCGCCGCGCTTCGAGACGGACGTTCAGCGCGAGACCTGGCAGATTGAGCGCGCGGACGCCCTCATTGAGATCGCGCTTGACCAAGGCGAAGCGCGCGCCGGCGAGCGAGCGATGCCCATCTCCGAGGTCGAGCTGGAACTCAAGGCCGGCGATGTCGGCACTCTGTTTGAACTAGCCGAGCGCCTTGCCGCCGACCTGCCCTTTCAGCTTGAGCCGCGCAGCAAGGCGCAGCGCGGCTATCAGTTGACCGGGGACTTGGCGCTGGCGCCAGTCAAAGCCGATTTGCCGACGCTAAGCCTTGACCAGCCGGCCGATGCCGCGTTCCAGCGGATTGCGCGAAGCTGTCTGCGCCAGTTTGAGGCGAATCTTCCGGGATTTCTGGCCGAGGCGGACCCCGATCCCGAATACGTCCACCAGATGCGCGTCGCCCTGCGCCGCCTGCGGGCGGCCATCGGTTTGCTGCGCTTTATGGGGCGTCCCGCGCCGGATTGGGTTGGCGAACTCAAATGGCTGATGGGCGAGCTGGCGGCGGCGCGGGATTGGGATGTTTTCGTCACGGAGACGCTCCCTCGCGTCCGAGCGTCCCTTGAACAGCCGGAACGTCTCGACGGCTTGCTTGACGCAGCGACGGCGCTCCGCCATCAAGCGAACATCCGCGCGCGGACGGCGGTCGCTTCCCCGCGACTGACTCGACTGTGGCTCAAGCTGTCGCGCGAGCTGGCGACGCTGCCGCCGGCGACGCTGACGGCCGCTGAGTGGTCGCAGGCAGCCCTTCAGTGGCGCTACCGTCAAGTGACGCGCTTGGGGCGGCGGCTGGAGACGCTCGACGCGACCGGGCGCCACGCTTTACGCATTGCCGCCAAGAAGCTGCGCTACGCGGCTGAGTTCTTTGCCGAACGGCATCTGAAACCGGCCCGTCGCTTTTTGCGGCGGCTGGCCACCCTGCAGGAGGCGCTGGGCGTTCTGAACGACGCGGCGGTAACGGCGCGGCTCCTCGACGAAGCGAAGCAAGCCGGCGGTTCCGCCGTCTGGGAAGCCGCCGGCTTGGTGGTTGGCTTTCTTGCTTGCGAGCAACGCCATCGGCTGGCGCGACTCGGACGCCTCTGGAAGCGCTTTCACAAAGCGCCTTCCTACTGGGCGCAAGGCTAGCGCGCTTTGCGTCTGAAGGTAGCGGCGCGCGCTCTTCCAACCCTCGCTTCCGGCTTCAGCTTCCGGCGGGCTTACAGGCGATGGGCGGAGAGCTGCGCGCTCAAGCGGAAAGCGCGCTATCGCCCGCCGGCGGCGCGAATGGCATTGATGATTTCCGGGTCGCCGCTGCGCGCGGCCAGGTTATAAGCCGACATCCCGGAGCGATTCCGCAAGTTGACATCCGGCCGCCGCGCCAAAATAGCCCGCGTGGCCGCCCGGTGGCCGCGGTCGGCGGCGTGCATCAACGCGGTCATCCCGTCTTCGTCTTGCAGATTGATGATTGCGCCGCTGCGCGCCAGCAAAGCTGTCACGCACTCGATGTCGCCAGCGCGCGCAGCGTGCATCAGCGCCGTCATCCCGCGCATGTCGGTCGCGGCAGGGTCGGCCTGCGCCTGAAGCAGCGCCTGCACAATGCGTCCGAAGCCGGCATCGGCCGCGGTCATCAGCGCCGTCATCCCGTTGGCGGCGACAACGTTCGGCGTTGCGCCCTGCTGGAGCATCTGACGGACCCGCGCTTCATTGCCGTCGCGCACGGCGCGCAAAAAGTCGAGGGCCCGCTGGTTGCCGATGCTGGAAACGGCGCCGGCCGGCGGACGCCCCGCGCTGCCGGTCGTTCGCCCGGATGGGTCGCCGCCGGCCGCCGGCTCGCCCTCGTCGGGCAGCGGGTCGCGGTTTGGGATTGGACGGTTGCGCGGCGGCGGCGAGTCGGCGCTGTCACCGCCAACCGGATCAGCGGCCGGCGGGCTTGCCGGCGCCCGGCGCGGACGGCCACCGGCAGTCGGGGCGTTTGCGTCGCCTGGCGCGGGGTTACGCGGAGCCGTTGGCGCGGGCGACTCGGCGCGCGGCGGCGGCGCGATCTGCGACGCTACATCCTCAGCGGCTTTGCCATAGACGGCCTTTTGCCCGACATCGAGCGCGAAGCACTGCTTGAAATCAGCGTCGGCCGCCGCCGGCTGCGCCAGCTCGCGGCAGGTCATCGCGCGATAGCAGAAAACCTTGCCGGTGTTTGGGTCAAGCTCGATGGCGCGGTCGAAATCGGCTTTGGCAAGGGCGTAGTCCTTGACTTGGTAACGGGCAAAGCCGCGCCCGACGTAGCCGCGCGCGTTGTTGGGATCCAAGCGAGTCAGCTCGTCAAAGTCCTGGACGGCGCGATCAAAGCGCTTGAGCTCGAGGTTGGCTTGGCCGCGATAGGCGAGCGCATCCTGATTACTCGCTTCGGCGCGCAAAACGACATCGAAATCGGCGATGGCGCGCTCGTACTGCCCTTGCCCATAGAGCAAGACGCCCCGCCCCGTCCGCGCCCGGACATTGTTGGGCTCGAGCAGCAGGGCTTGCTCGAAATCGGCCAGCGCCCGCTTGGCGTCGTTTTGGGCGTTGTAGGCGTTGCCGCGATAGACGAGCCAGAGCGCCTCGCGCGGGCTGGCCTTGATGGCGGCGTCGAAGTCGCGGATGGCGGCGTCGTACTGGGCGAGCGCGAAGTGGCACAGCCCGCGGTAGCCAAAGATGGTCGTCGCCTTGGGATCGAGCTTCAGGGCCTCGTTGTAATCCTTGACGGCCTCGGCGTACTCGCCCATCTCATAAAGCGTTAGCGCGCGATTTTCAAAGGCCTTGGCGTAGCTGGGGCGCAGTTGGAGGGCGCGGTTGAAATCCTGCCGCGCCTCTTCGCGGCGGCCAAGCGCCCGGTAGGCGAAGCCGCGCCAGTTATGGGCTTCGGCAAAGTCGGACTTGCGCTCGATCGCCTGCGTATAGAAGCGGATGGCTTCCTCGTAGCGTCCGGCGGAAAGCGCCTGATTGCCCTGGTTGTAGGCGGCGACGGCGTCGGGCGCGGCCGCGGTTGGACCCTGCGCGCCGGACGGGAGCGACGCGGCTGGGACGCTCGGCGCGCCGAGGCACAGGGCGGCGTGAAAAAGCAGCAGGATAACAGACATGGCGGCGTTCCTCGTCTGGTTGCGTTTGGCGGACAGTCGGACAGCGGCGACGGGGCGGCATGGCGACGCCGCCGCGCGCCGAAACGTTGCCCTCGTCCGGGCGGCGTTACACAATAACAAATCGAAAGCGAAGACCCATTGTAGCAAGGTCGCTGAAGCTCATCCGCCCCATCGGTAGCGGCGGCAAGGTCATGACTTTTGTTCACAAGACGCGGCAGCTCGCGCTTCTAGAGCGTGGCCCTAGAGCCTAGCGACTCAAGCTCCAACGGCGAGCAACCTTAGCCTGAGCGCCGCGCGAGTCAGCCAGAGGGATAGGCGTTCCTTTTTTCCGCGCCGCCCCCGGCTGACAATGCTCGCCTGCAGATGGCGCGGAGGCATCTTTTTCGAGGCTTCGCCATGAACATTCTCGTTCTCAACTGCGGCAGCTCTTCAGTCAAGTTTCAAATCATCGCTACCGACCTGCACGCCATCGAGCACAATGCCGACCGGCGGCTCGCCTCCGGCATCATCGAGCGCATCGGCGGCGAGGCTGTCCTGACCTTTTGCGTGAATGGCAAAGTTTCCCGCCAAACCGCCCCCGTCCGCGATCACCGGCAGGCCGTCGAGCAAATCCTGCGCTGGGCTTGTTCCGGCGACTCCGGCATTGCCGAAGTCCAGAGCGTTTCCGATATTCATGCCATCGGCCACCGGGTTGTTCATGGAGGCGAGCGCTTCACGCACTCAACGCTGATCGCCGATGACGTCATTCGCGGCATCGAGGCCTGCATTGACTTAGCCCCGCTCCACAATCCGGCCAACCTAAAGGGCATCCGCGCCGGCGCTGAAGTTTTCGGGGCCGGATTTCCGCAAGTGGCGGTCTTTGACACCGCCTTTCACCAAACCCTGCAGGAGACGGCTTTCCTTTACGCTCTGCCCTATCAAATGTACCGCCGTCATCGGCTGCGTCGGTACGGCTTTCATGGCACGTCCTTCCGCTACGTCGCCTACCGCTATCGTCAGATCGCCAACAAGTCCCGCGAGGATACCCATATTGTCGCCCTGCACTTGGGGAACGGCTGCTCGGCCTGCGCCATCAAAGCCGGCGCGTCGGTGGACACCTCCATGGGCTTCACGCCGCTTGAAGGCCTGATGATGGGCACGCGCGCCGGCGACCTCGACCCTTCGATTGTGGACTTTCTTGAGTTGAAGGAAGGCTTTACGGCGCGCGAAATCGAAACCCTCCTCAACAAGCAGTCGGGCCTGCTCGGCGTATCGGGCCTCACCAACGACATGCGCGACCTGCTGGATGAAATCCGCGAACACGACGACCGCCGCGCCAAGCTCGCCGTCGGGATGTTTTGCTACCGGGCGAAGAAATACATCGGCGCGTACCTCGCCGCCATGCAAGGCGCGGACGCCGTCGTCTTCACCGGCGGCATCGGCGAAAACGCTCCCGAAGTGCGCGCCCAGATTTGCGAAGGTCTCGATTGGCTTGGGCTGACCCTCGATCCCGTCCGCAACAGCGAGCGCGTCAACCGCCGCGAAGGTCTCATCAGTCAGGACGGCGCGCGCCTCGCCGCCTACGTCATTCCGACCGATGAAGAGCTGCTCATCGCGCGCGATACGGCGCGGTGCGTGGCAGGCGCGCCCAACCCCTACTGAGCGGGCGAGGCTGAGCAGGCGACAAGCTGCGGCTAGACTAACGCCGGGGCGGCTGATAGGCTGCCGCCGCTCGACAAACCACTTGCTTTTCGGGAGATTCAAACCCTATATGCTGACTCGCCGCTATCCGAGTTTTACAACGGCTTGCTTGAGTCTGGCGCTAGCCGCCGGCGTCGCGCTCACGGCCGGCTGTGGCTCTGAGGAAAAGAAGCCAGCGACCCCGCCGCCGTCGGCTCAACCACAACCGGCCCCGCCGCCGCCCGCGCCGAAGCCGCCCGCCCCATCGGCCGAAGACATGCAACTCAAGAGCGCCATCGAGGCGGCGCTCCAAAAGGCGAAGATTACTGGCGTCACTGTGATGGTCATGAACGGCGAAGCGACGATTACAGGCGCCGTGCCAAAGGGCAAGAAGGCGGCCGTCTTGGCCGCGGTTGGCTCAGCCAAGCCCAAAAAGGTCAACTCAACCGAGCTTATGGAGCAATAGGAGGGCGCTACGATGTCCGCAACTGAGAAATACCGCGCGCTGATTGACATGGCCCATCAGCACGGCGTGTCCGGCTTTTCGGCTTCCGAAGCGGACGGCGTGCTGACGCTGTCCGGCTCAACGACCGAAGGCGTCAAGCAGAAACTGCTCGACGCCTGGCAAATCATTGACCCTTCGCTCAGCGCCGGCGACCTCGTCTTCGCCATCACCGATGATGGCGGCGGGCAAGCCTACACGGTCAAATCCGGCGATACCCTGAGCAAAATTGCCGCGCAGCATGGCACGACGTGGCAGAAAATCTATGAGCATAACCGCGACACCATCGAAAACCCCGACCTCATCTATCCCGGACAGGTGATTCGCATTCCGTAGGCTGGGCGCCCGCATCGGCTGACACAGGCGCGCCGCCCGCGGCGCGCCTTTTTCTTCACGACGACTTCTTCACGGCGCGTCAATGACAAAACCTTGGGACTGCATCGTAATTGGCGGCGGCTTCGCCGGGCTGTCGGCGGCAACAGCGCTGGCGGAACAGGGCGCTCGGGTTCTGGCGCTTGAGCGCCGCCCTCGTCTTGGCGGGCGCGCCTACTCGCTCCGCGACGAAACCACCGGCGATGCGGTGGATAACGGGCAGCACCTGATGATGGGCTGCTATCGCGAGACGCTGCGCTTTCTGGAGCGCATTGGCAGTCGGCACCTGGCGCGCGCCTTTGACGCGCCGCGCGTGGATTTCCTTTCGCCTGACGGCGCGGCGTCGTTTGTCTGCCCTCCGCTTCCCGCGCCATTCCACATGCTGGCCGGGCTGCTCCGCCTGGGCAGCCTATCGCTCGGCGATAAGCTCGGGACGCTGCGCGTCGGGTGGAGTCTTCGCCGCGCCAAGCGCGACTACCGCGCCCGCTACGCCGAGGCGACGGTCGCTGATTGGCTGCGCGAATGTCGGCAGTCGCCGCGCATGCGAGAGCGATTTTGGGATCCGCTCGTCATCGCCACGCTCAACGAGCCGCCCGAGCGCGCCGCCGCCACGCTGCTGATGCGCGTGCTGCATCAGGGCTTTGGCGGGAGCTTTGACGACTCGAAGATGGTCGTCTCAACCGTCGGCTTGAGCGAGCTGTACGTCGAGCAGGCGCGCCGCTTTCTTGAGGCGCGCGGCGGCGCAGTCCGCTTGCAGTCCAGCGTCAAAGCCCTCCAGGTTGAGCGCGGGCGCTTTCGCGGCGTGGCTTTGACCAACGGCGAAAGCGTCGCGGCCGAGGCCTGCATCAGCAGCGCCCCGCCGCAGGACGTCGCCAAGTACGCGGGGGCCCTCGCGCCGACCGCCGCCCATCTGACCAGCTCGCCCATCGTATCGGTCAATCTATGGTTTGATCGGCCAATCTTTGACGCGCCGTTTGTCGGACTGATTGGCACAACCATGCAGTGGGCTTTTGACAAGCGGGCGTTTACGACGCCAACTTCCGGCTTGCGCCACCTCGCGCTGGTGGTCAGCGCCGCTCGCCAGATCGCCCACTTACCCGCTAAAGACTTGGTCAGCTTGGCTTTAGACGACCTCCGGCGAGTTACGTCAAAGGTCAATAGCGCGCGCCTGGCGCACGCGCGAGTCATCAAAGAGCGGCAGGCGACGTTTTCAGCGACGCCGGCGGCGGAAAAGCTTCGCCCACAGCATGAGACGAGCGTGGAAGGCTTTTACCTTGCCGGCGACTGGACGGATACGGGACTGCCTGCCACCATCGAGAGCGCCGTTGTCAGCGGCCACGCCTGCGCGGCGCGCGTTCTGGAATACTTGCGCGCTCCGAAGACCGCCGCCGCCCGCGTCGCCGTGTAGCGCGCCTTTTTTCAGGTCGCCGAAGATGGCCCCTCCCTCCCAGAGCGCCAAGGCTATGCGTTTGCTTCACAAAGCGCGCGCCGCCTTTGCGCGAAAGCCTGCCGCTGGCGGGCAGCCTCGGCAGTCTCCCCGACACGCTCCAGCGTCCTGATGAGTAGCGGCGTCAGAAAAACAGCCGCGCCGGGGCGGGACCCGCCGCCGGTTGGCGTAGGCGCCGTTGCGGCTGCCGAAGTCCTGGAGCGCGAAGATCGGCGGGTTGACGCCATCGAGGCTGATTTTCGCGTGGTGACGCCCAACGAGGTCGTCGCGGGCGGGGTCGCAATGAGCCTGGCAGGCTGCATCGCGCCCGATATTGAGTTCCTGGAGCGCGCGATTGGGGATTCCTCAACTTGATTGAGCCGCGATCCGCTCAAGTGACGCCAAATGATCTTGGCGCTGGCAGGCAAGGCGTAAGCGGAAGCGGTCAGGGCGGCGTCTCCTTTCCGTCACAGGGGAAGAAACCGAAGCCGCGGCGCAGCGCGGCGCGGGAGACTCTCCCCTTATCATCGCTCCAAGCGAAAAAAAGGGCGGCGGACATGCCACGGAGTTGAGGATTTAACGAGCGCCACCGCTTTGGCGGGCCTTCCAAGCAGACGCGCCAAGCAGCCATCGCAGCTTGGGCGCCCCCGCGAAGCCGTCCCTCCCAAGCCGCCGCGCCGCGCGCGCCGGCGATGCGGCGCTCAAGCTATGCCGCGGAAGAGTTGAACCGGGTCAGCGACGGGAAGCGGCGAAGCCGTCACGAAGCCTTCGGCGGCGGACGTTCCGATCAGGCTGCCCCGATAGATGTCGGCAGCTCGCCGCTGGCGCAAGAAATCGGGAGCGGAAAGATATGTCGGCGGCTCGCCGCTGCGCGGCTGATGAAGCTGCGAGGCGTAGGCCCCGATGACTTCGTACTTCGCCTCGAAGTACGCGCTGATGTCCACCAGAAAGGTCGGCGCGACGCCGGGATCGAGCGGCGGCAGAAAGCGAATGAGCGCCTGCGCCCGCCAGCGCTCCAAGCCGCTTTCGGCGTCGTAGTTGGACAGTCGCGCATGGTGAACGGCCTCGGCCGCAAGCTGCGCCAGCCGCTGGTGATCGGGGTGTTCCTCGCGCGGGTGATGGGTGAAAACCAGTGTTGGCCGCGCCTGCCGAATGATCCGCGTCAGCGCTCGGCGCGGGGCGTCGTCGAGCGGGAAATGGCCGTCGGGCCAACCCAAGTTGACGCGAAAGGCCGCATCTAGCCGAAGCGCGGCTTCGGCCGCTTCCATCGCTCGCCGCTCCGGCGTTCCGCGCGTCGCCAGCTCGGCCCGGCTGGCGTCCGCGATGCCGATGCGGTAGCCCTGCGCCGCAAGCTTCAGGAGCGTGCCGGCCATGGCTAGCTCGACATCGTCGGGATGCGCGCCAATGGCCAGAACGTCAACGGCGGAAACCGTCGCGGCGACCTGGAGGGGCGTCATGCGCTTTCAGCCGGCTTGAAGTCCATCGAAACGGAGTTGATGCAGTAGCGCAGCCCCGTCGTCTCGCGCGGGCCGTCGTCGAAGACATGGCCCAGATGCGAGCCGCACTGCGCGCACATGACCTCGATCCGCCGCATGCCATGACTGAGATCAAGCTCGGTGACGACCGCATCCGGCGTAATGGGACTCCAGAAGCTCGGCCAGCCCGACCCGGACTCGTATTTTGTTTCAGAGCTAAACAATGGCGCGCCGCAGGCGACGCAGTTATAAGTGCCGGCGCGCTTCTCCCGGTAGAGCTTGCCCGTGAAGGCGCGCTCCGTACCTTTCAGACGCGCGACATAATATTGTTCCGGCGTGAGCTTGGCTTGCCATTCGGCGTCGTCTTTCTGAATGGGAAACTGTTTCATCACTGTGGCCTCGAAGGGGGCGGCGCGCAAAGGGGCGGCGCGCCGCTCGGTCATCAGATGGCGGCAATCATCGCTTGTCAGATGCGCGAGGCATCTTCCATTTTCTTCGTCGCTCGCTCAAGCAGGGCAGCCAAAAGCGCTCCGGGAAGGCGTCAGGGGGCATCACATGCAGCAATCGCGACTTTGGATAGCTTGGCTAGCGTTATCGGCGCTCGCCTCGATGAGCGGCGGCGGGGCGACCGCGGTCGCTCAGGAAGCCGCTCAGGAAGCGGTCGTCACAATGCCGGTCGAGACCGGCGCGTTTCGCCCAAGCGAGCTGATTGAAATTACCCGGCTTGATCCGAGCATCAAGCTGGATATTCGCTATGCGACGGCGAATAACTTTGTCGGGCGGCCGGTGTATGCCGAGGCGCGGGCTTTTTTGCAGCGTCCGGCCGCCGAGGCGCTGGTGAAGGCGCATCGGTGGCTGAAGACGCAGGGCTATGGCCTGGTGGTTTTTGACGGCTACCGGCCCTGGCGCGTGACCAAGCTCTTTTGGGAGTTGACCTCGCCCGACAAGCGCGACTATGTGGCCGATCCGGCGAAGGGCTCGCTGCATAATCGCGGATGCGCCGCGGATGTCTCGCTCTATGACTTGAAGACCGGCGAGCTTGTAACGATGCCGAGCGAGTATGACGAGATGAGCGAGCGCGCCCACCCGGACTACGCCGGCGGCACCGAGGACCAGCGCCGTTTGCGCGACTTGCTGCGGTCAGCGATGGAGCGGTTTGATTTCAAGGTCTATCGCTATGAATGGTGGCACTTCGATTACAAGGACTGGCGACAATACCGCGTGCAGGACACGCCCTTTTCCGAGATTCCGCCCCTGCCGGTCTCAAACGAGTCGCCGTCTTCATCAGATGCTCCCTCAGACGCTCCGCCGCAGCCATGACTCCGCTTAGCCCGGGCACGGTTCTCCAGCAGCGTTACACGGTCGTGAAACTGCTCGGCAAGGGCGGGATGGGGGCTGTTTACCAAGCGACGGACAAGAAATTCGGCAGCACGGTCGCCCTCAAGCAAATGATTGTGACCGGCGAGGCGCTGGCGGCCGCCTTTGAGCGCGAGGCCATTCTGCTCAACGGTCTTCGGCATGCGGCGTTGCCCGTCGTCTTTGATCACTTCGCGGAGGGCGAAGGTCAGTTTCTCGTGATGCAGTTTATTCCCGGCAAGGACCTGTCCGAAATGCTCACGGCGCAGGGCGGGCCTTTTCCGATGGAGCAAGTGGCGAAGTGGGCCGACCAATTGCTGGACGCCCTGGAGTACCTGCACGGGCGCACGCCGCCCATCATTCACCGCGACATCAAGCCGCAGAACGTCAAGCTGACGCCAGAGGGCGGCATTGTGCTGCTTGATTTCGGTCTGGCTAAAGGAGACTTGTCAGGCGACGCCGCCCAGCAGCAGCGCAGCTTGGTGGGCTACACGCCGATTTTCGCCTCGCTGGAGCAAATGCGCGGACTCGCCACCGACCCGCGCAGCGACCTTTATTCGGCGGCGGCGACGATTTACAGCCTGCTCACGGGGCAGCCGCCAGCGGACGCGCTGGCGCGGGCGGATGCGCTTTTGGCCGGCAAGCCGGATCCGCTCGCGCCGGCCAATCAAGTCAATCCGCGCGTTCCGGCGGCGGTCGCTGAAATTGTGCGGCATTCCATGACCGTCTCCCGCGAGGAGCGGATGCCTTCCGCCAAGGAGATGCGCCGCCAGCTCAAGGCGGCATTCCGGGCGATTCGCGGCGCGACCGACGAGTTGGACGCCACCATCGTCCAGCTGCGCGCAGCCGCGCCACCCCTGCCGCCGCCGAGCGGCGCAACCCCAATGCGTCCGGTTCCCAGCCGATTCTGCGCCGCCTGCGGCGCCCCGCTGATGGAATCCGCTAAGTTTTGCATCAAGTGTGGCAAGCCGAGCGCGCCCCCCCTGCCGCCGTCCGGTCCGTCGCCGTCCAGCGCGCCGCCGCCTTTCACTGCTTCGTCCGCCGGATCGCTGGTTGCCAGCGAAATTGTCTTGCTTTTCGGGGATTACTTTGCGCCGCCGGCCGTGCCGCCTGATCCCTGGACAAAGCTGCTGCACGCGCCGCTGCGGGTCAGCGCGGCCATTCTCGCCCAAGCGATATGGGCGGCGGCGTTTCTGGAGTGCGAGCGTCAGGGGGCAATTGTTCTTTCGCCCGTCAGCGCGCCCAACGGAGCGACCGAGCTAACCTATGCGCTCAAATCTCCGACGGCTGGGCTCGCGCCCTACAGCCTGGAGGTCAACATTGTGGAAATGGCCCAGCTCCGACTTGCCCAAGTCCCATCGCAGCCAGTGGCCGCGACCGTGGCCGACATCATCCGGTTCGATTCGCGCAACGCTTGGCGACACTCGGTCGGGATGGTCAAGCTAGGGCTAGCGCGCCGCAACCTGCTGGCCATGACGCCCGCGAGCCGTCCCGCATCGTTTCCAGCGGGGCGTTTCGCGTTGACGCCGCAGATTTACGAGTTGGCAAGGCGCGCCTCCCCGGAACCTGTTCAGCGCATGCTGACGGCCGCCCAGGGGCAATCCGCCCGGTGGGCGCTCTTGATCCAAGCGATCAATGCGGGACTTCAGCGGCGCACCAACCCGCAGCTGACCCAGACGCTGGAACTTGATCAAGATATTTAGGCGGGAGCCGGACTGCCGATTTCAGTTTCTTAACACATGGCCGTCACACAGCTTCTCTATACGAAAGTCCCGACACAAGGAATCACGCCCTACATCTTGAATGGTCGCGGCTCGCTCGCCCGATTCATCCTGTCGCCCGCGGCGCGGCCACCACCGCGGGCGATGCGTCGCCAAACGGATTCCGCAGAGAAGGGACTCATGCCGCACTCAACAACTCTCAGCATCGTCAAGCCGGGAGACGCTTTCCGCCACGGGATGCGCACCGGCGTCTCGCTCCACTGTCACACCAAGTTCTCCCGCGAAGTTCTCGATTTCATCCCCCACTACGCCGCCAAGATTCCCTTTGTCGCCCACCGCTTCGCCCGCCTGTGCCAGCGCTATGAAGCTCAACACGGACGCCCGCTGGATTTCGCCAAAGCGTGGTGGACGCCGCCGGTGACGCCGGGCGTTCTGCTTGACGCCGAGACGCGCCACATCGAAAACGCCCTTGGCGCGCAGGCCATTGTCTCGATTACCGACCACGATGAAATCGAAGCCTGCTGCGGCTTGCGCGCCACCGGCGCGGACGCGCCCATCTCCACGGAGTGGACGGTGCCGTTTGGCGTGGCCTACTTTCATATCGGCGTTCACAATCTGCCGCCCGACCATGCGCGCGCGATTGCCGACGAGCTGTTCGCCTTCACCCGCGACCCGGAAGCGCGCCGCCAGCCGGAAGTTCTAGAGGAACTGCTCTCGATGCTCAACGCCCTGCCGGGCGTGCTGGTCGTGCTGAATCATCCCATCTGGGATATTGAAAACATTGGCCAAGCGCGGCACATGGCGGCCCTCGGCGATTTTCTCGACCGCTACAAACGCTGGCTGCACGCGCTCGAAATCAATGGCTTCCGGTCCTGGCGCGAGAACCTCGCGGTCGCGCGCTTGGCGCGGGACCGCGACCTGCCGCTGGTTTCCGGCGGCGACCGCCACGGGCTTTCTCCGAACACAGTGGTGAACCTGACCGACGCGACGACCTTCGAGGAGATGGTCGCGGAGCTGCGCCTTCAGCGCCGCAGCCACGTGGTCGTTCTGCCGGAATACCAGGAAAACATGGCGCTGCGCATCTTTGAAGCGGCAACCCAAATTCTCGACCAGTACCCCGATTACCCTGAAGGTCAGCGGCACTGGACGGAGCGGGTCTTCTTTCTTGACGCGCAAGGTCGCCCCTGCTCGCTCCAGGAATGCTGGGCTCAGCACAGCCCGCTCTGGGCGCGCGCGGCAACCTGGATTTTCCAGCAACTTGGACGCCGGCGCTGGCGCCCGGCGCTGGAGATGGCGCTCCCTAAGCCCCAACTGGAGCTGAGCGAACGATGACAGCGCGTCCGGCATCAGCGCGTCAGGAAGTCGTCAGCCCCCCGGCGGCTGATCAAACGCTTCGCCCCCTTCGCTGCCCCGCGCCGACGCGCTTTATGTCTGACGCTCTTCGCATCGCGCTCTTCCCGGATTCTTTTCACGAGGCCAACGGCGTGGCCCGCACCTTTCGCGCGCTGGCGAGCGTGGCCCGCCGCCGCAGGCTGCCATTGCTCATTGTTCGTTGCGGGGGCGCTTCCGGCGGACCCCAAAACGATGGGTCTGTGACCGCCATTGAGCTTCAGCGGGGAGGCTGGTCCTTTCCGCTGGACGCCGATTTGAATTTTGACTTGTGGCTGTGGCGTTACGCCCGCGAAGTGCGCGAGCAAGTCCGCGCCTTCCGCCCGCAGGTGGTTCACGTGACCGGGCCGAGCGACATTGGGCAACTGGGCGTGTACGTGGCGAAGGCGCTACATTTGCCGCTGGTTATGTCCTGGCATACCAACCTGCATGAGTACGCTGGGCAGCGATGGTCGCGGCTGCTCGACTACGCTTTTGTGTCGCCGCTGGTGCGGGATCGGACGAGCGCTTGGGCCGCGACGCAGTCGCTCTGGGCGACGATGAAATTCTACGAGTACGCGGATGTCTGCCTGGCCCCGAACCCGGAGCTGGTCGCGCTCGTGGCGGAGAAGACCGGGAAGCCGACCTACTTGATGCAACGCGGCATCGACGCCGAGGCGTTTCACCCCAGCTACCGCTCCCGTCCGCTGGACGCGCCGATAGTCCGCTTAGGATTCGTCGGGCGGCTCGCCGTGGAGAAGAATGTTCGCTTTCTGGCCGAATTAGAGCGTCAGCTTCGAGCGCAGGGCCTGACCCGGATCGAGTTTCGCATTGTCGGGGCCGGCAGCGAGCGCGCTTGGCTCGCCGCCGCCATGCCGACGGCGAGCTTTGCCGGCGTTCAGCGCGGCGAAGCGCTGGCGCGGGAGTACGCGGACTTCGACATCTTCATTTTCCCCTCCCGAACCGATACCTACGGCAATGTCGTGCTGGAGGCGGCGGCATCGGGCGTACCCTGCATCGTGACTAGCGATGGCGGGCCAAAGTTTCTGGTTGATCACGAGCAGTCAGGACTGATTGCGCGCGACGACGCCGAGTTTGTGTCAGCCGCCGCCGCTCTGATTCGCTCCCCGGAACGCCGCCAATCTATGCGGGCGGCGGCGCGGGCGCGGGCGCTACGGGCCTCGTGGGACGCCGTGCTCGACGAGACCTATTTGGCTTACCAAGCCGCTTGCCCGGCGATTGCCGTCGCGGGCTGAATCTAAATCCAGCATCCAGCTAAAAATCTTCAGCCCCAGGCCGGAAGAAATTCAGTCCACCCGCTCTTCTTTACAGCACCGTAACATTGCTGTGTCAAAAGGCCTGAAAGTTACCTCTGTGGAGTTTGGCAGGCTAAAGCTCTGCCTCAGCTGAAGTCGTCGGACAGTCGCCGGATAGATTGGGTGATGACTATGCGCGCTATGAAGTATGGGAAGCTATTGGCTCTCCGCCGCCTGCCGTGGCTGTGCGCGTTGCTTAGCCTGATGGCGATGTCGCCATCCGCGCGCGGGCTGGCGCAGCCATCGCAGGATCACGTCCTGTCGGATGGTGAAATTATCTCGACATTGCGAGCGCTGCGCAGCGAAATGCTCGACTTGATCGCTCAGGTCGCCGGCAAGGACGCGGCGGCGACTCGTCTGAATCGACGGGTCATGAATTTCGAATCCTATCGGCAGGCGTTTGAGTCCTACAGCGCCAAGATCGATGATAGCTATCGCCGCCTCTCGGGTTGCTACGAGCAGATCAGCCGCGTCTATCGCGCCAACCCGAACTCCGTGCTCTACAAGCAAATGGTGAAGACTTACCTGGATGCCAAGGCCATTTTTGACAATTTGAAATCCACGTTTAGCGCCCTGGAGCCGCCCGAGCAAACGATAACGGAAGCGGTGATCTCGAATGACACGCGGCTTAACGAGCGCGTTTCCGCGTCGATGCGCTCGGCGGACGCGCCGCCGGCCCCGGCTCAAGCCGCCAAGGAAATCGTTGAGGCCGACGACTCCCGCTTCATCGGCACCTTCGACGCCGTGGAAATGTTTTTGCTGGTGCGCGGCGACACCGCCTGTTACGTCTTGTTTGGATGGAAAGACGTGGTCAATGACGACAACGGCAAGTCAATCGAAGAGTACCACCTCTCCGTCGTTCGCTCCGAAGCTTTCCCCATCACGCCGGCAGTGCGCGCCATGACGGCGGAGCAGCACCTGGAAAACGCGCTCAAGCTCAAAATCGCCTTGGTCGAGGCGCAGGGCGAAACGCTAACTGACATCAAGCAGTTTTTTGCGCGAGCCAAATCCTACACCCGGACAAACTGACGTAATCCGTCAGGGTCGCCCCTGGCGCGGGAGGCGCTTGATGTCGCGCCGCTTATGTGTTCAGCAAGAGACAGGGCCATTGATTTATTCTTGCTTATAAAACACAAAAGTACAGGCGCGACTCGAAATGGTTCGCGCCGCCCTGTATTTTTGCAGCGCGGGGCGCGCATCAGGGCTTCCCGGCCCGCAGCGAGGCGTTGACTCAGCGCGTTCAAGCGACTTTTACAAAGCCGGAAGGGGCGTTGTATGCATTATCTTTCAGCATTCAGAAGACAAGTCTGCAGCGTGGCGGTCATGGCCGCGCTGTGCTGCGGATGGACAGCGGCCGGGATGCGCCCGGCGGCGTCCCGGCCAGCGACGCAGGGACAGGTGATGGGCGACAGCGAAATCATCGCGACCTTGCGCGCCCTGCGTAGCGAGATACTTGACCTGCTTTCGCAAGTGGCGGGCAAGGGCGCGGCGGCGGGACGGCTAAGTCGTCGCACGATGGACTACGAGAGCTACCGGCGAACATTTGAAGCCTATAATGGGAAGATTGAAGACTGTTATCGGCGGCTGGCGGCCTGCTACGCTCAGATTGACCGAGTGTATCGGACGAATCCGAACTCGCCGCTATACAAGTCTATGACGCAAACCTATCTCGACGCCAAGGCGGCGTTTGACAATCTCAAGTCAACCTTCAGCGCGGTCGAGCATCCCGAATCGCTGCGCACGGAAGCCGTCGCCGTCGCCGACCGGCGCTTGAATGAGCGTATTGCGACCTCGGCGCGCAGCGCCGCCCTGCCGCCTGCGCCAGCCGAGACGGCGAAAGACATCATCGAGGCGGATGACTCGCGCTTTATCGGCAACTTTGATGGCGTCGAGATGTTCCTGCTGGTCAAGGGCGATGCGGCCTGCTATGTCATGTTTGGCTGGAAGGAGGTCGTGACCAATGACGAAGGGAAGCCCAGCGAGCAGTTCCATCTCTCGGTGGTGCGCTCGGAAATGTTTCCCTTTCAGCCGTCGGTGCGCAGCCTGACCGCGACCCAGCACCTGGAAAACGCGCTCAAGCTCAAGATTGCCTCGGTCGAGGCGCAAGGAGAGGTTCTCAGCAATCTCAGCGAATTCTTCATGCGGGCGAAGTCATACACGCGCATCAATTGATGCGCAGCGCGGGTCGTTGCCCGCAAAGCGGACAAGCGGTCAGCGGGGAGGCTTTTGACAGAAGCCTCCCCGCTATTTCTTTTTTTGACGCGTCGCCTGGGGCGCGTCACGTTTAGACGGGAAGCTGTTTACAAAGCTGTCGCTTTCGTGTTTCACTACTCAACCGCTAATGATTACAGCTTGCCTGATGATTTTTCTAACAGAAAAGCTCGTTTTTAGGGAGAGACAGGCATTTTCGCCAGACTTGCTCGGAGTTGCTGTTATGATGCGCAATGGAAGCCTTGGTAGCGTTCATCTAGCCCCGCTCCCCGTCTTTTTTGGCTCGCGCAGTTTCGCCCTTATCCGGGTCGCGGCTGTCACGCTCCTGTTCGGCTGGCTTGGCTCGCCGCTTCTGGCGCAGTCGCCTGGACTGCTCTCCGAAGCGGGGCTGCTGGCGGCTCTGCGCTCGTTCAAGACCGAGATTGACGAGATGCAGAAGCAGCTCGCCGCTTCCCCGTTGATTCAGCGAGGGAATCGTCGGGCTTTGCGGTATGAGGAATACAGCGCGCTCTACACGGGCTGGAGCGGGCGCGTTCAAGAGCGTTATGCGCTTCTGAACAACTATTATGAGCAGCTTAATCGCGTCTATCGGGCAAACCCGAACTCGAAGCTTTACCTTGATGCGCGCAAGGCCTATGTGGACGCCAAGGCGGCTTTTGACGCGCTGAGCGCCGCGCTGGCCGAGTGCGCTAAGCCCGATGACCTGCGCGCGCCGACCATCGTTATCATGGATGGCCGCCTCAACACGCATTTGACCAAGACAGTGTCCACGGTTCAGACCGAAACCAAGCCGTCAGTGGACATCAGTCAGGCGGACGAGTTGCGCTACATAGGAAAGTTCGACGCGGTCGAGCTTTACCTGTTGGTTCATGGCTCGACGGCGTGCTACGTGATGTACGGCTTGCACGAGCGTAAAGTGGACGCCGCCGGTCAAGCGATTGACGAGGTGGATTCGCGGGTGGTTTTCTCGCGGACTTTCAACGTTGGCGCGGTGCAAGGCTTCGCGCCGCAGGATCACTTGGATCACGTCCTCAAGCTTGATCTAACGCCGGTGCAGGCTCAAGTCGAGACCTGGCGGTTTATCACCGAGTCGCTCGCGCGAGCGAAAAGCTATGCGCGCAGCGATTGACAGCGGACGCGGCATTGACAGCGGACACTGACAAAGCCCGAGCCGGGGACAGCCTTGGCGCAAGCGCAAGCGCCGGCAGGCGCCCCCGCGCTTGTGTCTCCTAATGTCGAAGCGTTATCCTCGCCCTTAAATGAGACTTCTCGTGTGATTCACCTCCTTGTCAGCTCCTCGACCAAGCTTCATCGCCACCATTGGCTCGTCGCCACTTCTAGCGCAACTGGCCTCGGGACTGCGCGATAGCGGCTTTGCGGTTGGCCCTCTTCCAGCGCAATCATCCGCTTGGCCGGCTGAGACCAGCGCTGTCTTGCTCGATGCCGAGGCCTCGGCGTGCAATCCCGCTCTGGACTGGTGGAAAGCGGCCCGCAACCGTCAGGTGCCCATTCTGATCTGCGCGGAGAGCCTTGCCGACCGACGCTTGTCGGGCTGGCTAGAGGCCGGCGCGTGGGATTGCGTGGACGAGCAGACGCCGTTGCCGCTGGCGATTCAGCGTATTCGGCAGGCTGTTGAGGCAAGCCGACAGTTGGCCGCCGCCGCCCTGCGCTCGGCGTTTGTCGCTGGGCTTTCGGTCGCTTCTCCAGCGCGTTTGGCCGTGATGGAAAGCGTTGGCCAGCACTTTGTCTTTCGCATCATCAATCGCGCCTTCGCCCTGGATTTCGGGCGCTCGCCGGAGGAGTTGATTGACACGCCGCTGGATGAGCTGGGTCTCACGGAAGCGCAGATGGCGGATGTATCCGTGTGGCAGCGGTGGTGCCGCGAGGCGCTTCGCCTGGGGCGCGGCGTGTCTTTCGTTCACCAGTCGCTTCGCTCATCGCGGTGGTTTTCCGCGACCTTCGAGCCGCTGCGACGGCATGGCTTCGCGGCTGACGCGGTATCGATTTACGTCGAGGACATTAGCGACCAGCAGGCGGCCAAGCTGCGCTCGGTTGAGAGCGAGGAGCGTTTCTACCGAGTGTTTCAAGTGATCCCGCTGGCGACCTCGATTCAGACGATACCGGATGGCCGCTACCTCGATATCAATGCCGCCTTCACCAAGCTCTTCGGCTACACGCGAGCGGAAGTCATTGGTCGCTCGGCGCTCGAACTGGGTCTGTGGGAAAAGCTGGAGCAGCGCGAGCAATACTACCGGGAGCTTGAAGCTCGCGGGCAGGTGCTCGACTTCCAAGGCAGCTACCGCGCGCGCGACGGTCGTCTGGGCGAAGCGGTTCTATCGGCGGTAACGCTGGTCATTGGCGACCTGCCCTGTCAGCTGGCGATCATTCAGGATGTTACCGAAGCCAAACAGCTCACCGAGCGCCTGCGGCAGCGGGAGGAATGGTTTCACGCCATTCTCAACGCCACGCTGGACGGCATCATCGTCGAGGATGATCAGCGGATCGTTTATGCCAATCAGTCGGTCGCGCGGCTTCATGGCATCGAGTCGCCGGAGGCGCTGATTGGGCAAGATTTCTCCCTTATGTGCGCTCCGCACGAGGAGGGGCGGCTGCGGAGCTACACCCAACGGCGCATGCGGGGCGAGCCGGCGCCGCCGACCTACGAGTTTGTGGCGCAGCGCGCCGACGGCGGCACGCTGGAAGTTGAAAACTCCGTGTCGGAGTTTTACTCAGGCGGCAAAAAATATCTCATCGCCGTCATGCGCGACGTGAGCGAGCGCAAACGCCTGCAAGCGACGCTGCAGCAAGCGCAGAAAATGGAAGCGGTTGGTCGTCTGGCTGGCGGCGTCGCCCATGACTTCAATAACTTGCTCAACAGCATCCTTGGATTTTCACGATTAGCCAAGCGCAAGGTCGCGCTAGGCGAGGACGCCACGCTCGAAGAGTGCTTCAAGGCGATTGAATCTTCCGCCGAGCGCGCAGCCCAGTTGGTATCGAAGCTGTTGGCCTTTGGGCGGCGGAAAGAAGCTTCCCGACAGATGATCGACCTAACGGCCGTGGTCCAAGACAGCCTTTACCTCGCGCGCGGGTTGCTGCCTCCGAGCATAGAGGTTGTGACCAATCTCGCTTCCGAGTTGCCCGCTTTTGAAGGCGACCCGGATCAGATTCAGCAGGTGGTCATCAACCTGTGCCTCAACGCGCGCGACGCCATGCCGGACGGGGGCGTGATCACGCTTGGCACGCGAGCTGAAGTCTTTCCTGTCAAGCGCGACGGACGAACCATAAGCGGACAGCTTGGAGGGCGTTGCGTTTGCCTCACGGTCGCGGACACCGGCATCGGCATGGATGAGGCGACTCGGCAGCACGTCTTCGACCCATTTTTCACGACCAAGGATATGGGTGACGGCGCCGGGCTTGGACTATCGGTTGTTCATGGCATCGTGACAGCCCACAGCGGCACGATCACGGTGGAAAGCGCTCCGGGGAAGGGAACCCGCTTTGAAGTTCGTTTCCCGGCCCTGCGCCTGGCGCCGACCGGCGAGCATCTCCCCTTCGAGGGCGCCTCCCCCACGCCGAGCAACGGCCTGAGCGCGATTAGGAGTCCGGAATCGGCATCCGACCTCATTCTGATCGCTGAAGATGACGCCCTGATTGCCCAGCTCTTCACGGAAATTCTCCAGGAAGCCGGGTATAGCGTCGTTATAGCCGCGAACGGACAGCGCTGCGTCGAGCTTTTCACAGAAGCCCCCGACGCCTTCAAGCTGGTCATTCTGGACGCTATGCTTCCCAAGCTCGATGGACTGGGATGCTTGCGAGCCATTCGCCGCCAGCGGCCCAATGCGCCGGTTCTTGTGGCAAGCGGTTACGGCGAAGAGGCTATTTCAAGCGAGCTATCCGCGCAGGCGACCGTGTTTCTTCAAAAGCCCTTCGTGCCAGAGGTTTTGTTGTCGGCCGTCAGCCGGGCGCTTGGTCAGCCAGCCACGCCCTGAAGGCGCCAGGATTTAGCCATTGGCAGCCCGTGCGAATCCATACAGCCAGGGCCGCGCCTTTATCCTAGCCTAAGCGACGATGGTATCAGCCAGGCGCGCGAGGTAGTCAGCCATGAACCAAGACATTCCTTCTCGTCTTTCCCCCTACCGAAGCTCGTCCGACATTCCAGAAGGACGGAAGCTGTCGCGGAACTTCTATGCCGGGCGCGTGACCTCGCCGCCTGTGACGAATACGACGCCGCCTGCGCCGGCCGGCGGCTTTGGGCGCGAAATCCCGCGCGGCCGAAAGCTTTCGGCCGGCTTCTACGCCGCGCGCCGCACATCGGCCTTTCAGCCAGAGCAATACACCAGGCCCGTGCCGCGCAAGTCGCCGCGGGCGACAGGGCGACCGACGACCGACTGGTACGACCCGCGCTAGCAACGCTTCTTGCAGCGGCGCCCCCATTGGCGCTGTCCAGATCGCCTTTGTCGGCTTGCCGAGTCCGCCTCGCCAGAGCCGCTACCTCTCTTCCATCATCGCCAACTGGCGCCGGACGCGCTCGACATCGTCAGGCGTGTCCACGCCGGGCGCGCCGCGCGCGGCTTCAACCACGCGAATCCGCAGGCCCCAGGCGAGCGCCCGGAGCTGCTCAAGCCCCTCGGCCACCTCAAGCGAAGCCGGCGGGAGCGCCGTCAAGCGCAACAAGCTTTCCCGACGGTAAACATACAGCCCGGTATGCTTCCGCCACAGCGCCCGCGCCGCGGCCGGCTGACGAGGGTATGGAATAAGGGCGCGCGAAAAATACAGCGCGCAGCCGTGAGCGTCGCAAACGACCTTGACGACGCTTGGGTTGGCGGCGTCAGCTGGATCGAGCGGCTCGCAGGTCGTCGCCATGGGCAGCGTTTCATCCGTCTCGAAGGGGGCCAGCGCGGCGGCGATCGTGTCGGGGGCGATGAGCGGCTCGTCGCCCTGGACGTTGACGATCAGGCTCGCGTCCAGCTTGGCGGCGACCTCCGCGACGCGGTCCGTGCCGCTGGCGTGGTCGGCGCGCGTCATCCAGACTTCCCCGCCAAAGCCTTCGACAGCGGCGGCGATTCGCCGGTCATCCGTAGCGACAATCACCCGCGCGATGCCTGGCGCTTGCCGCGCCCGCGCATAAACGCGCTGGATCATCGGCTGTCCGCCAAGGTCAATCAGCGGCTTTCCCGGCAAGCGGCTCGCGCCATAGCGCGCTGGAATGACGGCGACAACAGACGACATCCCCAGTCCCTGGAAGCTAAACTTTTTCGGGCGCGGTCGCGCCCAAAATCCCGGTTGGGCGAACCAGTAGCGCCGTCACCAAAATAGCGAAAGCGACGGCATCTTTGTAGGGATTGAGCGCCGCCGGCAAATAGCCGGTCGCCATGGTTTCCGCCAATCCGATGATGACGCCGCCGAGCACCGCCCCGGTGACGTTGCCGATGCCGCCCAAGACGGCGGCGACAAACGCCTTGAGGCCCGTCGTGACGCCAATGAGCGGGTCAAACTTAGGATACCGCAGCGCCACCAGCACCCCGGCAGCGGCGGCTAGCGCCGACCCGATGGCAAACGTCAGCGCAATGACGCGGTTCGTGTCAATGCCCATCAGCTTGGCGGTGTCGAGATCATGCGCCACGGCGCGCATGGCGCGCCCGAAGGAGGTTTGGCGAACCAACCGATGCAGTCCGACGGTCAGCAGAAGCGACGCGCCCAGAATGGCGAGGTCAGGCGTTGTCACCGTCGCCGCGCCGTAGATTGCAAACTGCCGCGAAGGAAGGATTTGTGGAAAAAACTTGGGATTCGCCCCAAAAATGATTTGCCCCATGTTTTCCAAAAACAGCGATACGCCGATGGCGGTAATCAGCGCCGTCAGCCGCGAGGCTTGCCGAACCGGCCGGTAAGCCAGCCGCTCGATGGCGAGACCGGCGACGGCGCACACGCCCATGGCGACCAGCAGCAGGAGCGCCGCCCGCGCCAGCGATGGCTCGGCCTCCGAGAAGCCAAAGCGCAGCGCCGCGTAATAGCCGGCGAACGTCCCCAACATGTACACGTCGCCGTGGGCGAAGTTAATCAGGCGCAGAACGCCATAGACCATCGTGTAGCCCAGCGCGATCAGGGCGTAGATGCCGCCCAGCGCCAGCCCATTGATAAGTTGTTGAATAAAGGTTTCCATACGGCAAAGTTGGTTTGCTTTGGCAAGGCGACCGACTTGAATACCGGGCGGGCGGGCGGACGCGAGCAGCGCCCGCGCCGCCAACCCAGCTGCGAGGAGCCCGCCCGCTATGCCCCGCTCGCTTGAAACGCTTGCGTTTGAAAACGCCTATGTCGCGCTGCCGGAAGACTACTACCGCCGCGTCGCGCCGGAGCCGCTGCGCAACGCGCGGCTGGTTGCCTTCAACGCTGAAGCGAGCGCGCTGCTCGATCTTGATCCGGCCGAGGCGGCGCGACCTGACTTCGTCGCCTACTTCAACGGCGAGAAGCGACTGCCGAACAGCGATCCCATCGCCACACTCTACGCCGGGCACCAGTTCGGCGTCTATGTCCCGCAGCTCGGCGACGGGCGAGCGCTTCTGCTGGGCGAGGTTCGGAACGCGCGCGGCGAGAAGTGGGAAGTGCAGCTCAAGGGCAGCGGTCGCACGCCCTATTCGCGCGCGGGCGACGGTCGCGCCGTGCTGCGCTCAACGATTCGGGAGTATCTCGGCAGCGAAGCCATGCACGCGCTTGGCATTCCGACGACGCGCGCGCTGTGCGTCATCGGGAGCGACGAGCCGGTGTATCGAGAGACGATTGAGCGCGGCGCGCTGCTGGTCCGACTAGCCCCGACGCACATCCGGTTTGGCTCGCTCGAGGTCTTCTTTTACCGCCGGCGCCCGGAAGACGTGGCGCGGCTGGCGAATTACGTCATCGAGCGGTTTTTCCCCGATTTCCGCAAGCTGGACGAGCCAGAGCGCTTCGCCGCCTTTTTGCAGGAGGTGACAGCGCGGACGGCGCGGCTTGTCGCGCAGTGGCAGGCGGTCGGGTTCGCCCACGGGGTGCTTAATACCGACAATATGTCCATTCTGGGGCTCACGCTTGACTACGGCCCGTTTGGCTTCCTGGATGACTACGACCCGCATTTCATTTGTAACCATTCGGATGGAACCGGGCGCTACGCCTTTGATCAACAGCCGGGGATTGTTCTCTGGAACTTGCGCTGTCTGGCGCAGACGCTTGCGCCGCTTGCGCCGCGCGAGCGATTGGCGGCGGCGCTCGGCGCGTTCCGCGACTTGTTTTTCGACGAGTATGAGCGATTGATGTTCGCCAAGCTGGGGTTGAGCGATCCGCGGGCTGAAGACGCCGAGCTGCTGGCGGACTGGCTGGAGCTCCTGGCGCGGAACCGGGCTGATTACACGATTGCCTTCCGCCGCCTGGCGGAAGTTGTTCCCGAAGACCCGGCGCATCCGGCCAATGGGCGCTTGCAGGACGCTTTCACGGATCGCGAGGCGGTCGCCGCCTGGCTTGACCGCTACGGCGCGCGCTTGGCGCAGGACAAGCTGCCGCCGGCGGAGCGCCGCCGGCGCATGCAGGGCGTCAATCCAAAGTACATTTTGCGCAACTACCTTGCGCAAATGGCCATTGAGCGGGCGCAGGACGGGGATTTTACCGAGATTGAGCGCCTCTTGGATGCGCTGCGCCGGCCCTACGATGAGCAGCCCGCGCAGGCGCGCTACGCCGAGCCGCCGCCCGCCTGGGGCAGGCGACTGGAGATTAGCTGCTCCTCTTGACCTTCGGGCGCGCAGCTCCGGCGTCGCGTCGCCGCCACTGGCGGGCTGGACATTCGCTTCCGAGTCGGGAACAATCCGCGGCGTCCAGGATTGAGAAAGCTTACGGCAGGACTGTTTGTGCCAAGAAGGAGCTTGCGCGCATGCTGACTTACGCCGCCGTCTTTCTAACGGCCCTAGCAGCAGCGTTCATTCTGACCCCAGTCATTCGCAACTGGGCGCGTCAGCGGGAGTCGCTGGTAGATACCCCCTTTGCCGCGCGCCACGTGCACACCACGCCGATCCCGCGCGTCGGAGGCATCGCTATCTTCATCGCCTTCCTGCTCGGCGTCGGGTTCGCTTTCTTCTTTGCGCTAGGCAGGCAGCTTGAAGAGGCAGCCCCGCTGTCTTTCCGATTTCTGTCGCCGTGCATCGCCATGTTCGCGCTCGGTCTCGTGGATGACATTCGTCGGCTGAGAGCCGGGCTGAAGTTCTTCATTGAAACGGTCATTGCCGTCTGGTTTCACTTCTCCGTACAGGGCATTACCACGCTACCGAATCCCTTGACAGGCGGCGTGATCGAGCTGGGCATTCTGGGGCTTCCAATCACCGTGCTGTGGCTGGTCGGCATCAGCAACGCCTTTAATCTCATTGACGGCGTGGATGGCCTATCGGCCGGCGCGGCGCTGTTCTCGACGCTGACGCTCGCCTACGTCGCGGTAGCCAATGGCAACGTCCCGCTCGCCATTTTTCTCTGCGCGCTGGCTGGCGGCGTGGCTGGCTTTCTGAAATACAACTTCAATCCGGCGACGGTCTTCATGGGCGATTGCGGCAGCCTCTTCATTGGCTTCACGCTGGCCGGGCTCGCGCTCCTGCACGCTCAGAAGTCGGTGACCATTGTCACCGTGACCATTCCCTTGCTGGCCTTCGGGCTGCCGATTATGGAAACCGCGCTCTCCATTGGACGACGGTTTTTGGCTGGAAAGTCAATCTTTGAAGCCGACTCCCGGCACATGCATCACCAGCTTCTGGCGCGCGGCTATTCCCATCGGACGACGACCATCCTGCTGTATGGCTTGTGCGCGTTTTTCGCGCTCATGAGCCTCTTGGCTTACAACTCGCCGAATCGGCTGCTGGGGTTGATTTTGCTGACGCTGGGGATTGTCGTCTGGATGGCCGTCCAGCACTTCGGCTACCACGAGTTTGGCGAAATCGGGCGCGTCATCCAGCGGTCGCTCAATCAGCGGGTCATCATCGCTAACAACATTCGCATCCATAACCTGATTGAATCGCTCACGCGCTCGAGAAGCTTCAAGGAATTCTACGCGCACCTTGCGGAGTGCTTTGAGGCGACCGACTTCGCCCGCGTCGAAATTCACCTGCCGCTCGAATACGTCTGGCACATTCAGGAACACGAAAGCTTTTGTTTCGCCCGCCGGGCAGTTATGATCATCGCGACGTGGCCGGCGGGTTTCGCCATCAAAGACCGTCGCCCGATGGCGAAGCTGGTCATCCCGCTGGCGTTCGATGACGGACACGAAGGGAGCCTCGAGCTCTACCGTTACCTGGACAGCCAGGCGCTTTTTGATATCAACCTGCTTTTTGGCAAGCTGCGCGCGGTCATTGAGCGAACGGCGCGCCGCTTGGCGGACGACACGCCCGCTCCCCTCTCTGCGCCGGATCGCTTTGACTCAGGGAGCGCGCCGCTCCCGAAAGTGACTCGCTCGTGACTGCCCAGGCTTGGCCGCGCGCCTGCGGCCTGTTGCTCCACCCGACTTCGCTGCCCGGACCCGACGGCATCGGCGCGCTTGACGGAAACCTCGAAGGCTTCCTCGATTTCCTTGCGGCGGCGGGCCAGTCTTACTGGCAAATCCTGCCGCTGGCGCCGACCGGCTACGGCGACTCGCCGTACGCCGGGCTTTCGGCCTTTGCTGGAAACCCGCTGCTTATCCCCGCTGAATCGCTTGTCGAGCTGGGGCTCGTCCCGCAGGAGCGGCTGCGCGACTGCCCAAGCTTTCCCGCCGACCGCGTGGACTACGGCGCGGTCATTCCTTGGAAGCGCGCCCTCCTCGCCGAGGCGTTTGAGCGGTTCGCGGCCTCCGCGCCGGCGGCGTGGCGAACGGACTTTCAGGCGTTCTGCGCGGCGGAAGCCGACTGGCTCAACGACTACGCGCAGTTTTGCGCCCTCAAGGACGCCCACGGCGGTCGCCCCTGGAGCGACTGGCCCGCGGCGCTGCGCGACCGCGACCCCGCCGCCCTAGCCGCCGCCATGCGCGAGCTTGGCCCGGCGGCGGCTTCCCACCAATTCCGGCAGTGGCTTTTTTTCAGGCAGTGGCAGCGCGCGCGCGAGGCGTGCCGAAAGCGCGGCATCCGCGTCATCGGCGACGCGCCGATCTTCGTCGCTTACGATTCGGCGGATGTCTGGGCCAATCGCGGGCTGTTCAAGCTCGACGCCGAGGGTCGCCCGACGCGCGTCGCCGGCGTTCCGCCGGACTACTTCAGCGCGACGGGACAGTTGTGGGGGAACCCGCTCTACGACTGGCGGCGAATGGCGGAGGACGGCTTCGCTTGGTGGCTGTCCCGCCTGCGTCACCTCTTCCGGCTCGTGGATATTGTACGCCTCGACCATTTTCGCGGCTTCGCGGCCTGCTGGGAGATTCCAGCCGCGGCGCCTACGGCCGCCACCGGCAAGTGGGTCAAAACGCCGGGACGCAAGTTGTTCGCGGCGATGAAAAAGACATTCGGCGCGCTGCCCATCATTGCCGAGGATTTGGGCGTGATTACGCCCGACGTGACGGCGCTGCGCGACGACTTCGGCTTTCCCGGCATGCGCGTGCTCCAGTTCGCCTTCAGCGGGGACCCGAAAAATCAGGATTTGCCGCACAACTACGTCACGAACGCCGTGGTCTATACCGGGACGCACGACAACGATACCACGGTCGGCTGGTATGCCAGTCGTCCCGGCGTCGGCTCGACCCGCGAGGCGGCGGACATCGAGCGCGAGCGCGCCTTTTGTCGGGCGTATCTCAACAGCGACGGCGCGGAAATTCACTGGGACTTCATCCGCGCGGCCTACGCGAGCGTGGCGCATACGGCGATCGTTCCGCTGCAAGACGCGCTGGGTCTGGGAAGCGAAGGCCGCATGAACTTGCCCGCCAGCGAGCGCGGCAACTGGTCGTGGCGCTGTAAGCTGGAGGACTTCACAGCGGCTTCCGCCGCCCGGCTGCGCGAGCTGGCGCGGCTCTACGGGCGGCTGCCGAGCTAGGCCTGCCAAGCGCGCCCGCCGGCGCGTCATCCGCGCCAAAGCGCCTGGGCGGATTGAAAAAAAATCCACAACGCCGCTGCCGCGATGCACTATTCTGGCTGCATATTCGGCTGGCTACCTGTGGCAAGGGTGGCGGTCACAGCTTGAGGTGAAAGCTATGTCTGTTCGCATCGTCATCATCAGCGACACCCATGGCAACCACGACTTTCACGTGCCGGAGGGCGACATTCTCATCCACGCTGGCGACTTCACCCGGCGCGGCACGCTGGATGAGCTGCATCTTTTCGATGCGTTTCTGCGGCGGCAGCCGCACCCGCACAAGTTCGTGGTGGCGGGCAATCATGACCACTGCGCTCAGGAAAATAACGCCGCGCCGCAATCGCTGCTGGAAAACGCCATCCATCTGGCGGATGAAGCCGCCGTCGCCTGCGGACTCAAGCTTTACGGAAGCCCCTGGCAGCCGTGGTTTATGAACGGCGCGTTTAATCTGTGGAAAAAATCGTCGCTGCGCGAAAAGTGGAACCTTATCCCTGAAGACACGGATGTGCTCATCACGCACACGCCGCCCTACGATATTCTCGACCGCACGCAGTTCGGGTGGCGGGTCGGATGCAGCGAGCTGCGCGCCGTCGTGGATCGCATCGCGCCGCGCCTGCATGCCTTTGGTCATATTCATGAAGCCTACGGGCGCGAGCGTCATGGCGCGACCGAGTTTGTCAATGCCGCGCTGTGCAACCTGCGCTATCGCTTGGTCAACGCGCCAGTGGTGGTTGATCTTGACGCGCGCGCGTGAATGGAGCGCGTCATGACGCAGCGGATCGCCCTGCTTGGCGGCGGACAGCTCGCTCGCATGTCAGCTTATGCCGCGTATCGGCTAGGCTACGAGGCGGGCATCATCGCCCGTCCAACCGATGACAGCCCGGCGCTGCTGATCGCGACGGAACGCTTCGTCGGCGATTGGTCGTCACCGGAGTTGCTGGACGCGGTCGCGGCCTATGCCGACGTTGTTCTGCTCGAAAACGAGTTCATCGCGCCTGACATCCTTCGCTATCTGGAAGCGACCGGCAAGCCGCGCGTCACGCCTTCTTCCCGAACCATCGCGCTGGTGCAGGATAAGTTCTTTCAAAAAACCGCCTTGGCGCAGGCCGGGCTGCCCGTGCCGCGCTTTGCCGCGGTAGCGTCGCCGGAAGAGACGCTGGCCATCAGTCGTCAGTTCGGGCTGCCGCTCGTGCTCAAGTGTCGCACCAACGGTTATGACGGCTATGGCAACGAGCTTATCCGCGGCGCGGCTGACATCGCTCCCGCTTTCGAGAAGCTGCTCAAGCGCGGCAGCCAGTTGATGGTCGAGGAATTCGTGCCGTTCACCAAGGAGCTGGCCGTGATGGCGGCGCGCAACGAGTCCGGCGAGGAAGTCATTTATCCGGTGGTCGAGACCATCCAGCATGCGCATGTCTGTCATACGACGCTCGCGCCGGCCGCCGTGTCGGAAACGACGGCGGCGCGCGTGGCGACGCTGGCCAAGCGGACGCTCGAAGCCATCGAGGGCATAGGCATCTTTGGCATCGAGCTGTTTTTGCTCAATGATGGCGAGGCGCTCATCAATGAAATCGCGCCGCGGCCGCATAACTCGGGCCATTACACCATCGAAGCCTGTGAAACCTCGCAGTTTGAAAACCACATTCGGGCCGGGCTCAACCTGCCGCTCGGCTCGCCGCGCATGCGCTCGCCGGTGGCGGTCATGGTCAATCTGCTGGGCGGCTTTGACGCGCCGGCGCGACCGACCGGATTGGAAGCCGCGCTGCGCGTGCCGGGGGTGACAGTGCACCTCTACGGCAAGAAGGCCTCGCGTCCGGGGCGGAAAATGGGACACGTCACGGCGCTGGGCGACAACCTGGTCGAAACCCGCGAGCGCGCCCTGCGAGCGGCGCGCGCCATCTCGATTTAGCGCGCCGCGGGAGGAGCGCTCGCCTCAGCGACCTCAAACCGGGTCCGGCGGCGCCGTTGCGGAAGCGGGCTAGCGGCTCGAGTCGCGCTGCGCCGCCTGCCAGGCCAGAAGCCAGCCGGTCGCTTCGCTGTAGTTGGCGATGCCCGAAGCGACGCCGTTGGCTTGCAGATAAGCGTGATTGATACGCGCTGACACGCGGGCCAGTCGCCCCGAAGCGTAGCGCGACCAATAGCGCCCCTGCGCCTGCCAGTCGGCCCGCAGCGCGTCGCCAATCAGCGGCGTCACCGCGGCATACCGCTCGGGCGCGCGCGCCAGGTCGCGCAAAGCGTATCGCGCCGCGCCGGCCCAGCCGCTGTATCGAATGTATGGATGGCTCGCTCGAATGCAGACCACGGCGGCGACAAAGTTGGCTTCGCTCTCGAAAGCGAAGCCGCGCTGATGCGCCATTTCGTGCGCTATGGTGAACGGAAGGCTACCGGCGGGCTGGTTGGGGTCGTAGTGCGGCTCGCCGGTGAAAGGAATGAATATGCCCGAAATCCCGGCGCGCGCCATCAGCCCCGACGACCACGGGGCTTTGGGCGGCGCGAAACAAGCGTCCGACAGATAGGCTAGCTCCGGGCAGTGGCGGAAGCTTTCAGCAAGCAAGTCAGCCAACTGCGCGAGCGATAGCGGAAGCTCGCTGCCGCGCTCGGTCGTTCGAGCGGGCGCGGCGGCCGCCAGCTCGGCGTTGGCCCGCTCGATACACAGTCGCGCAAACTGCTCCAGCGCGACCGGATCGGGCGGCGGCGGCGTCAGGTTGAAGGCGTTTCGCGCGGCGGGGCGGGCGTAGTGGTAGCCAAACAAAAGCAAAAAGCCATGCGCGCCTAGCCCAAAGACCAGAATCGCGACCGGCAGGCCCCGACCAAGGAGAATGCCGAGCCGCGGTCGCTGACGGCGCCCCCGCCAGCCGGCCCACAGCAGCAACCCGAGGCTGCCCATCAGCAGCGCCCCCAACAAGCACTCCGCCAGAGAAAACGGCACAAGCCGGGCCGGCAGGGAAACCCAGCTTGCCAGCGCGGGGTAAAGCCGCCGGGCATAAACCGCCTCGACCCGCGCCGGATGGCGCTCGGCAAGGAAGCGCAGCCCGCAGGCGCTCCCGCTGGCCGCGCTCGCCAGCAGCCACAAACTCCAGGCCAGCGCGGATGGGCGGCGAATCAGGCGACGCATCGAGCGGGGCGAGCGGGGTTAGATGGCTTCGGAATCAGAATCGCTCGGCGGCTGAGTCGGCTTACGCGACCGCGACGCTTTGCGCGGGGTCGTCCCGCTGTTGGCCGCGCGCGGCTTTGGCGCCGCCGCCGGCAGACGCTCGGTCAGCTCGTCAAGGCGCGCGCCCAGGTCTTCGAGCTGTCCGGCAATCGCGTCAAGTTGCCGACTGAGCTTTTTGTAATCATCGCGCGTCGGGAGGCTCATCGCGCGCAGACTCGCGCCGACCAGCTCTTGCACGCGATTGGCAAGATTCATCGGCTGTTCAAGCGCCGTCGCTAGCGCCGCCGCGAACTGCGGATTGTGAACAAGCTGATCCCACCGCTCGGTCGCCTGCTCGACGACGTTTTCAAAAATCGTCGGCGCGGCGCGCTTGCGCTTGTCCTTGAGTTTTTCTTCTCTGGGTTTCTCTTCCTTGGATTTATGCTTGCTCATCAGAAGCGGCCTCGGTCGCGGGAAAGTCGCCCGGCGGGGCGTGTCAACGCGGCTTGAAACATAGCACGGCTTGCGCCAACGCCAATGGCGCGGGCGTCAGGCGCTCGACGGCGGCGCGCCTGACGCGCTTATCGTCCGTCATTTGCTGCAGAAAGCCGAGCGTCCCGCTGGTTGGCATCACGAGCAGGCGCCCCCCCTCGACCAGCGTCTCGTCAATGAATTTCAACAGCGCGGGCTTGAGCGGCGCGCGGTTGCCAGGCGCGAGGCGAAGGTCGTCCACCACCAGCGCGCAATTCCGCCCTTCCGCGGCGGCTGGCGGCTGGGGCGGCGCCTCCGCGCTGGCTTGCCCCTCCCGCGGCGCGCGGCGCGCTCGTTCGTCACTACGGAAAAAAGCGATCTCCTGCGGCTTGCCGCTCTCGCGCAACGCGAAGTCCTCTTTTTTGAAGCCCTCTTTTTTGAGGCTGGTCACGGGTCGACCGCCCTGGTCCGTAACGACGACGCAGAGTTGCAGCAACTCCGCGCCCAGCGAGATAACCGCATCCTCGTCAGCATCGTCCGGCTGACCGTCCGGCTTTGGCGCGGGCGGGCTCTGCGCCGGAGCGCGGAAACGAGAAACTGCGGAAATCAGGCAGTCGCCGGGCGGTTGTCAGGTTAGCGCCGCCGGACGCGGCAAACGGTGGCGAGCTGGCGGCGGCAGCGGGATCGTCGGCTCGGCGATGGCTTGCTTGAGTCGTCGCATGAAAGCCGCCCGCGGGATTTCCTTCGCTCCAAACAGCGCCATGTGGGGCGTCATGACTTCAATATCGAGCCACGTCATGCCATGTCGCCGGAAGTAGGCCACGGTTTCGATGACGACAAACTTTGAGGCATGGGATTCGCGGTAGAACATGCTTTCGCCGGCAAAGGCGCGCCCGATCATGACGCCATACATGCCGCCGACAAGCTCGCCGGCGGCGTTGCGCGCCTCGAAGCTGTGCGCGTAGCCGGCATAGTGCAGCGCCGTATAGGCGGCTTCAATGTCAGGCGTGATCCAAGTTCCCTGCTGCCGCTTGCGAACGCTCGCTCGACAGCCGCGGATGACGCCGGGAAAATCCGTGTTGATGTGAAACGTGAAGTTGGTCTTCCTGAGATAGCGCGCCAGCCGGGACGGAACGCGAAAGTCTTCAAAGTCGAGAATGGCTCGCTCGGCCGGCGCGAACCACAGCATAGGGTAGCCTTCGTGCGGCCACGGAAAAATGCCATTGCTGTAGGCCAACAGCAGCGACGATACATGCAGGTCGCCGCCGACGGCGAGCAGTCCGTGTTCGTCCGCTTCTTCGACTGGGGGAAACTCCAGAATGGGCATAGCGAGCGTTGCCTGCGTGGGGCGGCATGACAGTCTTGGGCGCAGGGTCAGGAAAAAGACCGGGAGATTGCCGAAATGATACTGCAAGTTGCGGTCAAGCCCAATGCGCGGCGCGCGGGCTGAGCCCCCGGCGGATAGGCAAGCCAGGGCCGGGCCGACCGCGACGACCGACCGCTTCCGCTATCCAAGGTCAGTCGCGACGCTCCGGCTTGCCGCCCGCAGTCCCCGCAAGCCGGCTTAATGCCTAGCGACAGGCGAGCGCGCCCCGACGACGCGGACCCTCGCCCGTCGCGGGAATGCAGCTCTGCGGCAAGAGCGCCCGCCGCCGCTTCAGAGGCTTCAGAATCAGACGCTTCAGAACCGGAGAACGGAAGACTTGAGCCTGAGCGGCCTGTCTCGCGCCCTGCGTTCTCCGTCCTTACATTTTCAAATGCCTTTTTCCGTCAGGAACTTGATGAGGTCGCGCACGCGGCAGCTATAGCCCCATTCGTTGTCGTACCACGCGAGAACCTTGACCAGATGCCCGCCGATGACGCGCGTAAACGAGCCGTCCACGATGGACGAGCGGTCGTCGCCGCGATAATCAATCGAGACCAGCGGCTCCTCGGAGTAGCCCAGAATCCCCTTGAGCGCCCCGTCCGCCGCCTCGCGCAGCGCCGCGTTGACGCCAGCTTTGTCGGTCGCCTTCGCCACCTCGAAGGTGACGTCCACGAGCGAGACGTTCGGCGTCGGGACGCGCACGGCGATGCCGTCAAACTTGCCCTTGAGTTCCGGCATGACCAGCTCGACCGCCTGCGCCGCCCCCGTCTTGGTCGGAATCATCGAGAGCGCCGCCGCCCGCGCCCGGCGCAGGTCGTCGTGCGGCAAATCGAGAATCCGCTGGTCGTTCGTGTAGCTGTGTACGGTCGTCATGATGGCTTTTTCGATACCAAACGCCTGATGAATCACCTTCGCCACCGGCGCCAGGCAGTTAGTTGTGCAGGAAGCGTTCGAGACGACGTGATGGCGCGCCGGGTCGTAGGCGGACTCATTGACGCCCAACACGATGGTCAGGTCCTCGTTTTTGGCCGGCGCGGAAATGATGACTTTCTTGACCGTGTCGCGCAGATGCCCAACGGCCTTGTCCTTGTTGGTAAACAAGCCCGTGGACTCGACGACGATTTGCGCGCCCGTTGCAGCCCAGTCAACTTCGGCGGGGCTGCGCGCCTTGAACACGCGAATCGGATGTCCGTCCACCGTAATGGCGTCTTCATCCGGCGCGGCGACCGCGTGGCCGGTCAGGTTGCCGAGAATGGAGTCGTACTTGAGCAAATGCGCCAGGGTTTTGGAATCCGTCAGGTCATTGACGGCGACAAACTCTATATCGCGGTGGCCAAGCGCCGTCCGAAGAATGTTGCGACCGATGCGGCCGAACCCGTTGATGCCGACTTTGACTGCCATAAGCGCCTCCGTGTGGGAAAGGGGTGAAAGGTTTGGAAGAAAGGAATCGAGTACGTGACGAAACTAACGCATCATACACATCATAACGCCGGACGCGGCCCGTCGCTTGCCGCGGCGTCCGCGCAGCGCGGAGGGACGGCGCGTGGTCAGTAGTCTGGCGTGGTGGGCCCTGAGTCTCAACGCGGCGGCCGCGCTCTACATGACCGGCGTCATCTGGCTGGTGCAGCGCGTTCACTATCCGTTGCTGCGCTATGTCGGCGCGGAAAGCTTCGCCGATTACCACCACCGGCATGTCGCGGGGATATTCCCGGTCGTGGCGCTGCCAATGCTGGCGGAAGGCGTTGCTGCCGCTTGGCTGGCGTTTCAGCCGCCGGACGGCGTTTCGCGCTGGGCGCTGTGGGGCGGCGTGGCCTGCGTTCTCGCGGCGTTTGGCGTTACGGCGCTTGTCTCGATTCCCTGTCACGACCGGCTGGCGCAGGGCTTCGACCAAGCGACGCTGGAGCGATTGGTGCACACGAACTGGCTGCGGACGCTCGCCTGGACGCTCCACGGCGGTCTGAGCTTGGCGGCGCTCGTGCAGTTTGGTTGCCAAAAGCGATAAAGCGCCGCATATACTCGCTCGGCCGCTTCCCGCATCGATCGGGAGCGGCAAGGAGCGACAACCGTATGAGCGATTCACCGCGGAATTGGTTCATCACCGGCGTTTCAACGGGCTTTGGGCTAGAGCTGGCCAAGATGCTGCTTCAACAAGGGCGCCTTGTCGCGGGCACGGCCCGCCGCCCAGAGGATTGCGCGGCCTTTGAGGCGCTCGCGCCCGGACGCGCCCACGCTTTCCGCCTCGACCTGACCGAGCCGCACACGATCGCGCCGCTGGCCGAGCAGGTCATCGAGCGGCTCGGCCACGTGGATGTCGTCGTCAACAACGCCGGTTACGGGACAGCCGGCGCCATTGAGGAAGTCACGGACGAGCAAATTCGCCGTCAGATGGAAGTCAACTTCTTCGGCGCGCTGGCCGTGATGCGGGCATTCCTGCCGCGCCTGCGCGCGCGCCGCCGCGGGTGGATCTTGAATCTGTCCTCGATTGCCGGCGTCATCGCCAATCCGGGGCTGGGGCTCTACTGCGCGAGCAAGTTCGCGCTCGAAGCCGTTTCCGAAGCCGTGGCGAAGGAAGTCGCGCCGTTCGGCGTCAAGGTCGTCATCATCGAGCCGGGGCCGTTTCGGACGGACTTCGCCGGACGCTCGTTGGCGGTCGCGCCGGTCATCCCGGACTACGCCGCCACGGCCGGCGCGATGCGCCGGTACTTCGCGCAGGCCGACGGCAAACAGGCCGGCGATCCGGTCAAGGCAGCGCAGGCGATGATCGAGTTAGTCGAGCTCGACAACCCGCCGCTGCGCCTAGCGATGGGCAATCGCGCCGTGGACCTCATTCGCGCCAAACTGGAAAGTCAACTGGACGAGTTGGCCAAGCACGAGGCCTGGGCGCGCGCGCTCGACTACGACGCTTCATAATCCGAAGGAGCGCATCTATGCTTTCGACTTCCGACTTCAAGCGCGGCGCGCACATTCTGGTGGACGGCGAGCCGTACGCGGTTCTGGACTGGACGGTGCAAACCCCGTCCGCGCGCGGCGCGGCGACGCTGGTTCGGACGCGCGTCCGGCATGTCCTGACCAACGCCGTCCTGGAAAAAACCTTCAAGTCCGGCGACAAGTTCGATGAGCCGGACGTTGATCAGCGCGAAGTGCAGTTTCTTTACGAATCCGGCGGCGAGTATTACTTTCTCGACCAGGAAAGCTATGAGCAGCACGCCCTGCCCGCGTCGGCGATGGACAGCGTAAAGCCGTACCTGACGGAAAACGCCCAACTCAAGGCGCTGTTTTACGAAGGCAACTTGGCGAGCGTCGAGCTGCCGCAGTTTTTGGAGTTCGAAGTCGTCGAGACCGAGCCGGGCGCGCGCGGCGACACGGCCGCTGGCAAGGTGACGAAACCAGCCAAAATTTCGACCGGAGCAAGCGTCAAAGTGCCGCTCTACATCGAGGTTGGGGAGCGAATTGTCGTGGACACGACAACCGGCGACTTCACCCGCCGCGCAAAGTCATAGTCCCGCGCCCGGCCCGCCGCCGCGTCGCGGTTGGTCAGGGCGCGGCTGTTTAGGCGCGTTCCCGGAAACCGGCGGGCAAGTCCGCGGACGCGATGTGAAGAGACGCGATGTAAAGAAATGTCTTTTATCTAGCCACGCGCTGCCGCCTACGCCATACTCGCCTTCGCTTCTCAAAATCGTCATTCGACGAGCGCTAAAGCTTGGCTGTGTAGGGCGTATTCCCTCCCGCGTTACCTTAGGCTCGATACATTATTAGGCTCGATGCTCAAATCTACCGTTTCCGTCTTGCTCTGCTTGCTGCTCGGCGGCGCGCTGCGCATGCCGACGCTCGCCCAGTCCGAGCGACCAGGCGATGTGGCGCGACCGCGCGCCTACGCCATCGTCAACGCCCGCCTCGTTCCGGTATCCGGCGCGCCCATCGAGCGCGGAACCATCGTCATCCGCGACGGTCTCATCGTCGCCGTCGGCGCGGATGTCAAGCCGCCGGCCGACGCGCGCCAGCTGGATGGCGCAGGTCTAACCGTGTATCCGGGGCTGATGGACGCCGCGAGCCACATTGGCTTTCAGGCTGCCGCCGCGCCGGCCGGGCCGCCAACCGGCATCGCCCGCGCCACGCCGGGCGCGCCGCCGCCCGTCGCGCCTGTCGGCGGCCTCGTCAATTCGACTCGTCCGGACGGCTTTCGGCCGGAACTGCTCGCCGCCGAGCTGGTTCGCCCAAACGGCGATGGACTGGAGCCGGCGCGGCAGGCTGGCTTCACGACGGCGCTGACGGTGCCGCGCGACGGCATCGTGATGGGACGCTCGGCCGTCATCGCCTTGGCGGGCGAGAGTCCGCGCGACCTGGTGATTCGAACGCCCGCGGCGCTCCACATCGCGTTCCGCGTGGTCTCCGGCAGCGGCTACCCCAATTCGCTGATGGGCGTTTTCTCGATGACGCGGCAGGCGTTTCTTGACGCCCAGCAGTACCAGGCGCACTGGACAGCCTATCGCGCCAACCCGCGCGGCATGAAGCGCCCGACCGACGACCCTTCGCTTGAAGCGTTGCTCCCGGCGCTCAGCCGCGATCTGCCGGTGGTTTTTCACGCGGATAGCGAGCGCGAGATCATTCGCGCGCTCGACTTCGCTCAGGAATTCAACCTGCGTCCCATCATCGCGGGCGCGCGCGAGGCTGAAAAAGTCGCTGACCGCCTCAAGGCGGCCAAGGCGACGGCGCTCCTGTCGCTCAACTTCCCGAAGCGCAACACGGCCTTTGCGCCGGAAGCCGACCCAGAGCCGCTCTCGCTTCTGCGGGCGCGCGTGGCGGCGCTTGGGACGGCCGCGACCTTGCATCGGGCGGGCATTCCCTTCGCCTTCCAAACCGGCGGTCTCGCGCCGGCGGAAGCCATTTCAAACGTCAAGAAAGCCGTGGATCAGGGGCTGCCCGCCGATGAAGCCATTCGGGCGCTGACGCTTCGTCCGGCCGAAATCTTCGGGCTGGCCGACCGGCTCGGCACGCTCGAAGTTGGCAAAGTCGCCAACCTCATCGCCGTCCGGGGCGATCTTCTGGACGCCAAGCGCAAGATGGCGTTTGTCTTCATTGATGGCGCGATGATCAACCTGCGCGGCTCGAGCGTCACGCCCATCGAGCTGAGCGGCGCGTGGGAAGCCCAGGGCGTCAAGCTCGTCTTCACCCGCGAAAACAACGAGCTCAAGGGGCAGGCCAAGCTCGGCGACAAAGATATCGAGCTGCGCGAGCTGCGGCTGGGTCTTGATGAAGACGCCTCGCTCGCGACCGTCCGCTTCGTCGCTGACCTGCCGCGCGACGGGGCAACCAAAACCGCCGTTTTCATTGGCAAATACAGCAGCGATGAACTCCGCGGCAGCTTTATGGCGGACGGCCGCGCTGAACCGGAGCTGGTCTTCAAGCGCGGGACAACGCCGCCGGCGGCGGCGGGCGCGGCAACCGACGGGAACGGGGCGGCCGTCGCTTTTGATTTTACCGGGACATGGAACATCGTCGTGTCATTCGGCCCGCAGAGCTTGCCCGCAACGCTGACGCTTCAGCAGAGCGGATCCGACCTGAGCGGCACGCTCGCGCTCGGGCCGCTCGGCAGCGCGGAACTCAGGGGCGGCAAGGTAACGGGCAATCGGATGGAAGCCGCGGCGCGGGTTGACTTTGGCGGCCGCAGCGTCGAGCTTCAGGTGAGCGGCGTCGGCAACGGCAACAGCCTTGAGGGTTCAGTGACCTCGCCTCAGGGAACGGCCCCCTTCACCGGGACGCGCCCTCAGTGAAAGCCGCCTTTTCCGGAGCGAGCCGCCCCAAAGAAGTCAGTTAAAGAATCAGTTTTCGCCGCGCCCCCCCCTTCCAGCAATGGCGCGGCTTGTTGGCAAGAAGGAGCCTCGGAAGCGATGAAATCTCGGTTAGCCCTGTGGCGCTTGACGCTGGCGGTGGTCGCGGCGACAGTCGCTTGCCCGACCGGGCTGCGGGCGCAGCAGAAATCCAAAGCGACGCTTATCAAGAACGCGACGCTGCTCACCGTCACAAAAGGCGCGCTCGACAACAGCGACCTGCTGATTGAAAACGGCAAGATCGCCAAAATCGGCAAGGGGCTTTCCGCGCCCGACGGCGCGCGCGTCATTGACGCCACGGGCAAGTACGTCCTGCCCGGCATCGTTGACTGTCACTCGCACTCAATGCTCGACGCCGTCAATGAAGGCTCGCTATCGGTGACTTCGATGTGCCGCATCCGCGACGTGCTCAACCCGAACGACGTTGATCTGTACCGCGCCCTGGCCGGAGGCGTGACGACGCTCAACCTGCTGCACGGGTCGGCTAACGCCATTGGCGGGCAGAACCAAGTCGTCAAAATCAAGTACGGCCGCCCCATCGAGGAGTTTCTTTTCCCCGACGCTCCGCCTGGCATCAAGTTCGCGCTGGGCGAGAATCCCAAGCGGTCGAACTTCCGCTTCCCAGGCCAGACGCAGCGTTACCCCAACTCGCGCATGGGCGTCGAGGAAACCATCCGGGACGCCTTTGTGCGGGCGCGGGACTACAAGCGGCAGCAGGACGACTACGCGGCCGCCAAGGCGCGGGGCGAAAACGTCCCGCCGCCCAAGCGCGACTTGCAGCTTGAGCCGCTCGTTGAGGTGTTGGAAGGCAAGCGGCACGTCCATGCGCACTGCTACCGCGCCGAGGAAATCCTCATGCTGATGAGCCTGGCGGAAGAGTTTGGCTTTCGGGTGCGGACGCTTCAGCACGTGCTGGAGGGCTACAAAATCGCGCGCGAGATTGCCAAGCACGGCGCGGGCGCGTCGGCCTTTGCGGACTTCTGGTCGTACAAGGTCGAAGCCTACGACGCGATTCCGCATGACGCGGCGCTGATGACGCGCGCTGGCGTCGTTGTCTCGCTCAACTCCGATGACGACGGCCGCGCGCGCCGGCTCAATATGGAAGCGGCGCGGGTGATGAAATATGGCGATTTGACCGAAACCGAAGCCCTGCGGCTCATCACCATCAATCCGGCGATTCAGCTTGGGATTGATCAGCGCGTTGGCTCGCTGGAAGTCGGCAAGGATGCGGATTTGGCGATTTGGACGGCGCACCCGCTGAGCGTGTATGCGCGGGTCGAGACGACCTTCGTGGATGGAGAGGTCTTCTTCGACCGCCAGGCTGACTTGGCGCAGCGCGAGGCGCTGGCGAAGGAGCGCGCCGAGCTTGAAGCCGCCGAAGTCAACCGCCCGCAGGGCGGCGGCGCGCCGCCGCCGCTTCCGGCGCGACGGCGGCCGGCTTACCGTGCCGGCGACAACTGCATGCAGATCACGAAGGAGTAAGCGAATGCGCGGAGATTGGTTGGCTCAGCTGCCTAAAGCTTTAGGAACGCTCGCGCTTGGCGCGCTGGCTTCGGTCGCCCTGGGGCAGCAGAAGCTAGACATCGCCCCGCGGGCGACGGTCGCCATTCGGGACGCGCGGCTGGTCCCGGTCAGCGGCGACGTTATCGAGCGCGGCACGATTGTCATCCGGGACGGCAAAATTGCCGCCATCGGGCCAACGGCGGCGATTCCGAGCGGCGCGCAGGTCATTGACGGCAAGGGTCTGACCGTCTACCCGGGCATGATTGACGCCGCGACTTCGCTCGGCCTGGTTGAAATTCCAGCCGTCGCGGCGACGGTGGATCAAGGCGAGGTAGGCGATTACAACCCCAACGCGCGGGCGCTGGTGGCGATCAATCCGCACAGCGCGCACGTCCGCGTGACCCGCTACAACGGCATCACAACGGTGGCGACCATGCCCGACGGCGGCGTGATTTGCGGACAGGCGACGCTCATCAACCTGTATGGCACGTCGCCGCAGGAAATGGCCGTGGTCCCGTCGCTGGGCCTTGTCATTAACTTTCCGCGCCTCAATCTGGGCGGCGGCGGGCCGTTCGCGGCGTTTCGCCAGCCGCCGCCCTCAAACCTCGCCGAGGCCATCGCGACGCGCAACCGGCGCGTCGAGGAGTTGCGCCAAGTGATGCGCGAGGCGACCGATTACGCGCGCGCCAAGGAAGCCGCCGCCGCCGACCCAAAGATTCCGCGTCCGGCCACGAATGTCGTTTACGAAAGTCTGTTGCCAACGCTGCGCGGCGAGACGCCGGCTTTCTTCCGGGCCGATCGGGCGCAGGACATTCGCGCCGCGCTGGCCTTTGCCGAAGACATGGGCATTCGCCCAATCATCGTCGGCGGGAATGAAGCTTCCGCCTGCGCCGCCGAACTCAAGGCTAAGGGCGTCCCGGTCATCCTCACGGGCGTGCTTGACCTGCCCAGCCGCGAGGACGACCCCTACGACATGCTCTATGAAAACGCCGCCAAGCTTCACCGGGCCGGCGTGAAGTTCTGCATTTCGACCGGCGATAATGGCGCGCACGTGCGCGACTTGCCCTATCACGCCGGGATGGCGGCCGCGTTTGGGCTTGACCCAAGGGAAGCGTTGCGCGCCGTGACGCTTTCGCCGGCGGAGGCGCTGGGGATAAGCGACCGGCTGGGATCGCTCGAAGTCGGGAAAATGGCCAACATCGTGGTGGCGGACGGCGACTTGCTCGAGCCCCGGACGCGCGTCAAATACGCCTTCATTGACGGTCGCCCGGCGCAGCTTACGAGTCGGCACACCGAGCTTTACGAGCAGTTCAAGGAGCGCAAGTGATATAGCGCGCCGGGGCGGACTGAAAAATCGCGGAGAAACGCCGCGGGCCGGACGCCATTCTCCAGCGCGCGCTAGGCGGCCGTCTCGGCGCGAAAAGGGCGCCCAAAGGCGAGGCCAGGCTGGATCATCCAGCGCGGCCGCGTTTCTCGCGGCTCTTGTCGCGCCCCCAGTCAACAACAGGCGAAGCCGGCTTCTTCAATGGCCTCGACAACCTTCGCCCGGCTTACAGTGTCAGGCGAATAGGCGACAACGGCCCGCCCGATTTCCACCCGGCGCGTCTCGACGCCGGCGAGCGAGCGCAGCGCGGCTTCGACGGCGCGGACGCAGCGCTCGCAACTCATGCCTTCAATCTCGATGATGTCTTCCCGCATCGCGCTTCCCTGTTTCCAGTCTTGCCAGACGCGCCCCGACACGGCACCATGCGCCGTATGAAACGCCTGCGGCTTCCATGTTGTATCATGCTCCTCGCCCTCGCGGCGCTGTTATCGCCAACGGCGTCGCGGACGGCGACTTCGTCGCCCATGCCAACCCGCTCCACGCTGCAAATGGGTCCTGTTCGCGCCCCTGAACTGGAAGGCGGCGCGGAGTGGTTCAACACGCCGGGGCCGCTGTCTCTCGCGGCGCTGCGCGGGAAGGTCGTGCTGCTCGATTTCTGGAGCTACTGCTGCATCAACTGCCTGCACGTCATTCCCGATCTCAAGGCGCTCGAGGCCAAGTATCCTGAAGAATTGGTCGTCATTGGGGTTCACTCGGCCAAGTTCACGAATGAGAAGGACGCTAATAGCATCCGGCAGGCGATTGCGCGCTATGACATTCAGCACCCGGTGGTCAACGACGCCAATTTCGCCATCTGGAACGCCTACGGCGCGCGCGCCTGGCCGACGCTGGCGCTGATTACGCCCGATGGCTACGTGGCGAGCCGGTACGCCGGCGAAGGTCACCGCGAGGATCTTGACCGCGACATCGCCGCCCTGATCGCCGAGGCTAAGCGCAAGGGAACGCTCAAGCCGGGGAGGCTTGAAACCGCGCTCGAGCTTTCCGGAGAGACTGACCGTCCGCTGCGGTTTCCGGGCAAGATCTATGCGGACGCCGCAAGCCGGCGCTTGTTCATTGCCGACACCAACCACCACCGCATCGTCATCGCCAGCTTTGATGGCGTGACGCTTGACACGATTGGCTCCGGCGCGGCCGGCGCCAGGAACGGACCCTACGACTTTGCCGAGTTTCGCTATCCGCAGGGCATGGCGGTTGACGGCGACTTCCTCTATGTCGCCGATACCGGCAATCACCTCATCCGGCGCGTTAACCTCAAAACGAAGGAGGTTGAGACCGTCGCCGGCACGGGCAAAAACGAGCGCGGCAACCAGATGGGGCCGGGAACGAGCATTGGGCTTAGCTCCCCGTGGGACCTGGCGATTCACGAGCGAACGCTGTTCATCGCCATGGCGGGCGCGCACCAGATTTGGCAATACAACTTAGACACCGGCACGGTCGGCTGGTACGCCGGAGCTGGCGGCGAGGGGCGCCGGGACGGCGCGCCTGACGTTGCGCTGTTCGCTCAGCCTTCGGGGCTGGCCACCGACGGCAAGCGGCTTTATGTCGCCGACAGCGAAATCAGCGCCATTCGGGCCATTGACCTGGCCAATGGGCAGGTGACGACGCTGGCCGGCGGCGACTTGTTTGATTTTGGCGATGCCAACGGCAAGGGCGAAAACGCCCGCTTTCAGCATCCGCTTGGCGTGGCGGTAGCCGAGCGACGGCTTTACGTCGCGGATACTTACAACCACAAGATTCGCGTCATTGACCTGCGCACGCGGTTCGTCTCGAACCTGATCGGAAGCGGCAAGCCGGGGCTGCAAAACGATATGCCGGCGCTGTTTTACGAGCCGGGCGGACTCTCCTACGCCGACGGGAAGCTTTTTGTAGCGGACACCAACAATCACGTCGCGCGCGTGGTGGAGTTTGAGCCGACGCGGGTGAGCGTTCTCCTCATCGACAAGCTCGCCGCGCCCACGCCGGTCAAGCGCAAAGCCGACGCCCTGCCAAACGAGGAGCAAGTCGGCGTGCCGGCGCAGCGCCTGACGCCGGGCGCGGGCGAAATCATCCTGGATGTCAAGTTGCCGCCGGGCTTCAAGTATGCGCCAGGAGCGGAGCAACGTTATTTCGTGAGCGTTGAAGCCGGCACGGAAGGCTTCACCGTGCCGGCCAAAGCGATGGCGGTCACAGGGGAAAAACTGCGCTTCCCGGTAACAATTCCCTACGCCGTGACAGCCAACGGCATGGGCGCGTTTGACGTAGTGGTTTCCGTCACTTACTGCAAGGAAGGCAATGCCGGCTTCTGCGCCGTGACGACCTACCGCTTCCACGTGCCGTTTATTGGACGCGCCAAAGGCGGACTGAAGCGTCTCACGCTTCAGAAGCAGATTCCTGCGCCAACGCAACCGATTCCCTAGGGGGCCCCCTCGCGCGCTTGCCAAGTCGGTCTGGCGTCAAGCCGCCACGCGCCGAATAGCGGGCTTCCGCCACGCTGACCCGGACAAGCGGTCTAAAACTGGAACTTCACGGCAAACTGCATTTGCCGTGGCGGGACGGCCGTCGCGACGGCGCGGCCGAAGGCCGGCGCTTCCAGGATGCGTATGGGCGTCGCGAAGTGCGACCGGTTGAACAGGTTGAACGCCTCGACGCGCAGCAGCAGCGCGTACCGGTCTGAAAAGATGAAGCGCTTGGTCAGCGCCGCGTCCACCAGCGCCACGCCCGGCGCGCGAAACGTATTGCGCCCCACCAGCCCTTCGCCCGGCGCGGCGAAGTCGAACGAGGTGAGCGTCAGCGGATTGACGCCCGGAGCGATGGCGATTTGCCGCGCCCCGCGCCGCTCCAGCGTTAGTCCCTGCGTCGTCGCCAGTCGGTCAGTGCGGTTGCCGTCGCGGTTGGTGTCCAGCCCGGTGACGACCGTGAAGGGCTGTCCGGTCTGGAGCGTGACGATTCCCGTCACCTGAAAGCCGCCCAGCCAGCGATTTGACCCCATCCACGGCAAGTCGTATTGGGCAGCCGTCGTGAACCGATGCCGTATGTCAAACGACGCGCTGCCGCGCTCCAAGCGGACAATGTTACGGATGTCCAACTCAGCCTGCGACCGATTGGCGTTGCCGGCGGTGTCAAACAAATCGGAAATGCTGTCAATGGCATGCGACCACGTGTAAGCCGACTGGAATGTCAGCCCGGAGGCGTAACGCTGCCGAACGCTGATCTGGAGGGCGTGGTAGGTCGCGTCCGCATCTGTCGAAAAGCCTGATATCGCGCCAGCGCGGCTGTCATTTCGGCGTTGGAGAACCTGCACCCGATCAAAAGGGCTGCCCGGTGTCGCCTGGAAGTAGTAAAGCGGCGTGAGCGGACCGCCATTCGGCGTTCCGGGGCGAATAATGCCGCTTCCAAACGTGCCGACATAGGCGACCGAGCCAATGAGCCGGTCGGCAATCGCCCGCTCGACCGACAGCGAGACCTGTTGCACTCGCGCCACCCGCATGTCCCGGCGTGGCAAGGTATACGCCAAGGAGAAGGCGCGGCGGTCAAACAGGTCCCCTAAAAACACGGCTGGCGAGCCGCTGATCGTCGGCGCGCAACCGGACGCCGTCGCCGACGGGGTTTGCTCGCGGTTGGCGCCAGGCAGGCTCGGAACGCGCCCGCCGCAGTTGCCGCCGCCCGCCGGACCCAGAAAAATAGCGGGGTTGGAGCGCAGAATGTCTGGAAACACAATGCCTGACCGGAAGTTGGTCTGCACTCTGTTCGGAAACAAATTGCGCGATTGCTCGGCAATGGTCAGCGGGATGATGTCGTAAAATACCCCATAGCCGGCCCGAACGGCCGTCCGCCCATTGCCAAAGACATCCCAGGCCACGCTAGCGCGACCCGCGAAATTCCGGGGCGACGAGTCGTAGATGCCGTCGCGTTCATTGACGAATTCGCGATAGCTATTGAGCGCCGCGAAAAAAGAGGAGGCCGTCGGCTGGTCGCCCGGCGCGACTGGAAAATCCTCCGGGCGGACGGCGAGCTGGCGACGCACGCGCTTGTCGCCGGTATCAGGCACGGTATTGAACTCATACCGAACGCCGCCCCGCAGGATGACGCGCGACCCGAGCCGTAGCCTCTCGGTCGCAAAGATGTTGTACTCCGTCGTCTGCAACCCCAGCGTCGAGTTGGGATCCTGCACGAAGGTCTGCCGAATGTCGGACGGCAACCCTAACGCAAGAAAATCAACGCCGCTGGCGTAACGCGGCGACCCGCCGGGCGGGATGACAATGCTCGGCGCGAAACTCAGCGTCAGCCGGTAGTTGAGATCGGCGAAGCTATTGGAGCGAATGAAGCGAATGTCCGCGCCGGCTTTGAGCGTTCCGGGCCCGTGATTCCAGATGAACGTATCCGCGACCTGGATGGTATTGGTGACGCGCCCCTGCGGAAAAATGCTCGGATCGACGCCGATGCGGCTGTAGGGAATGGCGACCACGCGCCCCAGCGGGCCGCTGCGCCCGTCGGGACGCCCGTCGCCGGTTAGGTCCACCCCAATCGAGCGCGTTTGGAAGATGAAGGGGCTGCTTGGAATCTCGTCAAAGCCCAGCCGTTGGCGGCCGTAAGACAAGCGCAACTCATTGGAGAACTGATCGGAAAAGCGCGTTGTGAAATCCAGCGCGACGTTGTGCGTCCGCGTGCGGGAGTCCACGCCGGAGTTGATGGCGTCGCCGACGTTGGGGAGACGTCCCCGGTCGTCGCTCAGGTTATAGCGCGCCGTGAAGAGCGTCGGGCGACCAAACGGCTCGAACTGGTAGTCGCTGCGGAAGGAAAACAGCGTCGCCGCGGCGTTGCCAGCCAAAAACTGCGTCAGCGTGTTCGCGCCATGCGGCCCGCCGGGATTGTTCGGGAGCGGATAAAGGTCAAGCAAGTCGCGTCCGAGCAGGCTTTGCGGGCCGCCGAGCGCCTGCGCCGCCGCCCGCTCGGCGGGGGTCGGGACGGCGAAGTGGGTCGCCTGCGTTCGGTTCAGGCCGATTCGCTCGAAAGCCGTGAAGAAGTGCCAGCGATTTCGCCTGAGCGGCCCGCCCAGCGTCGCGCCCGACTGATGACGAGTAAAGGCCGGCTTGCCGATGCGCACCGAGCCGGCGCGAAAGTCGAACGGGTCGCGCGCGTTCAGCCGCGCGTCATTGAAAAATGAATAGAGATTGCCATGAAACTCATTTCCGCCGGCGCGCGACACCACATTGATCTGCCCGCCGCCGTTGCGCCCGCTTTCAGCGTCGGCCAGCAGCGTCGTAATCTGAAACTCGCGCAGGCTCTCAATGGTCTGAGGCGCGGTCGCCACATAGCCGCGCCGGCGGCCGCCGGCGGTCTGGTCGTTGCTGTCCGCGCCGTCAATTGTGAAGTTGTTGCCGCGCGAGCGAACGCCGTTGACCACGAAGTCGCCACCGCCTATGCCCGGACCTATGCCTGGGCCAGTCGCGCCCAGAAAGGCGGGCGGCGGCGCGACGCCCGGCGATAGCAGCGCGAAGGTGTCAAAGTTGCGTATCCCGCGCAGCGGCAAGGACAAGATGAACTCCGCAGTGGCGCTCCCCCGCAGGGCGGCGTCGGCAATGTTGGCTTGGGTCGTCCCCGGCGAGGGCGGGGGCGGCGCGCCGAGCGGCGACCCAGGCGCGGATGACGCAGGCGCGGATGGCGCAGGGGCCGGCGTCGTCGGCGGGTCGAGCACAATGGGCGGCGGCTGGATGATTTTCTCGCGGTTGACCTCGACGATGAAATTCTCAATAGCGTTTTCGCGGAAGCCAGCGGCCTGCGCGCGAATGTCGTAAAGCCCCGGCAGAATGAGGTCAAAGCGATAGACGCCCCTGGCATCGGCGCGAGCGACGCGCGTCAAGCCATTAACTTTGTTGAGAATGCGCACGATGGCGCCGGGCACAGGCGTCGCGTCGCGCTGAATGACAGTGCCGAGAACCGTTCCGGTGGTCGTCTGCGCCTGGGCTGACCGCCCCAGCCAGGGGTTGAGCGGCTGAAGAACGAGCCATAGCCCGACAACCAGCCGGGTCAGAAACCAGCGCGCGCGCCCAATGATGCGATTCATGAAATAGCCTCGTCTAGTTTGAAATGAGTCTTTTTTGAGAAGCCTTGCGGCGCTAAAGCGATCGCCAAATTCAGAATTCAGTCTGAGTATATGGCTTTATGCTTTATAGATAGCATAGATAGCGAACGCATCGCGTCGCTGGTTGTCAACTGTTTTCTCGCGCAAGCGTCCCTCAGTCGAGGCGGGGGCTGACAAGACCCAAATCCTGCCGTATGATGCCCAGCCGCGCCACGCTTAGTCATAACGGTCATAACGCGCGCGGGCTCGCCCCGCAGTCACCGCCTGCGCGACGAGGCGATGTTCAGTATCGCCTCTAACGATAACGACCGTTGAAAGGATGCCCTCGATGACGCTCCATAGCCTTTCCCCCGCCCGCCTTTTCCCCGCCCGCTTTTTGAGCCCAGCGACAGCGACCCGCGGAGGACTAGCCGCGCTGCTCTTTGCCGGATTCCTAACGCTGCCGGCCCCGCCGGCGCGCGCCGCAAGCGCCGGCGACCCAGCGCCGCAAAGCGCGAGCCAGCAGGAAGTGTTCGACACCATGACCACGACGCGCGTCGAGCGCATCCTGCGCTCGTTCAGCGATGTGCAGTGGCGCGAGCTGGACAACAACGCCTACCTCATCCAACTCAGCGACGGCCTCAAGATGCGCTTGGTCAAACGCGACAAAAGCCTCATGCTGGCGGCAGCGTGGGGCGGGCAACGCCTGACGCTCAATCGCGTCAACGAATGGAATCGCGCCAAGCGGTTCGCCAAAGCCTATCTCGACAACGAGAGCGACCCGGTGCTCGAAAGCGACTATGAGCTGACCGGAGGCGTCACGGAGCAAAACGTCAAGGAATGGATGAAAACCTTTGTGTATTTCGCTAAGGAGTTTCAGAAATACCTGAATGAGTAAGCCTGAATGCCCCTTGCCCTGCCGCAAGGGGCATCCCCTGTCTCGCAGCCCATTCGCCTCGTCGCCGCTTTGCGCCCCCGCGTCAGAGCGGTTGTCGTCTTTCATTTCGCCTGGTAGGCTTGAGTCCATCCAACTTCGTCGTCGCGCCCGCTCGTCGCTCGCTTCGCGAGCCGTGGCTTGTCCGCTTACCTAGTCTATCGCTGATTTGGTAAAGCCAATGCGTTCCGCGTCCATTCATCGCCGCTTGCTGGCTGCAAGCTTTTTCCTTTGCGCTCTCCTCGGGCTAACCTGTCTTCCAGTTGCCGCCAAAGGCAGGCCCGCGGCCCCGACGGCGGTCTCGACTTCGGGGCTCACCCCGCACTTCCGCAACTGGCTCGCCGCCAACGGGTACGGCGGCTTTGACTTCGCGCGGACGGACCTTGCCGGCGGAAGCTACGGCGGCCGGCAAAGCGACGCCGACACGGTTGTCAATCAGCCGGTCATTTTCATTCACGGCAACTCCGATAAGGCCATCGGCACGGGCGTTCCTGGACAGAGCGGATGGAATGCCTCGATCCAGTACTTTCTTTCGCAGGGCTACAAGCCAAGCGAGCTCTACGCGACGACGTGGGGGCCAGCCAACGCGCTGTTTTCCTCGCAGCAGTATCACTCGCGCGAGAATCTCACGCGGCTGCGCGCGTTCATCCAGGCGGTCAGGGACTACACGGGCGCGGCTAAGGTGGACATCATCGCGCACTCGATGGGCGTGACGCTGGCGCGCAAGGCGATCAAGGGCGGCCCGGCTTCCGACGCCCTGGCCGGCGGGAGCTATAACCTCGGGCCAAGCCTGACCTCGATGGTGGATACCTTTGTCGGCATCGCCGGCGGCAACCAGGGGCTCGCCGCCTGTTATCTTTCGGGGCCAACGACGCCGACCTGCGGCAACACGAACGGCTTTTATCCCGGCTACTTGCTGGGCGGGTTTGGCCCCTACGGCGTATCGGCGTTCTTGACCGAGCTCAACTCAAGTAGCGGGTACGAAGGGGCGTACCGCTATTCGATCTGGTCAAGCGCGGATGAAGTTATCGGCTACGGCTGTCTGGTCTATGGACGCAACACCTGCCGCATTCCCGGACAAACCGGCGAGCGCGGCTTTTCAGCCGCGCCCTACGGGCACTTCGGCTGCAAGGACCTGACCGGTTACTGGCAGTGGCGCATGGTCAAGTTTCATGCGACAAGCTAAGGAGCTGGGCCGCTTGCCCTTCCCTGAAACCGCCATGCGCCATCGCGCGACTGTCCCGCGCGGCGGCGCCAAAGCGCGGCGCCAGGACGCGGCCCGCGGCGGCTCCGGCGGCTGGCGGGCGCTCGCGCCCGCCGCGCCTTTTGAGGAAGTAAGCTGATGGCGGCGCGTAAGCTTGAAGGCGCGGCCCAGGCGCTTCAAATC
>NKPT01000016.1 GCA_002254845.1 Chloracidobacterium sp. CP2_5A | reverse complement strand
TGGCATGCGGTACGTCGCGCCGCCGAAGCCTCTCGAAAAGGATCCTTTATGGCAAGACGCGCGGGCCGTCAGGGCCGGGCGGGTCGTCACGCTCCCGCCGCGCCTGCTGATGTGCAGCTCGCACTACAACGTACAGGCGGCTTGGGCCATGGCGCGGGCGCTGCATCCCGACCGCTTCAAGAATCAAGCCCCATGACGCGCCGTGACGCGCTGACGTTCATAGGCCTTATCGCGTTGTTGGTCGTCGCGATGGTCGTAGCGACGGCATTCGGGACGGGGAGCATTTCCCCTTTGCGAGCATTGCGCATTTTTTGGGACACGCTCATCGGGGCGAATGGAGACTATCCGGCGTGGCAGCGGACAACGCTTGTCTGGGGGCGGCTCCCGCGCGTCTTGGTCGCGGCGCTCGTTGGCGGGGGGCTAGCGCTTACGGGCGCAGTCATGCAGGCGATGTTTCGCAATCCGATGGCGGAGCCGGGCGTTCTCGGCATTTCAGCCGGCGCGGCGTTCGGGGCGGTGACGGCGCTTTACCTGGGCGGGACGACCTTTTCCATGCTGCTGGGTCCGGCTGGGGCTTTTATTGGCGCGCTGGGCTGCGCGCTTTTGGTCTACGCTCTGGCGTCAGGCGGGCGCGGACAAGTGGCGACGACGACGCTCCTGCTGGCGGGCGTCGCTGTGGGAAGCATTGTGTCGGCGCTGACATCGTTTGTACTGGCGCTGTCGCTGCGCGAATGGGAGATCGGGCGGCAAAGCCTGTCGTGGCTGATGGGCGACTTTGAAGGTCGCTCATGGGTCCATGTGGCCCTGGCGTTTCCGCTCACGCTCATTGGCTGCGTCTGGCTGATGCTCCGGGGGCGAGAGCTGAATGTGTTGCTGACCGGCGAGGCGTCGGCGCTGGCGTTGGGCGTTAACGTGGCGGAACTGCGGCGGGATTTGATTGTCTGGACATCGCTGGTCACGGCCGCAACCGTCGCGGTAGTTGGCGCCATTGGATTTGTCGGCTTGATCGTGCCGCACCTGCTCCGGCTGTTGTTGGGTCCAGACAATCGGCGGCTGTTGCCGGCAGCTTTTCTAGGCGGGGCGACGTTTTTAGTCGCGGCGGATATGCTGTGCCGCGTGGCGTCCTTGACAGAGCTGCGCCCCGGCGTGGTGACATCGCTGGTCGGCGGGCCGTTTTTCCTTTACTTGCTGATGGGATCAAGGCGCGCCTAGGCTAGGCGACAAATGCGTATGGCTCTTTTGGAGCTTGACAAGGCGTGGCTTGAGATTGGCGGCAAGGCCATTGCGCGGGATGTTTCGCTGTCGCCCGCGCCGGGGCGCTTTCTCGCGCTGGTTGGTCCGAACGGCTCCGGCAAGACGACCGTTCTGCGGTTGCTGGCGGGTTTGCTGGCGCCCACGCGCGGCGCGGCGCGGCTGGAAGGACGCGACTTGCGGCGCTGGTCCCGCCGCGAGGTGGCGCGTCGCGTCGCGGTCGTGCCGCAGGATACGCATCTGGACTTTGCCTTTACCGTCCGCGAAATCGTGGCGATGGGGCGGCATGCGCATCTGGGCCGCTTCCAGCCGGAGGGCGCTCATGACCGCGCCGTGATTGAGCAGGCAATGGCGCGCGCTGATGTTTTTCATCTGCAGAGACGGCTTGTTACGGAGCTTTCGGGCGGCGAGCGGCAGCGCGTTCTGATTGCGCGGAGCCTGGCGACCGAGGCGCTGGCAATTGTGCTGGACGAGCCGACGGCAAGCCTTGATGTCGCGCATGCGCTTGAAGCCTACGAGCTATGCCGAGCGCTGGCGAATGAGGGCAAGACCATCGTCATGGCATTGCATGACCTGAACGCGGCCGCTCGCTACGCCGACCAAGTCGCGGTGATGCAGTCGGGGCAATGCGTGGCGCAGGGCAGCCCGTCCGAAGCGTTGAGCGAGCGCCTGTTGGGCGATGTGTTTGGCGTTGAGGCGGAGGCATTCCGTTCGCGCGCCGGGTGGATGGCCTTTGTCTTCCACCGCAGCGGGTCGAGGGCAGCCCGCTGCCAAGGCTAGAGGCCCCTTCCTTGTCGGCGGGGCTTCCTGCCGCGCCGCGTCGAAGCTCGCCCCCTTGACGCTTTTTCCGCGGCTTCGCCGCGAGGCCGAAAGGGGGGGTAAGGCGACATAGCTGGCAAGCTGGTAGCCTAGGCTTTTTGAATGAGCGATGGGCTTAGGTCGCGATAGCGCGTCAATTGGCGCGTCAACGCGACAATTGCCGTCTCATCCAGGGTTTCCTTGAGAAGAAGCTCGCGGGTTGCAGCCTCTAAAATAGGGCGGTTGGCTTCGAGAATCGTCATCGCCCGCTCGAAGCAAGTCATCACGATAGCGCGAATGGACTCGTCAATGCGGCGCTGGGTGAACTCGCTCATCTGGCAGCCTCCGGAAGCCGGCAGCGCCGCGTCAAGAAAGCGCGGGCGCTGGGGCTCATAGGCAATGAAGCCCAGCTCTTCATCCATGCCGAAGCGCGTGACCATGTCGCGCGCAATGTCGGTCGCCTTGGCCAAGTCATCGGCTGCGCCCGTCGAGAGTTCGCCGAAGGCGAGCTTTTCCGCCGCGCGACCGCCAAGCAAAACGCAGATTTTGCTTTCAAGCTCGGCGCGTGTCATCAAGTAGCGGTCCTCGGTCGGACGCTGAATGGTGTAGCCCAGCGCGCCAATACCGCGCGGGATGATGGAAACCTTGTGAACCGGATCCATTCCCGGAAGCGCCAGCGCTACCAGCGCATGCCCCATTTCGTGGTAGGCGACCGTCTCGCGCTCGCGCTCGTTCAAAACGCGGTTTCGCTTTTCCAGACCGGCGATAATGCGCTCGATAGCGGCCGTAAAGTCGCTCGAGGTCACGGTTTCGCCCTTGCGGCGCGTCGCGGAAAGCGCCGCTTCGTTGACGAGGTTGGCTAGGTCAGCTCCGGAAAAGCCGGTCGTCAGGCCCGCGATCTTCTCTAGATCGACTTCAGGGTCGAGCCTGATTTTCTTGGCATGCACGCGCAGGATGGCGACGCGGCCCGCCTTGTCCGGGCGATCGACCAGCACTTGGCGATCAAACCGCCCGGCGCGCAAAAGCGCCGGGTCGAGAATTTCGGGTCGGTTGGTGGCCGCGAGAATGATGATCCCGGCTGAGCTGTCGAATCCGTCCATTTCCACGAGGAGCTGATTGAGCGTCTGCTCGCGCTCGTCGTGACCGCCAATCGACCCCAAGGCGCCGCGCGCGCGGCCGAGCGCATCCAGCTCGTCAATGAAAATAATTGCCGGGGCGCGCTCGCGGGCTTGCTCAAAGAGATCGCGCACCCGGGCTGCGCCAACGCCGACAAACATCTCTATGAAGTCCGAGCCGGAAATCGAGAAAAACGGCGAGCCCGCCTCGCCGGCGACCGCCTTGGCCAGCAGGGTCTTGCCTGTGCCAGGCGGCCCAACCAGCAAAACCCCCTTTGGAATGCGGGCGCCGAGTCGGCCGTATTCCCTTGGGTTCTTGAGAAAATCCACGACCTCGCGGAGCTCCTCCTTGGCTTCGTCCACCCCGGCGACGTCCTCAAGCGTCACGCCCGTGTTGCGCTCGACATAAACTTTAGCCCGGCTCTTGCCGACCGTCATAAACCCGCCCATCCCCTGTCGCTCGGCAAAGCGCCGGAACAGAAAGAACCAAATCCCGAAGAACACAAGCGGCGGGATGATCCACGAGAGCGCGTCGGTGAGGAACGTGTTTTCAATCACCCGGCTGTAAGGCACGTCGAACTCTGACAAGCGTTGCGCCAAGTCCGGCTCAACCCTCGTCGCTACCAAGGACCGCTTGACGCCGTCGGGTTGCTTGAGCCGCCCGGTGATGGTCTTATCGCCAATGAAGACTTCGGCGATGCGCCCGTCCCTGAGGGCCTGCTCGAATTCGCTGTAAGGAACGGACTCGACGCTGCGCGTCTGCCACCAGACTTGTATGAGCAAGAACAGCGCAATGGCGAGCATCCAGTAGGATAAGTTCCAGCGGGCTTGTTTCTTCATAGGCTTACTCTCTAAAGGCTTAATCTGGGCTGAAATGAGGTTGCGAGGCATGTCGGCTCGCGCGTTGATGGCGCTCGGCACGGCGTCCCACGTCGGAAAATCGCTGCTAACGGCCGCATTGTGCCGGATTTTCAGGCAAGACGGCTATCGCGTCGCCCCTTTCAAGGCGCAAAACATGGCGCTTAACTCGGCAGCGACGCCTGACGGCGGCGAAATTGGACGCGCCCAGGCGCTGCAAGCCGAAGCCTGTGGCCTTGCGCCGACAACCGACATGAACCCGATTCTCATCAAGCCGTCGTCCGACCAAGCGGCGCAGTACGTCGTGCAAGGCAAGGTCTGGCGCAACCTGACGGCGCGCGATTACTTTGACTTTCGGACGCGGGAGCTATTCCCTCGCGCGTTGGAGAGCTACCAGCGCCTAGCCGCGCAGTATGATGTCGTGGTGCTGGAAGGGGCTGGCTCGCCGGCTGAAATCAACCTGCGCGACCGCGACATCGTGAATATGCGCATGGCGCATGCGTCCGACGCCGCTTGTCTGCTCATTGGCGACATTGACCGAGGGGGCGTTTTCGCCGCGCTGGTCGGCACGCTCGCTCTGCTGGACGAAGCGGACCGGGCGCGCATTCGCGGCACAGTCATTAACAAATTTCGCGGCGACCGCGCCTTGCTCGATCCGGGCCTGTCCCTGCTGGAAGCGCATACTGGGCGGCCGTGCATTGGCATTGTGCCCTATCTGCCAAATCTCGGCCTTGATGAAGAAGACAGCGTGGCGCTCGAAGACCGGCGAAGCGCGGCCCGCCTCTGGCGCGAGCTTGGCGATGGACGCGACCGCCCGCTGCGCATCGGGGTTGTGGCGTTGCCGTTTATGTCGAATTTCACCGATTTTGACGCGCTTTCCGCCGAGCCGTCGGTTGCCTTGGCTTTTCTCGATCGTCCGGAAGACATCGCCGCCGCCGACGTGGTCATCCTGCCGGGCACAAAGCAGACAGTTCGCGACCTGCGCTTTTTGCGCGAGCGGGGCTTTGTCGAGGCGCTGCGGGCGCATGCGCGGCGCAAGCCGCTGGTTGGCGTCTGCGGCGGAATGCAGATGCTTGGGCGGCGGATAGAGGACCCCTGCGACGCGGAAGGCGACGGCGCGGCGGATGGTCTTGGCTTTTTGCCCATCGTCACGACGCTGCAGCGCGAGAAAACCACGACGCCGGCAGTCGGATGGCTGCGATGTCCAACCCTTTTCGGCGTTCCGGTCTCGGGCGCGCGGGTCGAAGGCTACGAAATTCACTTGGGCGAAACGGCTTACGCGCCTGGCGCGGCGGCCCTCTTCAGTCTTGAGCGGGCGTCCGGCGAGACGCTGCTTGACGGCGCGGCGTCGGCGGATGGACTGACGATTGGAACCTACTTGCACGGCTTGTTTGACGACGACGATTTTCGCGGCGCATTCATCGCGGCGGCCCGCGCGGCGCGTAATTTGTCTCCGGTGACCAGCGTTCAGCCCTACCGAGCGGAGCGCCGCCGTCGCCTTGACCGCCTGGCGGACGCCTGCCGGCAAGCGCTCGATATCGCTGCCATCCAACGCTGGATGGGGTTCTAAAGGGAGTTCTAACGGGTCGTGACGCCGCCGAAGAGCCGCCATCCATTTCTGCTGGTTGCGACCGCCATGGCAATCGTGGCGGCGTTTTACCTTGCGTTCGGGGCGGCGATGCTGGCGCGCTACGGCGGCTTTGAAAAAGACTTCGGATGGCGGCCTAAGGTTGGCGCGAAAGGGTATGTTCTGGTGGCTGAGCGGGAGGCGCTTCGTCCGCTGGACGGAAGTCTTATCTTAGCGATCAACGGCGATGACCGACTGGACGACGGCGCGCGCGGGCGCGTGATGTGGCTGCATCTGCGCGACGTCCCAACGGAACAGCCCTACACGCTGCGCCTCGCCCGAAACGGCGCGATCGAGGAAGTCGCGCTGACGGCGGCGCGCCGCTGGACGTGGGACAAGCTATGGCAGTCGCTTTCCTATGGCTTGGTGAGTCTCTCGTTTGCCGGGCTGGCGCTTTTTCTAGCCTTTTTGCGCCCGGAAGACACGCTGGCGCGATTGGGCGCGCTGGCGGCATTGGCGACTGCCGCCATCCCGTACTTTCGGATGCTGGAACCGGCAGCGGTCTATTTTTCACCTCATGGGCTGGCGGCTTTTTACAGCGTTGCCTCCTCCTACCCAATCTTTCTGGCGATAGGCTTTCATTTTTACGCCCGCTTTCCGAGCGGCGCGCCGCTGTCGCCATTGTGGCGCGGCGTAACGCTGGCCCTTTACGTGGCAGGCGCGGCGCTCGCTCTTGGCTATCGCTGGCTCGACTGGGCGACGCTGCAAGGCAAGGAACTCGCCATCAAGCGCTTCGCGCGAGCGAACTGGGCGTTTCACGCGCTTGACTCTGCGACGCTGATCTACATGCTGGCGGGCTTTGTCGGCATTGTTGTCGTCCTCACGCGCAACTACCGCCGCCTGACCGAGCCTGGGAAGCGTCGCCGGGTGGCGTGGGCTGTCTATGGCGCGCTGGCGGGGGTTATTCCGTTTGCGTCGCTGGTAGGGGTCGAGATTGTCTTTGACGCTTACCGGAGCGCGCTGGCGACGAGCGCGGCTTACCGGGGGCTGACGTTCGCCTCGGAAATCGCCCCGGTCGCCATGCCGGTCACGCTGGGCTACGCCATCATCCGGCATCGCCTCTTTGACGCGCGGGTGATTATTCGGCGCGGGGTGCAGTACGCGCTGGCCCAGCGGGCGCTGACCATCCTGGTGGCCGCGCCGCTAGCCTGGCTGGCGCTCAGGGCGCTGCTCAACACCGAGCTCACCATTCGGGAGCTCTTTCTGGAAAACCCGCTTTCGATTGCGCTGGGGATTGCCGGAGCGCTCGGCTTGCGCTTTCGCGCGTCGCTTCAGCAATGGATAGACCGGCGATTTTTCCGCGACCAATATGACCGCGAGCGGCTGCTCGTCGGCCTCATGGAGCAACTCCAGCAGCAAATCTCGCTGGACGAGCTAACGGAGCTGGTGAAGCGGGAAGTGTCGGCGGCGCTGCGCCCGAAAACCTTTCGCCTGAGCTTTCTTTCCTCCTCCGTCGGTCAAGTGACGCTAATTGAAAACTCGCAGCCGAGCCGTTACTTGGACTTGCCGGAGCGCTCCCCCCTGGCCAAATACATGCAACTGTCCACCGGTCCGCAGGAAGCGCCCTTGCCACCGGAGGCTCAATTGAGCGCTGCGGAAGTGGCCATTCTGGAGCAAGCGCAGGCGGTATTGATTGTACCGATGAAAGACGCCGATGGACGGCTCGTTGGGTTGATGTTGCTGGGCGAAAAGCAGTCTGAGGAGCCCTACTCCGCGCGTGACCGCCAGATCTTGCAGGCTATGGCCAAGCAAGTCGGGATTATCCACGACAATGCGCTGCTCAAGGCGCGGGTTGACCGGGTGGAGCGGATGCGGCGCGAGGTGCTGGCGCGCTTGGATGAGCAGTCCATCAACCTGGTCAAGGAATGTCCCGCCTGCGGCCGCTGCTATGACGCCAACGCGAACCTCTGCGCCGACGACCGCGCGGAACTCACGCTCGCGCTTCCCGTCGAGCGCGTCATCGAAGGCAAGTATCGGCTTGACAAGCTGCTCGGCAAAGGCGGCATGGGCGCGGTGTACCTGGCTCATGACCTGCGGCTTAATCGTCCGGTCGCCGTCAAGGTGATCCTGGCGCATCTGTTCGGCGACCCGGCGGCGCTGCGCCGCTTTGAGCGCGAGGCGCGGGTCGCCGCCGCGCTGCGCCATCCCAACCTTGTCGCCATTTATGATTTCGGACGCACTGGGGCCGACGGCGCTTATCTGGTGATGGAGGTCGTCAATGGGCGCTCGCTACGCGCCGAGCTGCGCCGGCTGGGCGTCTTGGACGGCTTGACGGCTGCCGCCTGGTTTGATCAGGTCTTTGAGGGAATCAAGTCCGCGCATGCGGCCGGGATCGTCCACCGCGACTTGAAGCCGGAAAATATCGTCGTGTGCCGCGCCGACGAGCGGCTAACCCTTGTCAAGGTCCTCGACTTTGGTCTCGCCAAATCGAACGCGGATGACGGGTACAGCATTACGCGACCCGGCATGGTGATGGGCACGGTCGGTTACATGGCTCCTGAGCAATCGCTTGGCTACGAAACCGACGCCCGCAGCGATTTATTCTCGCTCGCCGCCATGCTGGCCGAATGCCTAACGGGCGATACGCCATTTCCGCGCCGAAGCTTCAGCGAGTACGTTATTGCGACCAGAGGGCAAGAACCGCGCCTGCCGTTGGGGGCGGCGCCCGAAGCCAAGGCGCTGGAGCGGATTTTGAAGCGCGCGCTGGCGAGCGCGCCGGAACGGCGATACGCGACGGTTGGCGAGTTTCAAGGAGCCGTAATTCCCGCCTTGCGAGCCTACGCCGCGGCCACCGGCGCCATCGGCGGCGCGTCTTCCGCGCCGCCGTCGCCGGATGACGCGCCGACGATGGCGTTGACTGAGGCGCTCGACGCGCCCACCCGGGCGGCGACGCCCGCCACGCCTGCCGCGCTGGACGCCGATCCCTAGCGCGCTTTCCAAGCGCCTTCTAAGAAGATGCGGCGACTGGGGGACCGCCGCGAAGCTGTCCCTCCCAAAGCGCGCCAGGGCCGAGAGCGGGCTTCGCGCTATCGCCCCGCTGGCTTGGAAAGCCGGCTAGGCATGACGCGCCAGCAAGTAGTCGCAGACATCGTTTAATCGGGCGAATCTGCTGGGCAGAGAGAGGCGAGCCACCGGCAGCGCGGCGACCAAATCAATCAGCGTGTCTAGTATGGCGACCCGCGCTTCCGGGATCGGCAGCCAACCTGGATAAATATTCGCCATCAGCTTGCCGACCGCCGCTGCCGGCGCGAGCGGCTCGCAGGCGACCGGCGCGTTAGAGCCGCTGACTTCAAGCAGGTAGATTGCCCTCAGCGAAGCCCCTTGTTCCCACTCGTTGTCCCGCTCATCGAGCGTCAGGTACTGCTTTCCCCAGTGCTTGGAAATCTGTGGCAAGGCGTTAGGGTAACCGTAAAGCGCCGTTACGGAGGGCGACCACAGGCGGATCGCGCGCGGGCCATAGTGAGCGCAAATGCCACCAGCCCGCCGTTCAATCGCTGCGACGTCTTCCGTGACAATCCGCGCGCCCCGTCTCAAAAGCGCAGCGGCCAGCGTGGATTTGCCGGACCCGTTCGGACCGACAAACGCCACGGCCGAGTCGCCAATCGCCGCCACGCTAGCGTGCAGGCAGGCGCGGTGACGCATTTGCAGGGCGAAGCCAAGGATGGGGCCCACCAAGTAGGTGCAGGCGTCTTCAAACGTCTGAGGTAAGAGCCAGCAAGCAGTTAGCCGCCCGTTGCCCAGATCGTAGTCAAAGACTGTCCCGCCGGCGTAGCGAAAACGCACCCGGCGCGTTTCCGGCTCGCGGTAAGCGACCAGCTCCGGCCCCTCTCCCGGCGCGGAAGGGGCTTGGTACCAGGGCTTGTCTTCTTGAACAGTTGCCAGCGGCTTTCCTTCCTCAAAAGAAACCGCGATGTCCGGCAAGCCAAGGGTGTCCGGCAGCTCTCGCAAGAAGGGAATCCTGACCGTTGCTGCCAGCCGCAACCCGTACACCCCATAATAGAGGTCCATCCGGATTGCTAGCGGGAAGCCCGGTTTGGGCGAGGCCCGATGCGGTCTACTCTGCCGTCACCGAAACTAGCTAGCGTTAGCTCCAGCAACGTGCCATGATCGGTCAGCTTTGGCGGGTGATAGGGCTTCTTGAGCAATAGCTTCTCGCTCGTGAGCGACTTGCAGGGCATAGCTTGCATTAGTGGACTTGACGCCATACGGGGCTCCAAAGTTAGTAAAAGATACGCCTTACGTCGATGCAACTTTTGATTGCATCCACTTGTATAAGCTTAGCGGGCTGAGGTCAACAAAAGATTGTGCTTCTTGTTGTGGATTCCAAATAAGCTTTCGACGCAAGGCGTTGCTTGCTACAAAGCGCGCTAGGCAGCGTTGAGCTTGATCTGAAGCGGACAGGCGCGCCCAGTCTGTGCCGTGTCGTTGAATATAGCCGGTGATGGGGAACTGCCGCAGCGGGGTTTTCGACCGCTGGACAACGGCGCGCGGAAGACGGTTTTTGAGCAATTCCCGAAAAAGCCGCTTGTTTAAGCAAGCGGGAACTGTCGGGATTGCCAGGAGGAACTCGACGACCCGCAGATCGAGCAACGGATAGCGCATCTCGACCAGCGCCCCGGTAAAGGCCGGATCGCTGTACTCATGATCGTTGGCCATGTGAACCCGACTGAGCGCCTGTACCATGCAGCGGCGCCAAGGATGAATCGGCGGCTCGTCCGCCTGACGTTCAAAGTAGCCGGCGCGACGCAATCGCTCGATAAAGTCGGGCGCAAGCCACTGGGGAAGCGCAGAGCTTGGGGCCGCCGGGCGCGCCCAGCTAAACCGCCGGCGGAGCGCGTAAAAGCCGTTGCGCGCATCGCTGATGAAGTAATCCGCAAGAGCTTTGCCAAGCGCCGCCATCCGACGCTGCGCAAGCAGCTCGCGCAGGTACGGCGCGGTTTCCTGCGCCAACGCCTCGTCGCCCCACTGCCCCGTCAACAACACGCGGGCGTACGCGGCAGCTCGCCGGTAGCTTTCCATGATGCCGCTCCAAAACGGCTCGTGAACTGGCTCTGGCGGCGGTTGCGCCACCTCCGGGTGCGGCGCGTAAGGCTGCCAATCGTCATGGGCGATGAAGGTTATTGGCACGCCATGCGCCTGCGCCGCCATCTGCGCAAAACGTCGCTCATCATCGGGAATCAGCCAGTCAAAGACGTTTGTGAAGGCATGCAGCGCGGTTGTCGGCGACGCCTGTCGCGCGGCGGCTGTCACGACGTTGGAATCAAGACCGCCGCTGAGAAACACCGCCGCTCGCGGCGCGCGCAGCCGGTCGGCCACGGCTTCGCCCAGCGCCGCCTGAAAATGCTCCGCATAGTCGTGAAAGCGCCGATACCGGAGGCGCCCATCAGTCGGCCAGTCCCAGTAGCGCCACTGCCGCAACATCCCGCGTTCCAAGCACAACGCATACGCGCGCGGAAGCCGGCGGGCAGCGCGAAAAAACGTCCCGTCTTCGTCCATCTTCATACCGTGGATGAGAAAATCCGCGACGGCGAATTCATCCAGGTCGTCGGGGATGCTGGTCGGCGTCTCCGGGTGCGCGCAGATCGTGTCTAACGCGCTCGCCGCCAAAAACAGTTGCGGCCGGTGACTGTAGTACAGCGGCTTGACGGCAAAGCGGTCGCGCGCGCAGAAGATTCGCCGACGCGGCGCGTCCCACAACGCAAAGGCAAAGTCGCCATGAAGACGGCGCAGGCAATCCGTTTCCCACGCGCAGTACGCCCGCCAAAGCAGCTTAGCGTCGCAGTCGGCGGGCGAGGCATCGAAACCGGCCGCTTGGAGGGCGCGGCACAGTTCATCTCGCTCGTCCAGCCGAATGTCGGCTGCTAGCCACACCTGATGGTCAAACGTGAGCGGCGGCGGCGTCCGCGTCAGATCGTCCGCGTGGAGGTGGGCGTAGCCCATCGCCACCTGCGCGTCCTGCCACCGCTCCTGCCCGTCGGGTCCGCGCCAAGCTAAGGACTGAAGCAACCGCTCCGTCAACGCTGGCTCGGCGGGGGGACCAGGTTGGACGAGGACGAAAAAGCTGCTCACCTGTCGCTCACAGCAAGGATGACAAGGGACGCTCAAAAGCGGCGTAACGTTGCCGTACATCAGCGGTTTCCAGCAACGGCCGCCCCTTCCATTCAACCCAGGCATGAGCTTCGAGCGTATGTCGCATTTTTTTTTGAACGCCGAGGATGATGTCGCAGGCGACGCCACGCCGTGTCAGCAAAAACCACAACGCCATCGCCCGAATCAGACAGGTCGTCGGACGCGGGGTGTGTCGCGCCGCGCGGCTGACGAGTTCGGCTTGACAGATGACCCAGCTATCCGGCGGCCGCGCTGTTTTCTGGAAGCCTGCCGCCCGCCTCAGCCAACGCAAGCAGCACCGAGCGCCCATGAGCCAGCACAGGGCGTCAATGCTCAGCAGCAGCCCCCAAGCTGCTAAAAGGCCGGCGCGGTCGCCCAGCGGAAGCTGCCAGAAGGCTCTGAGTTGGCGGAAGCGACGGTTCATAAGTCAGTCGCTGCTACTGAAGCGGAGGCGGCGGTACAATCTCGATGAGTCCGGCTTCACAGAGTTGATTGATAAACGTCGTGAAATCCTCCACAAGCCGCTCGCGCTCCACCTCATATTCATCCAGCAACGCCTCGATAGCCTGCGCTAGGGAGGCGCACCTCGTGGATTGTCGCAGCATGCTACAGGACACGCTATCAAGCGTATAATAACGCTCCGTGAGCAAGTTGAGCAAAACAGCTTCGTCAGCGATATAACGGACAATCAGGTGACTTGGAATTGTGGCGCAGCAGCGAAGGTCAACCATGACTGTTTGCTTCTCCGGGTTTCTATCGGGGGTGTTGAGAAGGTTAGCGCGGCGTTCCATTATGCCCCTGCGGAATGCGTACGGAAGTTCGCTTGTTTTATTTACAAGCTTTCCGCGTTGGGACGGCGGAAAGCGATCGCGGAGAGACAACCTGCGGCGCGCTGTGTTTTTTTGCAACCGCTCCGCTTAATGTGGGTATGATGTGGGTATGGCTCTGCCGACATAGTTATCCTGAACAAAGCAAGCGCCCTGTGTTTTTTGAGACGTTCCGTTCGTTTCGTCCATCGAGCATAGCATAGTCCGCCGTCACGCCCACATCCCTGCGAGTTTCACGAGGTGATTCCATTATTATGAAATCCAGCGTGCTGCATCTGTTCCGACGATGGCTGGCGACCGCCGCCGCGCCCCTCTTCGCCTTTGCCTCAGTGCCGGTGGTCATCAACGCCGACCGCGATATCCCAAGGCCGTCGCCAAAAGCGACCAGCCTGGCGCTTACGTCAACGCCCGTGTCCGCTGACAACGCGACTGGGCGTCTGTTATTTGAAGAAAACCTTGGTCAGCATGCTAAGCCCGTCCGCTACAAACTGTTCGGCGGCGAAGCGTTCCTCACCGACCGCGCCGAAGCCTGTATGCTGGTTGAAGTTGTCCGCGAGCCGCTGTGGCGTCCGAAGGGAAAGGCGGCGCAAAATCCCATGTGGCGGAAAGCGCCGGCGTCGCGTCCGATCTACCGGGCGCTACGGATGCAGCCCGTCGAGCGCGAAACGGGTCGTCCCGTCCCGCCCGCGCCGTCGGAGGGCCTTGTCCGCAGCCCCATCAAGCTGTCCTACTGCAAGGGCGACCGCGCGAGCTGGCGGAGCAACGTGCCGCTCTACCGCCAGGTCGTCTACCACAACGTCTATGCCGGGATAGACCTTGTTTACTACCCCAAGGATGAGCGACTGACCTATGATTTTCGCGTCGCGCCGGGCGCCGATCCGAGCGCTATTCAGCTGCATTTCGACGGCGCCGACCGGCTTGCGCTCGACCGCGAAGGGAATTTGCAGTGCTTCGTCGCCGGCCAGACGGTTGTGATGCAAAGGCCGACGCTGTATCAGGAAATCGCCGGCGAGCGACGCCTTGTGCCGGGGCGGTTTGCGCTGAGCGGCAACGATGTGTCTTTTGAAGTCGGCGCGTACGACCGCAATCTGGCGCTGGTCATTGACCCGGCGCTGCCGTTTTATTCGAGCTACTTTGGCGGCAGCCAAGACGATCAAGCTGTAGGCGTCGCCGTCGGGCGCATCTACAATCGCAGCGCGACGACCAGCGACGCGGTCTTTTCATCCCCCGACACCATTCCGGTCTTCATTGGCGGCACGACGTTCAGTCCCTCGCTGCCAGTTCCGGTTGGGACCGGACCAAACGCCAACAACCCGTTCGCCAGCTCGGATGTAGATATTTTCGTGGCCCGGTTTGAGTTTCGCGCCGATGGGACGGCACCGACATCGCTGACAGATATTTCGGCTACCTCGCGCTTTGCGCCGTGGAATGACTTCGCGAACGGCATGTATGCAAACTTCACCTACGATGACCGCGGCGCGGAGCGCGGGCTGGCGGCGGTCGTCATTTATGGCGGCAGCGGGGATGACGTGTGCACCGCTGTCAGCGTCAACGCCAGCCAGAATGACGTCGAAGAGGTGACCACGCCTTCCAGCTATTTCCGTCCCTCGACTGGGCCGGTGTTAGTCGGCTACACGACCAGCGCTGATTTCCCCTGCGGCCGGTTAGGGCTCGGAGACAGTTCGCCGACGACGTTCCAATCAACATTTGGCGGCGGCGCGACGGACGCTTTCGCCCTGCTTTTGCCGTTTTGTCTTGACGTGGCGGCCGACAACATCACAACCGACCCTGTTGCCTACGGCACCTACATCGGCGGCTCCGGCGATGACATCGCGTGGGCCTGCGTCGCCCAGCAAAGTACCAACGGGCAACAGTTCGTCCTTGGCGGAGAGACGACCGGCTCATTGCCGACAGGCAGCGCCTCAGGACCGGTATTTGACGGCGTCTATGGCGGGGGCGGCGACGGCTTCGTGGGGCGCTTCAACCCAGCGCTAAACAGCGGTTCGGCGCAGCGTCGGTATCTCACCTACTTTGGCGGGAGCGACTACGACGCTATTACCGGCGTGTCCAACTTCAACAGCGGCTCCCCGCGGGTTGGCGTCACCGGCCTGACGCTCTCCAATCCGGAGTCGAGCTTCATTGACGCTTCTTCTGGCGCGGTGTCAAGCGCGGTGAGCGGCTCGACGCGCGCCGGCAGCGTGGACGCCTTTGTGGCGATATTCTCAGGCAATACTGGCCCGACGCGGACTTTTTCAACCTACCTCGGCGGCGGCGGCGACGATTGGGGGATTGGGATTTACGCGCGCCGCCGAACGGTGGACGGCGACAGCCGGTATGTCGTTCACGTCGCTGGGTTGACGGATTCCCAGACGGCCGGCTTTGGCGTTCCAAGCTCCGGGGGCTTCTCGACGGCCAACAAGGGCGGGCGCGACGCGTTTGTCACGCAGATCAGGTGGGATGACAGCCTTAGCAGCCCAACGCGCGTCGTGCAATACTTCGGCTACCTTGGCACGCCTAGCGACGATGACGCCTACGCGCTGGCGACGAGCCAACAATCCGGGCCGGGCAACTCGATTGTGTATGTCGGCGGCTTCAGCTCCGGCGCCACCTTGCTTACGCCGGTCGGAACAAGCGCCGGCTGCCCGACATCGGTTTCGGACATGCTCTATCCAACGCCCTTCGGCGGACCTCCGCCGCCGACGGTGCCCGCGGAGCGCGGATTTCTCGCTCGCATTTCGCCGGTGAACGAGGACGGGACGAATCTACCCGCCACCTTGCAAACGCTGGTCAATGTCGGCGGGCGAACCTTTGTTTCCGGCGCGCAGCCGATACAGTATGTGCTTGGCATCGCTCCCTATCTCGTCGCTGGCACAGGCAACTCAGGCACGCTCTTCTTCACCGGCACGACGAACACGGACGCTCTTCTGCCGTCCGCGCCGCCATTGTCGATTGGCCCAATTAACTGCTTGTCGCCGACGTCCATCCCCTTCAACGTTTTCCAGTCGGCGCGCGCCAATAACGCGAGCGACCGCAAGGACGCTTTCCTCGGCTCGGTGCGGCTGACGCCGTAGCGGCATTGGTTTACCCCGGCCGCCAGGTTTGTTCCATCGCCTGGCGGCTTTTTGCTGCGCGTTTGCCCGGCTTTCATCTGCCTTGTGGACCAGCGGGCGAGGCGGTTATGTTCCGGGGGGACAGCGCCAATAACTTATGCCTGCGCTTGTGTTATGTACGCCGATTACGTCGCCCTGACCTATCACGCCTCGCTGATTGCCGATGAGCGCCGGGTAGGCGCCTTTCAATCCGCCATTGCATCGGCTGTGCGGTCGGGCGATGTCGTCGCGGATATTGGGTGCGGCACGGGGATTCTCACGCTTTTTGCCTGTCGCGCCGGCGCGCGCCGCGTCTATGCGATTGACGATGGCCCAATCATCGAGCTGGCAAAGCTGATCCTGCATCAAAACGGCTACGCTGACCGGGTGACATTCATCAACTGCCCATCTCAGCAAGCTGAGCTGCCGGAGCTGGCGGATGTCATTGTATCCGAAACGATTGGTAACTACGGCCCGGAAGAGAGGATTTTGCCAACGCTCCACAACGCTTGCCGGCGCTGGCTCAAGCCCGGCGGAAGCGTCATTCCGCAGGCGCTGGAGCTATACTGTGCCCCCATCGCGTGGCCAGAGGAAGAGGAGCCGGCGTTGTCGGTCTGGCGGCGGCCGGTTTGCGGTTTCGACTTCTCATCCGGGCTGGCGTTCGCTGTAAACCAACAGTACGCGCGGCGGCTGCGCCCCCAACATCTCCTGGCAGAGGGGCAATGCTATGAGCGGCTGAGTCTGACCGGCGAAGCGCTGTCCGGCGCGACGCTGCCAAGGATTGCTGGAAAAGCGACGTTTCGCGCGAGTCAGTCCGGCCTCATGCAGGGCGTCGGCGGCTGGTTCAGAGCCGCGCTGACCGCTGCCGTCAGCGTTACCAATGATCCCTGCGGCGAGCCGACTAGTTGGGGACATTTGTGTTTGCCTATCGCCGAGCCGCTGCCGGTGACGGCCGGAGACGAGGTTGAAGTCAGCCTGACCGCCATCGGCGGCGGCAGCTTGCTGCGCTGGGAAGTGACCTGGCGGGGCGTCGGCGGGGCGTCCCGAACATTTCGGCACTCCGACTTTGAAGGCTGGTTGGCCACGCCGGAGCGCCTACGCCCGCTGGCGTCCGACGCCGCGCCAGGACTCGGCGTCCACGGGCAGGCGCAACTCTTCTTGTTAACCAAGCTCGATGCCGGTTGGACGATCGAGCAAGTCGCCCGGGGGTTACACGAAAGCTTTGCCGCCGAGTTTCCAACGCTGGAGGATGCGTTTGTTTATGCGAAGGGGCAGGCTCTCAGATTAGCGCCAATCTGACGGCGAGCGTCGGGGCGATGCGGTTTTTATTCCTCGTCATTGTCGCCCGTCGGTTGACCGTCGCCGTAGTGGTCGCTTAGTACAACGCGAAAGCCCAGAATGGTGAGGAAATCCTCGCGGTGGAGGCTATCCCGTATGGAGCAGCGGCAGCCGTCGGGCAGCGCCGCCCACGAGCCGCCGCGGATGGCGCGGGACTGGCCTTCCTCCCCCGCGCGCTGATTGCGCGCCGGGCGGCCGTACGCGTGGGCGCTGGTCAGGCGCGGCGTATAGTCATCCAGACACCACTCGCGGACGTTGCCGTGCATATCGGCCAGCCCAAAGGCGTTGACAGCTAGCGACCCGACCGGCGTCGGCTGCTTGCGGGCCGGCGCGGCCGGCTCGTCGCCGTAGGGCAACGAGCTATCGTAGTTTTCAAGCCGCGCGGTCAGAACCGGCCCGTACGAGAACATGCCCGTCGCGCCCGCCCGGCAGGCGTATTCCCATTCAGCTTCCGTTGGCAGGCGGTAGGGGCGGCCAGTTTTTTTCGTTAGCCGGCGGCAGAACTCCACGGCTTCGTCCCAGGTAACGCTGTCCACGGGAAGGTTGTCGCCTTTGTGCTTGGACGGCTCCGGCGGCAGGTCGCGCTCGACTTTCGGCCAGCCGGCGACGATGCGCCACTGCGCCTGGGTGACTTCCGTCCGTCCCATGTAAAAGCCGAGTACCCGCGATCGGATGGGCGGGCCCTCGTTTTCGCCGGCGTTGTCTTTGGACGCTCCCATGGTGAAACACTCGCCCGGCACAGCGACGAGTTCCAGCGCAATTCCGTCACTCAAGATTTCCGTAAAGCGGACGGTTTCTTTTTTGAGCGTTTCGACGATGTTGCCCTGGGCGTCCAGGCGCGGGGTTTCAAAGGCAAAGGCGGAAAGCTGTTCGGACGGCAAACTGACCGTCGGCGCGAGCGGACTTGCCGGACACGGCGGTTCCGTCGGCCCAGTTGGACGGGCGGGTTTTCCGCCGCCGCGCTTTCTGCCGCCGCTGACGGGCTTGCCTGCTTCATCGCCGCCGGCTGGCCTGCCGCCGACGCTGGTGCTGCGCTCCTGGGCGGCGGCGCTAGCGCCTGCGTCTAGCGCGGCGATGACCAGAAACGCGCTCAGAGCCAAGCCCGCGCGCCAAAGGCGATGGTCTGTCCGGTGTGGAGTCATGTCCTTGATTGATTCCGCCCAATTGCGCCGTGGCGGTCGCGAAGCTATGGAGACCGATGAAGTGTAACAGCTCTGGCGTTGCCCAAAAACGAAGCTTCGGCTGAAAAGGCATAGCCGGGGCGGAAGAGAAAAAGGGATGCCGTTGCTCGCGGCATCCCGAATGGCCTTGTCGCAGGCGACAAGCTTATGGGCGCGCTGTGACGGCTTGGTTTCTACGCGCTCGGCGCCGTCAATGTCTTGCTCGTCATGGGTTGCAATGGCTTCATTCCCGGCATGCCGGGATTGGGGGGCGCGCCGCGATCCGACGTCGTCGGGGCGACTTCGGAAACGGCGGCTTGCGTCGCCAACCAAGCGCGAGCGGCTTCAAGCGGGCCAAAAGCGATGGTTTCACGCGCCAAGGCGCCCGCCCATGCCCGCCCAAGTCGGTCTATTTGAGCGTCCATAAAGGCAGGGAAGAGAAGTCGCCGCCGTGGCTGCCCAAAATCGCTACATCCTTGTGGGCGGCGCGCCAATCTCAACCAGCTCAAGCTGAATCTTCGCGCTGCCCAAACTCGTCGCCTTTACGACGACCTTGACCGGCAGGCGACTTGCCTTGGCAATCCAAACCGTGGTTTGCGCGCCATCCTCATCGGTCAGCTCAACCCGGTAGCAAGCGAATGTTCCAAAAGGCGCGCTCGCCTCTTCTTCGCCAGCGACCTTGAGCTGCGCCAGCGACGAGCGACCTTTCTGGACATTGAAGTTGCGCAGGATCGCCGTGTAACCAGCCGCCAGCGGGAAGCGCCCAAGGACAAGGTAGCGACCCGCCCCGTCAGCGAGCAGCTCCCCGCCCAAGTCGGCGGTCAGCGGGCGCGCCACCCCATTGAGCGTCACCGAGCCATCGGCCCGGCCGTCCCGAAACGCGACATCCGCCGTCAGCGGTCCCTGCGCGACCTGCCGCGAGCGAACGACCAGCGAGCCCTTTTCCAGCTTCGCGGTTTCAACCGCCTTGCCCATCGGCAGGATGGTTTCCTCGCGCGCCTCCCACATCCCGTTCGCTTCTGTCACCGTGGTTTCCACCGTCGCCGGAATATTTTGGCCCGGCACGTCAATCACGCCGCGATACTTGAGCCAAACGGCCGGCAAGTCGCTTTCTGGCTTGATAGGCCCGACTGCCGCCGGACGCGGGCGCTCCGGGGGCGCGACCGTCTTCACATCCACTGTGATTTCCTTCAGCCGCGCCGCGACATCCTCTGGCATATCAGGCTGGAAGCGCCCCCGGAGATGCGCCGCTAAGAACCGCTCGGTCGCCGCGTAAAACGCCATGCTGTTGACCGGGCGCGCAAAGCCGTGCCCCTCGTCCGGCGCGCAGAGATACTCCACTGGAAAGCCCCGGTCGCGCAGCGCCGCCACAATCTGGTCGGCTTCGGATTTTTTCACGCGCGGGTCGTTCGCGCCCTGCGCGACGAGGAGCGGCGTCTCAATGCGGTCAGCGGCATTGAGGGGCGACTGGCGTTCCAGGCGGATGCGATCCTGCGGCTTGCTCGGATCGCCGATGCGCGTATGAAACACCCGGCGCATGGCTTCCCAGTAGGGCGGAATCGCGCCGAGCAGCGTCATCAGGCTCGACGGCGCGACAAAGGCCACCGCGGCTGCATAAAGCTTGGGCGTGAAAGCCACCCCGGCCAGCGTCGCATAGCCGCCGTAACTGCTGCCCATGATGCCGATACGCCGCGGATCGGCGATTCCCTGGGCAACGAGATGCTTGACGCCCCACGTCAGATCCTCCTGCATGAGGTCGCCCCACTGGCCATTCCCGGCATTGAGAAATCTCTTCCCGTAGCCGGTCGAGCTACGGAAATTGGGCTGGAGCACGGCATACCCTCGGTTGGCTAAAAACTGCGCCTCCCGGTTGTAGCCCCAGACATCCCGCGCCCAAGGGCCGCCATGTGGCACGACCATGAGCGGCAGGCTCTTGGCCGGCGCGCCCTTGGGCAGCGTCAGGTACGCCGGGATTTCCAGCCCGTCCGACGACGGGTAACGAATCGCCTTCATTGGCGCAAGATGCCGCCGGTCAAGCTTGTCGTGGAGCCGATACTGAAATGTCAGGCGCTTTGTCCGGCGGTCGAACAGATAGGTTTCGCCCGGCTCGGTATCGCTCGTCGCCGTCACCAGCCACAGCCGCTCATCGCGCGTCCCGGAGGCAAAGGCGATATCCTTTCCAGGCAGGCGCTTCTGGAGCAGCCGATGGTCGCGCTCATAATCCTTGTCGCGCCAGTAGACGCGCGTCCGCTCGTCCACATAGACCGTGGCGATCAAGTCGTTTTTGACATCCGAAAACAAGGCGCTGCCGAAGTCCGCTCGGGCCAGCGGATCGCTTTCGACCAGCTCTTCCGCGCCGTTGGTCGGGTCGAATAAAATCAAGCGCGCCAGGTCAATATCCCGACCGCGATTCGTCACCATATAAACGCGCCGACCGTCGGGGTGCATGCGAATGGGAGACGCTGATTCAAACACGCTGCACGAATAAACCTTTACCATTCGGTCGGCGTCCGCGCGCAGCGCCTCGGTGTCGCCGTTCGGCGCGATCCGCAGCGCGAGGCGCAACGTTCCGGCGCTATCAAAGAGCCAGCCCGAAATCTGTTCCTTATTTTGCCGGATCACCGCGCGCTCGCCAGTCGCCAAGTTAAGCTCGTAAACATCGTGCCAAGCTGGATCGCGGTCGTTGAGGCCAATGCAGACGATCTCCGGCCTGTCCTTCGGCACGGCGTAAATCTGGACGCGCGCGCCCTTGACGCCGGTCAGGTCGCGCGACGCCGGAACGTCGCGCCCCTCGGACGGCGCGGCGGTCGGGTCCACGGCGTAAAGGTTGAAATTCTCGTCGCCGCCTTGATCCTGGGCGTAAAGGATGTACCGCCCATCCCGCGTCCAGAAGAAGCCGCGCAGCGGGCGCGCGGTCGAATCGGTCAGCGGGCGGGCGCGGGCGAACGGCTCTTCCGCGCGCTTGACCCAGATGTTGAGCGTTTTCTTGTAAGGCTTCAGAAAGGCGACAAGCTTGCCGTCCGGCGACAACTGCGCGCCGGCGATTTCGGGGTTGCCGAAAATAAGCTGTCGGTCAATGAGCGGCGGCAATTGCGCCCAAGCCGCAAAGCCGCCGGTCAAGCAAATCAATGCGCCCAGCAGCAAGCGCGTCGCCGCCAAGCTGAATAAGCGCGCATCCATAGCGCCTCCCGCGCCAGAGTCGCGGCGTCAGTTCACGGTAAAGCGGGCGGTTCCGATTGTCTGTCCGTCCTGCAAGACTTCCACGCGATACAGCCCGGACGGGAAGCCGTCATCCGAGGTCAGCGACAGCCGAATGCCGCTCAGACGGCTTGTTTCAGGCGTAATCGTCGGAAACGACACCTCGCCGATGAGCTTGTTCGCCGTCAGTTTGGGAACGCGCTCGGCGTACCACCGGGTTTCATAGTTCTCGCCGACCGAAAGCTCGCGCGGGTAAATCACGCAGGTGATTTTGGTATCGCTGCGATTGAACGACGTGGTGAAGGTCATGTCGTCGTTGTCGGAACTGAGGCGGGCCATCTTGATTTCGCGCAGATTGCCGGTCGTTGTCGTGCCGTCGCCGGGAGCGCCGCCGTTGTCATCTGAGCCGCCCGCCGGTCCGTCGCCGCTCCGGCTGAGTTGCCGCCCTTCGACGGTCATCGTCCAGCGCCCGGCGACCAATTTCGGCGGGCGCTGCACCTTGAAGCGCGTCGTAAGGAACAGGAAGCCAACCTCAAAGTCATCCGCGATAAAACGCTTGATCGGCAGATTCGTGACCGAATTGCGAGCATTGCCTTGCCGCGCCTCCCACGTCACCCGACCGTCGGGCGAAATGGAAAGCGTCGTATTCTCTCCGCTCCAGTCGCCCACGTACGCTTGCTTGTCGGAGGGGATGCCGCCGCCGCTAGCCGACAGCAGCAACGCGACCGCGATGACGGCGATCGCCAAAATGGACAGACAGCCGCAGCCGCCAAGCGCCCACAGCCAAGCTTTGCTTGATTTCTTGGCTGGAGCCGACGGGGCGTAGGGCGGTGGAAGTGGAAAAGGCTGCATGCTTAGGGGTTCCTCTGAAGGGATAGAGCCTTGGGTCGCGCGCCGGCTTCGCGTGGCGGGCGAAGCGAGCCTAGAAGCGGGCTTAGCGGATGAAGTCGTACGTCACTTTGACCTGAAACTGCCGATTCGGGCGCCCGACGCCGACGCCGGTAGTCTGGTTGTAGATAAAAAAAATGTCCGAGTTCGGACGGTAAATGTAGCGGACTCGCGCATTGATACTCGTCAGGCGAGCCGCCGAGTTGATCTGTACCAGGCATGTGGAGAGCCATCTTCGCGAAAGGTTATACGTTACGCGCCCGTTGAGCAAGTTGGTTGAAAAATCGCCCTGCGGCAACTGGATGGCGTTGAAGTTGTGGCTCGCTTCCAGCGACAGGTGCGAGTCCGGTCGCCACGTAAAGCCGGCGCTGGCCTCCTGGCGCGTCCCGCTGTAGAAGCCGCCCCAGCTTCCGCTGGCGTCAAAGACAAGCTGGCGACTACGGTTCGTCGTAAAGCTTGCGCCGGAGCGATGGAACGCGTACCGCCCCGGCGGAATGGCGATGCCCGGGCGAATCCGAAACGGCTGCGTCAAGACATCCGTCTCCGCGCGCAGCGGGCGAATCGTCAGCCCGGCCGAGTTAGCGAAATCCACACTGATGGCGGTGGCAAAGGTGCGGGTCTGTAAATCGCCGGTGGCCCGATCCTGGTAATACTCGCCAAATCCCTCGAAGCGGATCTCGCGGACGGTCTTGGCAATCGCCGCCGGTCGCCACTTGTAGGCGCCATCGCCGAAGTACTGCCGGACATCGCGCCGCAGCGCGAAGCCCAGCTCCGGGTTGTAGTCGCGCCCAATTTCCTCGTAAATCCCGAACAGCCGCATCTGGTTGGTGTCGTAACCGCTTTGGACGCGAAAGCTTGTCGAGTCGCCAGCAAGCCCCGGCGAAAACGTCTTGGCGATGAAGGCGTAGCCTGTCCAGTAGTCATTGAAGTTGACTTGCGCGTCGAGGCCGACGCCTCGGTTGTACGCCCGGCGCCCTCCGCCTTGCCGGTTGAGCGCAATGGCGCCGATATTGGAGCGCGTCCCAATATCGCGCTTGACCCGCGCCACGGTGAATCGCTCGCGCGGGACGCGGCGTTCCCGCCGCTCGGCATCGCGCAGCGGGCGCGTCTCCGCATGCAAAAAGCCGATGTTCCAGGGGCCGGCCTTCCCGGTGACTTTTGCCCCGAAATCAATTGGCAGCGGCGCGCCGTCATCGGTCAGCCCAATCCGGCGCGTGAAGAAAAGCTGATTGACGCCGGGCCGGCCGAAAAGAAAGATGCCGGCGTTTTCAAGGAAAAAGTCGCGCCGTTCGGGAAAAAAGACCGAGAAGCGCGTCAGGTTGACGACTTGCTGGTCAACCTCCGCCTGTCCGAAGTCAGGATTGACTGTGAACTCCGCCGTCACCGACGGCGTGATGCCGACGCGGGCGACTTCAATGCCGGCGGCCCCGGAAAAGCCGCTTTCCAGGCGGTTGCCAAGCGGCGTCGGGACGTTTTGGCGCGCGCGCCCCGTGACGTATGGCTTGATCTCGAAGAGTCGCGAACGGCTGATTTCCTCGACGCCGGTCAGCTCTCCGGCCTGCGAAACGCGCAACAGCCCAAAGGCGCGTTGCCAACTTGACCAGAGGAGGATTTCGTTTTTCCGGCGAATGATGCGCGACACGTTGAAGCCCCACGCGGTCGCGCCTTTCCGAAAGCGCAGGCTCGCGAGCGGGATGGCGATTTCCGCCGACCAGCCTGCGTCATCCCGCGTCGCGCCCGACAGCCACTGCGTATCCCAGGACAGATTAAAATCCCGCCCCTCATCCGTGATGAGCGCGTCGGACTGCGTGCCGAGCGGATTGACGGAAAAGCGATAGGCGTTGCGGCCGTCCCGGTAGGTGTCAAGCAACACCACGAGCTTGTCGTCGTTGCTAAAGCTGGAGTCGCGGTTCAGATCGCGGGCGTTGATTTTATCCGGCTCGCTGTCAAAGCAGCGTATCCCGATGTAAATGTAGGAACGGTCATACAGCAGCCGGCACTCCGTTTTCTCGGTCGGCGACGAGCCTTCAAATGGCTCCTGCTGGCGAAAATCGACGATGACCTCGGACTTTTCCCACGCCGGCTCGCCCAGTCGGCCATCCACGGTGATCGGCCCCTCGGCCCGCGCAATGCGCGCTGAGGGGCGCCTTGTCGTTGAAATGTTTTGCCCAAACGCCGCCGCGCTCAGTCCGACAAGGACGATCAAGTAAGCGAGCGCCGCCACAAAGCGGCGAGGAGTGAGCGATATCACGTCACAGCGCAAGCAAAGCCGGGCGAAGTTCGTCACGCGCGGGTGTGCCCGAAGATTGCCTTGAGCTATGGCGGACGGCAAGCGATTTTTGGCGCCGCGCCGCTTGGCTGCGCCGTGTTAGACAACGCCTAGCGGGGTTAGGCGTAGCGCTGGCGCTCGCTCGCCCGCCACGCCGAAGGACTTGCCTTCCGGGAAAAAGACTAAGCCGCTCGCCCCAAGCATTGAAGTCAGCATGCCAGAGCCTTGCCCCGGCAGGACCTCCGCCCGCCAGTCGCCGTCGGCGTAGCTCAGCCGCGCGCGCAAATAGGTCGGGCGGTCGCCTTTCGTCTTGACATCCTGCGTCAGCGTCGCCTCCGCTTCCGGCAGCCGCCACTGCGCTTCCGGCAAGCCCATCATCTTGCCGAGCGCCGGGCGAACGAACAGGTAAAAGCAAACCATGCTCGACACCGGATTGCCGGGCAGCCCAAAGCAGGGCCGCCCCAACAGGCGACCGAACAGCAGCGGCTTGCCCGGCTTCATCCAGACGCGCCAAAAGCGCGCTTCCAGGCCAAGTCGCATCAACACTGGCTTGACCAAATCGCGGTCGCCGACCGAGACCCCGCCGGATGACACAATCAGATCGGCGGACTGCGCCGCCTCGACAAAAGCGGCTTCCATTTGCCCTTCGTCATCGCGGACGAGCGGCAAGGCAAGGGGCGCTGCGCCAGATTCGCGGACGAGCGCCGCCAGCGCGTAGGCGTTGCTGTTGACGACCTTGCCCGGCGACGGCGGCTCATCAACTTCGATGAGTTCATCGCCGGTGGCGACAATGGCGACGACCGGCCGGCGACGCGCAGCGACGAACGCGCGATGAAAAGCGGCGAGCGCCCCAATGTGGGCGGCGGTCAACCATTCGCCCGGCGCCATCACGGCTTGGCCAGCTCGAACATCCTCGCCTCGGCGGCGGATATTCTCGCCCTCCCGCGCCGGACGCGCCAAGATCAGCGTCTCGCCCTCCCGGCGAGCTTGCTCCTGCATGACAACGGCGGAAGCGCCGTCCGGGAGCGGGGCGCCGGTCATAATCCGCGCCGCCTGGCCGGGAGACAGGGCGTTGCGCGGCGCTTCCCCCGCCGTCACCCGCTCGATGACGCTCAAGCGAGTCGGCTCGGCGTCGCTCGCGCCGGCGGTATCCGCCGCCCTGACCGCGTAGCCATCCATGGCGGAGTTGTCAAATCCCGGCAAATCGCAGGGCGCGGTTATGGTCTCGGCCAAAATTCTGCCGGACGCTTCAAGGAGCGAGACCCGCTCGACGCCGACCGGCGCAATCCATTCCAGCGAAGCGGCTTGCGCGTCAGCGACGGAAAGCGGCTTTTCGTTTAGCTGCATAGCGACTCCAGTCCAGGCGGCGCCAATGAGAACCCGCTAGCTTGCCGCGGGTAGCTCGATGCGAAACTCATGGGGCAAGACCGTTATCTTCGGCTCGCGGCGGGCAAAGCGCAGCGTCTCGCGCCGTGCCATCGGCAAGCCGCCGGCATAGGTCGTCACGCCATAAGCCGGGTTCTTCAAGAAGCTTTTGATGGTCGGGTTGTTGGGATGACTCACGCCGTAGTCAATCGCGCTGCGCCAAATCCGCTTCCCCACCGCCGGATTGATGATTTCAAGCCGGCGGTCATAGAGGCGGACGCGCGCGCCCTCGTTTCTGACGCCGTAATCGCGGTGCGCCAGCGCGTTCGTCACCGCTTCCATCACGGCCGGCCGCGAATAAAAAGCGCGCGCATTGGGGTCTTGCGTCAGCTCGCGCCGCGTCGGCGGCGCGTCCTGCAAATCCGCATAGCGCGTCAAAAAACCTTCAATCCGCCAGTACAGGCTGGCCAGGTTGCCGATGAACGTCGCCTGCTCAATCACCGGAGCGGAGGCATCCTGCCCCGCGAATCGGGTGAGCGTCACTTGGCTGCGCGGAAATGATTGTTCCATCGCGCGACTCTGTCCAAACAACACCAGCCCGGCAACCGTCGGGGCGTAGTCATCCGCCGTCATGACGGCGAGGCGCATGTCGGTCATCGCCATGGCTGTCGGAAGGCCTTTTGGCAAGCGCGACTCGTCGGACACGACAGCGCGGATGTAGCTCCACACGCCGGCGTCATCAATGTCGTCAAAAGACACGTCCTGAAGCGGCACCTGCTCATAGCGGTCGGCGTTGTAGCGGTGAAACAGCTCCGCCACTTCCTGACTGTCGGCTTCGCGCTTGGTGGAGCCAATGCGGATGTAGTACTTGCCATCCCGCGCCGCATGAGGCGCGCGGCGGTCGTCCACCTCAAGAACAAGCACGCGCTTGCCGCTGTCGAAGGCGACTTTGTTGATGTAGGGATGCACCGGCGGCGACATCGCCGTGGCGCATAGCTCGCGCAGCTCAGCCTCAACCCGCTCGGCGTCATCCAGGCCCTCGATGCGGCAGGTATCGCTGACGCCAAACAGAATTGCCCCGCCGCCGCTGTTGGCTAGGGCGAGAATTTCGGCCGCAATCCGTTCCGGGTTGCTGTAACGCACCTTGAACTCAACTTCGCTGTCCTCCCCGCCACGCACCAAGTCGAGCACCTCGCGGCGGTCGAGCGTCCGCCCCTCATCGCGCATCGTCAGATGGGCGTGCAGCGAACGCTCCGTTTCTGGCGGCCATCCGCGCCGACGAATTTTTTTGCGGCTCATGGCAATCATCCCTCAGCAAACGCGAGCTTGCTTCCAGGGCAACGGGAGTGCGCGCCTCCGCGCCTCACGGCTGTGACAGAGTAAGGCATGCCTAAGCGTAAGGTAAAACGATTCCCGCCGAAAAAATAAGCGTGCTACACTGCGCGAGCGCGCGTTAACACACATTTGGTCCCAAGCCTTCGCGCCCTGACCTACAGGAGTTGTTTTTTATGAAAGTCGCCCTCGGCAGTGACCATGCTGGCTTTCCTGGCAAGGAAGCCGCCAAGGAAGTGTTGAGCCGGCTCGGCATCGCTTACGAAGATTTCGGAACCCACAGTGACGCGGAATCCGTGGATTATCCGGACTACGCCCAAGCGGTCGGAGAAGCGGTGGTCAGTCGCCGGGCGGACTGCGGGCTTCTCTTTTGCGGAACCGGCATTGGCATCGGCATCGCGGCGAATAAGATCCCTGGCATTCGCGCCGCCGTCGTCCACGATGTCGAAACGGCTCGGCTCGCCCGCGAGCACAACGACGCCAATGTGATGGCGCTGGGCGTCCGCAACGCCAGCCCAGCCGACCTGCCTGCGATGATTGAAACTTTTCTGACAACGACTTTCGCCGCGGGACGCCATGCGCGACGCATTGAAAAGATCGCGGCGCTTGAAGCGCCCAAGTAACCATCCCCCCTCAAGTTTCTATTCGCTGAAAGACTTGCCATGCCCCTTGCCCTGAACCGCTCCCTGCTTGAAGCCGACCCTGAGATCGCCCAGGCGATAACCGATGAAACGCGCCGGTTGTCGGATGGGCTTGAAATGATCGCTTCTGAAAACTACGCCAGCCGCGCCGTGATGGAAGCCGCCGGCTCCGTCATGACCAATAAGTACGCCGAAGGGTATCCGGGCCGGCGGTACTATGGCGGCTGCGAATTCGTGGATGTCGCCGAGCGCCTCGCGATCGAGCGAGCCAAGCGGCTCTTTGGCGCCGAGCATGTCAATGTCCAGCCGCACTCCGGCGCGCAAGCTAACCTGGCGGTTTTCCTCGCCACTCTCAGGCCGGGCGACACGATTCTAGGCATGGATTTGTCGCATGGCGGACACCTCACGCACGGCCATCCGCTCAACGTTTCGGGGATGTATTTTAATGTCGTCACCTACGGCGTGGACCGGGAAACGGAGCGGCTTGACTACGACGCGCTTGCCCAGTTGGCCGAAAAGCACCGCCCAAAGCTCATTATCTGCGGCGCGAGCGCCTACCCGCGGCAGATTGATTTCGCAAGGATTGGCGAGATTGGTCGCTCGGTCAGGGCGCGAGTTCTAGCGGACATCGCCCACATTGCCGGGCTGGTCGCGGCTGGCGAGCATCCGTCACCGATCGGCTGCGTGGACTTTGTGACCACGACGACGCACAAGACGTTGCGCGGGCCCCGCGGCGGTCTCGTCATGTGTCGCGCTGAAGACGCCAAGATTATTGATCGCGCTGTGTTCCCCGGCGTCCAGGGCGGGCCGCTGATGCATATCATCGCGGCCAAAGCGGTTTGCTTCCGGGAGGCGCTCGACGCCAACTTTATCGAGTATCAGCGACAAGTGCGGAAAAACGCCGTCGCGCTGGGCGAGACGCTATCCGAAGCCGGCTTCCGTCTCGTCACCGGCGGGACGGATAATCACCTCATTCTCGTGGATGTATTCACGAAAGGCATCACCGGCAAGGCGGCGGAACAGGCGCTAGAGCGCGCCGGCATCACCGTTAATAAAAACACAATCCCGTTTGACGCGAATCCGCCGCTGATTGGCAGCGGCATTCGCCTAGGGACGCCGGCGCTCACTACGCGCGGCATGCGCGAAGACGACTTGCGCTACGTTGGGAAGCTCATTGTCGAGGCCCTGTCCGATGTTGACAACGCGGGCAGGCAGGAGTTCATACGTCGCAAGGTTCGGGAGATGACCCAGGATTTCCCGCTTTACGCCTAAGGACACAACGCCTAAAGACCGCGCTTTAGGCTAAAGAAAAATGGGGAGGCTGATTCAGCCTCCCCATTCGCGCCAGGCCAGAAAGGAACTAGTTGCCGATCGGCGAAGAGGTCGAGTTCGCCACCTGGTTTGAAGCGTCCGACGAGCGAATCACGCCGGTCTCGTTGATGAAGAACGACCGGTTGCCCGTGCGCGAGATGCCGGTTGACTGCGACGGCACATTCTGCACTGAATAGAGCGCCGCCGACGTGCTGGACTTCGGCGTCGCGCTGTAGCCCTGCAGCGAGAAGCCGCTCTTCGGCGTATTAGTCGCGTTGACTACGGTCTCATCCAACATGCCGACTTCGTTCGTTCCCGAGCCGCCCAACAAGGTAAGTGGCGAGGCGAAGTTGCCGCGACCGATGCCTGACTCGTAGGTCGCGTTAGCTGAGTGGATATTGCGGAGCGTCTGCTGAGCCGAAGCGTCGTTGGCGCTGCGGCGAGCGGCGAGAAGGTTTGGAACGGCGATCGCCGCGATGATGCCAATGATGGCGACGACGATGAGCAGCTCGATGAGCGAAAAGCCCTTTTGCTTTTTGATGTTCATAATCTGCAGGTCTCCTTGGTGGAAGAAAGGTTGTAGCCGAGGTGAGTGCCTTGCGCGGCAAGGCGTCAAGCTTTCGTGGCTCAGCGCCACAGGGAAGGCTGATGCGCACGCTTTTGCCATAAGAGGGTGAGCAAGTCTTGTGCCAGAAATCGGGGGCGGGACAGCCGAGCGCGCTTGCCGCCGGCTTCTCGCGCCGCCAACATACTGATCTTGCGCATTGGCGTCATGGACGAAACGTCGCGGCGCATGCTATGTCAAACATGCTATGTCAAAAGAGTGACATTTTATGTCAATTAATCGCGGCGGATTCTGTCACTTGTCGCCCGCCATGCCCTTTTAACTTGACTCAGGCCGTCTATGGATTTTCTCGCCTCTGAACTCCGCCTTGCCTGCGCGCTCGCCCGAGAAGCCGGGCAGCACATTCTCTCCGATTTGGAGCGGGGACTGCGCGCGAGTCATAAGGCCGACGGCGAGCCAGTCACGGAGACCGACCGCGCCGTGAACGCCTTCCTCATCGCCGAGCTGCGTCGCCGCTTCCCCGATGACCTGATTGTCTCCGAGGAAGCGGACGACGACGAGCCGACGCGGCGGGCTGTCGCGCCGCGCGTCTGGTTTGTTGACCCAATTGATGGGACTAGGGAGTTCTTAGCCGGCAACGGCGAGTTTTCCGTCATGATCGGGCTGTGCCTGAATGGACGGCCGGCGCTCGGCGTCGTGCATCAGCCGACGACCGGGAAAACGTGGCGCGCCACGCCGCAGGGCGCTTGGCTGGAGCAGTCGGGCGACTGCCGACCGCTCCAGGTTTCATCCATCAGCGACATCCGGGCGATGACGCTCGCCGTCAGCCGGTCGCGCCGTAACCATCACCTTGCCGCCGCCGCCGAGCGGCTTGGCATCCAAAGAGAAATCGTCTCCGGTAGCGGAGGTCTCAAAATCGGGCTCTTGGTCGAGCAGCAAGCCGATCTCTTCATCAGCGCCTCGGAGCGCTCCAAGCTGTGGGATACCGCCGGGCCGGAAGCCATTCTGCGGGCCGCTGGCGGGGTCTTGACCGACTTTCAGGGACAGGCGCTCGACTATCGCCAGCCAGACCTGCATCATCGAGCTGGACTCGTCGCCAGCAACGGCGTCCAACATGCCGCCATCGTGAGCCAGGTCCGCGATTTGTTTCCGCTGCGCAGGTAACGCCATGGCCGCCGGGCTTTTCTCCCCCGACCAGCTTCAGCGAAGCTTTTTTCTCATCGCCGGCCCCTGTGTCATCGAAAGCGAGGCGCATGCGCTGCGAATGGCCGAAGCTATTGCCGCCGTCGCCCGGCGACTCGGCATTCCATATATCTTCAAGGCTTCATATGACAAAGCCAACCGCACCTCGCGGGCGTCTTTCCGCGGGCCGGGCATGGAAGAAGGGTTGCGGGTTCTACAACGGGTCAAAGAGACGCAAGGCGTGCCAGTGCTGACCGACATTCACGAAGCCAACCAGGCCGCCCCGGCGGCCGAAGCGGTTGACGCGCTTCAGATTCCGGCCTTTCTGTGCCGCCAGACTGACCTCCTCCTGGCAGCCGCAGCCACCGGGCGAACGGTCAACGTCAAGAAAGGACAGTTTCTTGCTCCGTGGGACATGCGCCATGTCGTCGAGAAGCTTCGGGCGGCCAACGCCGCGGACATCTGGCTGACAGAGAGGGGGGCGTCCTTCGGCTACAACAATCTGGTCGTGGACATGCGCAGCTTTCCCATCCTGCGCGAGTTCGGCTGCCCGGTCGTGTTTGACGTGACGCACAGCCTCCAGCGTCCTGGCGGGCGCGGGGCGTCTTCCGACGGCGACGCCGCTTTCATTCCGCCCCTGGCTCGCGCCGGCGTCGCCTGCGGCGTGGATGGGCTATTTATGGAAGTTCATGACGATCCGCCGCGCGCGCTGAGCGACGGGCCTAACGCCCTGCCGCTTGACCGGCTACCGAGTTTGCTTCGGCAACTGCTTGCCATTGACGCGGCGCGCCGGCAAACGGAGTCCGCCGCTTCCGAGACCTAACGAGACCTGACGCTTCCGGCGGCAGCGCGATGGTTGCGCCTGGCGGAGGGCCATGATAAACGACGCTGGCGAATAGCTCGCGAACTGTTCAGCTCGCGAGCTGTTCGCCAGCGCGCGGCTCGACTGGCTGACGCGAGCGGCGGATAATCTTCCCGGTGGCGTGGCGCTTTACGCAGTGCGTGAAATTCACGGAAAACTGATTGCCGATGGGCTGCGGGCGGCTTTCGTGGTTAGCCGCTGGAACGACTTTGTGGTGAATCGCCTGCTTGCGGGGGCGCTCGATGCCTTCGAGCGCCTTGGCGGTCAGCCAAGGCAGTGCGTCATCGCGCGAGTGCCAGGCTCGTTTGAAATCCCGCTGACCGTCAAAAAGCTGGCGCTTACCGGAACCTGCGATGCCATCATCTGCCTTGGCGCGCTCGTCCGCGGCGAGACGCCGCACTTTGACTACATTGCCGCCGAGGTCACGAAAGGCATCGCGGCCGTTTCGCTCGAAACCGGCATCCCTGTAACCTTTGGCGTCATCACGGCCGACAGCCTCGAGCAAGCGATTGACCGAGCCGGCATGAAGGCCGGCAACAAAGGCGCGGAAGCCGTCATGGCGGCCGTCGAACTGGTCAACCTCTACCGAGCGATAGATAACCGAGCGATAGATATCAGCCACGAAGCGGCTCGCCAATAACTTGCCTCAGCCAACCTGGCATTGGCTCGCCAGCGCTTCATTGCCACCCTAAGCTATGGGCTCTCGACGACGAGCGCGCGAATGCGCGCTGCAAATGCTTTTTCAGTATGACTTGAGTCAGCCGTCGCTGGATGACCTCTTTGACAGCTACTGGAACGGGCTGACCGAACTTAAGGAAGAGCATCGGACGGAAGTTCCGATGTTCGCCAACCGGCTTGTAACGGGCGTCATCGCCCATCTGGCGGATATTGACCTGATCATCAGTCGCCATACCGAGCGCTGGCGCGTCTCGCGCATGGCGGTGGTGGACCGCAACGTCCTGCGCATCGCTGTCTATGAGTTTCTCTATGAGACCGAGACGCCGCGCCCGGTCATTATCAACGAAGCGCTTGAAATCGCGCGGCGTTTCAGCGCCTTGGAAGCCACGCAGTTTATCAACGGCGTTCTGGACGCCATCAAGCGCGAGCTTGACGAAGCCGCCGCGCCGCCACTGCCAGCATCGCCATCCGCTTCGCGTTGATTTCGGCTACGGCGTGACATAGCCTTTCTAAAGATTCTCTCGATTCCGCGCGTCTCACAAGGAGCGCCTAAGCGAGGTCGCGTACTATGACAGGGATGAAGTTTCGCCGTTCCTGCGACCAATGTGGCACGACGTTCTTTTCGATCGACCGCAAGGCGCGATTTTGCGCCAAGCATCAGCCGCGGCGAGCCGGACAGGAGCCAGCCGGGCGAGCGCCCGCGCCGCCTCCGCCCGGACCCAAGCTCGCCAAGGTTGTCATGGGCGGTCGCCCAGCCGCGGGCTTGTCCGGCGGCAAGCGTCAGAAAGGCGTTTCTCGGCAACGCCAGCCCCAGATCCGGACGCTGACCCCTGAGGTGCGGGCGCGCATCGCTTCGGCCTTCCAGCGCCTCCGAACCGTGCCCGGCAGCGCCATCCCGCTCGACGCCCAGCAAATCGAGCGCTATCTGCGGCGCATCCACACGTCTATTTCCCAACAGCTCTGGGTCAGTCGCGCCCTTGTATCGGAAGTGATTCAAGATCTGCGCGCGGCTCTAGAAATAGCCACGATTGATCTAACGCCCGAACAGCGGGAACAAGCCGTCGCCCTGTACCGCCGCTTCATCGAGACTGGCGAGCGCCCGCCAGGCGGGCGGCGGCGCTTTATCGCGCAGCAGCTTGGCGTCAGCCTGGATTCCGTCGTTTTGGTCATTCGACAGTGGGCGCAGGCGCAGTACGCTCAATCGCCAACCCCTAAGCCAACGCGCGAGCAGCTTTTTTTGGTTGAAAAGGCGTTTTACCGGCATCTCGTCGAGGGCGATGAGCCATATGAGGAACTCCCGGAAGCCATTGCCCAGGACCTGGGGTTTGTCACGCCCTACCAGGTCCTGCGGTGGATTGACGTGCTGTATGACAACAGCAAGTTTCCGCCCGACCTGCCGGATATGACGCCGGCGCAACGGGAGGCGACGCTTGCCGAATATAAGGACTACCTGAGCCAAGCGGCCCCGCCGGAGCGAGCGCTCCACGCGACGATTGCCGAAAAAGTTGGCGGCGTCACGCCGCGGCAAGTTCACAAAGCGCTCTATGATTACCGCGTCGAGCTGCGTCGTCAGTGCCTTGAGCGCAGCCTTGTCGCTGTCTAAGGCCCGGCGCGCAAGCTGGCGACATGCGGCTTAGTCTCCGCTTGGCTTGGTGGCAGCGCTTAATCCTGCTGGGGACGACGCTGCCCCCGCTGTTCGTCGCGCTGGCCAACGCTTGGGTCTTGATTTCGACTTGCGGGCGAGTTTTCAGTCAACCCGCTAGCGTCCCGGCGAATGCCGTAGGCCTTGTGCTGGGCACAGCCAAGCGCCTTCCGACTGGCGGTCTCAATCCTTACTTTCAAAACCGCATGCAAGCGGCTGCCGACCTCTACCATGCCGGCAAAATCAAGCACCTGATTCTCAGCGGCTCGAACCAAACCCTGGCTTACGATGAGCCGACCGAGATGCGCCAGTCTCTGCGCAGTCTCGGCGTCCCAGACGCGGCCATGACAGCGGACTATGCCGGGCGGCGAACGCTCGATTCGGTGGTGCGCGCCAGAGACATCTTTGGGCAAACCCGCTTCACCGTCATTTCCGACAAGTTTCATGTCTATCGGGCGCTGTTTCTCTGCGACCAATACGGCATCGCGGCGGTCGCTTATGGCGCGCCCGACCTGCCCTGGCTCGTCTCGGCGCGCACGCGACTGCGAGAATACGGCGCGCGCTGTAAAGCCGTGCTGGATGTTTACCTATTGGGGACGCAGCCGCGCTTTCGCGGCGCGCCGATTGCCTTGCCCCTCGCTTCCGATTCGACGACCATCACGCCCGCCGCTCAAAAATAACCTGCACGCCATGCTTGGGGCGCAGCGTGAACATTGTGTCGAATTCGATGGGATGCTGCGGCGCGAGTCGGATCCGGTAACGCTGCGCCAGGCGGGCCAACACCAACGCGGCTTCCATTAGGGCAAACTGGCTGCCGATACACACGCGCTGACCGCCGCCAAAGGGAAAGTAGGCGAACATCGGGCGCGCCGCCGCGCGTTCCGGGGTAAATCGCTCTGGATCAAAGCGTTCCGGGTCTTCCCAAAAATCCGGGTGACGGTGTGTCAGAAACTGGTTGAGCGCCACCAGCGTTCGCCCAGGAATATGATAGCCGCCGATTTCGTCATCGTTGATCGCCTCGCGCGGCAGTCCCCAGGCCGGCGGATACAGTCGCATGGTTTCCTCGATGACCATTCGCGCGTAGGGCATCCGTCGCAGATCGTCCGCCGTCGGCGCCGCCCCGCGCAGAACCGATGCAGCCTCGTCGTGGAGCCGCTCGGCGACGGCCGGCTCCTGCGTCAGGATGTACGCCGCCCAGGTTAGCGTGATAGCGGTCGTTTCGTGTCCAGCCAGGAGCAGCGTGATGATTTCATCGCGGAGCTGCTCGTCGCTCATCCCGGCGCCGGTTTCTTCGTCGCGCGCCGCCATCAGCATCGAAAGCAAGTCTGGCGGTGGCGCCAACTGCTTCCGCCGCGTCTCGATGATGCGATAGACAGTGGCATCCAGTCGCCGCCGCGCCGCCTTGAAGCGCAGGTTGGCGGGCGTCGGAACCCACAGCGGCACCGGCAGCGTCGGGCGCATTTTGAAGCCAACAAAGTCAAACGCGAGCCTCAGGCTCCGCCCGAAAGCGTCCGCTTCCTCGCCCACTGGCGTCGAAAAGAGCGTCAGGCCCGCGATGCTCAGCGTCAGCGCGGCCATGTCCTGTGCAATGTCAAACGGCGCCCCCTGCGCGGCAAGCGCATCCCAGCGCGGCAAAAGCTTCTCGGTTTCCTCGGTCATCGTCGCGGCGAAGCCGGCCAGCGCCTGCCGGTGAAAGGACGGCTGCATCAGCTTGCGCTGACGGCGCCAGAAGTCGCCGTCGCTGGTCAGCAGGCCATTGCCCGTGATGAGGCCGATCGGCCCGTCGAAAACCTTTCCCTTACGGTAGTTTTGCTGATTGCGGAGCAAAACGTGCTCGACGTGCGACGGATGCAGGACCAGGTGCCAGTAGAGCCCCGGCAAGCCGCGAAACCGGATGATGTCGCCCATCTCCCGGAATGCGCGCGTGTAGAAGTTCAGCAGGTCGTTGCGCACTGGCAAGAAGCTTCCAAAGAGCCAGTGCTGCCCCCTGGGCATCGGGGCCAGGCGCTTTTCCGACGACGTTGGGAGCGTGGCTTCCATGGGGGCTTAGGAATGACGACTGCGGGTTACTTTGATTTGAAGACGCGACTGCCAGGCTTGACGAGAGGGTCGCCGGCCCGACACAGCGGGCAATCCTTGGGATGATAAGTCGGAATCGTCAGCGCCATCAACGCGGCGAAGGGAATGCCTAGATCAGCCTGCCCGCCGCTCCGATCAAGAATGGCTCCGACGGCTGCCGCCCGCGCGCCGAACTCGGCTACGACTGCTAGGGTTTCGCGGGTGGAGCCGCCGGTGGTGACGACATCCTCGACGACGACAGCGCTTTCCCCTTCGGCCAGCGCGAAGCCGCGCCGCAGCGCCATCGCGCCCTGCTCGCGCTCCGTGAAGACGCACCGCGTCCCAAGCTCGCGCGCCACTTCGTGACCAATCAAAATGCCGCCAATCGCCGGCGCGACGACGACATCCGGCGCCGCGCCGATCCGACGCAGGGCTTGCGCGAGCGCCGCGCCAACTTGCTCGGCGACCGTCGGAAACTGGAGCAAGCGCGCGCACTGCACATACTGCGGGCTGTGCAGACCCGAACTGAGCAAAAAATGACCGGACAACAGGGCGCCCGTCTCCCGCAACAAGCGATGCGCATCAAACGCTTCCATAAGCCTTCGCAACTGCCGGCTTCAACCGCGCCGCGAGCGCCGGCAGCCTTTGCCTTCTCAATCGGAGACGCTCACAATCAGCGTCAACCGTACCGTTTCGCCCCGCCCGTTGTCCATGACTGCTGTCCGCCATGACTGTCGCGCCTTTCTCGCCTGCGCGCCCTGAAACGCCCGCGCCGCTCGGCGCATACGTCCATTTCCCGTTCTGCGTCGCCAAATGCGCGTACTGCGCCTTTGTGACGCGCAGCTACGACGCCGACCTTGCCGAACGCTATGTCGCGGCGCTGGAAACGGAACTCCGCTATTTTCCCGAAGCTTGCGCCGCCGCGCCGCTCGCTTTTTCAGCCCGCCGAGCGGACACGCTTTATTTTGGCGGCGGCACGCCCTCGCGTCTGACGCCGCGCCAGTTGGAGCGCCTTCTCACCGCTTGCCGCGCCGTCTTTGACTTTGCGCCCGACACGGAGATCACGCTCGAAATCAACCCCGGCGACGCGCAAGCCGACCGTCTGGCGGCCTATCGGGCGCTTGGCGTGACGCGCCTTAGTCTTGGCGTCCAGTCGTTTTTGGATGACGACCTGGCGCTGACCGGACGCGACCACCGGGCGCGCGAAGCGAGGCAAGCGTTTCGAGCCGCGCGGCGCGCCGGCTTTGACAACGTCAGCCTCGACCTGATCGCCGGGCTTCCTGGCCAGACCCTGGCCGCTTGGCGCGCCAACCTCCGGGAAGCGCTGGACCTTGAGCCGGAGCACCTCTCGCTTTACCTGCTCGAAGTCAAGGAAAACACGACGCTCGCCCGGCAGCTTGCCGCGGCCCGGCTGCCGCCGCTCGATGACGATCTGGCCGCCGAGATGTATCTGACATTGCTCGAAATGACAGCGCGAGCCGGCTTTGACGCCTATGAAATCTCGAACTTCGCTCGGCCTGGCTATCGAGCGCGGCATAATTTGAAATACTGGACGGACGCGCCCTACGCCGCCTTTGGCGTCGGCGCGCACGGCTACGACGGCGTTGAGCGATACTGGAACAGCGACCGACTGGAAGACTACCTCGCGCGGATTGGCGAGCGCCGCCAGGCAATCGCGGAGCGGACTCGGCGCTCGCCGCGCGAGCGATGGCAAGAGGCCCTTATGCTGGGGCTTCGCTTGGCTGAAGGCGTGTCGCCGTCCGCGCTGCAAGCGCGCTATGGGATTGACTTGAGCGACTACGCTCCGGCGCTGGGCGACTTGCGGGCGGCCGGACTGGTCGAAATCGCGCCTGATCGGCTGCGTCTCACCGTCCGCGGGCGCTTGCTTTCCAATGAAGTTTTTGTGGCGTTTTACTGATGGATGAACGACATTCAGGGTAGCGCCGACCCCCGGCGCGCGACGCCGGTCGCGCCCTGCCGCCGGGCGGCTCCATCCTCGCCAGTCCCCGCTCGCTTGCATCTCCTTTCCACTGAAGGACCTGGCTATGACGCAGAGAGTCAACGTGTTATGCGTTCGCGCGGCGGATGGGCGCATCCTCCCGCTCGCCGGTCAGCAACTTGACATCCGTCGCGTTTTCGACAATGCGCTTCCCGTTTTTGAGCGCGAGGAAGCCGGCATGTCGTTTCTGGCGCGCTACGCGCCGCCCAGCTCGGACGAGTTTTTCATCACTCGTTATGAGCCTATTGGCGATGTTCGGCAGTTTGCCCAGCGGCACAACCTCAAGCTCTGGCTTGACCCCCAGTGCGATTTTGAGGGCCGGATCATCCCGGAGTCCGGCATCAAGGGCGATCCGAACAAAATTGCCAGCATTGTCTTGAAGCGCTGAAGTCGCGCGGCCGGCTGGGGCATTTGGGGCGCGCAATTTCGCTACCCGCATCCGCCCGGCGTCGTTTCCGGTCGCAACGCTTGCCAAGCTTCGAGCGCCGGATTAGTAAGTTCGCGCCTCCCAAGAATGAACTGCCGCCCGGCGCGGCGAGCGGAGTATAGCGCGATGTCCACGGTGCTGCGCAGCGTTAAGACGACCTGCGAGATGATCAAAATCGAGCATACGCTCTTTGCGCTGCCGTTCGCTTTCCTTGGGGCGTTTCTGGCGGCGCGCGGTCTGCCGCGACTTGAGCAGGCGCTGTGGATTACGGTTGCCATGGTCGGCGCGCGCAGCGCCGCGATGGCGTTCAACCGCTTGGCGGATGAACGGTATGACGCCGCCAACCCGCGCACGGCTCAGCGCGCCCTTCCGGCTGGCTTGGTGAGTCGGAGCTTTGTTATTGGCTTCACTATTGTCGCCGCCGCGCTGCTGCTCCTGGCGGCGGCGATGCTCAACCCGTTGGCGCTCTGGCTTTCGCCCGTTGCGCTTGCCTCCGTTCTTCTCTACTCCTACGCCAAGCGATTCACGTCGCTCTCCCACGTGGCGCTAGGGTGGTGTCTGGCGATGGCGCCGGCCGGGGCCTGGGTGGCGGTGCGCGGCGCGCTGGACGGCGTGGCGGTGTTGCTGGCGTTGTGCGTGCTGCTGTGGACGGCCGGCTTTGACATTCTCTACGCCTGCCAGGATTACGACTTTGACCGCAAGCACCCGGAGCTCCACTCCCTGCCTAAGCGACTTGGCATCGCGCGGGCGATGCTGGTGGCGCGCGGGCTTCATGCCGCCATGTTTGTCGGCCTCGTCGCGCTCGTCGCCGTAACCGGGCTTGGCTGGCTGGCGCTGGTTGGCGTCGCCGCCACAGGCGCCTTGCTCATGCATCAGCACCGGCTGGTGAGTCCGACGGATCTTTCGCGCCTCGACGCGGCCTTTTTCACGACCAATGCCTTTGTGAGCGTCATTTTGTTCCTCACGCTGGGCATTGACGCCGCCTTTTTGAGTCGTTAGCGAGCTTTCCGGGACGATGCGGCGACGCCTGGCTTGGCGATGGCGCCAGCCGCCGCCAAGCCAAATGGCGGATGACCGCCGCGCTGACCCGGCCAGGGCGCTCGCGCCTTGTTGGGGAAGCTGTTTGCTTCGATCGGCCCGGCGCCCGCGCCGCGGATGGCCTTTCTTCGCCGGTTTACAAAACGCCTTTTGTCGAAGGGATTTCGCTGCGGCCGGCGATGCGGCGAGTTGCCGCGCCTAGGGCGCGCGCCGTCGCTTTGAAAGACGCTTCCAGAATATGGTGCTGATTGCGTCCGTAAAGCACGGCAATGTGGAGCGTGAGACCCGCGCTGAAGGCGAATGAGCGCCAGAAGTGCTCAGCCATTTCAACGGCGAAGCTCCCGATCCGCTCGCGCGGGTTGGCGACTTCATAAACCAAGTAGGGCCGGCCGGAAATATCCGCCACCGCTCGCGCCAGCGTTTCATCCATCGGCGCGTAGGCGTAACCAAAGCGGGCGATGCCGGCCTTGTCGCCAAGCGCCTGCGCGAGGGCTTGCCCCAGAGTGATGCCGACATCCTCGACGGTGTGGTGGCCGTCAACGTCAAGGTCGCCGTCGCAGCGAATGTCGAGGTCAAGGTCGCTGTGCCGGGCCAGTTGCGCCAGCATGTGGTCGAAGAAGCCAATGCCGGTGGCGACGCGGGCGATGCCCGTCCCGTCCAGGTCAAGCGTGACCGCCACATTGGTTTCGTTGGTGCGGCGGGCGAGGGAAGCCGTGCGGTGCGTCATGGCGGCGGAAGCTTTCAGGCGAGGCTGACCGCGCTATGCAGGAGCCACTGCATCAGAATCAGGGCGCGGGCGAAAAGGCTTGCGTTGGCGCGTCCGTCCGACAGGCGGGCGCGGCTGTTGTTGGCCGGATTCAGGTCCAGCCGCAAGGCGTCTTCAGGATCAACGACGACCGCGACCAGCTCCTGATCGGTCGTCAGGCGGTATTCCTTGTCCCGTCCGTCCCGCCGCTCGCGCCGTGTCGAGCCGTCGGCGAAGCGTAGCTCGACGACGTGCGGCATGACGGCTTCGCCCTTGCGGATGATGACGGCTTCGCGGGCGTCGAGCGAAGCCACGGCGTAATCGAGGATCTTCGTCCCGCGAAAATACTGGTCGAAGAACCACGTCAAATCCTCCCCCGCGACTTCCGAGGCGACATCGAAGAAATCGTCCGAGGTCGGATGCTTGAAGCGCCACCGCTCGAAATACGTTTTTAGAATGCGCTGCATGGTTTCCGCGCCGACCTGGCCTTCGAGCATCTTGAGCGTGAGCGCCGGACGAGCGTAGGCGTTGAAGGCGTAGAGCGCCGGATCGGGAAACTTCCAGGCCGGCGTGATGATGGGGAAAGTTGTTATCGCCTGCGCGCCAAGGACAAACAACTGCGCTCGTTGAAATGACCAGTCAGGCGCGCGAACCGGCAGTCGCCAGAGCGGTCGCCCGCCAAGGCGCAGCCAGAGGGCGTTTTGCTCCGGGTAGCTGGCCGCCATGAGGTTGGCTTCGCAGTAGCTGTTAATGCCTTCGTCAAGCCAAGCTTCCTCAAACTCGTTGCTGGCGACCAGTCCATACCAATACTGGTGCCCAAACTCGTGGATGAGGACGACCTCCGGTCCCAGCAGCTCATCGTCGGGCGAGCGGGGGCGCGTTCCGACGGTGATGAGCGTTGGGTATTCCATCCCGCCCGCGCCGCCTGCGCCATAGGCTGGATCCACTAGGGTCAGCGTTTCATAAGGGTAGGGGCCGATCTGCCGCCCATAAGCTTCGAGCGCCACCCGCGCCGCCCGAAAATGCCGGTCGCGCTGATCGGCGTGCTCCGGTTGAAGCAACAGGATGAGCTTGACCGGCGGGAGACCTTCAGCTTCAAATCGCTCCTCCGCGACCAGGAAATTCGGCGAGCAGGTCCAGGCGAAATCATGCACGTCCGCTTGCGTGAAGCGGTACTGCGTCCGTCCGCCGCCAAGGTCGCGGCGCGCGCGCTCAACGCCTGTCGCGCCCACCTTGAAAGGGCTTGGCACGTCGATCGTCACGTCATACTCGCCAAAATCGGCGTAGAACTCCGTCGTCGCGTGAAATTGGTGACAGTTCCAGCCCGACTCGGCGCGGCGGCGCATGCCGGCCGGCTCATAAACGCCTAGCTTGGGAAACCACTGCGCGACCATAAAAAAGTCGCCGTAGTAGCCCGTTCGGGCAAAGACGCGCGGAAGCTTGGCGACAAATTCGATGTCAAGTTCAAGGCTGCTGCCGGCCGGCACGGGGCGCGGCAGGACGACCCGCCATACGGTGCGGTCGTCGGCGTTGTCGTCATCGGGATGAATGAACTCGCCGAGGGGCAAGAGATCAGTCCCGTCGGCCGCGCGGACGCTGAGCAGATCAATCCAGCCGGGCGCATCGGCGTCCATGGCTTCGCCGCGCAGTCGCCCGCCGTCTGAACCGCGCCGAAACGAGCTTTTTTCATCGCGGAAGGCGTTGAGGTAGAGGTGAAACTGGAGGTCTGACACAGGATGCGGCGCGGGATTGCGCCACGTCAGGCGCTCGCGGCCGCGCACCTCTTTTTTCTCCGTATCGAGCGCGGCCTCGATCTGGTAACGTATGCGGCGGTCAGATAAGGGGGCGTCCTGATCAGCGGCGAGGGTTGGCATCCAGCCGCAAGCTAGCCAGAGCGACAGCAGTCCCCACATTCCGGTCCAGACGGCCGCTCCGGTCGCCCGGCGACTTGCGGATGACATTTTCAAACCTTTTGACAATTGAGGCGTTCCAAGCATAGGCCGGCGGCGGACACATCGGGCGGCGGCGGATCAGTCGGGATGGCGAGACGAGCCGCGGGATAAGGCGTACACTAGCGCGTAAACTGAATTTCGTCACGGGAGGATTCTGACTCATGCTCCTGACGCGAGCGCTTCGACAGCATCTGAGCCGACTGTTGGCAATCGGGCTGATCCTCAGTCCGGCGACTTGGCTGAGCGCGCGGGCCGATGACAAGGATAAGCGAGCTGGCTCGCCCGTGACGCGCAAGCTCTCGGACAAGGAAAACCCTTTGCTTATCGGCAAGCGCGACATCAACAAGGGCAGCATCAATTTTTACTCTAAGGATAAGGAGATGGCGATTGGCGCCCAGTTGGCGGCGGAGCTAGACCGGCAACTGAAGTTTGTGACTGACCCGGCGGTGGTGGAATACATCAACCGGATTGGCCAGACCATCGCGCAGAATTCCGACGCGAAAGTGCCGTTTACCATCAAGGTGGTGGATTCGCCGGAGGTCAACGCCTTTGCGTTGCCGGGCGGCTATTTTTACGTCAACAAGGGTTTAATACTAGCGGCTGATAACGAGGCGCAGGTGGCAAGCGTGATGGCGCATGAGATTGCGCACGTCGCGGCGCGGCATGCGACCGAGCAGGTATCGAAAGGGCAGTTGGCGCAGTTCGGGATGATTCCGCTGATTTTTGTCGGCGGCGTGGCCGGCGTCCTGGTCGCCAACGCGGCGAATATTCTCGTGCCGCTGACTTTTCTCAAGTTTGGCCGCAACGCCGAGTTTGAAGCCGACCTGCTGGGCGCGCAGTACGCCTGGGCGAGCGGCTATGACCCGGATGAGTTCATCGCCTTCTTCGAGAAGCTGAAAGCGCAGCAGGATCCGAAGCAAAAGATTCCGACGGTGTTCTCGACGCATCCGCCGAATGAAGAGCGCGCCAGCAAGATGCGCCAGTTGACGGCGGCTTTCCCGAAGCGGGACGAATATACGATTAGCTCGTCAGAGTTCGCGCGTGTTAAAGCGCGCTTGGGCGCGATTGCCCCCGATACCGGACGGCGCATCGGGCCGGGCGGCGGCGATCAGGGCCCAAGCCGTCCGACGCTGCGGCGGCGGCAGCCGGATGCGCCGCCGGACGATGACGATATGGGCGCGCCAAGCGACCGTCCGCAGAAATCCGAGCCGTCGAATCGCCCGACGCTGCGGCGGCGAACTGAGAATTCGCCGCCGAGCGACGATGATCCGCCGCTTAGCTAAAGCCTTTTCCGAGCGACATTGCGCCTGCCGCCTCCGGCCGTCTCATAGCGGACGCCCGGAGGCGGTTTTTTGGAAAGCGACCTTGTGATGACCGCCCGTTACATCCTAGCCCTTGATCAAGGGACAACCAGCTCGCGCGCCATTGTGTTTGACCATGACGGCCAGGTCGTGGCGCTGGCGCAGCGCTCGTATGAACAGCTTTTCCCGCAGCCCGGCTGGGTCGAGCACCGCCCGGAGGACATCTGGAACTCGCAGCTCGGCGCGGCGCGCGAGGCGCTCCGCTTAGCTGGGGCGACCGCGGCGGAAGTGGCGGCCGTTGGCGTGACAAATCAGCGCGAGACCGCGCTGATTTGGGATCGCTCAACTGGCGAGCCGCTGGGCAACGCGATCGTCTGGCAGTGTCGGCGAACGGCCGCCCGCTGTGACGCCCTGCGCCAGACGCCGGCGGCTGAGGTCATTCAAGCCAAAACCGGACTGGTGGCGGACGCCTATTTTTCAGCGAGCAAAATCGAGTGGATGCTGGAGCGCATCCCTGACGCGCGGCGGCGAGCTGAGGCCGGCGACCTGGCGCTTGGCACGGTAGATACGTGGCTGATTTGGCATTTGACAGGCGGGCGCGCGCATGTGACGGATGTCACCAACGCCGCCCGGACGATGCTCTTCAACATCCATCAACTCGATTGGGACGCCGACCTCTGCGCCCTATTTTCCGTGCCGCCCGCGATGCTGCCGCGGGTCGTCCCGTCAAGCGGCGTGGCGGGCGAGACCGTCCCGGAGTTGCTGGGCGCGGCGCTGCCAATTGCCGGCATTGCTGGCGACCAGCAAGCGGCGCTCTTCGGGCAAATGTGTTCGCGGATTGGGATGGCGAAAAACACCTACGGCACAGGCTGTTTTCTGTTGCTGCATACCGGAACGAAGCCCTGCGCGTCGCGGCAATCGCTATTGTCAACCGTCGCCTGGCGGCTGGGCGACGCGCCGGCGGAATACGCGCTGGAAGGGAGCGTGTTCATTGCGGGCGCGGCGGTGCAGTGGCTGCGCGACGGCTTGCAGATTATCGGCGGGGCGGCGGAAACCGAGGCCGTCGCCCGCTCAGTGGACGACACCGCCGGCGTGATGTTCGTGCCGGCCTTTGTCGGCCTTGGCGCTCCCTACTGGGATCCTCACGCGCGAGGCGTCATCACGGGGCTGACGCGCGGAACGACGCGAGCGCATATTGTCCGCGCCGCGCTTGAAGCGATTGCCTACCAGACGCGCGATGTCGTCGAGGCCATGCTGGCCGATGCCCGACAGTCGCTTGGAGCTGGCTTCGCGTTGACGGAGTTGCGCGTGGACGGCGGCGCGGCGGCCAATGACTTCCTGATGCAGTTTCAGGCGGACGCGCTGGGCGTGCCGGTCATTCGCCCGACCGTGACGGAAACGACGGCGGCCGGAGCAGCCTATTTGGCCGGGCTGGGCGTCGGTTTTTGGCGCGATTTACCGGAAGTCGGCCAAGTTTGGCGGCGGGATCGCGCGTTTGAGCCGACGCCGAATGCGCCGGCGCGGGAAGTCGGTTACGCCGCCTGGCAAGCGGCGGTGCGGCGGGCGCGCAACGCCTAAGCGGCGAAGTCGCCGTCGCCGCCGCATGGGCGCTTGGCTTACGGAGACATCGCCGAAGGTCGAGCGGCGTCAGCCTCTGGCGCAATTTGGCGCAATTTCTCGTGGCGCTACGCGCTGAGTCAGGGCATTCGGACGCGCCTGACGCGCGCCGGCGGGGGCTGACCTCAAGCGATTACCGCTCGTCCCCGTCGCCGCCAATGGCTTGTCGCTCGGCGCGCGAGGCGAGCTTCTCCAGATTGGCGCGGGCGACAGATTCGAGCGAAGCGTCAAGCTCGGCGCAGACGGCGGCAACGTACCACAACACATCGCCCACCTCGGCGAGTAGTCGCTCCCGCTGCTCGTTGGAGAGCTTTCCGTCGGCGTCGCGGATGATTTTCTTGAGTTTGCCGGCCACCTCGCCGGCTTCGCTCGCGAGACCCAAAACCGGGTAAACAAGGTTGTTGCCGCGATTCGGGTAGGCGGCCGTGCGTCCGGCCGCTTGCTGATAGTCGTTAAGCGTCAACATCGCGCGGCCTTTCAGAACCGCAGAGCGTCCCGAAGCTTGCGGCTGCGGCTAGGGTGGCTAAGTTTCGCCAGCGCGCGCATTTCAATCTGGCGGATGCGCTCGCGGGTCAACTGGAAATGCGCGCCGATTTCCTCCAGCGTCCACTCGCGCCCGTCCGGCATCAGACCAAACCGCAGCATGAGCACTTCCGACTCGCGGCTGGAAAGTCGGCTCAGGGCTTCGCGCAGGTTCTGCGCCATCTCAGTGGTCATCGACTCGCGCAGCGGATCGTGAGTGTTGTGGTCGGGCAGCAAGTCGCCCAGCGAATGCTCCCCGTCGTCGTCGACCGTAGGCGTTTCAAGCGACACCGGCTCGGCGACGACACTGAGCACTTGGCGCACATCATCCGGACTCAGCCCGACCAGCGGAGCGATCTCTTCCGGGGTAGGGTCTTCCGCGCCGCTGGTCGTCATCTGACGCAGGACGCGGCGGACGCGATTGACGCGGTCCACCATATATGTCGGCAAGCGAATCGTGCGGGACTGATTGGCAATGGCGAGCTGAATGGATTGCTTAATCCACCATACGGCATAGGTTGAGAACTTGATGCCGCGCCGCCAGTCAAACTTCTCAACCGCTCGGATCAGCCCAATGTTGCCTTCCTGGATAAGGTCTTCCATCGCAAGCCCGCGTCCCATGAAGTCGCGTCCGATAAAGACGACAAGCTTCAGGTTGGACTCGATCATGCGAAGCTTGTAGGACTCGAATTGTTGTTTCGTCTCGGCAAAACGCTTCCAGTTGGCGATGATGGCGTCCAGCGGCAGCGCGCTATCGCATTCCAGCGCGTGAATCCGCGCTCGGACGGACTTGAGCTGGCGCTTGAGTAGCCGCGTCGTAGCCAAATCCAACGTCTTATCCTTAAGCCGATATTCAAGTCGCGCCCGTTCAGCCTTGAGCGTTAGGGCGTCATCCACGACGTTGCCCCAGGCGATTTCAGTCCGCCGCCGAATGGTTTTGTTGAACGGCAGCTTGTAGAGGATGCGCCCGATTTGGACGCGCAGTCGCCGTACCTCAAGGTTGCGGCTGGCATGGTTATAACCCGGCTGGGCCGCCATGGCGCGAATGCCGGCATGCGCGGCCTCAATCGCCGCGAATTTCTCGCAGAGCGCGCGCTCTTGCCGCTCATCCATGTCCGGCTTGAGCGGCGCTTCGCAGCGCTCTCCCTCGGCTTCCTCCTCGCCGCGCGAGGCAACCAGCAAATCCGACAGCCGAAGACCCTCCGCCTGTAACCTTTGGGCAAGCTGAACGACGTAAGCGGCGACTGGGAGCGCCCGCGACAACAAGCGCGTGGCGCGCCGCTCGTAGCGTTCCATTTCGCGGGCGACCAGCGTTTCTTCTTGCCGGGTCAGCAGCGTCGTGTGAGAAAGCGATTTGAGGTAAACCGAAATGGTATCGCTCGCATCGTCATCGGTTGTCTCGCCCGTCGGGCGCTCCTCTTCTGCGGAAGAAAACGCCTCCTCGCTTGGGTCAATCTCGTAGCGCATCGCATTTTGGTTCATCAATGTCAAATCTCCAGAAAAACGCCGCGTAGACAGGATGACTCGTAGCTGAACTCGTGGCTAGCCGCGCCACTCGGACACTGACCCAGGCAGTGCGACTTGCCGATGAATGTGGTGGCTTATCTCGCTAACGATGGATGTATCGGTCTGAGCGCTTCCCAACCCCGCTGCCAACGAAAAGCTGGTTTTTATGGAGGAACGCAATGTGCGTTATCGTACGCTTGCCTGCGACAGGCGTAAACCCGATTTGCCGCGCGTTATCCGTATGCGCGCGACTGATCAAACAGTCCGGCTGCGCTCGCTGAGCTGACGCTCAAGAAGCTCAGCCACCTCGCTGAAGCGGGCATCCCAGGTTTTGTCGCGCACGGCCATTTGGCGACGATCGGCGTCAGCCTCGGTATCGGTTGTCAGGCAAGCCTCGACCTGATGAATAAAATCATCCGGCGTTCGCGCTATGCGGACGACATCCGCCATCGGCTCGAACTCTGGAATGGGGACGATAACCACTGGCTTGCCCGTGGCTAAATACTCCCTGACTTTGGTGGCGCTGGTGTATTTGACAATGTCATGGGTTGCATCCTTGGGAACGATGCAGACATCAAACTGCGCCGCAAAGGCTGGAAGCTCAGCGTAGGGCTGCGCCGGAATGAAGTGAACATTGGGTAATGCCTCAACCTGGAGCGGCGCGGTTTTGTTTCCAATGAAAACAAACTGCCAATCCGGGCGGCGGAGGCTTACATGCTCAATGAGCGATTGGTCTATCTGCCATCGCTCAATCGCCCCGAAGAAGCCAAGAATTGGCTTTCCACGGCGCTTGATGGGAGCGAGGGGAGGGGGACACGCCCACACGCCCTGCCGGGCCGTTGCAAAATGCTCGAAATCAACCGCTTGCTCGAGCAAGACCGACTTCTCGCGTCCACGCTCAGCGTCAGCCAAGAGCTGACGCCCGTGGTAGAAAACAAGGTCGGCGGCCGTAATGAGTTCTTCGTGAAGCTGGCGAATGAAGGCGACCTTGCCGCCCGTATCCACCGGGTTGGCATCATATTTATCCGAAACGTGATACGCAACCAGAGATTCGTTGAACTGACCCACCATGTCGCGCGCCGTCGGAATGGCGATCCACAAGATGGGGTTTTCAATGCGAAGCTGGCGCAGAAGCAGCCGCAGTTGGCCGATCAGCAGCCAGCGGTTGATGCGCCGCCAGACGGGATTTGAGAAAAACGGGGACAGAATGGGCGTGACAACCCAGATGCCTTCCGGCGTCCGACGAAGATACTTGGCGTAGCTCCGTAGCTTGCGACGGATTTTGGTAAGGAATTCGGGGCTGCCCGGACCCGGCAACCCCATGGAAATCGAGTTGACGAACACCACTTGGTTGTCGCTCGCAAAGCGTTTCATCAAGTGGTTGTTAGCGTGGGGATGATGATACCACCAGTCTTCTCCGCCGAAGCAGAGGATGGCTCGTCCCTTCATCGCAGCAAGATGAGGTATGCGGCGACCGCGGCCACGAACAGCAAAACCAGCAAGCCGACGACGCCAATCGCGATGAATAGGATCAGTCTCGACTTGTTGCCGGCGGCTTCGGGCGGCGCGGATGGCATGACAGATGGCGATACGCTCGCCGGGGCGTCATAGGGCGCAGGCGGCATCCCGCCCGGCGGCGGCGCATAAGATTCCTGCACGGCAGTGCTTGGATCAAATGGCGCGGGCGGCGGCGGAAGGGGCGGTAACGGCGGAAGCAGCGGGGGCGGCGGCGCAGCCGACGCAACCGGCGCGCTGCTCCCTATGACCGTCTCAATGTCCGGCGAAACCGCCGGCGGGACCACATCGCTTGATGCCGCGGGTTTTCGCGAGATCGTCACGTCAAGCGGCTTTGGCAGCAGGGCGGGCGGCGGGGGCGGCGTAGCGTCCTCAAAGCGACCTGCCGCCGTGGCTGACGGCTTAGCCTCCGCTCGAATGAAGTCAAAGCGAATCTTTGGACCGCCGACGCCAAACTCAATGATGTCCTCGTGCTTGAGGCGCACCTCGGTGACGCGGTGCCCATTGTGATAGGTGCCGTTGCTACTGCCAACATCCCTGAGCAAGTAGTCGCTTCCCTCGCGCGCAATTTGCGCATGACGCGTCGAGGCGAGCTGGTCCTGGAGGGCAAGGGGGAGCGTGCTGTTGGGGTCGCGTCCAATCGTTGCCGGAAACGTCGTGATGGCGACGCGCTCCCCCTTGCGTAGCCCGGAAAGAAAGACCGCTTCAAGGCCGATCGCCATGGATGATTTCGTCTCCGTTGAAGTTGGGCCGGCTACCGTCGCCAAGCTATCTCCGGAGCCAGGCGGGAGCGGCTTGAATGGCGTGCCACAGGCTTTGCAGAACTTGGCGTCGTCGCGATTTTGCGCCCCGCAATTTGGGCAAATCATGACCTTCTCGCCTTTTGTTGATGGGGTCGCTCGGTCGAGGCTAGTTTTGGCGCATAGCTCTGACCTGCTCCGTCAGCTTGGGAACCACCTCGAACAGGTCGCCAACAATCCCGTAGTCGGCGATTTTGAAAATCGGCGCTTCCGGATCCTTATTGATGGCGACAATAAACTTGGATGACGACATGCCGGCAAGGTGCTGAATCGCGCCGGAAATGCCGCAGGCGATGTAGAGCGTCGGGCTGACGGTTTTGCCGGTTTGACCGACTTGATGCGAGTGATCCACCCAGCCGGCATCCACCACGGCGCGCGAAGCGCCAGCCGCGCCGCCCAGGGCGTCCGCCAGATTCTGAATCAGGTAATAGTTCTCCGGTCCCTTGATGCCGCGCCCGCCAGAGACAATGATACTCGCCTCAGTCAGCTCGATCTTGCCTTTGGCGGCAGCCAGGATGTCCGTCACCTTGGCTTGCAGGGCGTCCACGATGGGCGCGCCGATGGATTTGATTTCAGCCGTTCGTCCGGTATCGGGCGCCGCGGCCGGAAAGACGTTGGGACGGAGCGTGGCAAACGCCGGCGCCCGCCGGAAGGCGACTGTCGCAAACGCCTTGCCGGCGTAAACCGGACGAACGACGGTCAGCGCGCCGCTCTCGACATGGGTTTCCACCACATCCGAAGCCAGCCCAATCTCCAGTCGCGCCGCCACGCGCGGCGCCAAGTCCTTGCCCATCGCCGTCGCCGACGCCAGAACGACGCTTGGCTGCGCGGCTTGAATAGCTTCAGCTAGGGTCTTGGCGTAGCCATCGGTTGAATACTTAGCCAGCGGCGCTGCGTCAGCGACATAAACCGCGCTCGCGCCATAATGCGCTGCCTCGTCAGCCAAATGCCCGATGCCGGAGCCGATAATGACGGCGCTCAGCGGCTGGCCAAGCTTTTCCGCCAAGCGAAACCCTTCAGACAGGACCTCATAGGTCGCTTTCTTGAACGCGCCGTCGCGTTGCTCGGCAAAAACCAGAACTCCATTCGCCATAACCTAAAAATCTCCTCGATAAGCCAGTCATCTCGCCGGAGGCGCAGCCGTTTGGACCGGGGGGGCGCGCCGCGTCAGGCGTCCGCCGCAGTGAGTCGCCGCCCGACGCGCGCGAGCCTGGTCCGGAAGATGCTTCTATTTAGAGAACTTTGACTTCATTTTGTAACGCGGACAATAACTCGGCGGCTTGCTGTCCTGGATCGCCGGCGAGCTTGCGTCCCGCCTGACGCGGCGGCGGCAGGCGCAGCGCCATCACCGCCAGGCCGGCCCCTTCGGGCCCGACTTCGGCGGCTGTCAGCCCAAAGTCGGCGAAGCTCTTCGTCGCCAGCGGCTTTTTCTTCGCCTGCATAATGCTTTGCAGCTTCGGGTAGCGTGGCTCGTTGAGACCTTTTTGCGCGCCAATCACAACGGGGAGTCCGGTTTCGACCACTTCAATGCCGCCTTCAATCTCGCGTTCGGCGCGCAACCGGCCGTCGCCAACTTCAAGCTTAGTGACCACTGTCACCTGTGGCCAGCCGAGCTTCTCGGCGACAATTGCATGAACTTGCTGGTTGTCGCCGCCGACGCCGTGCTTGCCGAAGAAAACAATATCTGGCGTCAGGGATTTGAGGGCGGCAGCCAGCGTCTTGCCGACGCAGAGCGGGTCGTCGGTCGCAATGCCAGCGGCGGTAATGTGTATCGCTTCGTCCGCGCCGCGCGCGAGCGCCTCGCGCAGGAGGTTTGGAACTTCATCGCCGCCAAGCGACAGGGCGATGACTTGTCCGCCTTTGGCTTCCTTGAGTCGAACGGCTTCCTCAAGCGCAAACTCATCATAGGGGCTGATAATGAATTTGACATCCGTCCGGTCAATCGAGCGGCCGTCAGCGGCAATCTTGATGCGCGTGTCAGTTTCCGGTACGGCCTTGATGCAAACGGCAATTTTCACAGGAGAGCCTCCCAATCATCATATTGGCGAGCCGCGTTCGCCAGTCGGCGGCTTGGTGGGAAAAAGCACGTATAACACGCGGTTTCCATTACTGGCAACCGCCTCGTCAACCGCCAGCTGGCGCGTCTCGCGGGTCACACCGCAGCGGCGCGCTGGGCCAGCGCCTCCGCCGTCAGCGTCGTAATTTCGTGGTGGACATCCGCCACGCGCACCCCGGCCGCCCGCAGCGCCTCAACCTTCTGAAGCGGGCTGCCCATGCCGCGCTCCATAATAGCCCCGGCATGCCCGAAGGTAATGCCGGACGGCATGGCGTCGGCGAATTTTCCGGCGATGAAGGCGATGAGCGGCTTGGTAAAGCCGCCTTCCTTGACCAGCTTAGCCGCCTGCTCCTCATAAACGCCGCCCGGCTCGCCAAACATCACGACGGCGTCCGTATCCGGATCAGCCTCAAAAAGCGGCAGTAAATCGGCAAAGGTCGAGCAGGCAATCACGTCGCCGCCCACGCTCAACGCGGTGCTGATGCCGAACCCGGCCTGGCACAGAACCCAGGCCGTTTCGCTCGTCATGGAGCCGGACTTGCTCACAATTCCAATTCTCCCGGGCTTGAACTGAAAATCCGGGTTCGTGCCGCCAATCGGGCCGAGCTTGCACTTGCCCGGCGTCAGAATGCCGACCGAGGTTGGGCCGACGACGCGCGCGCCCTTGCTGACCGCATAAGAATACAGGTCGGACGTGTCGTGAATGGGAACGCGCTCGGTAATGATATTCACCAGCCGAATCCCGTTGCTGATGGCCTCGATAGCCGCGTCCTTGGCGGAAAGCGGCGGGACATACACCAGCGACGCATTAATGGTTGGATGGGCCGCCAGCGCTTGCTTTAGCGTATCGTAAACCGGCACGCCGTGGACGACCTCGCCGCCTTTGCCCGGCGTGACGCCGGCCAGCACCTTTGTGCCGTAGCGCAGCATTTCTTTGGTGACAAACGAGCCTTCCCGGCCCGTGATGCCCTGCACGACAACCCGCGTGTTTTCGTCAACCAAAATCCCCATAAGCGCCTCGCCCTCGTGGATGCTTGACTTGCCGGCAGCTCAGCCAGAAGCCGTTAGCAGTTTAGTCCGCGCAGCTTGTTTTTGTACTCTTCGCTTTTCTGAAGGACGACTTTGGCGCTCTCGGTCATGGGCATTTCGGGTCCAAAAATCGTCATATCCAAGTGGAGTTCCTCGCGCGCGCGCTCCAACGCCGCGCGGGCTTCTTCCCAGGCGGGGCCGCCGCGCCGGACGACAATCGGGAAGGGCGGGCGAATCGCTCGCAGTCCGGCGATAAAGCCTTCCATGGTGATGTCCACGCGGGTGTTGTTGGCGACGGCGCCGACATGCCAGCACGCGGTCAGTCCCGGCTTGGACAGCACGACCCGCGTCAGTTTCTCCACCTTTTCAGCCGGCGGGTTGCCGCCGTACTCAGTGTAGTTGGCTGGGCGGCCGCCATAGCTGATGAGCGCGTCCATGTTCGTAATCGAGCCGCCGCCGCCGGCGCTCATCATGGCGATGTCGCCGTCCAGCTCGATGTATTTGCCGGCCACGCCGCGGTAGTCGTTTTGATCAATGAGCTTTGCCTGAAGCTCGCGCTCGGTCAGCGGCCGCCCTAGCCCGCCGCGCGGCGGATAGTTGAAGTCGCGATGGCGCGTCATGGCGTCGTCATCGAGAATGACCACGGCATCCGCCGCGAAGAAGTTACCCTTGGGGGTTTCGATGACGGGGTTGATTTCAAGCAGCCGGATGTCATTTTCACGGAAGCAGCGGTAGGCGCGCACCATCAGGTCCGCCATTTTACGCATGCGCTCCTCGCGGAAACCGGCTTCCGCCGCGATTTCGCGCGCCTTCCACTCCGGCAGCCCGAAGATTGAGTCAATTGGGCGAATGACAGTTTTTTCAGGATGGCGCTGCGTTAGCTCCTCGACTTCCATGCCGCCCTGCTGGCTCAAAATTGCCACTGGCGCGCGGTGCCAGCCGTCAAAGGTCAGCGAAAGGTAGTATTCCCCGACAATCGCCAGGCGCTGCTCGACCAGCACCCCGACCGACTCCGAGCCGTGAATCGTCGCATGCAAGAGTAACTCGACGGCCAGCTCCGTGCCTTCGGCGGTTTTGCAGAAGCGAACGCCGCCAGCCTTGCCGCGCTTGCCGGAGAGCACCTGCGCCTTGACGGCGACTTCGCCGACTTCCTCAACAAAGGCCTCGATGTTGCCGGCGTTTTGCGGAGCGTTGATAAAGATGCCTTCCGGCACGCGGATGCCGTACTTCTTAAAAAGCGACTTGCCTTCATATTCGTAGAGATTCATTGCCCCACTCCACAGCTTGCGGCTCGACGGCGGCAACCAGCCGTCACTCGGGATGCGAAACCAGTGGCGCGCCGGTCGGCAGCGTGCCATAACCACGGTAGCGTGCCATAACAAACAGACGCCAGCGGTAGCTTTGCCAATTGCCGTTCGTCCGTCAACCGTTCAACAGGCGAAAGCGCATAAAGCGCATAAAGCGCATAAAGCGCATAAAGCGTAAATG
>NKPT01000354.1 GCA_002254845.1 Chloracidobacterium sp. CP2_5A | reverse complement strand
GTGTATTACTACCGGCCGCCCCGCGGCGCTACCGGCGCGGAAGCCGGCAGCGAGGTCGGCACAGCCATCGAGATGACGCTGGTCAACCTCATCCGCAAGTGCGTCAAGGCGTGGCGCGAGGCGGGCTGAGCGGGGGTGACGCGCGCCACGGAGGAATTGCCTGCGCTGGTGACAACGGGAGGGGCGACAGTTCCCGCTGTTCTTCGCCCAGCGCGAAGCGCCGGAGACAATCATCTTTTTGACCGAAGCGCGCGCCGATTTCCGGCAGGGCCTGTAGATTCCGCGTGATGACCCCAGCGACGAT
>NKPT01000195.1 GCA_002254845.1 Chloracidobacterium sp. CP2_5A | reverse complement strand
CGGGCTACGCCGCCGGCGGCAAGGAACGCGGCGCGGAATACGGCGCCACCTTCGCTGCCGCCGCGCTCGCCGCAGGACAATTCATCGGCATGGGGTTTACCCGCAAGGACGAAGCGCAAGCGGACGACCTTGGCTTCAATTTCTACACGCGCGCAGGCTGGGACCCGCATCGTTTCGGTGACTTTTTCCAGCAGATGATCGACATGGGATACGACACGACGCCGGAGATTGCCAGCGATCACCCGACACTCGCCAGCCGCGTTGAGGCGGCAAAGAAGAACGCGGCCAAGCTCCCGCCTGACGCTGAAAAATGGCGCAAGCCGCCGGTGGCCAACGCCAACAAGTTCAGGCAGTTGCAGGCCCGCGCCGCGGAATTGGGCAAGACCATGCCAAGCGACAAATCCCTAGAAGCTGCGCAGAAACTCCTGGCCG
>NKPT01000183.1 GCA_002254845.1 Chloracidobacterium sp. CP2_5A | reverse complement strand
GGTCATCCCCGCGCCGCGGTTCCCGTTCCCCCGAGCGGACCGGTTCCGCCCCCCGTCAGGGGCGGGCAGGGGCTCAGAAGCCCTCGCGCTCCAAGCGCTTGCGCTCGACCTTGCGGGCGCGGCGGACGGCCTCGGCGGCCTCGCGCGCGCGGCGCTCGGACGGCTTCTCGTAGTGACGGCGAAGCTTCATCTCGCGGAACACGCCTTCCCGCTGCAGCTTCTTCTTCAGCGCCTTCAGCGCCTGATCCACATTGTTGTCCCGAACGACGACTTGCACGCGGCGCAACCTCCTGCGCGAAAAGGGTTGTCAGAAAGCACGAAAGGCAGCGCGACCGGTCGCCCGATGCGCATCAGCGCAGCGTGTAGCATGGATTCGCCGCGCGCCGGAAGCCCTCCCATGCCGGCCGATGCCCCTATATGTGTGGCGGCGCAACCTTTTTCCACGCGC
>NKPT01000306.1 GCA_002254845.1 Chloracidobacterium sp. CP2_5A | reverse complement strand
GGCGCGAAGATGGGAAGCTTCCTCGACGACGTCTTCAAAGGTATCGGCGGTCTGGGGAAGGGCGCGTTCAAGGGGATTCTCAACGCGGACGACATTATTCGCGGCATTGCAGGCGGTCTCGACGACGCGGCGAAAGGCGTCATCTCCGGCTCCAAGAACCTCTTCGGCAACCTGATGAGCGCGCTCAAGTCCGGCCTCATCATTGCGCTGGTTGAGGCTGTGGCGCTCAAAGGCGTGGACATGCTGCCGATCAGCGACAAGCTCAAGACGTCCCTGAGCGGCATCGTTCAAACGACAGCGCTCGGCGCTGGTCTTGGCACGGCCTTCGGCCCCGC
>NKPT01000312.1 GCA_002254845.1 Chloracidobacterium sp. CP2_5A | reverse complement strand
GATGCGCTGCGTGCCGCTCGTGAGCTTGAGCGGGCGCGGATCGAGGCCCAACAGCAAGTAGCCCGTGCCGAGGCTGAAGCAAAGGCTCGGCTCGAAATCGCCCGCGCCGAAGCCGAGTCTCTCCGCTTGCTCGGCGAAGTGGTCTCGCCGCAATTGCTGCAACTGCGCTTCATCGAGCGCTGGGACGGCATCATGCCCCGGTTTGTCGGTGGCGATAACGGGTTGTTGACAATGCTGAGCATTCCGACCAACGACATTTTGGATGATCCGGCGACCACGCGCGCTACACCGCAAAACATCACGCCGATGGGGACGGAAACGGCGCCGAAT
>NKPT01000134.1 GCA_002254845.1 Chloracidobacterium sp. CP2_5A | reverse complement strand
TAATAAAATCGCGCCCCGAAATCCCCGCGGCAGAAGAGCAAGGTCGAAGGCAGCAAGAGCGCGTGCCACCAGCCAAAAGTCCTTGGCCGCGGCAAGGTGCGGACGCGAAGCCGCCACGAGCCCGGCTCGCGCCACGGCGCGGGCCATGCTCAGGGACGAACCGCTCAGACTAAGCATCGTCGCGGCCTGCCCCGTATTGAGCAGGCGTGCATAATTCAGAAAGTCCGGCACCACGACGGCGGCATTTGAACCGAGACGCTGGGCATCCGCCGGCGCAAGGCGAGCCGCCTGCCATGCCGTCAGCAACGGCGCTTCGCCCTTCGCGCCCTGAGCCGCAGCGTGCTCAAGCGCGCCGAGCCAAGCAATCACGCCTTCCGGTTCCACCGACCGAAGATCTATCAACACGCTCACGGCGCGAGCCTCCGCAACATGCCGTCCATCCGCGCATCCACATCGGCAACGAGACTGCTTCTGTCCGGCGCGGGCCAGATCGGGCTGGAGGCATCGGCCTCGCAAGAAG
>NKPT01000383.1 GCA_002254845.1 Chloracidobacterium sp. CP2_5A | reverse complement strand
CCGGCAAGTCGCGGCGAGGATTAGCGTCATCAATCAAGCTAGCGAATGGGCGCGACCGAAAGCGCTTTCACGCTCGCTTGTTCAGGCTCGCTTGTTCACGCTCGCTTGTTCACACCCGCTCGCGCAGCTGCAGGATTTTGGACTGCAAGCGCGGAATCTGGGGCAGGCTGCGGGTCTCGCTCTGGGCCGCCATCGCCCGCTGAACGTGCCAGTAGGACAGCCCTAGCTTGGAAACGCTCTT
>NKPT01000309.1 GCA_002254845.1 Chloracidobacterium sp. CP2_5A | reverse complement strand
GTCGCGGCGGGTCGCCCGGTCAGCGTGGCGCTTACCACGCGCCGCGCCGGTCGGGCCCTCCCCCCGCTTCCCTCAGGCGTTGCGGCTGATGCCATCGATGCGAGCGCTTCATTGGCAACTGTCGTCGCCGTGACACGGTCGGTCTCGCCAAGCCTTGCCGGCCCCGCGACGGCGCAAGCGGGTTCATCGCGCTTGACTCTTTGGAGCGAAAGTGGATGAGATTTCAATCAATGGGTGGAACCAGGGGGACGGCCGCAGGTAGCGCTACGACTCTGCGATGCAGCTGAGCGACAATGCGCACGCCCTGATCTGCGCGTTCCTGCACGACCCTC
>NKPT01000106.1 GCA_002254845.1 Chloracidobacterium sp. CP2_5A | reverse complement strand
GTGTCCAACGTGCTCTCCGGCGCAGCCGCCGTCAGCGACCCCTTGCGTAAGCGCGTCCTCAAAGCGATCGCCGAACTTGACTACCATCCGGACCAAGTCGCGCGAAGCCTGAAGATCCGGAAAACGAGGCTGCTCGGCACCGTTATTTCCGACATCACCAACCCGTTCTTCCCGCTGTTGGTGCGCGGCGCCGAAGACGCCGCCTGGAAGCGCGGCAATCTTCTGATTACGTTCAACACCGACGATCGCGTGGAGCGCGAAGTGGAAGTCCTGCGAGCTTTGCGCGGGCGCCAGGTCGACGGCGTGCTTTTGGTGGCCGCCTCAAGCCGCGGGCCCCAACCGCAGATTCGCGCATTGCTGGACGCCGGCATTCCCGTCGTTCTGGTAGACCGCGCAATTGACTCTCTGGAAACCGACACCCTGACCGTCGATAACCGCGGCGGCTCGCGCGACGTAGTGCGCCACTTGATCCAGCAAGGACACAGCCGCATTGGCATTCTGGCGGGCGACCGCGACTTGGTCATTTCGCACGAACGGCGCGCAGGCTACCGGGACGCGCTGCAAGAAGCCGGCATCCGCCCGGACCCAAATTTGGAGGCGTTTGGTGTGTTTCGCGCCGATTCCGGC
>NKPT01000366.1 GCA_002254845.1 Chloracidobacterium sp. CP2_5A | reverse complement strand
TCGGGTCTGGGGTAGGGTGGATTGAGCTCTCGACACCGGCTGACGAGGCGCTCTTTTCCTCGCCAGCGGGATCGACGCTAGGCCCGATTTATGCGGCGTTCGAGGGCGTGGACGACGCCCCCGTGCAGGTCACGTGTCACGCCGGCGACAATCCGCCAGCTTACCGGCGCGCGGACCTGACTTTTGAGATATCGAGCTTTCAGCGCGCGCTTGTCCGGCTGGAGACGGCGCGACATATCCGCGCAGATGGGCGCATCCGCGTGACCGCATCTGGGTCCGTTTACGTCCGTCTGTATGGGG
>NKPT01000032.1 GCA_002254845.1 Chloracidobacterium sp. CP2_5A | reverse complement strand
GCCGCTCGGATTCACGCGAAAGTTGTCAAAGCTGCTGCCGCGGTAGCGCGCCGGAATCCGCGCCCGCTCAATCAGATTCTCGGCGCCCCCGCGACACTTGAGGCAGCGCCGCGAGCGGCGCCTAACCGGGTCATACTCAAACCCGGTTCCCTGACAGACCGGACAAACATCCGGCGACGGGTCGGCAATCAGCGGCGGGCGAGGAAGCGGATCAAGAAGCGACATGGTCGCGAGCGGGCGCGTCTGTTTCCTGTTTACAAGACGCTTTGTCGAAGGGTGAACCAGGCCAGAGTGCTTCCAGCGAGTTTCCACAGGCGACTAAAAAAATCAAGCCGCCGTTTTGAGCTGACCCTTATCCGTTGCCCCACTTGAGCTTATCGCGGAGGAGCTTGAAGTAGTTTTTACCGGCCGGCTCAATAAGCTTCAGCGTGGAAACGCTCTTGCGAATCAAAACGCGGTCTTCCGGCTCGACGGCGCAGCCGGTTTGCCCATCGAAGGTCAGAAAAACATCCTCGACGTTGAAGGGGCCGCGCTCCGTCGACAGGCGCAGCTCGATTTCGCTGGCGTCGGGAACGACCAGCGGGCGATTCGTCAGGGTGTGCGGGCAAATCGGCGTAATGACAATCGCCTGCATCGCCGGGTGCACAATCGGGCCGCCGGCTGAAAGCGAATAGGCCGTCGAGCCAGTCGGCGTGGCGATAATGAGACCGTCCGCATGAAAAGTCGAAACGAACTGTCCGCCAATGCGACACTCGATGGGCACGAGTCGCGCCAGCATGCTCTTGGTAATCACGCAGTCATTGACGGCTTGCGCCGTCAGCAAAGCCTCGCCCGCGCGCTCGACCGTCGCCTCCAGCTTCATCCGCGCGCCCGCGCGAAAGTCGCCCGCGAAAATGCGCTCCAGCGGCTCGTATACCGTTTCCGGCGTGTACTCAGTCAAATAGCCAAGGTAGCCATAGTTGACGCCGAGCACCGGCACATCGCGCTCGCCCAACAGGCGCGCGGCATAGATCATCGTTCCGTCGCCGCCAATCACGATGACGAGATCCACCTGCGCCGCCAGCTCAGCCGAAGTCAAAAGGCTGACCGTCGGCGGCAACAGATGGGCGACCGAAGCCTCGCCCGCCACGCGACAGCCGCGCGCCGCGAGCCACTGGGTCAGCTCGGTCAAATACGGCGTGATGTTCGTCAGGTGTGGCTTGACGATCAAGCCAACCGTCTCGAAGGTAGTCATGCTGGCGTCTTGCGCCGCAGGTCAGACTGCGGCGGGCTGGATAAAGAGCCGCTTAGGCCAGCGACGGAAGCGCCGTCAGGCGCCCTCGGCCGGCGTCGCTAAAACATCCGACAAGTCCGTGACCAGCGCTGGCGCGACCGCCGGCAGCGTCGGCGGCTGACCTTCCGCTGGCGGCGTAAGCGGCAGCACGATGGAAAAAGCCGTTCCCACGCCAACTTGGCTGCGCACCGCCACATTGCCGCCGTGCGCCGCCGCAATGCGCTTGACGATGGCCAAGCCGAGCCCTGTCCCAAGGTCCTTGTTGCGGGTCGCCGCTTGGTAGTAGGCGTCAAAGATGTAGGGCAGGTCTTGCGCCGGAATCCCCTCGCCGGAATCCACGACGCTAAAAACGACATAAGGCACGCCGGCGTCCACCTGCGTGCCTTCCATCAGCCGCGCTTCAAGCCAGATCTGCCCGCCATCTGGCGTAAACTTGACGGCATTTGACATCAGATTTGAAAGCGCCCGGTGCAGCTTGCCGGCGTCTCCAGTAATCGCCGGCAGGTGATCCTCGCATCCATAGCTGAACCTGATGGATTTGCGCCGAATAGACGGCTCAAACTCCTCGCCGACCTGCTCAATGAGCTTAGCCACGTCGAGCTTACCCAGCGCCAGAGTCATCTGGCCGGCTTCAAGCTTCGAGAAATCCAGCAGCTCGGAGACCAAGTTGATCAGCTTCAAGGCTATGGCGCGCGCGCCCGTCGCCAGCGGAAGGATATCGGATTTTTTGGGGCGCGGGCCGCTCAACTCCTGCTCTATGAGCTCGATTGTGGACACAATCGTTCCAAGCGGCGAGCGGATGTCATGCACAATCGCATTGGTGAACTCGGAGCGCAGCCGTTCCAGCTCGCGCAGCTTTTCATTGGCGTCGCGCAGCAACTGAGCTTGCGTGCGCACCCGAACATAGCTCCCGGCGCGCTTCAGCGCGGCTGAAATTTGCTCTAGCGCCCGCCGCAGAATGCGCATTTCCTCGCTGTTTGAGGCGTCCTGGAGCGCCTGAATGGCCGCGCTAAGGGATTTCATCAGCTCCTGCCACTTGGCTTGCTCTTCCAAATCGGCCGCGTCTGAAAAATCCGGCAGCGCCTGCTCGCCGGTCGGTCGAATTAAACGCTCGATGCCGTCCGCCACCACCGAGAGGTTCGCCACCATCCGCTGCCGCTCGATGGCCCAGCGTTGCCGCTCAAGCATGCGCCGCAGCTTGAGAAGCAACTCCTGATGGCGAAACGGCACGGCCAGCGCTTCGTCCGCGCCCGCCTGCAGCGCCGACGGCACATCATCGTCGCGCGTCGCCGCCGGACTCAAAACAATCACCGGCAAGTTGCGCAGACTCGCCTGCCCGCGCACCCACTGCGTCAAGTCGAGGCAGTTCTGGTCGCGCAGCGCGATATCAAGGATGAGCGCGTCGAATGGCTGCGCTTCCAGGCGCGACCGCGCAGCGTCGCCGGTCTCTGCCAACTCGACCTCATAACCAGCGCTGGTCAGCAACGCGCCAACCCTTGCGCCAAGCAAGTTGTCATCCGCCGCAATCAAAATTCGCTCCGGCATAGCTTTCGGACGACAGACGCTTCGCGCTAGTCGCTCCGCCATCGCTGTATCGCTGTAAAGCGCTTGAGTGACCCCTGAACGAGAGCGCCGTCGCCGCTCGACGCCGCGCAAACTCTTGGCGTGTGACAGGCTAGGAACCGCTCCCGCCCATTGTCAAGACGCGGCCTGCCGCTCGGACTTGCAATTTACCATCGCTTCGGACAACCTTTTGCCGCCTTTCGCGCTGTTTCTAAGGCTTACAAGCGCCAGTGAGCGACCAGAGCGTGAAGGTAAAGTGTGAAAGTTATGTGGCGGCGTAGCTCAGATGGTTAGAGCGACGGATTCATAACCCGTAGGTCTCCGGTTCGATCCCGGACGCCGCTACCAAGCTTTCCGCAAAGCCTGCCGCCCCGCGGCGGGCTTTGCTCTTTGGGGCGGGCTTTGCTCTTGAGGGATCGAGCAGACGTAAGCTTCCGTCGCCGACAACCGCATTGAAAGCGACCAGCGCCGACGCGCATACTTGCGACTCTGTACGCTAGATAACTTTTTAGCAAGGAGTCTGTAATCGTGACCGACGAGCAGTTTCGTATCGAACGCGACAGCATGGGCGAGGTGCGCGTCCCGGCGACGGCGCGCTACGGCGCGCAAACGCAGCGCGCTATCGAAAATTTCCCCATCAGTGGCCTTCGCTTTCCGCGGCGGTTCATCGAGGCGCTGGGGCTGGTGAAATGGGCCGCGGCCCAAGCCAACCGCGAGCTAGGCTTGCTGGCGCCAGAGATGGCCGAAGCCATTGCCAGCGCCGCCCTCGATGTCGCCGCCGGGCGCTATGACGACGATTTTCCGCTCGATATTTTTCAAACTGGCTCTGGCACCAGCGCCAATATGAACGCCAACGAGGTCATCGCCGCGCTGGCCGGCGAGCGGCTTGGCGCGCGCGTCCATCCCAACGACCACGTCAACATGGGGCAGAGCAGCAACGACGCCATCCCAACGGCAATTCACGTGAGCGCCTGCCTGGCCGCCGTCCACGACTTGCTCCCCGCCCTGCGCCATCTGCATGAGACCCTCGCGGCGAAAGCCGCAAGCGTGGCCCATATCGTCAAAACGGGGCGCACCCACCTTATGGACGCCATGCCCATCACGCTGGCGCAGGAGCTGACGGGCTGGGCCTGGCAAGTCGCCCATGGCATAGAGCGCATCGAGAGCGCGCTGCCGCGTCTGGCCAAGCTCGCGCAGGGCGGAACGGCTGTTGGCACGGGCATCAACGCGCACCCGGACTTCGCTGCGCGCTTTGCCGCGCTGCTGTCCGAGCGAACCGGCTTGCCCTTCCGCCCCAATGACAGCTTCTTTGAGTCGCTCAGCTCGCAGGACGCCGCCGTTGAGCTGAGCGGACAGCTCAAAACCGTGGCCGTCAGCCTCATGAAAATCGCCAATGACTTGCGCTGGATGAACAGTGGCCCGCAAGCTGGACTGGCTGAAATCCGGCTCCAGGACCTCCAGCCCGGCTCCAGCATCATGCCCGGCAAGGTCAATCCGGTCATCCCGGAGGCCATGGCGATGGTCTGCGCGCAGGCGATTGGCAATGACGCGACCATCACGGTCGCCGGGCAATCGGGCAACTTTCAGCTCAATGTCATGCTGCCCGTCATCGCCTACAACTTGCTGCAAAGCCTCGCGCTGCTTGCCAACGCCTCGCGCCTGCTGGCGGATAAGGCCGTTGCCAACTTCACCGTCAACGAGGAGCGGCTCGCCGCCCAGGTCGGGCGCAACCCCATTCTCGTGACGGCGCTCAACCCGGTGATTGGCTATGAACTCGGCGCGAAAATCGCCAAGCGAGCCTATGCCGAGGACCGTACGGTCAAGGAGGTGGCTGCTGAAATGACCGATCTTTCTCCGGAAGAGCTCGACCGCCTGCTCGATCCGCGCGCCCTCGCCGAAGGCGGCCTCCGGCAGTAGCGCGTCGCCTGCCTGACCCTTCTGAAAGCAAGCCGGCTTGATGGTTGGGGCGGGCGCGACCGCCCTCCCCAACCGCTTAGGCTGGAAGCCATCCGGCGCGCACGCTGCGGGCGCACCGATGACAAATGGTCGGAAGCTCCGGGTCAGCGCCCACCGTGGTCTCGTAGCGCCAGCACCGCTCGCACTTGACCCCGGCGGCCGGTTTCACCTGCGCCGTCAACTCCTCGCCTTCCGCGCGCTCCAGCGTCACCTGCGATACAATGAACAAAAACGACAGCGCCTCCGCGCCGTAATCCGCCAGCGTGGCATAAAGCGAGCCGCCAGCGCGCAGCGTCACCTGCGCTTCCAGCGACGACCCGATGCGCCCCGCCGCCCGCGCCTGCTCAAGCTCCTTGAGCGCCGTCGAGCGCGTGCTGAGGAGGGCTTCCCAGCGCTCCCGCAAGCCCGGCGCCACGCGCGCGTCGCCGGGCGGAAACTCCGCCAAGTGAACCGAGCCGGCCTGACCGCGCGTCAGCTTCTCCCACGCCTCGTCGGCCGTAAAGGCCAGAATCGGCGCCAGCAGGCGGATCAGTGAGCTTGCAATCTCGTATAGCGCCGTCTGCGCCGCCCGCCGCTCAGGGGATTTTGGCGCGGAGGTGTACAGCCGATCCTTGAGCACGTCAAAGTAAATGCTCGATAGCTGCGTCGAGCAGAAGTTGAGCAAGGCTGTGTAAGCCGCCTGAAACGCATACTGCTCGTAAGCGGCGCGGACGCGTCGCGCCAGCTCGCTGGTTTCCGCCAGCGCCCAGCGGTCAATCTCGAACAGCTCGGCGTCGGGCACGGCATCCGCGGCGCGGTCGAAATCTGAAAGATTGTTGACGAGGTAGCACAGCGTATTCCGAATCTTCCGGTAGGCGTCGCCAATCCGGGCCAGAATTTCCTCGGAAATCGGCGCGTCGTCGGTGTAGTCCACGCTCGCCGTCCAGAGCCGCAGCAGGTCCGCGCCGCCCGCCTCGATCAGCGCCTGCGGCTCGATGACGTTGCCGACGCTCTTCGACATCTTTTCGCGGTCTTTGTCGAGAACGTAGCCGTGCGTGATGACGGCGCGGTACGGCGCGTGGCCGCGCAGCCCCAAGCTCACAATCAGCGACGAATTGAACCAGCCGCGATACTGGTCGGAGCCCTCGATATATACATCCGACGCCGGCTCGTCGGCGGTCGCTAGGCCGGCGCGCTCCATGACCTGCCAACTGACGCCTGAATCAAGCCAGACGTCGAGGATATCCATTTCCTTCTCTACCTCTTTCGCGCCGCAGCTCCCGCAGGCGAAATCAGGCGGCAGGAAATCCGCCGCCGGGCGCGCATACCAAGCGTCGGCCCCCTCCGTGGCGAAGACTTCCGCCACGCGCTCCATAAAGTCGGCCGTAGCGTGAACCGTCCCGCAGACCGCGCAGCGCAGCGCGGCAATCGGCACGCCCCACGCCCGCTGCCGCGAAATGCACCAGTCGCCGCGATTGAGGAACATATTGCGCATGCGCTCCTCGCCCCAGGCCGGCAGCCACTGAACTTTTCCAATCTCGTCCAGCGCCCGTTGGCGCAGACCGGCGGCGTCCATCGAAATGAACCACTGCGGCGTGGCGCGGAAAATTGTCGGCGTTTTGGTGCGCCAGCAATGCGGGTAGCTGTGGGGATAGTCCTCGGCGAACACCAGCTCGCCGCGCTCCCGCAGCAACTGGATGATGTCGGGATTGGCGTCGAAGACCTGCCGTCCGGCAAAGCTCGCCACCTCGTCGGTATAGACGCCGCGCTGATCCACTGGGCAGTATGGCTCAAGGCCGTATCGCTTGCCGATGAGGAAGTCTTCCATGCCGTGTCCGGGCGCGGTGTGGACGGCCCCCGTGCCCGCGTCGAGCGTGACGTGGTCGCCGACCATCAGCTGTGACTTGCGGTCAAGCCACGGATGCCGGGCGGCCTTGCCGTCTAGAGCGGCGCCTTTGAAGGTCGCCAGCGGGCGCGCGTCCGTCCACCCAAACTTCTGCGCCAGCGCCGGCAGCAGCTTGGCCGCGACGATGTAGGCCCTTTTCTTCCCCTGACCATTGGCGGCGGGCGCTTCGACCGCGACGTAGTCAAAGTCCGGCCCGAAGCTGATGCCAAGGTTGGCGGGCAGCGTCCAGGGCGTGGTCGTCCAGATGACGACGGCGACCTCGCGCCCGCCCAGCTCCGGCGCAATGGCGGCCGGGTCGGTTGCCAGCGGGAAGGCGACATAGACGGACGGATCGACGACTTCCTTGTATTCGAGCTCGGCTTCGGCCAGCGCCGACTGCGCGCCGATGGACCAGTGCACCGGACGCAGTCCGCGATAGACGCTGCCCTGTCGGACAAAGGCGGCCAGCGTTCGCAAAATGTCGGCCTCGTAGTCGTAGCTCATCGTGCGGTAAGCGTTCGCCCAGTCGCCAAGGATGCCAAGCCGCTGAAAGTCGCGGTTCATCTGCTCGATATGACGCTCGGCGAAGGCGCGGGCCTCGCGGCGAATGATGGTCGGCGTCAGCGCGACGCCCTTCGCGGCCAGCTTGCCTTCGAGTTCCTTGACGACCTTGGTTTCAATGGGCAGGCCGTGGCAGTCGTAGCCAGGCAGGTAGGCCGTGTCGAAGCCCATCATGCTGCGCGACTTCACGATGAAATCCTTGAGAATCTTATTGAATGCCGTGCCCAGGTGGATGCGGCCGTTGGCGTAGGGCGGGCCGTCGTGCAAGCGAAACTTCGGCCGTCCGGCGCGCGCTGCGCGCAACGCGCCATAAACATCCGCCTCCAGCCAGCGTTTCAGCCGCTGCGGCTCGGTCTGGGCGAGGTTGCCCTTCATGGGCAGGTCTTTCGAGGGCAGGTTAACGGTTTTTTTGAGGTCAACAGTCATTGGGCGGTCAAGCATTGGGGAAAAAGTGAATCAGCGCCCGCGCATTATGCGCAAACGCGCCGCCGGTCGTCACGACGATTCGCTCGAATCCCCTTCGACCGACTGTCCGCCACGCCCCGAAAGCGTAAGTCAACGCTTGACAGAGCCGGCCCGGCAGCCATAGAGTCCCGGCTTTGCCCGAAAGCGTTGCAGCCCGCCTTTGAGCGGGCGCGGGGAATGGAAAAGCAGGAGCGAGGGAGTATGTTATACGCCATTATTGCCACGGGCGGAAAGCAGTTTCGGGTTGCCGAGGGCGATGTCGTTCAAGTTCCGAGCCTGGAAGCCGAGCCGGGCCAGACGGTGCAGCTTGACGTTCTGGCGCTGCACAACGGCGCGGAACTCAAGCTCGGCGCGCCGCGCCTGGCGGACGCGCGCGTCACCGCGTCAGTCATTGGCCATGGCCGCGCCAAGAAAATCATCGTTTTCAAGTTCAAGCGGCGGAAGCAATACCGGCGCAAGCGCGGTCATCGCCAGAACTTCACGGCGCTGCTGGTTCAGAAAATCGAGGCGGCCGCCTAGCGGGCGCTCACGCGGAGACGTTGATACGCGAGGTAACGAGTCATGGCTCATAAGAAAGGCGTAGGAAGCTCTCGTAACGGACGCGATTCGCATGCCAAGCGATTGGGCGTCAAGCGATTCGGCAATCAGCTTGTCAAGGCCGGCGAAATTCTCGTCCGGCAGCGCGGCACGCGCTTCAAGCCCGGCGCAAACGTCGGGCTGGGCCGCGACCACACGCTGTTCGCTCTGACGGCTGGGCGCCTCCGGTTTCGCAATCGCGGACAGCTTGGGCGCTACATCGAGGTGATTCCGGTCGAAGCGCCAGGCGAAGCGCCGGCAACGCCGGGAGCGGCTGCCGCCTAAGCGGCGCGTCAGCGCTTCCCAACTGGTTTTTCTTTCGCCAGCCCAAGGTCTCGCTCGGCCTTGGGCTGCGCATTTTCCCGCCATGTTTGTTGACGAAGCCATCATTCACGTCGCTGGCGGCGCCGGCGGCAACGGCTGCATGGCCTTCCGCCGCGAGAAGTTTGTCCCGCGCGGCGGCCCTTCGGGCGGCGACGGCGGCAAGGGCGGCTCGGTGTATCTCCGGGCCAGCCATCATCTCAACACGCTGCTGGCGTTCCGGTATAACCCGCGCTACGCCGCGGGGCGCGGCGGCCACGGCGAAGGCGGCAACCGCCACGGGCGCGGCGGCGAGGATTGCCTAGTGGATGTGCCGGTCGGCACGCTCATCTATGACGCCAACACTGGCGAATGCCTGGCCGACCTTGCCACATCCGGGCAAACGGTCGTCGTCGCGCAGGGCGGGCGCGGCGGGCGCGGCAACGCGCGCTTCGCCACCTCGGTCAATCGCGCGCCGCGCCGGCACGAGCCTGGGCAGCCGGGCGAGCAGCGCGTCCTGCGGCTTGAACTGAAGCTCCTCGCCGACGTCGGGCTGCTTGGCTACCCGAACGCCGGGAAATCCACATTGATTTCAGCGGTTTCGGCGGCGCGTCCCAAGATTGCCGACTATCCCTTCACGACGCTTGCGCCCAGCCTCGGCGTCGTCGGGCTGGAGGATTACCGCAGCTTTGTCGTGGCCGACATTCCGGGCATTATCGAGGGCGCAAGCGAGGGGCGCGGGCTGGGGCTTCAGTTCTTGCGGCACGTTGAGCGCACCCGCCTGCTGCTGCATCTGGTGGATGTCTCGGCGCTGGCGGAGCGCGACCCGGTCGCGGCCTACGACGCCATCGAGCGCGAGCTAGCGCTTTACGACTCCGAACTCGCCGCGCGCCCGCGCCTGGCTGTCGCCACCAAGCGGGATGTCGCCGATCCGACGCGAGCGGCGGCGCTGAAAGCCCACTGCGAGCGGCTCGGCGTCGCGTTTTTTCCGGTCTCCGCCGTCACCGGCGAGGGGCTCAAGCCGCTGATTCAGCGCATCGCGCGGATGCTTTTCAGCGAGTCATAGCGGATTCCAGCGGCTGACGCTCTTCCGCCGAGGCGCGCGCGGCCGAGATTCCGGCGACGTAGCCGCTCGCCCAGGCCCACTGGAAGTTGAAGCCGCCAATGCGCCCGTCCACATCGCAGATTTCGCCGCACAAATACAGCCCCGGACAGCGTCGCGACGCCATCCGGGCGAGGTAAAGCTCCCGCAGCGGAACGCCTCCAGCCGTCGTCTCGGCGTAGGCAAAGCCTCGGTCGCCCGTAACCGGAACGGGCAGTCGCGTCACGGCTCGCGCGATGGCCTGCCGCTCGGCGCGAGTCAGTTGCGCGCCGGTTTGCGCCGGATCAACGCCGGCGATGTTTAACAGCGTCCGCGCTAGGCGCTCCGGCAGGCGCGCGCCGAGCCAGGCGCCTGCCGTCCCGCGCCCCAGCGATTGCAGGGCTTGGTCAAGTTCCGCCGCGGTCGCTTCCGGCAGCCAGTTGACGACGAGCCGCGCCCCGGCATCGCGGCGGCGCGCGGCCAGCCAGTGACGGCTGATGTCGAGCGCCGCCGGTCCCGACAGCCCGAAATGCGTACAGAGCGCCGCGCCCGTTGTTTGCGCGAGCGGTTTGCCCCCGGCGGCTTCAACGGTCAGGCGAGCCGGGACGCTAATGCCGCTGAGCCCTAACAAAAGGCAATCCGGCGCAAGCGTCAGCGGCACAAGCGCCGGAAAGGTGTCAGCCACGCTATGCCCTAGCGCTTCCGCCAGCCGATAGCCCGCGCCGTCCGAGCCGGACTTGGGCAAGCTTCGCCCGCCGGTCGCCAGAATCGCCCGCCGCGTCCTGAGGCGCCCCCAGGCGCCGCTAATGATAAAGCCGCCGTCCTTCGCCGCGATGGCTTCGACTCGGCACGGGTGGCGCAGCGTCACGCCCGCCGCCGCTGCCGCCCGCAGCAGGGCGTCCAGCACCGTGCGCGCGCGGTCAGTGACGGGAAAGAGCTTGCCGGTCGGCTCGCGCTTGAGCTTGACGCCTAGCTCAGCGAAAAACCTTACGGTATCGGCGACATCAAACCGGCGCAGAACTTGCCGAATAGCGTTGGGCGTCGAGCCGGCGAAGTCGGCGGGCGCGACCCGCTCGTGCGTGACGTTGCAGCGCCCGCCGCCCGCGACCAGGATTTTCGCCCCAAGTCGAGCGGCGCCGTCGAGCGCGACGATGCGCAGTCCCCGCGCGGCGCGTCCCGCCCAGATGCCGGCCATCAGGCCGGCGGCCCCCGCGCCAATGATCGCCACGTCCGCGTCCCAGTCCGCCATAGGGCGTTACGCGCCCGACTCTGGCGCGCGCCGCAAGTCGCTCGCCGTATCCAGCGCCAGCAAGATCGCGCCGACGGTGATGCAGCTATCAGCGATGTTGAAGGTCGGGAAGTGCCACGCTCCCCAGTAAAAGTCGAGAAAGTCAATGACCGCGCCGTGAACGACCCGGTCAATGGCGTTGCCCAGAATGCCGCCCAGCAAGCACGTCAGCGTCACGCGCAAGAGACGCCGCTCAGCGGGCGTCCGCCAGAGGTAAAAGCTCGCGCCAAGGGCGGCGCAGACGGCGATGCCCAGCAGGGTCATCCGCATGGCGGGCGTGCCGCTGTCAAAGAGGCTGAAGGCGATGCCGGGGTTTTCGGCGTACCGCAAGCGAAAAAAGCCTGGAATGACCCGGACGGGCATCTCCGTCGGGCGCAGCGACCAATAGGCCCACGCCTTGCTAAGCTGATCCAGGGCGATCAGCCCGCCGGCCGCGAGGAGCTCTCGATATGGCGGCTCGTTGCCGCCCGGGGCAGCCGATTTCACGCGACGCGACGCTTGTAGTAGTAATCATCCAGCGCCCGAACGGTAAAGTTTAGAATGGTAGCCACGTCGCCATCCTCGCGGCCGCCTTCCTTTGGATCGGCATTGAGCGTCGCCGTGATGTCGCCTTGCTCATTGGCCTGGCAATCCACGTTGCCCAGCTTGGTCTTCACTTCGACCAGCGCGCCAAGAACGTCCTGGTTGACCACAACCACGCAGTCGAGGTTGCCAAAAGCGTAGACCAGCTCATCCCCGGCGCGGGTCGGAGAGGTGCGGTGCTCTTTCCACAGGCGCTCAATCAGCTTGTAAAGTTGCTCGATGACTTGGGCGTGTTCGCCGCCGAAACGGCACGCGGCAGCGGATTCAATAACCGGCACGGTTGACACTCTCCTTGGGTTAGGCGCTTCAGCCAGCCGCAGATTATGCGAAGCCGGGCGCGGCGCGACAAGTCCGGCTCGATGAAGCGCGCCAGCTTAGGAAGGTCGGCGCGCTTGGGGAGGGGCGCCGACCTGAAGGCGCTCGCCGGGGCGCGTTAGTCAATGAGCGATAAGACAGCTCGCCACTCCGCTTCGGTCACGGGCTGCACGGAGAGGCGCGCCCCCCGTCGCGTGACCAGCATGTTTTCCAGTCCCGGCGTCCGCTTGAGCTCTTCCAGCGGTAGGATTCTGGGAAAGGCGCGAACGAGCTTGACATCCACCATAAACCAAGTCGGCTGCGCCGGATCGCTTCTGGGGTCGTAGTAGCGGCTGGCGGGGTCAAAGGCCGTATGGTCGGGATAGCCGGCCCGGGTCACTTCCACCACGCCCGCGATGCCGGGCGGCGCGGCATTGCTGTGGTAGAAAAACGCCAGATCGCCCACCCGCATCGCGTCGCGCAGGAAGTTCCGCGCCTGATAGTTCCTTACGCCTTCCCAGCTCGTCGTCTGGCTTGGCGCGGCGCGCAGGTCGTCAATCGAAAAAACGCTCGGCTCGGATTTGAGCAACCAGTAACTCGGCATCGCTGATATCGGCGGGGGCGGCCTCCGCGCTCAATATCGCTCTGACGGCTCAACCGGCAATCGGTCAAGCGCGAGCAGTAACAGGGTGGCGCGCGTCAAGCTCCGCGGGCGTCCCGTCGGGTCATACCACTCTTCCAGCGTGTGGCAGCCGCCGTACTCGCCGCCCGCGCCAATCGCAATCGCCGGAATGCCGAGCGCCATTGGCACATTGGCGTCCGTCGAGCCGCTGTCGAGCGTCGGGCGCTGCCCGCAGGCGCGCGTCGCCGCGACCGCGCAGCGCGCCAGCGCCGTCGAGCGCGGCGTTTCGCCGGCCGGTCGGTCGCCCAAGCGCCGCACCGTCGTGGCCAGCCGGCTCCGCCGCGTCGCGGCCTGCATTTCCGCCTGCTGCGCCTGGACGACCGCCAGGCGCACCTCGTTCTCCAAATGGTCAAGGTCGGCGTTGGCCTCGGCCCGACAATCCAGGTCGGCATAGGCTTCCGTCGGAATGGCGTTAATGACGCCGCCGCCGCCAACCGCCGCTACGGTGCAGGTCGTGCCGCGCCGCAACGGAAGGTGACGAATCAAGTGAATAAACTCGCCCAGCGCGTGCGCCGGATTGACTGCGCCAAAGTTCGCCCAGGAATGCCCGCCCAGTCCGCTAAACGTCACCCGAAAGCGACGCGAGCCAATCGCTCGGCAGGTAATGCGCTCCAGTCCCGGCCCGTCTAACGCAATGAAAAATCGTATGTTCGGCATGCCGCCGATCAGCGCCCGAACGCCGCGCAGGTTGCCCGGCCCTTCCTCGCCAACCGTGCCGACAAAGCAGATCGGCCCCGCCGGGCGAACGTCATGGAGGACAAAGGCCCGCGCGAGCGCCAGCAGTCCGGCCAGCCCGCAGGCGTTGTCGGCAATGCCCGGCGCATAGAGCCGCCCGCCGCGGACGCTGACCGTCACATCGGTTTCAGGCGGAAAGACGGTGTCGAGGTGGGCGGCGACGACAATCGGCGGGCGCGTCGGGTCCGCGCCCGGCAGCCATCCGCAGACGTTGCCTTCCGCGTCCTGGCGAGCGATGGGCAGCCCGGCGTCGCGCAGCCGCTCGGCAAGAAACTGCGCCCGCGCCGCCTCGTGAAACGGCGGAGCTGGAATCTCCGCGATGGCGACCTGCTCGCTCGTGATGGCGTCCGCCGTTATGAAAAAGTACTCCCGAAGCCGTCCCAGGAGCGGCGTCTCCAAGAGCGCCTCGACAACGGCCTCCGGCGCGGAAAGCGCCTCCGGCGGCGGCTGAGCGACCCCCACGGACATCTCGCCCCCCCCCTCTTCAGTCCGTCGCCAAGGCTAGCCCGGCCACCCCGGCCAGCTGGGAAAGCTCGCTTGCGGAAGCAAAGCCAAGCTGGCGCGGCTCAACCATGCGCGGCGCTTCGCCAAAGGTTTCGACGATGCACTGGCTGATTTCCGCCGTTTTCAGCGGCGCGTTGACCGCCAGAACCTCAAACCGAATTTGAGTGGTTTCCAAGCTCAGCCCTGACTCGGCCGCGTGTTCGCGGAAGAAGAGCAACAGCCGAAGCAACTGCTCCGCTGGCGCTTCGCCCGCGAGCGGCAGCGTTCGGATGGCCAGCGGAAAGCCTCTCCGAAGCAGCATGACCGCCAAGGTGTCTTCCTCGACGCTGATGAGCATCTGGTCAAGCTGCGCCGGGCTACGCTGTAGCCACAGCGATTCGCAAACGATGCGGGGCAGGATTAGACCCGGTTGCCAGCCCAATCGCTGCAAATGCCCCTGAAGGTCAAGGGCGACCCGCCGATTCATCGCCGTCAGCAAAAATCGCTTGCCAGCGCCGCCCGCCGCCGTTGACGCCGGGCCAAGCTCCGCGACCGTCATCCAGAGGTCGCTGCCGGCGAGGCCCGTCAGGCGCTCGGCCTTCCACAAAATCACTTCCGGCACATCCTGCCGGGGCGTCGCGGCCTCCAGCGTGATGACGTGCGTCCGCGCGGTCGCGCCTGGCACCAGCGCCGACCATCGCCGCTCGCCGGACAGTCCCAGCGCCCGCGCCGCGTCGCGCAAAACCGCCGCAAAGACATCCGGGCGACGCACGTTTTCCTCATCGAAGCCCGGCTGAAAGGCTTGTTCCGTCCAGGGGCGAAACGCCGACTGCCGGCTGCGCCGGTCAAACGCGACTACGCCCTCGGAGGTCAGCGCGCAGATCGCGCGCGATGGGAGCGGAGCCGTCAGTCGCTGCCAAAATCGTTCAAAAACGCTCATACATCCACACCCAAAGCCGTGTCGCAGGCCTGACAAGCGGCTGTTCCAAAACGGCTACCACTCATTGTACGGAACGCCGTCGCTGCCCACGCCTTCCGCGCCGCTGAAGACATCCACAATGCCGCGCGGCGCTGATGGGATCACCGGCTCATCCTCCAGGCGCACCGTCCAGGTGTCGCGGCGCTGCGTGATGGGATCCATCGGGATTTCGCGTAGATACTTGGCTTTTTCGAGGTCCTTGAGCGTTTCCGGCGCGCGATTCTTATCGTAGCTATAGCGATTAATCGCATCGCGCATTTTGAAAAGGTTATCCCGGAGCACCGTCTCGCGCGCCCGCAGCAGCAGGTTGCGATAAATCGGAATGCTCATGGTCAGCAGAATCGCCATGACGGTCATCACCATGACGAGCTCGAGCAGCGTGAAGCCGCCGCTTCTTCGCGCCAAGCGAAACTTTTTCACATCCGTCACCATTCGTTGTAGCGCGTCCCATCCAACGCCGTAGCCGTCGAGCGCGACCGGACATCAAACACATCATCGCCGGAGGAAAGCGACGAGTCAGGAGCGTCCGCCGAGGAGCGGATTTGCCAGTCGGCCTTGCCGGTCATCGGGTCAATTGGGAGTCGCCGCAGAAAGAAGACCTTCTTGCCGTCCACGTTGCCGGCCGGAACAAAGCCCTCGTAAAGGATTTCCAGCTTCTTGGGGTAGCCGCTCGGCGTGCGCAGCTCGGCGGGAAGCCGCTGCCCGCCGGTCTGGTCGTTGAACTCCTTGTAGCGGTCAATGGCGAAGCGGATTTCGCGCAGCGCCCGGCGCAGCTCGGTTTCCTGACGGCTCCGGGCGGCTGTGCGCGCGAGCGGCAGCGCGGCGCTGGTCAGCACAGCTAGAATCGCCAGCGTGATGATCATTTCCAGCAGCGAGGAGCCAACCGCCGCCGCGCCGAAGCGCCGGCGCCGCCCGACGGCTTGCCGCCCGCCTTGCTCTCCGTTTCGCTCGCTGCGCCGCCGCCGGAGTTCCGGCCACGCGGTCTGCCCTGGCTTGCTCGTCACTGCTTGCCGTTTGGCGCGCCGCCCGCGATCACGGGCGGCGCGGGACTTGGAATGACCGGGATAAGCTCATTTGTCAACCCGCGCAGATCCAGCACGTCCAGGCGAATGTCGCCATTGCCCGGCGCAATCACCTGAAAATCAAAGAAGGCCAGGGGTCCGTTCGCCGGACGCCCGCTGGTCATCCCCGATGACACCAGCGCTGTCGCAAACGCCTGTCCGCCGTTATCACCCGTCTGGAAGCTGCCCGGAGAGAGAACGCCGCCGTCCCGTATGCCGACCAGCTTGAGCGCCGCTTGGTTGTAGTGCAGAAAGATGGAAGCCGCTGAAATGCTGGTCGCCTCGCTGCTGAGGATCACCGCCACCGAAATCATCTGCCCTACGGCCGGACGCAGGCTCGGCGACACCATCAGCACCGACCGCACGGAGCCGCCCGAAGACGGGCGCGACGGCACCGGCGAGTTGGGATCGCTCGGGTTGAATTGCGGCTGGGCTGGCGGCGCGCTCATCGGCGCGGCCCCGCCACCGCCCGCCTGCGCGACGCCTGTTTCGGGCAACGGCTGCATCTGAATGATGCCGCCGAAGCTGCCGCTCTCGGTGCGCGACAGCGCGCCCGGGGTGGCTGCCGGGGTGGTTGGGGCGCTGATTACAAAGCGTCCGTCGCCGCCGCTGACCGGCGGGGCGGCGGCCGGCGCGCCAATCGGCTTGTCCGGCGGCTGGGTCGTCACCGGCGTTTCCCGGAGCTGATTGGCCTCGCGCATTTCCTCGCGGTCGGCATCGGCGACGATTTCATCAATCGTGAGAAACCGCCCGTAGCTCAGCCCGCCAACGCCCACCGAGACATCCAGCGGGCCGAAAGCGGTCTTGAGCTCCTCTTCGGTGACCGCGCCGCCGCGCACAATATGCGGCGTGACCGTGATGACGATGTGCGTCGCTTGCTTGTTGCGCGACGGCGTGGAAAAGAGCCGCCCAATGACCGGGATGAAGCTGATGACGGGCAGCCCCGTCCGCGTATCGGTGTCATCCACGCGCATGACGCTTGCCGCCAGCGCCGTGTAGCCATCCCGCACGCGCGCCACGCCGCTCACCTTGCGCTGTGAAATCGTCGGGGTCAGGTTGGTGCCGCCGGCGTCGGGCGGCACCGTCGAGGTCTCGATGGCGATGTCCATCTGGACAATGTCATCCGTAATGTGCGGCTTGACCGAAATGTTCAAGCCCACGTCCCGGTACTGCACCTGGTTGAAGCCGGGGAAAAAGATTTGCCCCGGCGGCGGCTGCCCGCCGCCCGGGATGCCTGGAAACGGGTTGCCAATCTGTATCGGCACGGACTGCCCGATGTTGACTTTGCCCTCCTTATCCTCGAAGGCCCGCACCTGCACCTGCGAGATCAGGCGTCCCAGCCCCTTGCTCTGGAGCGCTGTGATGGTTGACGGCGGCAATCCGAGCCCGAAGCCCAGCGCATTGCTAAAAACCCCGGCCGGAGATACGGGGCGCAGCAGCGGGCCCTGCCCAATGCCGCCCAAGTTGGTCGCGCTGGGCGGCTTGAGCGTCACGCTCGTTCCGCCGTCGGGACTCGTGATGGTCGGCGGCTGCGTCGCAAACTGATTGCCCAGTTGGAGCGCCTCCTGCTGCGTAACTTCATAGATGTTGACATCCATGACGACTTCCGCCTGCGGGCGGTCCACCGTGCTGATCATCCGCTCAATGATCTTCAGATTTTCGCCGGATGACCGAACCAGCAGCATGTTCGACTGCGGCACGGAAACAACCTGCTGCGCCATGGCCGGGCCGAGCAGGGTCAGCATCTGCTTCACGTCGTCAAGCTTGGCGTTCTTGATGTAGAACGGCTTGACGAGCGAGTCTTCGTACTTCTGCGCTAGCGAGCCGCCGTTGGGAAACTGCCCCAGCCCGCGCTTGACGATGAGAATCGTGCGGGTGTCCACGCGAAAATACTGAAAGCCGTTCGCGTCGAGGACGAGTTCCAGCGCCTTGCCGGCCGTCATATCCTGCTTGATGTCGAGCGTGAAGCGCGCGTTGGCCATTTGCTGGATGGTCGTGCTTTCGAAGACGACGTTGAGGCGCATCTTGTCGCAGAGCGTCCTGACAATGGTCTCGACGGGCTGGTTGACGAAGCCCTGCCAGCGACCGACGTAGCGCTGCCGCGCGGCGGCCTCGGCGGCCTTGCGGGTCTCGGCCTCGGTCGCTTCGGCGGCCGTCCGCTGATAGGGTGACGGCTCGCCCTGCGGCGTCGCCTCGATGCCCTGCTTCTTGAGCATCTCCTTCATCTTGGCGAAGGCGACCTCGTTGGTCTGGTCGTAGCGGTAGGCCTCGCGGTAGGCGTGATACGCGCCTTCGTAATCGCCCTGCTCTTCCATCTGACGCGCGCGCGTCGCGCAAAGCACCGAGGCGTTGAACAGCGCCCGCTGAAGGTGCAGCTGATACTCCACATTCGCCGGCTCTTCCTGGAGCGCCTGCGCGAAGAGTTCCGCGGCTTTGTCCCACTGCTTGACGGTCTCGTATTTTATGCCTTCCTTGAAATACTTCTTGCCGTTTCCGGCATAGGCCGCCGGCGACAGCCAGGCGACCGCCAGCGCGGCGGAAAGCCCCAGGGCCGCCGCCCGCCGCAGGCGAGACAAAACATTGGAACGCAGCGTTGGTTGTAACATAAGCCCACCTCGACAGGCGTTGAGCGTGAAATGTAAAGCCTACTCGACAAAGGTGACGCGATTGATCTCGCGCAGGGTTGAAATGCCCGCGAAAACTTTCTTCAGGGCCGATTCGCGCAGCGAGCCAAGCCCTTCTTCTCGCGCCGCGCGGCGAATCTCCGAGCCGGGACGGCGGTCGAGAATAAGCTCCCGAATCCGGTCAGTCAGATCGAGCATCTCGTGAATGGCGGTCCGTCCCCGGTAGCCGGTGCCGTTGCACTCCGCGCAGCCCGTCGCCTCGTAAAACGCGTGGTCGCGAAACTTGCTCGGATTCAGCCCGGAGTCTTCAAGCTCCCGATCCGACGGTTGATACGGCCGCTTGCACCGGTGACACAGCTGCCGCACCAGGCGCTGAGCCAGGACGCAGTTGAGCGAGCTGACAAAGTTATACACTTCAACGCCCATGTTGACGAATCGACCAATGACGTCAATGACATTGTTGGCGTGAACCGTCGTGAACACCAAATGCCCGGTCAGCGCGGCGTTGATGGCGATCTGCGCGGTTTCCGTATCGCGGATTTCGCCCACCATCACCTTGTCCGGGTCGTGCCGCAAAATGGCGCGCAGTCCGCGAGCGAAGGTCAGCCCTTTTTTCTCGTTGACCGGAATCTGCATAATGCCGCGCAGCTGGTACTCTACCGGATCTTCGATCGTGATGATTTTGTCTTCGGGATTGGCGATTTCATTCAGCGCGGCGTAAAGCGTCGTGGTTTTGCCCGATCCGGTCGGCCCGGTTACAAGCACCATGCCGTAGGGTTCATGAATAAATCGGCGGAAGCGAGCCAGGTCGCTCGGATCAAAGCCGACGACGTTCAGCGTCAGCTCGCGGAACGACTCGTTGATTTGCTCCTTGTCGAGGATGCGGATGACGCAGTTTTCGCCGAAGGCGGACGGAATGATGGACACGCGAAAGTCAATCGTCCGCCCCTTGACGCGCACGCGGAAGCGGCCGTCCTGCGGCGTCCGGCGCTCGGCGATATCCAGCTCCGACATGACCTTGATGCGCGAGATGAGCATCTGGTGATAGCTCGCGTCAATCGGATTCATCGCCGGGTACAGCGCGCCGTCAATGCGATATTTCACGTGCACTTCCGACTCGTGGGCCTCGATGTGGATGTCTGACACGCGCCGCTCAAGCGCCGTCAGCACGATGGTGTCCACCAGCTTGATGACCGGCGCGGTCTCGTCGGCGAGGCGGTCGAGGTCGAGGTCCTGCTCGCCCTGGTCGGTTTCCTTGACGAGCTTGATGCGAAACGATTCTGTCGCGTCCTGTAGCACGCGCTGGGCCGAATCCCCGCGCCGCAGCGCGTTTTCAATCGCCGAGCGGGTCGCCACGGCGGGCTTGATGCGCGCTTTCAGCTGCGCCGACAGCTCATCCAGCGCATCGAGGTTGGTTGGGTCGGCCATCGCCGCGAAAAGCCGGCCGTTCTCCTGTCGCAGCGGCACGAACTTATAGCGCGTCATCAACTCCACCGGATGCGCGTGGATCAGATCGTAGTCAAGGCTGGCGGTCGTCAGGTCCACGAACTCCAGCCGGTAGCGGCGCGCCAGCTCGCGCGCGGCCGCCAGCTCGCGGTCGGCTTCTTCCGCCGACGGGAGCATCGAGGGCAGATTGGGCGTTGTATCCAAAGACATAGGTAAGCGTCAGCCGGAGGCGCCTGGTCAGCGCGCGGCGCCTCCGGTCGCAAAGCTCAGAATTGGCAAGTAGAGCGCCAGGACCACAATGAGCACAATCGTCCCCATAAAGCCCAGAACAATCGGCTCGATGAGCGCCGTGAGCGAGGCGATTTTCACGTCTAGCTCGGCTTCGTAAAACTGCGCGACTTCGTCCAGCATCGTGACCAGCGAGCCGGACTTCTCGCCGACGCCGATCATGTCGGTCGCCAGGGCCGGCATCCACTTCGCCCGCTCCAGCGCGTCCACCAGCGTTTGGCCTTCCTGAATCCCCCGCGTGACATCCGGCATCGTCTTGGCGATGCGCCGATTGCCAATTACCTCGGAGGCGATGTCTAGCGATTCGAGCAGCGGCAGCCCGCCATTGAGCAGCGTCGCGGCGCTGCGGCAGAACCGCGCGGTCGTGGACTGCCGAATGATGTCGCCGACGACCGGAACCTTGAGGAACAAGCCATCCAGGATGGCGCGCCCCTGCGTCGTGCGCCGCCAGGCGAAGAAGGCGATGATCGCCGCCAAGAGCGTCGGTCCCAGCCAGTACACATTGCTTTCTATCGCCTTCGAGACCGCCACGACATAGACCGTCACCAGCGGCAGCTCGCTGTTGGAAGACTCATAAAGCGTGGCGAACTTTGGAATCACATAGGTCGTGAGCAAGGCGACTAAAGCAATTGAGGCAACGGTGAGAATCGCCGGATAGGTCAGCGTTTTGACGAGCTTGCGCCGGATTGCGGCCGTCGCCTTGGCGTGGTTGACATATCGCTCCAGCACGGCGTCCAGCTCGCCGGAGCGCTCGCCGGCCAGCACTGACGCCGTCAGCAGCCGGGGGAACACATCGGGATGCTCGCCGTAGGCCTCGGAAAGCAGTCCGCCGCGCGTAATTCTGCGCTCAACGTCTTCCAGCACGGTTCGGAACGCGCCGGGCGGCTGGCGGCGAATCAGAATGCTCAGCACTTGCAGCAGCGGCAGCCCCGCCCGGAGCAGCGTGGCAAGCTGTTGATTGTAGAGCAGAAACTCCTGCGGCTTGATCTTGACGCCCCCAAGCGCGGACGACTGGAGGGCGCGGCGCATCGGGCGCTCGATGGCAAAGATGCGGAAGCCCTCGCTTTGCAGGCGCTGGCGCAGCTCCTCGACGCCATTCGCCTCGACGATGCGCGTGACAATGTCCCCGCTCGGCGTGCCCAATCGGCAGGTAAACTCAGGCATGGTCAAACCGCAAGAAAAGCGATGCTTAGGCAAGTCATAGACTCGCGACTATAGCACGCCGCGCGCAAGGAAAGTTCCGAAGTTTTCCGCGCCGGACTAGCGCGCCGGCAGCCTTGCCGGAACGGATCGCCTTGGGCGGGCGCCGTTCCGTCCGGCCGTGAGCAAGTAGCCCGCCGCCGCTCGCCCGCCAAGTGGCGGGTTGCCGCTACGCTAGCCCGGTAAGCGCCCTAGCCGCCAGTCAGCACAAACGGCCCGAGGTGAGGCCCGGGCTGGTTGAGGCAGGTTTCAAGCGCCAGCTTGAGCATTGGGCGCGCGTCCTCCGGCGCGAGAACGGCGTCGCAAAAGCCGCGCGCGGCGGCAAAACGGGCGTCAAGCTGCGCTTCGTACGTCGCTCGAACCCTGTTCATTTCAGCCTGGAGCGCCGCGTCGGGCGACTTGCCCTCCGCTTTGAGCTTTTCCAGTTGCGCCGAAAACAGCGCCATCACGGCCGATTCGCCTTCCATGACGCCCATCCGCCCGGTCGGGAGCGAAAAGATGAAGTTTGGGTCAAAGCCCTGCCCAGCCATGGCGTAGTAGCCCGCGCCCGACGCATGGTTGACCGTCAGCACGAGCTTCGGCACGGTCGCGGTCGCCATGGCTTCGACAAACTGCGCGCCAGCGCGAATGATGCCCGATTGCTCGGCCTCGACGCCGACCATGAAGCCCGATACATCCTGCACAAAGAGCAACGGCAGCCGGTGGCGGTTGCAGGTTTCGATGAAATAGGCAACCTTCTCGGCGCTTTCCCGATAGATGATGCCGCCGAAGCGCGGCGGCTTGTCGCCGGCTGACTTGATGAGACCGCGCCGGTTGGCGATGAGCCCGACCGGAATGCCCTCCACGCGGGCCTGGGCGCAGATCATCTCGCGGGCGTAGTCGGCCTGAAACTCATCGAGCGTATCAGCGTCTAGCAGCGTCTCGAGAAACGCTTCGGCGTCGTAGGGCAGCCGGTGATCGGCGGGCAAGATGCGGTAGGCCTCGCGCGGATCGCGGCGCGGCGGGCGCGGCGTCCCGACGGCCACGGCGCGCGGCGGGGGCGGCGGCAGTTCCCCAACCAGTCGCCGCAAGCGCGCCAAGCAGGCCTGGTCGTCCGGCTCGCGATAGTGGGCGACGCCGGAAACCTCCGTGTGCATGCGCGCCCCGCCCAGGGCTTCGGGATCGGACGTTTGCCCGGTCGCGCCGCGCACAAGGTTGACGCCGCCAAGCCCCATAAAGCTGGTCCCCTCGACCATGACGATGACATCCGACAGCGCCGGCAAATAAGCCCCGCCCGCGATGCACTGCCCCAGGACGGCCGCTAGTTGCGGAACGCGCAAGTGCCGGCGCATGAGCGAGTTGTAGTAAAACAGCCGCGCCGCGCCGTACTGTCCCGGAAACACGCCGCCCTGGTACGGCAGGTTGACCCCGGCCGAATCCACCAGATAGACAATCGGCGTTCGGCAGCGCATGGCGATTTCCTGCGCCCGCAGCATCTTCGTGATGGTTTCAGGGAACCACGCGCCGGCTTTCACGGTCGGGTCGTTCGCCACGACGACAATTTCGCGCCCGTGACACCGCCCGATGCCGGTCACGACGCCGGCCGCCGGGGCTTGCCCGTCGTACTGGTCGTGGGCGACAAGCAAGCCGATTTCAAGAAATAAGGAATCCGGGTCCAGCAGCCTGGCGACGCGCTCGCGGGCGGTCAGCTTGCCCTGCGCGTGAAGGCGCTCGATTTTGGCTTCGCCGCCGCCCAGCCGAAGCCGGGCTTCGAGCGCCTTCAGCTCGGCGACGAGGGTTTCAAGGTCCTGCGGCATTGGCTGGTCGTCAACTTAGCGGCACTCGCCCGCGATGTCATGGTAGGTGTCATGGAGCTTGCTGAGCGCCTGCTTGATATCTTCGTCGGCGGCCTGCCGAGCGACGAGCTTAGCCACCTCCGCCGCTTCGCGCTCCAGCTTGACCAGCAGCGGGCGAAGCTTAGCGGCGTCGTAGCCTTTCGGCGGCTTCGAGCGCGACCACATCCGCGCCTTCCGGGCCATTTCGTCAGCGCGCTTGCGCGTCGGCTCTAGGTTGCCGTCCTCCATTGGGTGAAACGTGCCGGCCAAAACGGAATGAAACTCTTCCTGCGCTTTCCACGTCGCCTTGGGTTTCGGCGTGGCGGCGCGTTCCTGCGCCGTGGCGCGGTCGGTCGCCGCCCATCCCGCGGCGCCCAGCGCCAGCGCTAACGCGACAAAGCTAGTCAAAAGATGACGCATGCGAATCATTGGCAACAAGACTCCTTGTACTTGTAAAGGTAAGGATGACGCCCGTCCGGCCTAGTCGGTCGCCTGACGAGCGAGGTAGTTGAAAAATTGGTCGCGCCAAGCGGCTTCCTGAAAGCAGCCCCGAAGAACGACGCTTTCAACCCGGCCTTCAGCGCGCGCGCCGCGCATTTCCATACACATCTGGCGCGCCACCAAGCACACCGCGACCCCGCGCGGGCGACAGGCTGCTTCGAGCGCCGTGGCGACGTCCGCCGCCAGGCGCTCCTGAAGCTGCGGCCGACGCGCGGCGTATTCGAGCAGCTTGGCCGGCGCGCCAATGCCAATGCCCAGCTTGTCGGGGACGTAGGCCACATGAGCCGCGCCGAAAAACGGCGTCAAATGGTGAGCGCATAGCGAGTGAAAGGGCAGGCTTCCCACCGCGACGAATTGCCCCGCCATTTCGCCTGCCGGAAACGCGGAAATCGGCGGCGGCGGCTGCGCCGCAATGAACGGCGCAAAAAACTCGGCCCAGAACTCGGCGACATTTTCCGCCGTGCGCTCCAGGTGCGGATCGCGGTCGGGCGTTAGCCGCAGCGTCGCCAGCATCCGCCGCAGCGCGCGCGCCGCCGTCAGCAGGTCGCCGCCCCCTGCAAGCGTCTCAGGCTTGGTTTGCTCTGTGTTGTCCGGCATGCTATGTCCCGCTCAAGCGTGTATGGCAACGACCACGCTAGCACAACTTTGTCCCGTTGCGCTCTGATGACGTCAATGAATCACGTTCGGATTGCTGACTTCGCCGCCTGGCTTGGACAGGAAATCGTCGTCAAGGGGTGGCTCTACAACGCTCGCTCAAGCGGCAAGCTGCTCTTTCTCGAAGTTCGGGACGGCTCTGGCATCGCGCAGGTCGTCGTCGCCAAAAACGCCGTTTCGGAAGATGTTTGGTCGCGGGCGTCCGCGCTGACGCAGGAATCTTCCGTCATCGTCGCGGGGACGCCGCGCGAGCACCCCAAGCGTCCCGGCGTCTATGAGCTGGACGCGCGCGACATCGAGGTTGTCCAGCTCGCGCAGGACTATCCGATCACGCCCAAGGAGCACGGGGTCGAGTTTTTGATGGATCACCGCCATCTGTGGCTGCGCTCGCGGCGCCAGCACGCGATTCTGCGCGTTCGGCACGAGGTTGTCCGCGCCATTCGGGACTTTCTCGACGATGACGGCTTCATTTTGGCCGACACGCCGATCCTGACGCCGGCCGCCTGCGAAGGGACGACGACGCTGTTCGAGCTGGATTACTTTGGCGACGGCAAGGCGTATCTCGCGCAATCCGGGCAACTTTACAACGAGGCCACGGCGGCGGCGTTTGGAAAGGTCTATTGCTTCGGCCCCACCTTTCGCGCCGAGAAGTCCAAGACGCGCCGGCACTTGACGGAGTTTTGGATGGTCGAGCCGGAAGTCGCCTACGCCACGCTGGACGACATGATGACGCTGGCGGAGCGTTTTCTGAGCTTTATCGTGGCGCGCGTCCTGGATCGCCGGAAGGAAGAGCTGAAGCTGCTTGAGCGCGACACGAGCAAGCTGGAAGCCGTCGCGCCGCCGTTTCCGCGCCTGCCTTACGATGAGGCGGTCAGGATGCTCCGCGAGGGCTATGTCGCGGGCAAGCTGGAGCATGATTTCGCGTGGGGCGGCGACTTTGGCGCGCCGGACGAAACCTACCTGGCGCAGCAGTTCGACCGCCCGGTGATCGTCCATCGCTACCCGGGGCAGGTGAAGGCGTTTTATATGGAGGAGGACCCAGAGCGCCCGGAGGTGGCGCTTTGCATGGACGTTCTCGCCCCGGAAGGCTACGGCGAAATCATCGGCGGCGGACAGCGCATGCAATCGTATGACAAGCTTGTGGAGCGCCTCGCCGCGCACAACCTGCCCCGCGAGGCCTTTGAGTGGTATCTTGACCTGCGCAAGTACGGCGCGGTGCCCCACGCCGGTTTCGGCATGGGCGTCGAGCGGTGCGTCGCCTGGCTGTGCGGACTGGAGCACGTCCGTGAAACCATTCCCTTTCCGCGCATGCTCTACCGGCTGCGGCCGTAACCTTTGCCGGCCCCGAGGGCGAAACTCCTGAGTGGAGACGAAATCGTGAGATGGATGACGAAATCGTGGCGACTGAACGGCTTGTTGACGATTTGGCTGACGGCCTGGCTGACCGGCGCGGTCGGCGCGCAGTCGCCTGCTAAGCCAAGCGACGCCGCGCCGCGCTCGCCAACCGAGACGGTCCAGACGTTTTACCGCCTGCTGCGCGAGCGACAGTTTGCCGAAGCCTTTCAGCTTCACGTCTGCGGCCCGGCGGTTGAGAAGCTCACGCCGCAGCAGATGGGGGAGCTAGAGCCGGAGTTTCTCAAGCTCAGCGGCGGCATTCCCGAAACGCTGACGGCCAGCGGCGAGACGGTCACCGGAGACGACGCGACCGTGTTCGTCGTCGTGCCGTCCGGCGTCGCCGCCAACGGCCGCCCGCAGATGGTGACGGCCCCGGTCGGCCTCATCCGCAGCGAGGGGCGCTGGCTGATTGGCGACCGCGAGACGCAAGCGCTGGCGCAGGCGCACGGCGGAAGCTTCTTCAAGCTGAGCGAAGAGGGCGTTTTCATCAAAATGGCTGAAAACGAAGACGCGATGGCTCGTTTGCTGGTCAAGCTGCTGGAAGTCGAGCAGGTTTTTGCCCGCAACAACCAGGGGCGGTACGGCACGCTTCAGGAACTCGTCATGCGGCGCGGTCAGTTTCGGGACGACGTCGCCAAGCTGCTGGAGATAGTGGAAGGCGGCGAGCCGCTGGGGCATGTCATCGAGATTGTGGTGACGCCGGATCGCCGCGATTTTGCAATTTACGCCGTCCCGAAGCGGCACAACTACGATGGGCGCTATTCGTTTTTCGCCGATCGGGACGGCGTGCGCTACCGCAACTACGGCGGCGCGCGCATTGAAAAAGACACCCCCGGCAACAAAATTCTCAACTAGCCGCAAAATTCTCAGCGAGCCGCGCGAGGAGTGGTCAGCGATGAGCCAGGATGCCCGCCGGATTGAAACCTTGGCAGTCCACGCCGGCCGGGCGCCTGATCCGGCGACGGGCGCGGTGATGCCGCCGATTTATTTAGCGACCAACTACGAGCGCGACGCGACGGGCGCTTGTCCGCGCGGGTTTGAGTACGCCCGCGAGGGCAACCCGAATCGGCAAATGCTGGAAGCCAGCTTGGCGGCGCTGGAGGGCGGCGCGGCGGCGGCCTGCTTCGCGTCGGGGAACGCGGCGGCGGCGGCGGTGTTTCAGGCGCTGACGCCGGCGCGGCAGGTCGTTATCGCGCAGGACACCTACTACGGCACGGCGGTGTTGCTCAAAGATATCTTTGCGGCGTGGGCGCTGGAGGCGACGTTTGTAGACGCCACCGACCCGGAAGCCATCGCGGCCGCGATGCGGCCTGCCACAGCGCTGGTGTGGGTCGAGACGCCTTCCAATCCGCTGTTGTCGGTGGTGGACATTGCGCGCGTGGCCGAGATTGCCCATGCGCGGGGAGCGCGTCTGCTGGTGGAGAACACCCTGGGGACGCCAGTGCTTCAGCGACCGTTCGAGTTTGGGGCGGATTTGGTCGTGCATTCGACGACGAAGTTTTTGGGCGGCCACAGCGATGTGCTGGGCGGCGTCGTGGTGACGAAGACGGAGGACGAGTTTTTCGAGCGCATCCGGCGCGTACAGGTCGTGGCGGGCGCGACGCCGTCGCCGTTCGACTGCTGGCTTTTACAGCGCAGTTTGAAGACGTTGCCGTGCCGCGTCCGCGCGCAGTCGGAGACGGCGCTGAAGGTGGCGCGCTTTCTGGCGACCCACAAAAAGGTTGAGCGGGCGCTGTATCCGGGTCTGCCGGAAAACCCCGGCTACCTGATAGCGAAGCGGCAGATGAGCGGCTTCGGAGGCGTGCTGTCGTTTACGTTGAAGGACGGCCCAGCGGCGGCGAAGGCTTTGCCAGCGCGGACGCGCATTTTCACCCATGCGACCAGCATCGGCGGGGTGGAGAGTTTGATTGAGCATCGCGCTTCGGCGGAGGGCCCTGGGACGCGCGCCCCACAGAACTTGGTGCGGCTTTCGATTGGGTTGGAGCACCCGGACGACCTGATTGGCGATTTGGCGCAGGCGCTGGGGGACGCGCCGCCGGTCGAGCCGCAGCCGGTTTTCCCCGGCGGACGATTGCTTCGCTCGCCGGAAGCGCGACCTTAGGCGAACCGTCGCCGTAAGCTTCGCCTTGACAAAAGTCGCCTTGACGCGGCGCGTGCGCGGCAAGACCGCCATCAGGCGAGGCCCCGCCAGGCGATGCCTCGCGCGGCCTCATGGGTTTCCGCCCGACGGCCATCGCTGGGCTTTTGCGAGGAGCGCGCCGGCGTCGCGTTACTCGCGCGGAGACGCCAGCCCGCGAAGCGTCAGCCCCGCGAGACCCGGCCGACTTTGGAAGCCATGGCGCGCCCAACAGGATTCGAGCCGATGACCTTCTGCTTCGCGGTTAGACGCCTGATTGGTCGCGCGCTTTGCCATCCGCTCGCTTTTCACGTCGCTTTTCGCGGGAGCGCGCGTTCCGCAAGGCGCGGCGGCAGGCGCGAGGTCGCCGAGGACGGCGGCCCTGCCGCGCGCCATCTCCAAGCCGCTACCCGCCTGGTCAGCGGCTCGCGGCTTATGGCCGCTTATAGCATCGGCGAAAGCAGTCGCGCCGCGCCATCGCGCAGGCGCGCAGGCAACGGCTGCGCCCGAAGCTGCTCCGCCGTGACGAGGGAAGCCTCCCGGCGCGCGTCTTGAAAAAGCGCATCCAAGCGGCGCGCCAGCTCGTCGTCATAGACTTCCAGGTTAAACTCGAAGTTGAGCCGCAAGCTGCGCGGGTCCCAGTTCGCCGATCCAAGGCAAGCCCACCGCCCGTCCACGATCATAAGCTTGCTGTGGTCAAAGGGTCCGGGACGCTCCCAGATCCGCGCGCCGTGTTCAAGCACCTGCCAGTAGTGCGCTCGGCCGGCCCACTGCACCAGCGGATGGTTGTTCTCCACCGGCGTGAGAATATCCACCTCAACGCCGCGCAGCGCGGCCGCGCTCAACGCCGCCAGCAAGGATTGGTCGGGAACGAAGTAGGGCGTCCAGATGCTCACCCGGCGGCGCGCCACGCTCAGCGCGCCCAAAAACACCCACCGCAGACGCTCAAGCGTTTCGTCGGGCCCAGCCTCGATGCCCCGCGCCAGCGCCCTGCCGACCGGCTCAAGCGGAGTCGCGCCCCAGAAATCAGTCCCCAGTCGCTCGTTGGCGGTGAAGTGCCAGTCGTCGGCAAAGGTTTCCGCCATTTGGCGAACAACCGGCCCCTCGACGCGAAAGTGCAGCTCGCGGAAGGCTTGCGTCGGCTGATCGGGGCGCCAGTAGGGCTGATGGATGTTTATGCCGCCAGTAAAGCCTACGCGACCGTCAATGATGAGCAGCTTGCGATGATTACGCAGGTTGACCGCATGCAGGCGCGCCGGAATCACGGGCGGATTGAACGACGCCACCCGCAGCCCCGCTCCTTTGAGAAACTTGAACGCCGATCCGCGCACCAGCCGGACATAAACATCATCAATCAGGATGCGCGTCGCCACGCCGCGCCGCTGCGCCGCCAGCAGCGCCTTGACAAACGCATCGCCGATCCCTTCGCGGTCAAAGATGTAGGTCGCCAGCGCGATGCTCCGCTCCGCCTGGGCGATCGCCTCCAGCATCGCCGGATAGGCCTGCTCGCCATTGACCAGTGGCTCGATGCGGTTTCCGGCCAAAAGCGGCTGTCCGGTCGCTTGCCCCACCAAGCGCGCCAGACCGCCGAGGTCGTCCGTGGCCAGCGCGGCGGTCTGGTCGTTGTCAGCGTCGCGGGTCAGAAGCGGCAGCGCGGCGACGGCGCGCAGCCGCTGGGCGCGCCGCTGAAGGCGATTGATGCCGATCAGCAAATACAGCAGCGCCCCAGCGACGGGCAGAAACCAGACGACCAGCAGCCACAGCAGCGCTGAGCGCGCTTCGCGCTTGTAGAGCAACGCATGACCTGAAACGAGCAGCCCCACGGCTCCCTTGAGAATCAGCGCCGCCCATTCAAGCCAAACCGCGTCCATTTTCCCCTTGAGAAAAGCGCGCGGCAGCCGAAGCCCAGCGCGCCTTCAGAGCGATTGGCGAGCGAGTTGTTCGCCGAAATTCAGCAAAGCGGACATCTTTTCAACCGAAGTCGCCTCGCTATAGACGCGCGTCAGCGGCTCCGTGCCCGATGCGCGAAACAGCAGCCAGCTTTCATCCGCGAGGATAAACTTCACGCCGTCGAGCGTCCTGACTTCGCGCACCGGGTAGCCGGCGATGGTCGGCGGCGGATTCGCTGTCAGGCGCTCGATGAGCGACAAGCCCTGCTCAATGTGATCCAGCGCCAAATCGCGCCGGTCATAGGCGAAGTCGCCAAACTCGGCGGCGATGTCGGCGACCAGCTCGGACGGCCGCTTGCCAAACGCCTGCACAGCTTCCAAAAACAGCAGCCCGCTGAAAAGGCCGTCCCGCTCCGGGATGTGCAGCTTGCAGCCGAGACCGTTCGACTCCTCGCCGCCGCAGAGGATGTCATGCGTCCGCATCAGCGCTGCGATATGCTTGAAGCCAACCGGCGTCTCATAGGTCGGCAGACCGTGCCGCTCGGCGATGCGCTTGACCACGACGCTTTGCGAGACCGTCCGGGCGATGCCGCCCGTCAGCCCGCGCTTGCGAATGAGATACAGCGCCAGAATAGCCAGCATCCGGTGCGTGTTGAGGTAGCCGCCTTGGTCGTCCACCGCGCCGACGCGGTCGGCGTCGCCGTCGGTGGCGAGACCCAAAAGCGCCCTGCGCCGGATGACCTCGTCGCACAGCGGCTGAAGCTGCGGCATCATCGGCTCCGGGTGAATGCCGCCAAAGTAGGGATCGCGCTCGGCGCGCAGCGTTGTCACGCGCAGCTTGCCGCCCTGGAGAAGTCGCTCGATATAGCGCCCGCCCGCGCCATGCATCGAATCCACCACGACCTCGCCATCGAAGGCGCGCAGGCGGTCGAGATCAAGCAGCTCGCCCATCCGCGCCAGATATTTCTCCGATGGCGGGACATATGCCGCCTGTCCGTCGGCGAGCGCCGCGCGCAGCGGTTGCGCGCGCGGCGGGCTGGCGTCAAGCCGCGCTTCAACCTGCGTCGTGTACTCCGGCGGGGCCGAGCCGCCGAACGGCAGCTTGATTTTGAAGCCTGAAAACTGCGGCGGATTGTGACTGGCTGTGATGACGATGCCGCCCCGCGCCTGCTCAATGTAGCAGTCGTAAGACACCATTGGCGTCGGCGCGAACTGGTCGTAGATACGCGCCTGAAGCCCATTGCCGACCATGATTTCCGCGACCCGCGCGGCGAAGTCCTCGCCCAGAAAGCGGCGGTCGTAACCGATGTAAACCAGCGGCTGCGTGGCGTCGCCATCCGCCAGAAATTGCTCGGCGGTCGCCTGCGCGACGCGGTCGAGATTGGCAAAAGTGAACTCGCGGGCGATGCGCCCGCGCCAGCCGTCGGTGCCAAACTTGATGGCGGTCATGGGTTGCTTAGCTCTCCCAGAGATTTCAGCCGCTGCGCGCGGGCTATTCGCCGCAGCCGGCGTCAAGCTCGGCTAGCTCTTGCTCAAAGAGCGCGCGCGCTTCGGCTGGCATCGTGAAGGCATGTTCGGCAGCTGGAAACGCGCCTTCGCGCACGTCGCGAGCATAGTCGCTCACGGCCTGCCGCAGCGTCTCGCCGATTTGCGCGTAGGGCTTGACAAACTTCAGCGTCGCGCCCGCGCCCCAGCCGACGACGTCATGGAAGACCAGAATTTGCCCGTCGCAGCCCGCGCCCGCGCCAATGCCAATCGTCGGGATGACGAGGCGCTCTGACACGGCCTGCGCGACCTCGCGCGGCACGCATTCGAGCACGATGGCGAAGCAGCCCGCTTCCTCCAGCGCGAGCGCGTCGTTGAGCAGGGTTAGGGCGGCGTCAACGTCGCGTCCCTGGACGACATTTTTTCCGAAGACATGGGACGACTGCGGCGTGTAGCCGATATGCCCCATCACGGGAATGCCGGCCGTGACCATGCGCTCGATGGCTTCCGCGCTGCGGTCGCCGCCTTCGAGCTTGACCGCCTGCGCGCCGCCTTCCTTGAGAAAGCGCCCGGCGTTGCGCAGCGCCTCCGCCAGATCAGCTTGATAGGACAGAAACGGCAGGTCGGCCACGACAAGCGAGCGCCGCGCGCTGCGCGCGACGGCTTTGACGTGATGGAGCATCTCCTCCATGGTGACCGGCAGGGTTGTTTCATAGCCGAGCAGCACGTTGCCCAGTGAGTCGCCGACCAGCAGGACGTCCACGCCGGCAGCTTCGCAGATCTCCGCCGTCGGGCGGTCATAGGCGGTCAGGGCGACAATGCGCTTGCCTTCGGCTTTCATAGCGCGCAGATCCCCTGGCGTGACGCGAGATGGAAGCATGAGTTTGGTTATCCTTGGGCTAGGCTGGAATCAAAAAAGCGGGTTATGCCATGCGGCGGATGCGCGCGTCATGGCGAACTTCTACGCTGCGCTCAAAAGCCTGCTGAAGCACGACGAACAAGTGCTCTTCGCCGGAGGTGAAAAAACACTCCGCGGCGCAGGTCACATTGTCAAGCGCGCCATCGGCCCAGGGCGGCTGGCGGTCGAGGTCGTCATAATCCCACACCACGTCGCTGGGGGGCATTGTCTCGAAGCCGAGCCGAATGGCTTCCAGCTCGCTCAAGGCCTGCGGGGCATCGGCGTAATGCAGTCGTCCCTTGTAGAAATCCAACATGATGCGCGGATAGACGCTGCCCCAGGCGTCATTTTCCATCCGATAGGCGACCGTTGAAAAGAAGCAGTGGAAGAACGCCGGCGAGCCAATTTCATACCGCTTGGTATCCACCCAGAGAACAATGCGCAGCATCCGCGGACCCTCTCACGAGGCATCCGCGTTGTCGGACGCGGGCGCGGCGTCCGGCGCGGAGACCGGGATGCTGTATCGCTCCGTTAGCCAGTTGCCCAGGTCGCGCATCTGGCACGCCTCGGAGCAGAACGGACGGGTTGGATTGCCAGCCCAGGCGGTCTCAGCGCCGCAGATTGGACAGCGAAAAGCCATGGCGACAGCCTCCTCATAGCCTAGCTAACGGCGCGAAGCGAGCGACGCGCGGGCGCGGCCGGGAGAAAAGTTTGGGGCGTTCTGGACATGCCTTCGACTCCCATGAGAAAATACTGCATCGCGCTTTGGAAAAAGCAAGCCGCGGCATCTTACACGAAACGGGTTGGACTGCCTTTTACCTTATGTCGGAAGTAGCTCATTCGGAAATCAGCCAGGAGCAGAAATCTTACAGCGCCGTTGAGAAAAACGGGGTCGTCACGGCCATCTGGGAAATGGTGGGCAACAAGCACCTGCGGACGATTGATCCGCGCAGCCGCGAAGGCAAGGCCCTGATGGCGCACTACCAGTCGCAAAAGCAAGAAGATTCCCGGGAGAGCGCCGCCAGCGCCGCTGGCAAGGCGTAAGCCGCTGGCAAGGCGTAAGCCGCTGGCAAGGCGGTCCGGGAATTTTTTATCGCTCCGCCGCGAGCGGCCGGTTAGGCGTCGCTGCGCAGCGTTAGGTTGCGCGTCTTTTCACGCTCCAGGTTGGACAGCAGGTACGACTTGTCCTTGACCAAGTCGGCGAAGCTCGTCACGGCCATCTCGAAGTTGTGGCCATGCTTGATGGCGTCCTTCGGGCAAGCCTCAACGCAGTAGCCGCACAGAATGCAGCGCCCATAGTCAATGTTGTAGACGCGGGCGTAGCGGTTCTCCATCCCCGGGCGCTCGTTGTAAGCGCGCAGGTCTTCATCGGCTTCAATGTAAATGGCGTCCGCCGGGCAGGCAGCCGAGCAGAGGAAGCAGGCTACGCAGCGCTCCTTGCCGTTTTCATCTCGCGCTAGGTAATGCTCGCCGCGAAAGCGCGGATACAGCTCAACGGGCACGTCCGGGTACTGGCGGGTAAGCTTCCGCTTCGGGATGTAGCTAAGCGTCACGGCCATGCCTTGGGCGATGGCGCGGACGGTTTTCGCGGCGTCAAAGATTTCAGACAAGATGGATGACATTGGCGCGCTCCTGAGCGCCAGCCTCCGCGCGAAGGCGGGGCGTTCGGCGCCGTGTGACCCAACCATGCCCGGAACGCTTGCCCGGCTCAAGGCCTATTGGCGAAGCGCGGGCGACCGGTCGCGCAAGGAGTCGCGCAAGGAGCTGACCAACGCCTCAGCTGCGCGGGCGCGATGGCTATGCCGGGCCTTTTCCGCCGCGGTCATCTCGGCGAACGCGCGCGTCTCGCCCTCAGGAATAAACAGCGGATCGTACCCGAAACCCGCGCTTCCGCGCGGGGCTTGCGCCAGCGCGCCGTGGCACGCGCCGGTAAAGCAAGCTTCTTCCGTCTCCGTGACCAGCGCCAGCGTGCAGACGAACCGCGCCGTTCGCCGGGCGGGCGGAACGTCGCGCAGCGCGGCGAGCAGCTTGGCGATGTTTTCAGCGTCAGATGCCCGCGCGCCGGCGTAGCGCGCCGAATACAGGCCGGGCGCGCCGTCCAGGGCGTCCACGCAGAGGCCGGAATCGTCCGCGACGACCCAGCCGCCGGTCACGGCGCGGACAGCGCGCGCCTTGATGAGCGCGTTGGCTTCAAACGTCGTTCCGGTTTCGGCGATGGGCGGCACGGCGGGGAAAGCGTCGAGACCGACGACCTCGCTCGCCGCCGCCAGCAGATCGCGAAACTCCCGGAGCTTGCCGGCGTTGCGGGTGGCGACAATGAGCGGCGGAAGCGCGGGCATGGGCGATTACCGTTCCGCGCCGAAGCGAAAGAGCCGAGAAGAAGCGAACGAGAAGAAGCGCAGAGGAAGAGGCGGAGAGAAGCTGGCGAATGCTTGCGCCGCAAGGAAACCTCGCGCCGTTCGACAACGTCTATGCATGGCGGGGCGACCGGCCTGAACAGGCGACTCCGTCATCGAACGCACAGAGTCGGCGGCGCGGAATCAGTATGCTGCCGGGAGACGCTCGCGCCTGAGAAAACTTGGGTTGCCCCGCCAACGGGCGCAACGTATCCTGACGGCGATTAGTCCGAATTTACCCGCCCCGGCGATAAGAGCAAGCAATTTTTGCCCCGCCCAAACAAAGCCATGCGACTCGACCTCAAAGAAAACCTGATGGATGGCGACACGGATCCGACCGCGGGAGACGCGCTGCCAGCCCTTGACCTTGAAAAGTTCCTTGCCGAGATAGATTCCACCGCTTCGGAAGAAGACGATTTCATTCTGGATAGCGAGACCGAGGAGACCGAGGACGCGGAAGAGCCAGCCGAGGACGCTGAAAACGGCAGCGCCGCGCCGCAGCCCGACCTATCAGCTTCTGAAAGCGATCGCTCGCTCGACGCTATGACGCTCTACCTTCGCGAGATGAGCAATGTAGCCCTGCTGACGCGCGAAGACGAGGTCAATATCGCCAAGCGCATCGAGCGCGGTCGGCTTCGCCTTTTCAAAGCCCATTCGCGGTCGCTGATTGTGGCCGAATACCTGGAAGTCTTCGCGGAGCAGCTCCGCGAGCGCAAAATCGGCATCCGTCAGGTGATTGACACCTCCGACTCGGACGCCGAGGACATCACGCTCGAAAACGAAGAGCGCTACCTTGTGGACACCATCGAGCGATTTCGGGCGATCTCGCGGGAGCTGGCTTACATCCGCGAGGAAGCGGCCAAAATCGAGAAGGAGCGCAAGCGCAGCCCGCGCAAAGCGCAGCGTCGCCAGCGCGCCTACCTGCGCAAGCGCATTGAGCTCTCGCGGCTCATCCGCGGCATTCTCTTCTCCGACCAGATACGGCAGAAGTTCAATGACCGCATTCGGCTCGTCGTGCGCCAGATTCAGGACGCCGAGCACAAGATCAAGAAGGCGAAGGAGTCGCTGAAAGATCAGAAGTCGCTGACCAACAGGCGGCGGCGCGCGTGGGTGGACGAAGCCGGGGCGCAGGCGCAGATTGAGCAGGCGCAGAAGGTGATTGCCGATATCGAGAAACGCTATCTGGAGCCGGCGAGCCGCATCAAGGATTCGTTGTGGAAGATTTTCGCCGCGGCGCAGGAGGCTGAAAAGGCGCGACGCGAAATGATCGAAGCCAACTTGCGGCTAGTGGTCTCGATTGCCAAAAACTACATCAACCGCTCGCGCGGATTGCAGTTTTCCGACCTCATCCAGGAAGGCAACATCGGCCTGATGCGCGCCGTCGAGAAGTTTGACTACCGGCGCGGTTACAAATTCTCCACCTACGCGACCTGGTGGATTCGCCAGGCCGTCACGCGCGCGATTGCCGATCAGGGGCGAACCATTCGCGTGCCGGTTCACATGGTTGAAACCATCAACAAGATCGTCCGCACCGCTCGCTTGATGGTGCAAGAGCTGGGGCGCGAGCCAACGCACGAGGAGCTCGCGCAGCGCACGGACCTGCCGGTGGTCAAGGTTCGGCAGGCGCTGAAAATCGCTCAGGAGCCGGTCAGCCTGGAAACGCCCATTGGCGACGACGGCGAATCCAACCTCGGCAGCTTCATCGAGGACCGGAACAGCCTCAACCCGGCCGAGATGATCGTTGGCAAGGGGCTGCGCGAGGCGACGCTGGAGGTGCTTGGCACGCTCACGCAGCGGGAGGAGCAAATTCTCAAGATGCGCTTCGGTCTGGATGGCGATGGGCAGGAGCGGACGCTAGAGGAAGTCGGGCGGCACTTCTCCGTCACCCGCGAGCGCATTCGTCAAATCGAGGCTAAGGCCCTGCGCAAGCTCCGTCACCCGTCGCGGAGTCGCAAGCTCAAGACCTTTTTCGATGACGGTCAATAGCCGCGGGGGTGCGGGCGCGTTCGCCGGCGACGGCCCTTGCTCGCTCGTCACACAGCGGCTGCCGCCCGGGCGGCTTGCCACCCCGCTGCTGCGGGCGGCAGCATCGCTTTGTCATGCGACTTGATAACCAGCTCATCATCGAAACCCCGGAGCGCGTCGAGCTGAGGTTCGCGCTGGCCAACGTTGGCAGCCGCTTCCTCGCCGCGCTGATCGACCATGGCCTCCAAGCCCTGACGCTGTTTGCGCTTGGCCTGTGCGCGGCTCAGGTCAGCGACGTGTTACGCGATCTTGGGATCAGCCGGTCGGTCGAGCTGTGGCTGCTCGCGCTCCTCGTGTTGACAGCGTTCGTCATTTACTTTGGCTACTTCGCGGTCTTTGAAGCTTGGTGGAACGGGCAAACGCCCGGCAAGCGATGGATGCGCCTGCGCGTCATTCGCATTGACGGGCGGCCGATTGGCTTCTTCGAGGCGCTGGTTCGGAATGCGCTGCGTAGCGTGGACTTCCTGCCGAGCGGCTATGCGCTGGGCGTGATGAGCATCATGCTTCATCGGGAGTCGCGCCGGCTGGGCGACCTTGTCGCCGGCACGGCGGTTGTCAAGGAGCGCCTCAGCGCAGCGCCCAGCCTGGATAAGGTGCTCAGCAGCCACGCCGCCGATATTCAGCTTCGCCCGTCGGCAGAGGACGCTGTCCTGAGCAATATTCGCGCCCTGACCAAGGACGACATCGCGGCAGTTGAACGCTTTTTGCTGCGCCGCGCCAACCTGCCGGAAAAGAAGCGCCCGTGGATGGCAGCCGGGATTGCGGACGCGATCAGCCGGCGGCTGGGCGCGCCGCCGCCCGCCGCCCCGGAGCCGTTTTTGGAAGCTGTGGATCGGCAGTACCGGGCGCAGGCGAAATACCTTGTGGATTAGCGCTGATGGAAACGACGACTGAGCGCCAAGTGCGCGTTTGTCATCAATGCGGGCTTCTCACGCCCAGCGCCGCGCTGCGCTGCCTGGAGTGCGGCGCGCTGCCGCCTGAAGTTGAGCGCGAGCGGCGCGAGCGCCAGCGGGCGGCCAGCTTTGTCGAGGCGGTGTTTTTTCGTCGAGCGCCGCTCAGCTATGTTCTCATCGGCATCAACGTCGTGATGTTTGTGTTAACGGCCTTTGCCGGCGGCTCGACCGATGTGGACGTGCTGATAGCTTTTGGCGCTTGTCACCAAAAGCTGATTGCGAGCGGCGAGGTGTGGCGGCTGGTTGTCCCGATGTTCCTCCATATTGGCGTTGTTCACCTGGTGGTGAATATGTACGCGCTTTGGGCGCTTGGTCCGCAGCTAGAGTCGCTCTATGGCTCGGCGCGCTTCACGATTCTCTACACGCTTTCAGGCATCGGCGGCTTCGTGGCGAGTTATTTTTTTTCGCACCCGGCGAGCATTGGCGCGGGCGCGTCCGGCGCGCTGTTCGGCATGTTCGGCGCGCTGTTGGTGTTTGTTTACAAGTACCGCCAGGAAATCCCGCCGGCGGTGCGCGGCGCAATGCAGCGTGGCATCTGGCTAACGCTCGCCGTCAACCTGATCATTACCTTTTCGATTCCCTTCATTAGCCGAGCGGGTCATCTCGGCGGGCTGGTCACCGGCATGGGGCTGGCATACATCATTCCCTATTCGCCCCCCGGCGAGCGGACGACGCCGACCATCTGGCGCGTCTGGCAAGCGTTGTTGATAGCGGTGGTCGCGGCGTCATTCGGGGCGATGATTTGGCGCTACCAAGGCGAGCGCCCGTCGCTGGCGCGCTTCATCGCCGGCTCGAATCTGTTCCCGGAAAATAAAGCCATCAGCCGCTTTGCCGAGGCCTGCAACGAAGGCGAGCGGGTGTATCGCCGGATTCTGGGCCAGCTCGAGGCGGAACAGCCCGTGCCGGACGATCTCCGGGCGGCCAGCGCCGCCGCCCGCCAACAGCTCAAGCAACTGCGCCCGTTCAATGATGGCGCGACCCGCCTTGTCAATGAGTTGAGCAGCCTGCTGGAAGCGCAGGCCGCCGCGCTCGACCATCCGACCCCGCGCCCGCTGATCGAGCAAATGCGCGAAGGGCTGGTGGCCTACGAGCGTAACCAACGACGCTGGCTGGAGGAGGAAGGCGCGAATTACGGGTTGGAGTTTGTCTCTCCGGCCGAGGCGAAGCCCAGCGCGGAAAGCGGCAAGTCGCCGTAGCTCTAAAGGCGGAAGCG
>NKPT01000150.1 GCA_002254845.1 Chloracidobacterium sp. CP2_5A | reverse complement strand
GGCTACGATATCGGAGCGGTCGAGGTTGGCGGGTGTGCCGCGAATCCGGTCGTCACAACAACAGCCGACAGCGGCGGCGGTTCGCTGCGCGACGCCATCGCTTTGGCTTGCCCGGGCGCCGTCATCGCTTTCTCGTCCAGCCTGACGGATTTCGGGGCGACAACAATAACTTTGACTTCCGGCGAACTGCTGGTGAACAAAAGCCTCACAATCCAAGGGCCGGGACGCGATCTGATCAGTATCAGCGGCAATGGCGCCAGTCGCGTGATGAGCCTGACCAGCGGCCCCGTCACGCTCAGGTCGCTGACCTTCCGAGACGGATTTCTCACGGGCGGCGCCGATGGGGCCGGCCTGTTGGTGGCGACCGGGACGCCGGTTGAAATCGACAAATGCGCTATCGCCGACTGCGTAGCCACTGGAAGCCCGACGGCGGCTGGAGCCGCCCTGTTCATTGACGGCACCAACACAGCGCTCACCCTGCTGGAAAGTCATGTGG